>NZ_OY726394.1:3721197-4341397 GCF_963378075.1 Mycolicibacter sp. MU0083
GGTGGGCGGCGAGTCGGCGGTCAACGTGGGCCGCGGCCACGGGTTGACCGAGGGCCGGCTGGTGCTCGCCACACCGAACCGGCCGATCTCGTTGGGCGCCTACGACGTGACGCTGGTCGAATCGGAGCACTGCCCCCCGGACCGGTTCCCCGGCGACATCACCGCACCGGTCACTCCCCCGGTCCGGGCCAAGGCCTACCGCTGCGGCGAAGCGTGGTCGGCGGTGGTGGCCCACCGCCCGACGGACCGGCGGGTGCTGATGGTCGGCAGCGCCGGGTTCGTCCGGGGCTCGCTGGACGGGTACCGGGCCGAGGTCGCCTATCTGGGGGTGGGCCAGCTCGGGCTGCAGTCCCGCCGCTACCTGACCGACTACTGGTCGGAGACGGTACGCACCGTCGGCGCCAAGACCGTGGTGTTGACCCACTGGGATGATTTCTTCCGGCCGCTGTCGAAGCCGTTGCGCGCGTTGCCCTATGCCGGCGACGACCTGGACGTGACGATGCGGGTCCTCGGGGAGCTGGCCGAGGCCGACGGGGTCGGCCTGCACCTGCCCACGGTGTGGCGACGTGAGGATCCGTGGGCCTGAGTCTGGCTCTTGCACTGCTGGCGCTCGCCACGGTGTTGGGGTTCGCGGTGGCCCGCCCCAGGGGCTGGCCGGAAGCGTTCGCGGCGGTACCGGCCGCGGTGATCTGTGTTGCGGCAGGCGCCATCTCGGTGTCGGCCGCCCTCGCCGAAGTCGCCGCCCTGCTGCACGTGGTGGCGTTCCTGGGCGCGGTGCTGGTACTGGCCCGACTCTGCGACGACGAGGGCCTGTTCGACGCCGCCGGGGCCGCGATGGCCCGCGCCGACGTCGGGCCGCCGCAGCATCTGTTGCGCCGGGTCTTCGTGATCGCCGCCGGCCTGACCGCCGTGCTGAGCCTGGACGCGACGGTGGTGCTGCTGACGCCGGTGGTGCTGACGATGGTCCGCCGCCGCCGGGCACCGGTGCGCCCGCACGCGTATGCGACCGCGCACCTGGCCAACACCGCGTCGTTGCTGCTGCCGGTGTCCAACCTGACCAATCTGTTGGCGTTCCGCGAGACCGGGCTGTCGTTCGCGGAGTTCACCGCACTGATGGCGGCCCCGTGGCTGGCCGGCACCGCCGTGGTGTACCTGATCTTCCGGTGGTTCTTCCGCGCCGATCTACGCGCCACGCCGGCGCACCCGCAAGCCGGCCCACCGCCGCCGGTCCCGGTGTTCGTGCTGGTGGTCCTGGGCCTGACGCTGGCCGGGTTCGTGGTCGCCGAGTCGTTGGGCGTGCCGCCGGCGTGGGCGGCGGTCGCCGGGGCGGCGGTGCTGGCGGTGCGCGGACTGGCGCAGCGCCGCAGCACCCCGGGCGGCATCGTGCGGGCCGCCAGCCCAAGCTTTCTGGTGTTCGTGCTGGCGCTGGGCGTGGTGGTGCGGGCCGTGGTGGACAACGGGCTGGGTGACCGGATGGCCACCCTGCTGCCGACCGGCACGGGCCTGCCGGCGTTGCTGGGGATCGCGGCAGTCGCCGCGGTACTGGCCAACGTGGTCAACAACCTGCCCGCGACGCTGGTGTTGGCGCCGTTGGTGGCCCCCGGCGGCCCGATCGCGGTGCTGGCGGTGCTGATCGGGGTCAACATCGGACCGAATCTCAGCTACACCGGATCGCTGTCGAACCTGCTGTGGCGCCGGGTGGTGCGCAGGCATCGGGTGACGGCCGGGGTGGGCGAGTACACCCGCCTGGGGCTGTGCACGGTGCCGGCCACCCTGCTGGCAGCAGTGCTGGCATTGTGGGCCGGTGCACGCCTGTTGGGGGTTTGACGCCATCCCCACGGCCCGCCTCGGCCGACACGACCGATGCCCGCCACGTAACGCCGCTTTGTCTCTGTTGTGTTGTCAATGTTCGCTTTTGGGTCAGGCTGCGGTGAGCAGAGGCGTCAGGGTCCGGCGAGCGTGTGCGCGTAGGTGGTCGGATTTTCTGCGGGGGTGCTTCGGGTCTGGTGGCGGGATGAACCAGGGGTGACGGTCTGCGCCGAGGTAGACCTGCCAGCCGTCGTGATGGATGACGGTGTGGTGGCGCCGGCATAGCAGTACCCCGTTGTCGAGGCTGGTCACCCCGTCAGCAGTCCAGGGGCGGATGTGGTGGGCATCGCACCAGGAAGCGGGTCTGCCACAGCCGGGGAAAGCACATCCCTGATCGCGGACGGTCAGCGCTTTGCGGATCTTGGGAGGAAACAATCGTTGACTACGTCCCACGTCCAGGGGTGCGCCGTGGGCATCGACGTGCACGGCGTCGACGGTGGCGTCGCAGGAGATCAGTTCGGCGGTGGGGATGCTGACCGGGCCGGTGAATCCGAGCATGTCCACCGGTGGGGTCCCTGCCACGGTCGCGGCGGGGGTGGGTCGAACAAGGGTGACATGCGGTAGCACTCCGCCCGATTGTGGGCGCCCCGAACCAGATAGGTAGTCACGGATGAGTTGGCCGAATCCGTCGGCGCGGCGCCGGGCGGTGGTGCGGGGATCCGAGGAGCCGTCGGGGGCGGGTACCGGCCGACACAGGGGGTCCAGGGCGGCGTGCAGTTCTTCGCCGGTGAGTACGTCGAGGTCGAAACTGGCTTTGATCCGGCCGTCGCGGTCGTGGGTCAGCGTCATCTCATTAAGCGCGGCGTCCTCGGCCACCGGCACCGAGCCTTCACAAGGTGCGGTCGGCGCTGCGGCGATGGCGATCGCCCGGGCTTTTCTGCCTACTGCGGCCGGGGTGGTCTCGATCATCAGTTTCGTGACCAGTCGCGCGACCTCGTCATCGGATAGCCCGACGCGGTCGGCGACGTGGCCGATCCCGACACCGACGGCATCGGCGAACTCGATGCCCACTGCTCCCAGGCGCTGGGCTCGAGTGAGTGCTGCCAGTTGCGGGGCGGCTCGCCCGACTCGCGCAGACCGGTACGCCACGGCCGGTGCGACACCGAGCCCGATCAGCAGGTCCGCGCCGGATCGCAGATGCTTGCGTGCGGGGATCCCGAGGCGCTCGGCGGCCGCGACCGCCGAGGCGATCAGGTGATCGATCAGATTGCCCAACGTCACCGCGGCCCGCAGTGCGGCCAGCAGTGGTTGTTCATCGAAGTCGCGGCGGGGGTCGTTGAGCAGTGCAGACAGTCCGCGCTGCACCCCGCAGGCGGGAGTCAGGTCGCCGATGAGCCGATCGACGAAGGCTTCGAGATCGGTAGCGTCCATGGCGGGTACCTTCCGAGCGATGACATTAATCGAATATATGTTCGATGCTACTCGGATTTCCGCCGCCCGCAAGGCGTGATGTCTCAGGACATCGGTGACAGTCGACGCGTGGGGAGATCACACCCGATAACCCCCGGGCAGCGGCATGCCCAGTTCGGCGAGCACGGTGCGCAACCTGCTCGGATAGTCGGTGATGATGCCGTCGACGCCCACGGCGATCAGCTCGCGCATCACTGCGGGGTCGTTGACCGTCCACGGAATGACCGACAACCCCGCCGCATGCGCCCGCTCGACGAACTTCCGATCCACCACCGCGTAGTCCGGCGACACGATGTCTGCGCCCGCCGCCACCGCCCCGTCGATCGGATCGGATCCCCGCTCCCACAGCGCGACCAGCGGCACCGTCGGATCGATCGCACGCACCAACGCCAGCGTGCGCCAGTCGAAGCTCTGGACCTCGACGTCGCCCAGCGTTCCCGCGGCACGCGCCGCCGCCAGGATCACCTCGACCAGCCGCTGCTGATTCTCGCCATCCACCTTGGTCTCGACGTTGTAGCGCACACCCGTGTGACGGGCCAGCGCGAAGACCTCCGGTAGCGTCGCGATCTTGTTGCCGGCCACCACTTCCGCGTGCGGGAACTCGGGCTGCGGCAACCCGCAGTCCAGGGTGCGGATCTGGGCGAGGTCCAACTCCCCCACCCGCTTGCCGACGTACGGATAGTCGGGATCGCCGGCGAACACCGGACCCGTGTCGGCGCATTTCACCGATTCGATCGAGAGGTCATGCCAGACCAGCGGCAAACCGTCGCGGGTCAGCACGACATCCAACTCCAGTGTGCTGACACCTAATTCAAGGGATTTGGCGAACGCCCGCAGCGATTCCTCGGTGGTCTCGCCACGGCCACCGCGATGCGCCTGCAGGTCGAACCCGGAAGGTTGCGCGCCGGACGCCGGGGCCAGGCTCCCCGACACAGCCGCCAACAGCACGGCCGCCGCGACTGCGCGGCGAATCACCGCCGTTGGCGGGCGATCTCGGCCAGCACCACGCCGGCGGCCACCGACGCGTTGAGCGATTCGGTCGGACCGGCCATCGGAATCGACACGATCGCGTCGCAGTTCTGCCGGACCAGCCGGGACAGGCCCTTGCCCTCGGAGCCGACGACCACGACCATCGGTCCGGTGCCGTCCAACTCGTCGACGACGGTGTCGCCGCCGGCGTCGAGTCCGACCACCTGCAGGCCGCGGTCCGCCCACGCCTTGAGCGTCTGGTTCAGGTTGGCCGCCCGCGCGACCGGAATCCGTGCCGCCGCACCGGCACTGGTCCGCCATGCCACTGCGGTCACCGAAGCCGACCGGCGTTGCGGAATGACCACACCGTGCCCGCCGAACGCCGCCACCGACCGCACGATGGCACCCAGATTGCGCGGGTCGGAGATGTTGTCCAACGCGACCAGCAGGGCCGGAGCCGCGTCCTGACGCGCGGCGTCCAACAGATCGTCGGGATGGGCGTAGCTGTAGGGAGGAACCTGCAGCGCGATGCCCTGATGCAGTCCGTTGGTGGTCATCTTGTCCAAGTCGGACCGCGGAACCTCGAGAATCGGCAGCCCGGAATCTGCTGCGCGGGTTACCGATTCGGTCAGGCGCTCATCGGCTTCGGCGCCCAGCGCCACATACAGCGCGGTGGCCGGGATCCCGGCGCGCAGGCACTCGAGCACCGGGTTGCGACCCAGCACCGTCTCGCTCTCGTCGGCCCGCTTGGCCGTCCGGTAGGCACGCTGCTTAGCCGCGGCCTTGGCCGCCTTGGCGGCCGGGTGGTACTCGCGCTTGTGGGCCGGCGGAGTGGCACCGCGGCCCTCGAGCCCGCGGCGACGTTGCCCACCGGAACCGACGGTCGGGCCCTTCTTGGTGCCCGCTTTGCGGACCGCACCCTTGCGCTTGGAGTTTCCGGCCATCTACTCAGCCCCTTCGACCAGCAGTGACCATTGTGGACCGTCCCCGGTATCGGTGACCTCGATGCCGGCATCCTTGAGCCTCCCGCGGATCTCGTCGGCCAACTGCCAATCCCGTTCCGCGCGAGCCGTTTCCCGGCGTTCCAGTTCGGCGCGCACCAACACGTCCACCGCCGCCAGCGCCGCCGACTCCTGGTCCCGCGATTCCCAGCGCTCGTTGAGCGGGTCGCAGCCCAGCACGTCCATCATCGCCCGGATGGCACCCGCGGCCGCCAATGCGCCGTCGTGGTCGCCGGAGTCCAGCGCCCGGTTGCCCTCCGCGCGGGTGCGGTGCACCTCGGCCAGCGCGATCGGCACCGACAGGTCGTCGTCGAGTGCGGCGGCGAACTTCGGCGTCCAGGTGGTGAGGTCGACGGCGCCCACCCGACTGCGGACCCGGTGCAGGAAGTCCTCGATGCCGGCATAGGCGTTGACGGCGTCGTGCAGCGCGGTCTCGGAGAACTCCAGCATCGACCGGTAGTGGGCGCTGCCCAGGTAGTAGCGCAACTCGGCCGGCCGGACCCGCTGCAGCACCGCCGACATCGACAGCACGTTGCCCAGCGACTTGCTCATCTTCTCGCCGCCCAGGGTGACCCACCCGTTGTGCAGCCAGTAGTTCGCGAACCCGTCGCCGGCCGCGCGGCTCTGCGCGATCTCGTTCTCGTGATGCGGAAAGACCAGGTCCATACCGCCGCAGTGGATGTCGAACTCGGCGCCGAGGTAAGCCCGCGCCATCGCCGAGCACTCCAGGTGCCAACCGGGCCGGCCGGGCCCCCACGGCGTCGGCCAACTGGGCTCACCGGGCTTGGCGCCCTTCCACAGCGTGAAATCCCGCGGATCGCGTTTGCCGGTGGCCACGCCCTCGCCCTGGTGCACGTCGTCGATGCGATGCCCGGACAGTTGCCCGTAGTCGGGGTAGCTCAGCACGTCGAAGTAGACGTCACCGTCGCCGGCGTAGGCGTGGCCGGTGTCGATCAGGCGCGCGATCAGCTCCACCATCTGGGTGATGTGACCGGTGGCGCGCGGCTCGGCCGAGGGCGGCAGTACGCCCAGGGCCTCGTATGCGGCGGTGAACTCCCGCTCGTGGGTGGCGGCCCACTCCCACCAGGGCCGGCCCGCAGCGGCGGCCTTGGTCAGGATCTTGTCGTCGATGTCGGTCACGTTGCGCACGAACGCGACGTCGTAGCCCCGGGCGGTGAGCCAGCGACGCAGCACGTCGAACGCCACGCCACTGCGGACGTGGCCGATGTGGGGGGCGGCCTGCACGGTGGCACCGCACAGATAGATGGACACCTGGCCGGGCCGCAGCGGGATGAAATCACGCACGGCGCCGGTTGCCGTGTCGTGCAGCCGCAGGCTGGGGCGATCGGTCACGACGGGCCAGCTTACCGGGCGCCAGAACCATAACCTCCACACCCGCCTTTACCAGGTGTTTCTCAGAAACAGTCGCCTCAGGCCGCATCGTTGGACAGGTGCTGGAAGGTGGCATATATTGCGGCAGTGAGCAAACGTCTGGTCGCAGCCTCCGGAGCATTCCTCGCTGCAATTGCAATTGCCGGTCCCGCGACGGCGTACGCCGATGAGCCGAACAACAACCAGCAGCAGCCGCAGCCCGCGGAACTGGTGTCGGCGCCGGTGCAGCAGACCCCTCCGGACGAGCAGCAGCTCGCCCCCGCCCAGGAGCTCGCCCCGGGCCAGCACGACATGATGCAGAACGCCCAAGAGGCTCAGGACGAGCAGCAGCGGCAGATGGCCGAGCAGCAGGCCGACCAGATGGGTCAGGCCACCACCGCCGGCGCCGGTGTCAGCACCGCCAGCATGGCCGCGATGGGCCCCCAGATCGGCATGCAGCTGGCCATGATGGCCCCGATGATGGCGATGTACGCGCCGATGATGGCCATGCCGCTGGCGACCCCGCTGATGACCAGCCTCGCCACCTCGGGTGCGGCCGCCGGCGCTGTCACCGCCAGCGATCTGGCCGCCGACGGTGCCGCGGTAGCCGGCTCGTCCGCGGCGACCGATTTCGCCGGGGCCACCGCCGCCGACCTGCCCTTCAACCTGGGCGAAGGCCTGACCCCGGACTTCCTCGACCCCGGTGCCCTGATCGACGGCACGGACGCAGTCGGCAACGCCGTGGGCGACGCTGCTGCTGCCGCCGCGGGTGACATTTCCGGCGAGCTCGCCTCCAGCCTGGCGGGCGACCTCCCCGGAATCGCCGCGGAGACCGGTACCGAGATCGGCACCCAGGCGGCCGGCGACGGCGTCTGCTTGGGCCTGTCCTTCCTCGGCCTCTGCGGCTAAGCCTCTTTCCCGCTCTCCCCGCCTGACCTAACGCGGCGCCACCAACGCGGTGGCGACCGCGGCCAGGCCCTCTCCCCGGCCGGTGAGTCCGAGTCCGTCGGTGGTCGTCGCCGACACCGACACCGGTGCGCCGAGCAGTTCGGTCAGGACTTGTTGCGCCTCGCCGCGGCGCGGCCCGATCTTCGGCCGGTTGGCGATCACCTGCACCGCGGCGTTTCCGACCACGAATCCGTGCTCGTCGAGCAGATCGCGTACGTGGCCGAGCATCACGGCACCCGTTACGCGGGCCCAGCGGGGATCGTCGACGCCGAACACCGAGCCCAGGTCTCCCAGCCCCGCCGCGGACAACAGCGCGTCACACAGGGCGTGTACGGCCACGTCGCCGTCGGAGTGCCCGGCGCAGCCGTCGGCGTCGGGGAACAACAACCCCAACAGCCAGCAGGGCCGGCCCGGCTCCACCGGATGGACATCGGTGCCCAGGCCCACCCGGGGCAGCAGGCTCACCGATTCACCAGGGCCTCGGCGAGTACCGCATCCAGGCCGGTGGTGATCTTGAAGGCCAACGGATCTCCCTCGACCACCTGGACCTGGCCGCCGATGTGCTCGACCATCGAGGCGTCGTCGGTGAATCGGTCGCCCGAACCCGCCTGCTGGTAGGCGCGCAACAACAAGTCGGCGGCGAATCCCTGCGGTGTCTGCACCGACCGCAGCCCAGCCCGTTCGGGCGTGCCCAGCACCGCGCCGTTGGCATCGATGGCCTTGATGGTGTCGGCGACCGGGAGCGCGGGTACCACGGCGCGGTGTCCCGCGTGCAGCGCCTCGACGACACGGACCACCAGCGACGACGGGGTCAACGGGCGAGCCGCATCGTGGACCAGCACGAAATCGGGTTCGCCGGCGGCGGCCAGCGCCAATCGGACCGACTCGACGCGGTCGGCACCGCCCGCCACGACGGTGGCGCTCTCGCCGAGGATCAGCTTGGCCTCATCGGTGCGGCCGGCCGGCACCGCGACCACCACGCGGTCGACGACCCCGGAATCCCGGAGACCCGCGACCGCACGCTCGACCAGGGTGTGCCCGCCGAGCAGAAAGAAAGCCTTCGGGATTCCGGCGCCCAGGCGCTTACCCGATCCCGCGGCCGGAACCACGGCTACCGTGCTTGGCATAGATTCCCTCGGAATCTCACCGGTACTGCGATCAGGACGCCGCCGCGAGTACCTCGTCGAGGATGGTCTCGGCCTTGGCGTCATCGGTGTTCTCGGCCAGGGCCAGTTCACCGACCAGGATCTGACGTGCCTTGGCCAGCATCCGCTTCTCGCCGGCGGACAGGCCACGCTCCTGGTCACGACGCCACAGGTCGCGGACCACCTCGGCTACCTTGTGCACGTCACCGGAGGCGAGCTTCTCCAGGTTGGCCTTGTAACGACGCGACCAGTTGGTCGGTTCTTCGGTGTGCGGAGCCCGCAGCACCTGGAAAACCTTGTCGAGGCCTTCCTGGCCGACAACGTCACGCACACCGACGTACTCAGCATTTTCAGCGGGAACTCGAACGGTGAGGTCGCCCTGGGCAACCTTGAGGACCAGGTAGTCCTTTTGCTCACCTTTGATGGTCCGGGTTTCAATCGCCTCGATCAACGCTGCACCGTGGTGTGGATATACGACGGTGTCTCCGACCTTGAAGATCATCTGATTTGAGCCCCTTTCGCTACCCCATGCTAACACGGCCCGCCGACACCGGACCACCAACGGTGCAGGTCAGGGGCATCGCAGGGCCCCGAGGGGGGTTGACAGCAAGCGCTAACCATGCATGGCGCGGCCCGATCGGGGCAGGTCGGTGCGGTTGCGGGCGACCCGGAACCCTGCGCTACCGCCGCAACCGGGTTGCTACTACAGTGCATAGTCACAAGCCGCGCCAGCCGAGCAGGAGACCATACGTGAACCGGTTCAACAGTGCCTTGAAGAAGGCCGCTATCGGACTTGTCGCCGCCACCGCGCTGGCCGCGTGCGGCACCGGCCAGTACTCGCAGACCGCCGACCAGGCGGCCGCGGTCAACGGCAGCGCGGCCGACGTCGGCGACCTGGCACTGCGCGACGTGCAGATCCAGGCCGTGCAGTCCGGCGACGCCCTGGAGCCCGGCGACACCGTCGACCTGGTCTTCGTCGTCACCAACCAGTCGACACAGACCCCCGACGAACTGACCGAGATCACCTCCCCGATCGGCAAGGTGTCGCCGTTGACCGGGGCCAAGACGGTGCCCGTCGACGGCGTCCTGGTGGTCGGTACCCCGGCCGGCCCGGACCTGCCGACCGCACCCGCGGCCAAGGCATTGCCCGAGGTCGCCGACGCCAACACCGCATCGGCGACGGTCACGCTGGACCAGGAGATCCGCAACGGACTCACCTACGAGTTCACCTTCAACTTCAAGAACGCCGGCAAGGTGAGCCTGCAGGTGCCGATCTCGGCCGGACCGGTCTCGCACCACCACTGACCCCGGCGCCTCGACCGGCACTGTCGGACCGACCCGTTACGGTCGCCGAGTGGCCAAGGCACGTTCGCTCTATCGCTGTTCGGAATGCGGGAACACCACCGCGAAATGGGTGGGTCGCTGCCCGGAATGCGGTAGCTGGGGCGGTATCGACCCGGTAGCCGAGGCGGCACCGGCGGCCGGCGGCCTGCGACCGGCGACCCCGGCACGCCCCGCGGTTCCGATCAGCTCCATCGCCGTGGGTTCCGCGCGGCCCCAACCGACCGGCGTCGCCGAACTGGATCGGGTGCTGGGCGGCGGCGTGGTGCCCGGCTCGGTCACCCTGCTCGCCGGTGATCCCGGCGTCGGAAAGTCCACGCTGCTCCTGGAAGTCGCCCATCGCTGGGCCTTGGCGGGACGGCGGGCACTGTACGTGTCCGGGGAGGAATCCGCCGGGCAGATCCGGCTGCGGGCCGAACGCACCGGGTCCAGCCACGACGAGATCTATCTGGCCGCCGAATCCGACCTGCAGACGGTACTCGGCCACATCGCGGCGGTACGGCCGTCCCTGATGGTGGTCGACTCGGTGCAGACCGTGGCCGCCTCCGACACCGACGGCGTGACCGGCGGCGTCACCCAGGTACGTGCCGTCACCGCGGCACTGACCGCCGCGGCCAAGGCCGCCGATGTGGCACTGGTGCTGGTCGGGCACGTCACCAAGGACGGCGCGATCGCCGGCCCGCGTTCCCTGGAGCACCTCGTCGACGTGGTGCTGCACTTCGAAGGCGACCGCAACTCGGTGCTGCGAATGGTGCGCGCGGTCAAGAACCGTTACGGCGCCACCGACGAGGTGGGCTGTTTCCTGCTGCACGACAACGGTATCGAGGGCATCGCGGACCCGTCCGGGCTCTTCCTCGAGCAGCGCAGCGAACCGGTGGCGGGCACCGCGATCACGGTGGCGCTGGACGGCAAGCGCCCGTTGATCGGTGAGGTGCAGGCCCTGCTGGCCACGCCGTCGGGCGGCTCGCCGCGCCGGGCGGTCAGCGGGATCGATCACGCCCGCGCCGCAATGATCACCGCGGTACTGGACAAGCACGGCAAACTGCCGATCGCGGCCGGCGACATCTACCTGTCGACGGTCGGCGGGATGCGGTTGACCGACCCGTCGACCGATCTGGCGGTCGCCGTGGCGCTGGCGTCGGCCTACACCGAACTGCCGCTGCCCGCGACCACCGTCGTGGTGGGCGAGGTCGGATTGGCCGGCGATCTGCGACCGGTCAACGGTATGGACCGCCGGCTCGCCGAAGCGGCCCGACTGGGGTTCACCACGGCGCTGACGCCGCCGAGCGCCCCGGCCGCGGTGGGCGGCCTGCGCACCGTCGCGGCCGCCAATATCGGCGCGGCGCTGCGCCACCTGGCCGATATCGCGGGGCGGCGCACCGGTCGGCCGGCGCCCCGGTCATTGGACGGCGACTAGCCCGATCAGTTGCCGGGCGGCGGCGCGTCCGCCGGCGGCGGCGGTACTTCCTCCACCGGCGGGGGCGCATCCGGCGCACCCTCGGTCAGCATGAACGGCACCGTCGCCGATCTCAGATTGCCCAGTTGGACGACGAGGTTGTAGGTGCCCGGCCCGATCGGTTGTCGCGGCAGTGGGCACTGCGGCTCCGAACCCATGCCCGTCCAGGTCACCGTGGTGGTGACCTGCTCGCCCGGGTCGAAGGTCTTCACCAGGGTCTCGTTCGACGGTGCGCAGTCCAGGTTCGACCACAACCGCTGGTTGTCCAGCGAATAGACGTAGGCGGCCAGCACCGCCGCGCCCACATCCCGCTTGCAGGCGACCAGACCGATGTTGGTGACGACCATGGTGAACTGGGGCTGCTCTCCGAGCGCGTACTGCGGACCGGTCAGGCCCTTGACCGCCAGCGTCGAATCGGGGCAGTCGTCGCCCTCCTTGAGCACCGGCGGCGGCGTCACCGCGGCGGTGGGGGTCGCCGACGGTGGCGGTGCCTGCTCCGCCGGCGGGACCACCGGGGTCTTGACCTCTTCGGGCGACGAGCCCTGCGGCTTGGCGCCGGCGGAGGTGGACGTGTTCTTCGCGTCGGCCGTCTTGCTGCCGCCACTGTGTGAGGCGAAGAAGAAGATGGCCGAGACCACTGCGATCACGGTGAGTGCAATACCCACCGCGAGGCCACGTCGTCGCCAATAGATCTGCGAAGGCAGCGGACCCTGCGGTTCCAAATCGAGCACGCTCTCACGGTAGGTCGCGCCCCGCGCGAGTTGTCCGATCCGTCCCGGCGTGTCGTTGCCGCGTTGTGACCTTCGGCGACTATTCGGCCGTTCTCAGTCCTCGATGTCGCCGACGTCGCCGACGTCACCGATCCGATTGCGCAGCGTCACCTGCCCGTCGGCGAGGTGATAGGTGGCGCCGACGATGGCCAGCGAACCGGCGGCGATCCGCTGGGCTATCGACGTGGACCGGGTCGCCAGTTGCGTCACGGTCTCGCTGACGTGGCGGGCTTCGAACTCGTCGACGCCGCGCAGGCCGTCGCGGCGGCCCAGCATGATCGACGGGGCCACCCGCTCGACGATGTCGCGCAGGAAGCCGCCCGGCACCTCGCCGTCGTCGAGCGCGGCCAGCGCGGCCTTGACCGCACCGCAACTGTCGTGACCCAGGACCACGATCAGCGGGACGTCGAGCACCTCCACCCCGAATTCGATCGACCCCAGCACCGCCGAGTCGATGACGTGGCCGGCGGTGCGCACCACGAACATGTCGCCCAGGCCCTGATCGAAGATCAACTCCGCGGCTACCCGGCTGTCGCCGCAGCCGAACACCACCGCGGTGGGTTTCTGCCCCTCGGCGAGTGCGGCCCGACGCGCCACCCCCTGGCTGGGGTGGCTGGGCTTACCGGCGACGAAACGCTGGTTACCCTCCTTGAGTGCCTTCCACGCTGAGACCGGGTTCGAGTTGGGCATGTCCATCATTCTGCACTGCATCGGCGGCGGCCGCGCGGTGAGCATCGATGCCGACGACCTACTGGGCTGGTTCGCCGTCGCCGAACGCGACCTGCCGTGGCGGGCGGGAGATGTCACGCCGTGGCAGATCCTGGTGAGCGAGTTCATGCTCCAGCAGACCCCGGTGGCCCGGGTGCTGCCGATCTGGCCGGATTGGGTGGCGCGCTGGCCGACCCCGTCGGCGACCGCGGCGGCAAGCCAGGCCGACGTGCTGCGGGCCTGGGGGAAACTCGGCTATCCCCGGCGGGCCAAGCGACTCCACGAATGCGCTGCGGTGATCGCCCGGGACTTCGCCGACGAGGTCCCCGACGACGTCGAGGTCCTGGAGCAGCTGCCCGGGATCGGTAGCTACACCGCCCGCGCGGTGGCCGGTTTCGCCTACCGCCAACCGGTTCCGGTGGTCGACACCAACGTGCGCCGGGTGGTGGCCCGGGCGGTGCACGGACAGGCGGACGCCGGGTCCCCTTCGGTCAAACGCGATCACGCCGACGTGGAGGCTCTGCTGGCCCTGCTACCCGACGCCGAGCGGGCGGCCCGGTTCTCCGCGGCGCTGATGGAACTGGGCGCGATCGTGTGCACCGCGCGTGCGCCGCAGTGCGGGCACTGCCCGTTGCGCGGTGATTGCCGATGGCTGCTGGCCGGCTCGCCACCTGGTGCCGACCGTAAGCGGCCCGCCCAGCGCTATGCCGGCACCGATCGGCAGGCCCGGGGCCGACTGTTGGATGTGTTGCGGGACAACACTGTTGCCGTGACACGTGCCGAACTGGACCTGGCATGGCCGGCCGATGCGGTGCAGCGCGAGCGGGCGCTGTCGTCGTTGCTGGACGACGGCCTGGCCGAACGCCTGCCCGATGGCCGCTTCGCGCTGCCGGGTCACGACAGGAACGACTCGACGGCCTCGCGGTAGGTCTGCGGAGCGTCGTCGTGCACCAGATGCCCGGCGTCGGGGACGTGCAGGTAGCTGCCTTCGGGCGTCAACCGGTGCATCTCCCGCATCTGCCCCGGCGGTGTCACCGTGTTGCCGGCCTCGATCAGCAGTACCGGGACGCGCACCGCGCGCCACTGCGCCCAGTAGTCGCGGGTGCCCCACTCGGCGGCGATCTGCACCCACTTCTCCGGCCGCCCGTGCAGCCGCCAGCCGGTCTCGGTGCGGTCGAAGGCCTCCAGGAAGTACCGGCCGGCGATCTCGCCGAATTCGGCGATCACATCCTCGGCCCGGCCGAACTCGACCGGAAGCGCATGCGCCCACGGCTCCCACGCCCCGGTGGTGAAGGCGGTGAAGTCCGGCGCCATGTCCTCGACCACCAGCGCCGACACCAGCTCGGGATGCCGAGCCGCCAGACACCAGGAGTGCAGTCCACCCATCGAGTGGCCGATCAACCGCACCGGCCCGGGCAGCTGTTCGACCGCGGTGGCCAGGTCGGCGACGAAGCGTTCGGTGGAGATCGGGTGCGGGTCGTCGACCTCGCGGCCACGGTGCCAGGGCGCGTCGTAGGTGTAGACCGAACCCAGTCGCGACAGCCACGGCCACTGCCGGGGCCAGGTACTTCCGCGGCCCATCAAGCCGTGGACCAGCACCAGCGGCGTTCCGTGCCCGCCGCGATAGGTCAGCAACTCGGTCGACGCATTCTCCACCCGGGGCACGGTAGCCTAGGCCACATGTCAGTGGTGAAGATCAATGCAATCGAGGTGCCCGCGGACGCCGGGCCCGAGCTGGAGAAGCGGTTCGCCAATCGCGCGCACGCGGTGGAGAACCAGCCCGGTTTTCTCGGCTTCCAGCTGCTGCGCCCGATCAAGGGCGACGATCGCTACTTCGTGGTGACGCACTGGGAGTCCGACGAGGCCTTCCAGGCGTGGGCCAAGGGTCCCGCCGTCGAAGCACACGCCGGACAGCGGGCCAACCCGGTGGCCACCGGCGCGTCACTGCTGGAATTCGAGGTCGTGCTTGACGTTGCCGGAACCGCCGCACAGGGTTAGCCCCGTGCGGCGCCGGCTGGCGGCCCTGATGGTCCTCACCGCCACGGCAGCCGTCGGCTGTGCTCCCTCACCGGCCTCGCCCGCCGACGCCGGCACCGACGGCGGCGTGGTGATCCCCACCAGGACCCCTCCGGGGCTGCGCGCCAAGCAGACCATGGACATGCTCAACTCCGACTGGCCGATCGGCCCGGTCGGGGTCGCCACCCTGGCCGCACCGGACAAGGTCGACCAGGTCGTCACGACCATGGAATCGCTGTGGTGGGACCGGCCGTTCCAGCTCGACGGCGTCGACGTCCACACCGGCTCGGCCATCCTGCACCTGACCACGTCCTACGGGGCCCGTCAGGACATCCGGATCCGGACCGACGACGACGGCATGGTGAATCTGTTCAAGGCCACCACCGAGACGCCGAAGATCGACTCCTGGCGCGACCTGGACGCGGTGCTGGACAAGACCGGCGCCCGCTACTCCTACCAGGCGTCGCGCATCGAGGACGGTGTCTGCAAGCCGGTGGCCGGTGCCAATCCCACCCAGTCGCTGCCGCTGGCGTCGATCTTCAAGCTGTATGTGCTGCTGGCGGTGGCCGATGAGGTGAAGGCCGGGAGACTGTCCTGGGACGACCCGCTGACCATCACCGGCCGGGCCAAGGCGGTCGGCTCGTCGGGCCTGGAGGAACTGCCGAACGGAGCGCACGTGTCGGTGCGCCGGGCCGCCGAGAAGATGATCGCCACCAGTGACAACATGGCGACCGACCTGCTGATCGGCCGGATGGGGCCCGGCGCGGTCGAGCGGGCACTGGCCGCCGCCGGCCACCACGACCCGGCCAGCATGACCCCGTTCCCCACCATGTACGAACTGTTCTCGGTGGGCTGGGGCAAACCCGATCTGCGCGAGCAGTGGCAGCACGGCACCCCGCAGCAGCGGGCGAAACTGTTGCAGCAGGCGCGTTCCCGGCCCTACGAGCCGGATCCGCTGCGAGCGCACGACCCGGCGTCGGCCTACGGCGCCGAGTGGTACGGCAACGCCGAGGACATCTGCCGGGTGCATGTCGCGCTGCAGGCCGCCGCGGTCGGCAAGGCCACCCCGGTGCGGGAGATCCTGTCGGCGGTCCGCGGTATCGATCTGCCGCACGCCGACTGGCCCTATATCGGCGCCAAAGCCGGTGGGCTGCCGGGTGATCTGACCTTCAGCTGGTACGCCATCGACCACGGCGGCCAGCCGTGGGTGGTCAGCTTCCAGCTGAACTGGCCGCGCGACCACGGCAAGAGCGTCGGCAGTTGGATGTTGCAGGTCGCCAAGCAGGCGTTCGGGCTGCTCCCGGTGCGCAGGTAGCTACGCGACCAATCACGAAAGCCCCCAATTCCGTTCGGAAAGGGGGCTTTCGCGACTTTTCGGCGTTGCGGAAACCTACTCCGCTGCGGCCTTGGCCAGGTCGGTCTCCTCGGCCGACGGCTTGGGGCTGCCGGCGAAGGTGAACACCGCCGCCTCGGTGGAGCCCTCGCCGTCCCAGTTCTCGACGTCGACGGTCACCAGCTGACCGGGTCCGACCTCGTCGAAGAGGATCTTCTCCGAGAGCTGGTCCTCGATCTCGCGCTGGATGGTGCGGCGCAGTGGCCGCGCACCCAGCACCGGGTCGAAGCCGCGCTTGGCCAGCAGCGACTTGGCCTTGTCGGTCAGCGCGATGTCCATGTCCTTGGCCTTGAGCTGCTTGGCCACCCGGCCGATCATCAGATCGACCATCTCGATGATCTCTTCCTGGTTGAGCTGGTGGAAGACGATGATGTCATCGATGCGGTTGAGGAACTCCGGACGGAAGTGCTTCTTGAGCTCGTCGTTGACCTTGAGCTTCATCCGCTCGTAGTTGTTCTCCCCGCCGCCCTGGGTGAAGCCCAGCCCGACCGCCTTGGAGATGTCGGAGGTGCCCAGGTTGGAGGTGAAGATCAACACGCAGTTCTTGAAGTCCACCGTACGGCCCTGGCCGTCGGTGAGCCGACCGTCCTCGAGGACCTGCAACAGGGTGTTGTAGATCTCGGCGTGCGCCTTCTCGATCTCGTCGAACAGCACCACACTGAACGGCTTGCGCCGCACCTTCTCGGTGAGCTGGCCGCCCTCTTCGTAGCCGACGTATCCCGGAGGGGCACCGAACAGCCGCGACGCGGTGAACCGGTCGTGGAACTCGCCCATGTCGATCTGGATGAGCGCGTCGTCGTCGCCGAACAGGAACTCGGCCAGCGCCTTGGACAGCTCGGTCTTACCGACACCGGAGGGGCCGGCGAAGATGAACGAGCCCGACGGCCGCTTGGGGTCCTTCAACCCGGCACGGGTGCGGCGGATCGCCTTGCTGACCGCCTTGACGGCGTCCTCCTGGCCGATGATCCGCTTGTGCAGCTCGTCTTCCATCCGCAGCAGACGGGTGGTCTCGGCCTCGGTCAGCTTGAACACCGGGATACCGGTCCAGTTGCCCAGCACCTCGGCGATCTGCTCGTCGTCGACCTCGGAAACCACATCGAGATCGCCCGAACGCCACTGCTTTTCGCGCTCGGCACGCTGCGCGACGAGTTGCTTCTCCCGGTCGCGGAGACTGGCGGCCTTCTCGAAGTCCTGCGCGTCGATCGCGGACTCCTTCTCCCGGCGCGCGTCGGCGATCTTCTCGTCGAACTCACGCAGGTCCGGCGGCGCGGTCATCCGGCGGATCCGCATCCGGGCGCCGGCCTCGTCGATCAGGTCGATGGCCTTGTCCGGCAGGAACCGGTCGTTGATGTAGCGGTCGGCCAGGGTGGCCGCCGCCACGATCGCGGAGTCGCTGATCGAGACCCGGTGGTGGGCCTCGTAGCGGTCCCGCAGACCCTTGAGGATCTCGATGGTGTGCTCGACGGTGGGCTCCCCGACCTGCACCGGCTGGAACCGGCGCTCCAGGGCGGCGTCCTTCTCGATGTACTTGCGGTACTCGTCGAGCGTGGTCGCACCGATGGTCTGCAGTTCCCCGCGGGCCAGTTTCGGCTTGAGGATGCTGGCCGCGTCGATCGCGCCCTCGGCCGCGCCGGCACCCACCAGGGTGTGCAGCTCGTCGATGAACAAGATGATGTCGCCGCGGGTGTTGATCTCCTTGAGGACCTTCTTCAGGCGTTCCTCGAAATCACCGCGGTATCGGCTGCCGGCCACCAGCGAACCCAGGTCCAGGGTGTAGAGCTGCTTGTCCTTGAGCGTCTCGGGGACCTCGCCGGCCACGATGGCCTGGGCCAGTCCTTCGACGACGGCGGTCTTGCCGACGCCGGGCTCGCCGATGAGCACCGGGTTGTTCTTGGTGCGCCGGGACAGCACCTGCATGACCCGCTCGATTTCCTTCTCGCGGCCGATGACCGGGTCGAGCTTGCCCTCCATGGCGGCCGCGGTCAGGTTGCGACCGAACTGGTCGAGCACCAGCGACGTCGACGGGGAACCGGACTCACCGCCCCGGCCTCCGGTGCCGGCCTCGGCCGTCTCCTTGCCCTGGTAGCCGGAGAGCAGCTGAATCACCTGCTGACGCACCCGGGTCAGGTCCGCGCCGAGCTTGACCAGCACCTGGGCGGCGACGCCCTCGCCCTCGCGGATCAGGCCCAGCAGGATGTGCTCGGTGCCGATGTAGTTATGGCCGAGCTGCAGCGCCTCACGCAGGCTGAGCTCCAGCACCTTCTTGGCACGCGGAGTGAACGGGATGTGCCCGGACGGCGCCTGCTGGCCCTGGCCGATGATCTCCTCGACCTGGCTGCGCACCCCCTCCAGCGAGATGCCGAGGGACTCCAGCGACTTGGCGGCCACGCCTTCGCCCTCATGGATCAGGCCCAGCAGGATGTGCTCGGTCCCGATGTAGTTGTGGTTGAGCATCCGGGCCTCTTCCTGGGCCAGGACGACCACCCGGCGGGCGCGGTCGGTGAATCTCTCGAACATCGGTGGCTACCTGCTCTCCCTCGCGATCGGCACCTGCTCGGCCTCGGCTCGGCCGGCGTGCCTGCATCCACTCTAGTGGGCGCCGCAGCGCGCTGTGACCTGCCTTGCAGTGCCTACTTAACCTGCCATCCGATGCCGGGCCCGAAAAAGGCCTGGCACCGGATGCAAGAGAGCAACGCCACTACCCCCGAATACGTTTCCGGGGGGCCGCCCGGTTCGCCAGCAGCGAAATCCGTTCCGCGGATTACGTGCCTTAGGTGGCGGCGTGAAATGCGTCGATAATGTCGGCCGGGATACGGCCGCGGGTGGACACGTTGTGACCGTTACGGCGAGCCCATTCCCGGATAGCCGCACTCTGCTCGCGGTCGATCGCACCGCGCCGTCCGCCGACGCTGCCGGCCCGCCCGCGCCGGCGCCCGCCGACCCGGCGTCCCGCGTCGGCCCACTTCTTCAACTCGGCGCGCAGTTTCGTCGCATTCTTGCTTGAAAGGTCGATCTCGTAGGTCACCCCGTCCAGGCCGAATTCGACCGTTTCGTCGGCAGCACCCTCACCATCGAAATCGTCGATCAAGGTGACGGTCACTTTTTTCGCCATTGGTACCCCTCGGTTTGCTTTCCTGCGCTCCCACGGTGCGCAAAGCCGTATTCGACCTCGCCGCCCAATGTGCCATAAAAATACGGCTGCTTCAACACAGCACGCGATCGGCGCCGTTCAGTTGGCTTGGCGACGAACAATCGGAAACAAAACGGTGTCCCTAATTGATAGACCCGTCAAGACCATCAACAGTCGGTCGATACCCATTCCGGTACCCGTACAGGGCGGCATCGCATGTTCCATCGCGGCCAGGAAGTCCTCGTCGAGAAGCATCGCCTCGTCATCACCGGCGGCCGCCGCCAGGGCCTGGGCCGCGAACCGTTCCCGCTGCACCACGGGGTCGACGAGCTCGGAATACCCGGTCGCCAACTCGACGCCGCGCATGTAGAGATCCCACTTCTCGGTGACACCGTCGATACTGCGGTGCTGGCGGGTCAGCGGCGTGGTCTCCACCGGGAAATCGCGGACAAAAGTCGGCGCACTGAGCTCGTGTCCGACGGTGTGCTCCCATAGTTCTTCGATCAGTTTTCCGTGACCAAAACCACGATCTGCGGGAATTTCCACGCCTAGTCGATCGGCTATGGCAAGCAGATGTGCGAGCGACGTCTCGGGCGTGATCTCCTCGCCCAGCGCCGCCGACAACGACGGGTACATTTCCACCGTCGCCCATTCGCCGCCAATGTCGTAGATTGTGCCGTCGGGCAGCGGTAACTGGCGCGTCCCGATCACCTCGTCGGCGACTTCTTGAATAATCTCCCGTGTCGCCAGGGCCGAGTCATCATAGGTGCCGTAGGCCTGGTAGGTCTCCAGCATTGAAAACTCGGGCGAATGTGTGGAATCGGCGCCCTCATTACGGAAAACCCGATTGAGCTCGAAGACCCGGTCGAACCCGCCGACAACACAGCGTTTCAGGAAAAGTTCTGGCGCAATTCTCAGGTAAAGATCCGCATCGAGTGCGTTCGAATGGGTGACGAACGGCCGGGCCGCCGCACCGCCGGCCAATGTCTGCAGCATCGGCGTTTCGACCTCGAGGAATCCGCGGCGTTCCAAGGCATTGCGAACCGCCCGGATCACCGCGATGCGCTGACGGGCCACCGTGCGCGCCTCCGGCCGGACGATCAGATCCACATAGCGCTGCCGGACGCGCGATTCCTCGCTCATCTCCTTGTGCGCGACCGGCAGCGGCCGCAGCGACTTCGACGCCATCTGCCACGAGTCCGCCAGCACCGACAGCTCGCCGCGGCGGGAACTGATCACCTCACCGTGCGCGAAGACGATGTCACCGAGGTCGACGTCGGTCTTCCAGGCCTCCAGCTCCTGCTCCCCCACACTGGCCAGGCTGATCATCAGCTGCAGCTGGGTGCCGTCGCCCTCCTGCAGCGTGGCGAAGCACAGTTTGCCCGAGTTGCGGGCGAACACCACCCGGCCGGCGATGCCGACGACGTCACCGGTGGCGGTGTCGGCGGCCAGGTCCGGGTAGGCGTTGCGGATCTCGGCAAGCGTGTGGGTTCGGGCCACCTCGACCGGGTAGGGGTCACGGCCCTCGGCCAGCAGGCGAGCCCGCTTGTCGCGGCGGATCCTGAACTGCTCAGGGAGGTCGGATTCGTCCAGCGTGTCGGGAGTTGCGTCGGCGGAGCTCACGACCCGCCAGCTTAGAGGAACCGGCCCTCCTTGACGAAAAGCCGCGCGGGCTCACCGCGCCGGACGGAGCCTGCCCCGTTGACCGTCCCGGTTGCGTTCGAACACCAGCCGCAGACCGTCGAGGGTGAGGTTTGCGTCGTGGTGGTCGACGGTCTCCAGATCCTCGAGCAACAGCGGTGCGCTGTGGCCGGTGGCCACCACGGTCACGTCGTCACCGGATCCGGCCGCCTCCTCGCGGGCCCGGCGGACCAGCCCGTCGACCAATCCGGCGAATCCGTAGATCGCGCCGGCCTGCATGCACTCCACGGTGTTCTTGCCGATCACCGATCGCGGCCGGGTCAGTTCCACCCGGCGCAGGCCGGCCGACCGTGCCGCGGCGGCATCGGAGGAGATCTGCACGCCAGGCGCGATGGCACCGCCGAGGAACTCGCCCTTGGCCGAGATCACGTCGACACAGATCGACGAACCGAAGTCGACGACGACGGCCGCGGTCTTGAACTTGTGGAAGGCGGCCAATCCGTTGACGATCCGGTCGGCTCCCACTTCCTTGGGGTTGTCCACCAGCAGGGGGATCCCGGTGCGTACCCCCGGCTCGATCAGCACCGCCGGAACCGAAGGCCAGTACTGGTCGAGCATCAGGCGGACCTCGTGCAACACCGACGGCACGGTGGACAGCGCCGCGGCCCCGGTGAGCTGTTCGCCGTCGTCACCGATCAGACCGTCGAGGGTCAGCGCCAGCTCGTCGGCGGTGATCTCCGCTTCAGTGCGAATCCGCCACTGTTGCACGACGTTTCCATGATCGCCGGACCCGGCGATCAGACCGATGACGGTGTGGGTGTTGCGGACGTCGATCGCCAGCAGCACGGTTATCGCACGCTCCGGGGCGACAGCAGGTCGGAGACGTCGTCGGGCACGAAGGCCGGGTCGTGGCCGAGGTCGACCGGCTTGTTGTCGGCATCGACGAACACGATCCGCGGCTGGTAGGCACGCGCCTCGGCGTCCTCCATGGTGCCGTAGGCGATCAGGATCACCAGGTCACCCGGATGCACCAGATGCGCTGCCGCGCCGTTGATTCCGATGACGCCGCTGCCGCGCTCACCGGTGATCGCGTAGGTCACCAGCCGGGCACCGTTGTCGATGTCGACGATCGTCACCTGCTCGCCCTCGAGCAGGTCGGCGGCGTCCATCAGGTCCGCGTCGATGGTCACCGAGCCCACGTAGTGCAGGTCGGCGTCGGTGACCGTGGCGCGGTGAATCTTCGACTTGAGCATCGTCCGAAACATCAATTCCTCCGGGTAGATTCGGGATCTGCATCCAAACCGGCCGACGCGATTTCGGCGTCGGCGGGAAGTCCGAGAGTGATCGCGGCGTTGTCGAGCAGTCGGGTCGTCCCGACCCGGGCCGCGACCAGCAGCCTGGCCGGACCGTCGGCGGGCGCCGGGCCGAGGTCGACGCCGCGCACCTGCAGGTAGTCGACGTCGACTGCTGGGACCGCCGACAACACCGCGCCGGCGGCCTCCAGTGCCGCCGCGGCACCGGCGGTCGCCGCGCGCTCACCGGCCGCCAGCGCCGCGGACAGCGCGGTCGCGGCCTCACGCTGTTCGGCGTCGAGGTAGCGATTCCGCGAGGACAACGCCAGACCGTCGGATTCGCGCACGGTGGGAACCCCCACCACGGTCACCTCGAGGTTGAGGTCGGCGACCATCTGACGCACCAGCACCAGTTGCTGATAGTCCTTCTCGCCGAAGAACACCCGGTCGGGCGCCACGATCGAGAGCAGTTTGCCCACCACGGTCAGCATCCCGGCGAAGTGCGTCGGGCGGGCGGCGCCTTCCAGTTCGGCCCCCAACGGACCGGGGTGCACGGCGGTGCGCGGACCGTGCGGGTACATCGCGGCCGCGGTCGGGGTGAACACCAGATCGACGCCGGCGGCGCGCAGCAGGGCCAGATCGGCATCCAGGGTGCGCGGGTAGGCGTCGAGGTCCTCACCGGTACCGAACTGCAACGGGTTGACGAAGATCGACACCGCCACCAGCGAACCCGGCACCCGCTTGGCCGCGGCCACCAGTTCCAGGTGGCCGCCGTGCAGGGCGCCCATGGTCGGCACCAGCATCACCCGGCGGCCGGTCGACCGCAGCGCGCGGCTGACCCGGGCCATGTCCTCCGGCCGGTCGTAGACGTTGAGTCCACCGGCGGTGTAGCGAGGCTGCGCGCCCCGTGTCGGGTGTGCGCTCACCGCGCCAATACCTCCAGTACGTCCTCGGCGGCACCGGCACGGTGCGCGGTGCGCAGCGCGATGCTGCGGTAGGTCTCGGCCAGGTCCGGGTCCGCCGCGGTCAGGGCCGCCAGATGCCGGGCCAGGGCGGCCGAGTCGCCACGGGCCACCGGCCCGGTCAGCGCGGCGCGGCCGTCGCGCAGCGTGTTGGCCACCGCGGCCCGCACCAACGGCCCCAGCACCCGCTCGGCGATGCCGTCGGGGTCCTGCGCCACCACCGAACCCACCGCGGCGGGCAACGCGGCCCGCAGCGCGGTCAACGCGTCGTCGATGACGGTGACCACGTGGTTTCCGCCGTGGCAGAGTGCGGCGTGATAGAGGGTGCGGGCGGATTCGTCGATCCGGAACGGCTCACCGCCGATCTCGCACGTGAGCGCCTCGGCGATCGCGTAGCCGATCTCGTCGGCCGCCGTCACCCCGAAGCAACTCTCCGACAGCCGGTCGATGTCCTCGTCGGAACCGGTGAACGTCATCGCCGGGTGGACGGCCAGCGGCAGGCAGCCCTGTTCGGTCAGCGGCGCCAGGACACCGATCCCGGTGGCGCCGGAGGTGTGCACGACGATGGTGCCGGCGCGCACCGCCCCGGTGGCGGCCAGGCCGCTCACGATGCCGGCCAGTTCGGTGTCGGGCACCGCAAGCAGCAGCAGTTCGGCGTGCTCGGCGACATCGGGCGCCGAGCGCACCAGACTGTCGGGCAGCCGGCGCCGGGCACGCCGGCGGGACTCCTCGGAGATGGCACTGCACGCCACCACGACGTGCTCGGCGCGCTCCAGCGCCACGCCGAGTGCGGTGCCGACGCGGCCGGCCGAGATGACGCCGACCTTGAGCCGGGCGGGCCGCAGTCCGTCGAACTGCACCATCGCAGACGACCTCGCAGGTTCTCTTGGTTTCGTTCCAGTCCCGCGCTGCGGGTACCGGACGGTCGCCGAAGAGTCTATCCCCGTGGGCGCCGCCCCGGAGAGTGAGATTGGTCGCAGCGGTCGGGGGTCAGTCCTCGCGGCGGCGCCGACGCCGGCCCCCCGAGGGGGTGGTCTGCAGCCGCGCCAGCAGCTCTGCCACCGACTGTCCACCGGTACTGGAGTCCTGCGCTTCGCCGTCGGCCGCTGCGGAGTGCCGGGATGCGGCGGGCTGCTCGACGGCCGGCTCGGGCACCGGTTCGGCCACCGGCTCGGGCGCCGGTTCGGGCGCCGGTTCGGCGGAGTGCCGGGAGCGCGCCCGGCGGCGGCCCTGTCCTTCCGGAGCTGCGGGGGTTTCGGCGGAACCCGCGTGACGGCCGTGCCGGCCCGTTTCCGCCGGGACCTCCGCGGCCCAGTTGCTGCCCGGTGCGCCCGGTGGCAGCCATGCGCCTTCGGCCGGTACGGGCTGCCAGGCCGACGTCGCCGCGGCCGGCGGTTCGGGCCGGGCGGGCTGCGGCGGTTGCGGGACGACGAAGGGCTTCGCCGGCTGCTCCCAACGCCCGGCCTGCGGCTGCGGCTGTGGCTGCGGCGACGGCTGCGGCTGCGGCCGCGACGGCGGCTGCGGCGCGTCCTCCGCGGCGCGCCGGTGCGAACCCCGGTAGCCCTCGGCGTGCTGTCCGGCGGCCGGGATGCGCACCTCCGGGACGTCGATGATCGGGTTCTCGGCGGTCTCGGTCACCGATGCCGGCGGATAGCTCGGCGCGACGGGGGGAGCTACCCGAATGGGGCCGACGGTGGGGACCTCGGGCGTCCGCGCCCAGTCGCTGTGATCGCGCACCGGCGGGCGTTCCGTCTCGAGCGCGGGCCGGTTGCTCAGGTCGGTGTCGAACAGGATCTCCAGGTTGGTCCGCAGCGCGGCCAACTCGGTGCGCAACGCCGCGACCTCGTCGGCGGCCTGCGCCCGCAGCTCCGAGGCCAGCTCACGGCGCAGTTGGGATTCGACGGTCAGCTCGTACTCCCGGCGCGCCGAGATCTCCCGGTCCAACTGCAGGTCGTAGACGAGCTTCAGGTCCCGCGCCCGGGCCTGGTCCACATCGCTCTGCCGTCGATAGATGACCGACACGAACGCCGCCGCGACCGCGGCCCACAACGCGATGATGACCGCGAGCTTCAGCAACTCCACCCGGTTGGTGAACACCAGCGCCGAACTGGCCGCGATCGCCAGGATCAGCAAAGCCGTCATCAACGTCCAGCCCGGCCTGCGGCCGCCACGCCGACTCGGGGCGCGGGACAGGACCGAATTCATTTGCGCCGCCCCACCTCGTCGCTGTATCCCGTACCTTTGCTGGCGCGCATTGCCCGACTGTACCCGGGCGAGGTCAATCCGCGTGTCGCCCCGCTCCGGCGATTCTCATCCGGGTTGGTTTCCGGCCACCGGACCGGCCTGGCCCGGATCCTGCGGCGAGCGGCAGCGGTGCTGCAGCCACAGGGCGGCGATCAGCAACGCCAATGCGCTGACCGCCGCGACGACCGCCCCGCCGGTGTCGGCGGCGGCCACCTGCAACTCCGACCGGCGCTGCAGCAGATAACCGACGACGCCCAGCCAGAAGCCCAGCACCAGCGCCCCCATCCACGCCGACGCCTTGGCGACCACGACGGTGCGCGCAACCGCCAGCGGATGCAACCGGCCGGCACCGTCACCGATCTCGCCGGCATCGATCTTCGCCCCGACGTGGCGGCCCCAGACGGCTTCCACGATCGCGACCGCCAACAGCGATATCCCGGTCCACACCGTGATCGGGGGGAACCACCGGTAGAGCAACTGCACCGCCAGATAGGACAGCACCGCGACCAGGGCCGCCGCGGCCGCCACATCACGGATGCGGGTCGGGCCCATCAGGACTCCAACGCCAGCTCGGTGCGCCGCACCCCGTCCCGCTCCGCCGCATCCAGCCCGGCCAGCAGATCGCGCACCGCACGTTCTTCGCCGGCCACGGTCAGCTGCGCCTCGGGTGCCACCTCCAGCCACGGAGCCAGGACGAACGCGCGCAGGTGGGCACGTGGATGCGGCAGGGTCAGCGCCTCGTCGCCGGAGAGCACCTGCGTTCCCGCGGAGTCGTGGCAGCAGATCACGTCGACGTCGAGGGTGCGCGGCCCCCAGCGCTGGACCCGCACCCGCTCGGCGGCCTGCTCCAACGCGTGCGCCAGGCTCAGCCAGCCCGGCGCATCGCAGTCGTCGTCCTCGACGATCAGCGTCGCGTTGAGGAACGGATCCTGTTCCACACCACCCCACGCGGCGGTCTCGTAGACACCCGAGACCGCGCGCACCGCGGTGCCCAGGCCGTCGACCGCCGACTGCAGGAAGCCCAGGCGGTCCCCGAGGTTGGAGCCGATGGACAGCACCGCGCGGCTCACGCCGGAACCACCTTGCCCCGCCGATCACCCCGGGAGCGTCGCGCCACCACGGCGACGTCGGCGAAGGTCAGCGGGATCGGGGCGTGCGGCTTGTGCACCGTCACCTCCACGGCCTGTACCCGCGCATCGCCCATCACCTCGTCGGCGATCTCTGCGGCGACGGTTTCGATCAGATCGCGGGCCGGACCGGAGGCGATCGCCGCGGCGCGCTGCGCCAGCGTCCCGTAGTCGTAGGTGTCGGCCAGGTCGTCGCTGGCCGCGGCGGCGGCCAGGTCCATCCAGACCGTGATGTCCACGACGAAGTCCTGACCGTCGGCGCGTTCGTGGGCGAACACCCCGTGATTGCCGCGAACCTGCAAGCCGCGCAGTTCGATCCGATCAGTCACCGCCCGCGCCTCCTTGACTCCACGCTCCGACCACCCGCAGTGCGTCCACCGTGGACCGCACATCGTGCACCCGTACGCCCCAGGCGCCGTGCAGCGCCGACAACGCCGAGACCACCGCGGTGGCGGTCTCCCGCTCATCGGGCGGCCGCGGCGTGCCGTCCGCACCGGACAGCAGCGTACCGAGAAAGCGCTTGCGCGACGCGCCGACCAGCACCGGGAATCCGGTCTCGGTCAACTGCGGCAACGCGTTCAGCAGCGCCCAATTGTGTTGCGCCGTCTTGGCGAATCCCAGTCCGGGATCGATGATCAGCTTCGCCGGGTCCACCCCGGCGGCCACCGCCGCATCGACGGCGGCCAGCAGGTCGGCACGGACCTCGGCGACGACGTCGCGATAGCACGGAACCCGATGCGGGTCGGCGGGATCGACCGGCCGCCAGTGCATCAGCACCCACGATGCGCCCGAGCCGGCCAGCAGCGGCGCCATGCCCGGGTCCGCGGCCCCACCGGAGACGTCGTTGACGATCGCCGCGCCGGCGTCGAGCGCGGCACCGGCGACGGCGGCGTTCATGGTGTCGATGCTGACCGTGACACCCTGTGCGACAAGCGCTTCGACCACCGGGAGGACCCGCTGCGCCTCCGCCCGCGGGTCGACACGGACCGCGCCCGGCCGGGTCGACTCACCCCCGACGTCGATGATCGCAGCGCCTTGACCCGCCAGTGCCAGGCCGTGGGCGACCGCGCGGTCGACGCTGAGGTAGCGACCGCCGTCGGAGAACGAATCGGCGGTGACGTTGACCACCCCGACGACCTGCACGCGTGTCGTGCTCACCTGCGCCGGATGAGTTCCAGAGCCTCAGCGCGCGATGTGCTGTCGGTTTTGAACTGGCCGCGGACCGCCGACGTGGTGGTGATGGCGCCGGGCTTGCGCACGCCCCGCATCGCCATGCACAGGTGCTCGGCCTCGACCACCACGATGACCCCGCGCGGATTGAGTTTGCGCATCAGGGCGTCGGCGACCTGCGCGGTCAGCCGCTCCTGCACCTGCGGCCGCTTGGCGTAGAGGTCGACCACCCGAGCCAGTTTGGACAGTCCGGTGATCCGGCCGTCGTAACCGGGGATGTACCCGACGTGCGCCACCCCGTGGAACGACACCAGATGGTGCTCGCAGGTCGAGTAGAGCGGGATCTCCTTGACGATCACCAGCTCTTCGTGTTCCTCGTCGAAGGTGGTCTCCAACACGGTGTCCGGATCGGTGTAGAGCCCGGCGAACATCTCCTGATAGGCCCGCGCCACCCGCGCCGGGGTGTCGAGCAGCCCCTGGCGGTCCGGGTCTTCACCCACCGCGAGGAGCAATTCGCGCACGGCGGCCTCGGCGCGCGCCTGATCGAAAATCGCCGACGTCATCGTCGACCCCGCTTTCTCACTCACCGGACGGCTTCTCCGACTCTGCAGGCGGTGGCGGCGGCGGGGCCGCACCGGGGTAGGGCCCGGCAGGCGGATAGGACCCGGGCGGGTAGTGCTGGGCGGGCGGGTAGCCTTGCTGCGGATAGTGCTGGGGCGGATACCAATAGCCCGGCTGCTGCGGGTGCTGCGGGTGCTGCGGCTGCTGGCCGGGGGGCGGCCAGCCGGGGGCGTGCCAGCCCGCCGGGGCGCCGTAGTCGGGCTGGGTGCTCGGCGGCACGGCCTCGCCGGGCACCGGAGCGCCGTTGGCGGCGGCCGCTTCCCGGCTCGCCTGGGCGATGGCGGCCTTGAACGCCGGTTCGGGTTTGGGTTGCGGCCACGGCTCGCCGCGCTCGATGGCCAGCTCGCCCGGGGTCTTGATCGGCGGCTTGTCCGACGGCACCCGCCCGCCGAAGTCGTCGAACGCGGTCAACCGGGGCCGCTTGGTCACATCGCCGAAGATCTTCTCCAGGTCGGCGCGGTGCAGTGTCTCCTTCTCCAGCAGCTCGCCGGCCAGCACGTCGAGGACGTCGCGGTACTCGGTGAGGATCTCCCACGCCTCGGTGTGCGCGGCCTCGATCAGCTTGCGCACCTCGTCGTCGATGTCGCGGGCCACCTCGTGCGAGTAGTCCGGCTGGGTGCCCATCGCACGGCCGACGAACGGGTCACCGTGATCGCTGCCGTAGCGGACCGCGCCGAGCTTGGCGCTCATGCCGTACTCGGTGACCATAGCGCGCGCGACCGCGGTGGCCTTCTCGATGTCGGAGGACGCGCCGGTGGTGGGCTCGCGGAACACCAGCTCCTCGGCGGCGCGCCCGCCCATGGCGAAGACCAGCTGGGCGATCATCTCCGAGCGGGTGCGCAGGCCCTTGTCCTCCTCGGGCACGGCCACCGCGTGGCCGCCGGTGCGGCCGCGGGCCAGGATCGTCACCTTGTAGACCGGGTCGATGTCGGGCATCGCCCACGCCGCCAGGGTGTGTCCGCCCTCGTGGTAGGCGGTGATCTTCTTCTCGTGCTCGCTGATGATCCGGCTCTTGCGGCGCGGGCCGCCGATCACCCGGTCCACCGCCTCCTCCAGCGCGGCACCGGTGATCACGGTGCCGTTCTCGCGCGCGGTCAGCAGCGCGGCCTCGTTGATCACGTTGGACAGGTCGGCGCCGGACATCCCGACGGTGCGCTTGGCCAGCCCGTCCAGGTCGGCGTCCGGCCCGATCGGCTTGCCCTTGGCGTGCACCCGCAGCACCGCGCGCCGGCCGGCGATGTCGGGATTGGTCACCGGGATCTGGCGGTCGAAGCGGCCGGGCCGCAGCAGCGCCGGGTCGAGGATGTCCGGACGGTTGGTGGCGGCGATCAGGATGACCCCGGCCCGCTCACCGAACCCGTCCATCTCCACCAGCAACTGGTTGAGGGTCTGTTCACGCTCGTCGTGCCCGCCGCCCATGCCGGCGCCGCGCTGCCGGCCGACGGCGTCGATCTCGTCGACGAACACGATGCAGGGGCTGTTCTGCTTGGCCTGCTCGAACAGGTCACGCACCCGGGAGGCGCCGACGCCGACGAACATCTCGACGAAGTCCGACCCGGAGATGGTGAAGAACGGCACCCCGGCCTCCCCCGCCACCGCACGGGCCAGCAGGGTCTTACCGGTTCCCGGCGGGCCGTAGAGCAGCACGCCCTTGGGGATCTTGGCGCCCAACGCCTGGTAGCGGCCCGGGTTCTGCAGGAAATCTTTGATCTCGTAGAGCTCCTCGACCGCCTCGTCGACGCCGGCGACGTCGGCGAAGGTGGTCTTGGGCATGTCCTTGCCGAGTTGCTTGGCCCGCGACTTGCCGAATCCGAAGCCCATCCGGGCGCCGCCCTGCATGCGGGAGAACATCACGAACAGGCCGATCAGCAGCAGCATCGGCAGCATGTAGATCAACAGTGAACCGAGCACGCTGCCCTGGTTGACGACGGTGTTGATCTCGGCCTTTTGCTTGGTCAGCGCGGTGTAGAGCGGCACGGCGTACCCGGTCGGGTACTTGGTGATCAGCTTGTCGACCTTCTCTTCGCGGCCGGACTTGTCGACCTTGCCGGTCTTGCCGGCGGCGCCGTCGACCTCGACGCTGGTGAGCGGTTTCTTCAGCACCAGCCGCAGCTGTTGCTCACGGTCGTCGAGCTGAGCGCTCTTGACGTTGCCACTGTGGATTTGGGCCACCGCGACCGAGGTGTCGACGGGTTTGTATCCGCGGGTGTCGTCGCTGAAATAGAAAAACGACCACCCGAGCACCAACACCACCGCGATCGCGGTTACGGTGCGGATCACATTTTTGCGATTCATCAGACATCGGCCATGCGCGGCCAAATCCTTCCAGTACATGCAGCTGGGCATGTTCAGGCTACCGGCAACCACCGGGTAGGGACCCAGCGTGGCCCGGTCCCGCGGGCAACCCTGTTCCGGTGGGGCCGGTTGTGCTTTGGTGTGACGGTGGCCTCAGACACCGGACGCGTGACCGAACGACTGATCGACACCAACGGCGTGACCCTGCGGGTCCTGGAAGCGGGCGACGCCGGCGCCCCGGTGGTGTTGCTGGCACACGGCTTCCCGGAACTGGGCTACTCGTGGCGCCATCAGATCCCGGCGCTGGCCGCCGCCGGCTTCCACGTGCTGGCCCCCGACCAGCGCGGCTACGGCGGCTCGTCGCGACCGGATGACATCGCGGCCTATGACATCGCGGCCCTCACCGGCGACCTGGTCGGACTGCTCGACGAGGTCGGCGCCCGGCGCGCGGTCTGGATCGGGCACGACTGGGGTGGCCCGGTGGTCTGGAGTGCCGCGCAACTGCACCCCGACCGGGTGGCCGCGGTGGTGGGGCTGAGCGTGCCCCCGGTGCCGCGACCGCAACTGCCGCCGACGCAGGCATTCGCCAAGGTCTTCGGCGACAACTTCTTCTACATGCTCTATTTCCAGCAGCCCGGCGTCGCCGATGCGGAACTGGATTCCGACCCGGCACGGACCATGCGCCGGATGATGGGCAGCCTGTCCCCCGCCGACCGGGAATCGGCGCTGCTGATGAACGCCCCCGGCCCGATGGGTTTCATCGACCGCCTGGCCGAGCCGTCGGCACGCCCGGACTGGATCGGCGCCGACGAACTCGAGCACTACATCTCCGAATTCACCCGCACCGGCTTCACCGGTGGGTTGAACTGGTACCGCAACCTCGACCGCAACTGGGAGATCATGAGCAATCCACCCGCCGCCACCATCGACGTGCCCACCATGTTCATCGCCGGATCCGCAGATCCGGTGCTGGTATTCACCCGCCGGGACCGGGCGGCCGAGGTCGTCACCGGCCCCTACCGGGAGGTGATGATCGACGGCGCGGGCCACTGGCTGCAGCAGGAACGGCCCGACGAGGTCAACGCCGCCCTGCTGGAGTTCCTCGCCGGCCTGCCGACCGGAGCGGTCTCGTGAGCGCTCGTCCGATGCGTTTCGGGGTCTTCATCACCCCGTTCCACGCCCTGGGCCAATCACCCACCGTCGCCCTGGAATACGACCTGGACCGGGTCGTGGCGCTGGACCGGCTGGGGTTCGACGAGGCCTGGTTCGGCGAACACCACTCGGGCGGTTACGAGCTGATCGCCTGCCCGGAGGTGTTCATCGCGGCGGCCGCCGAACGCACCAAGCACATCCGGCTGGGCACCGGGGTGGTCTCGCTGCCCTATCACCACCCGTTGATGGTCGCCGACCGCTGGGTGCTGCTGGACCATCTGACCCGCGGCCGGGTGATGTTCGGCACCGGGCCGGGCGCGCTGCCCACCGACGCGCACATGATGGGCATCGACCCCGTCGAGCAACGCCGGATGATGCAGGAGTCCCTGGAGGCGATCCTGGCGCTGTTCCGGGCCGAGCCGGGAGAACTGGTCACCCGGCACTCGGACTGGTTCACCCTGCGCGACGCATCCCTGCACATCCGCCCCTACACCTGGCCCTACCCGGAGATCTCGGCGGCGGCCATGGTCTCGCCGTCCGGTCCGCGGCTGGCCGGCGCGCTGGGCACGTCGCTGCTGTCGCTGTCGATGTCGGTGCCAGGCGGTTTCGCCGCCCTGGAGAACACCTGGGGAGTGGTCTGCGATCAGGCGGCCAAGGCCGGCCACCCCGAGCCGGACCGCGACAACTGGCGGGTGCTGAGCATTATGCACATCGCCGATACCCGAGAGCAGGCGATCGCCGACTGCACCTACGGCCTGCAGGACTTCGCGAACTACTTCGGGGCGGCGGGCTTCGTGCCGCTGGCCAGTGAAGTCGAGGGGTCGCCGCAGACGCCGACGGAGTTCGTCGAGGCCTACGCCGCGGCCGGCAGCTGCTGCATCGGCACCCCCGATGACGCGATCGCGCACATCACCGACCTGCTGGAGCGGTCCGGCGGCTTCGGGACGTTGCTGTTCCTCGGACACGACTGGGCTTCCCCGGAGGCCACCTACCACAGCTATGAGCTGTTGGCCCGCAAGGTCATTCCGCACTTCAAGGGCCAGCTCGCCGCGCCGCGGGCCTCGCACGAGTGGGCCAAGGGCATGCGCGACACACTGTTCGGCCGCGCCGGTGAGGCGATCAAGAACGCCGTGGTCGAGCACGTCACCGACACCGGGGGCGGGTCGCACTGATGCGTGCGGCGGTGCTGCGCGACGGGCGGATGGTCTACCGGGACGACGTGCCGGAGCCGACGCCCGGCCCGGGGCAGGTGCTCGTGGAAGTGACGGCCTGCGGGATCTGTGGCTCCGATCTGCATTTCGCCTCCCACGGCGAACAGATGCTGGCCGCCACGCAGTCGATGTCGGGCAGCCCGTCGTCCGGCACGACCGTCGACCTGGGTGCCGACATCTTCATGGGCCACGAGTTCGCCGCGAAGGTGCTCGCCGCCGGCCCGGAGACCGAGACCTTCGCCCCCGGCACCCCGGTCACCTCGATTCCGGTCCTGTTGGCCGCCAAGGGCATCGAGCCGATCGTCTACTCCAACACCACGTTGGGCGGCTACGCCGAGAAGATGCTGCTGTCGGCCCCGCTGCTGGTGCCGATCCCCAACGGGCTGGATCCCCGCCACGCCGCCCTGACCGAGCCGATGGCGGTGGGCCTGCATGCGGTCAACAAGTCCGGTATCACCCCCGGCGAGACGGCACTGGTGCTGGGCTGCGGGCCGATCGGCATGGCGATCATCGCCGCACTGCACACGTCTGGCGTGGAAAACATTGTGGCGGCGGACTATTCGTCGGCACGACGTGCGCTGGCGACGACGATGGGCGCACATGTCGCACTCGACCCGGCGCTGCAGTCCCCGTTCGACGCGGTCACACCGAAGGTGGTCTTCGAAGCGGTCGGTGCACCCGGGATCATCGACGACGTGCTGCGGCGGGCGCCGGTGGGCACCCGACTGGTGGTCGCGGGAGTCTGCATGGACGCCGACACCGTGCACCCGTTCTACGCCATCGCCAAAGAGATCAACATCCAGTTCGTGCTGGCCTACGAACCGGCGGAGTTCACCGCGTCGCTTCGCGCGATCGCCGAGGGCCACATCGACGTGGCGCCGCTGATCACCGGCGAGGTCGGACTCGACGGCGTGGGCGCGGCGTTCGACGAACTGGCCGATCCCGACCGGCACTGCAAGATCCTGGTCACGCCGTAGGCCGGCGCCCCGGTCAGATCTTGGGGAAGCCGCCGGCCTCGACCAACTGCTCGGACCATCCGCCGACCAACTCGACGAGCTCGCCGAGGTCGTCGCCGAGGCGGGCCAGGATGGGGGCGCACGCCGCGTCGGTGGCGGTCTCCACGGCCTCGCGGGCGGCGCGGCCGGCATCGCTGAGCACCCCGTCGCGCGCCAGGCCCCGTTCGGCCAGCCGCTCTTCACCGGCGGTCAGCTCGTCGTCGCTCCAGGCCCGGGACCGGACGTAGGTGCGCGGCGGCATCCCCCGGTACAGCTCGGTGATCAAACCGATCTCCACGGCATCGAAACCGCCTGCGACCCAGGCGTTCACGTGCGCGTCGCCGCGGAACTCACGCAGCTGGTCGGCCAGCAGCCAGGCGTCGGTCAGGGGGTCACCGGTCAGTCCGTCGGCCACCAGGCCGGCGAACAGCGGCTTGCCGGCCACCGGGAGTCCGTCGGCGGCCCGCTGCAGCAGCTGAAGCGCACGATCCAGGCCGTCCGGCGCGGCACCGAGCACGCGGCGCAGCTGTCCCACCGCGCCTTCGGTGCGGGCGGCGCGGATGGTCGGCGCGTCGGTCAGCTTCCACCCGTAGTCGACGGCGGGCACCACCACGGCCGGGTTGAACACCGCGAAGGTCGCGGCGATCACCTCGCCGGGTGCCTGCCCCAGCGCCGAGCCGCGGCTGCAGAAGTACGCCGGGCCGTCGGGCAGTTCGACACCCCCCGATGTCGCGGGACTGGCGCCGAAGCCGAGGGCCGCGTAACCGCGATGACATTCCGGGGAGAAGTACACCTGGCCGGAGAACGGCTCGATGGCGGCGGACAGTGCTCGAGACGGCGCGATGCTCATCGCATCAGTGTGCCGCATGGATCTTTCCCCGCTGTGCCGACACCGACTCCGATAGGGTGCCAGACATGCCGACACACCGTGCCCGCAAAGCCGTCCGCCGGTCGACGATCCTGACGTTGGCGGGCCTGACCTCCCTCGCACTGGCCGGTTGCGACGCCACGCCGGGCGGTGCGTCCGACGGCTCGCGCCAGGTGACCGTGGTGGGCACCGGAGAGGTCCAGGGCATTCCGGACACCCTGACCACCGAGGCGGGCATCGAGTTCGTCGCCGCGGACGTCACCACCGCGATGAACCAGACCAGTGAGCGTCAGCAGGAGGTGATCGAGGCCCTGGTGGATGCCGGCGTGGACCGCAAGGACATCAGCACCACCGGGGTCAGCCTGCAGCCGCAGTACGGCAATCCCGAGCCCGGCGGCACCTCGACGATCACCGGGTACCGGGCCGGCAACACCATCCGGGTGAAGGTGGAGCGCGACAACGCCTCGCAGGTGCTCGCGGTGATCGTGAACAAGGGCAGGGACGCCGCCCGGATCAACGGGATCAGCTACTCCATCGACGACGATTCGGAACTGGTGCGCGACGCCCGCGAACGCGCCTTCAACGACGCCAAGGACCGAGCCGAGCAGTACGCGCAGTTGTCCGGCCAGCATCTGGGCCGGGTGCTGTCGATCTCCGAGGTGGCCGGCGACACGCCGCCGGCGCCGGCGGGCATGCCGATGCCGCGGGCGATGGCCGCGGCACCCCCGGTCGAGCCCGGCCAGCAGACCGTGAGCTTCACCGTGACGGCGGTCTGGGAGCTCGACTAACCGGTCGCCCCCGGATTCCTGGCAGCTTGTCGGGGCCATCCGTATAATCGAAAGTATGTTCGAACAGCCGCGGTCGAAGGTTCCCTCACCGGAGTCGATAGCGCGGTTGACCGAGCGCTTCGAGCGGCACTACCCGTCGGTGACACCCGAGTCCGCGGCATTGGTGGATCGGGTCGTCGCGGCGACGCGGGCGGAGAACCGGGCCGCGGCAGCCCAGTTGGTGGCGATCGGGGAACTGTTCGCCCTGCGGTTGAGTCGCTGCCGGGAGACCGAGGAGTGGGCGGTGGACACCGAAGCCGCGGTCGCCGCGGAGGTGGCCGCAGCGTTGCGGATCGGCCAGGGCCTGGCCGCGAGCCGACTGCGCTACGCCCGGGCGATGCGCGAGGACCTACCGCAAATCGGCGCGGTGTTCGCCGCCGGTGATATCGACATGCGACTGTTCCAGACCATCGTCTACCGCACCGCGTTGATCACCGACCGGCAGATCCTGGCCGCCGTGGATGCCCAGTTGGCGGTGCAGGTGCCCCGCTGGCCGTCGCTGACCATGCGCCGACTGGCCGGCAAGATCGACAAGATCGTGGCCAAAGCCGACGCCGATGCGGTACGCCGACGCAGAGACCGCCAGGCCGAACGTGAGATCGGGTTCGGCGACTACGTCGAAGGGGCCTTTCGGAGATCTGGGGCAGCTTGTTCAGCACCGATGCCCGCGCTGTGGAGAAGGCCCTCGACGCCCTGGCGGCCACCGTCTGCGAGCACGACCCCCGCACCCGCGAGCAACGTCGCGCCGACGCGATGGGGGCGCTGGCCGTGCGTGCGGACCGGTTGGGCTGCCGCTGCGGCCGGGAGGACTGCACGGCCGCCGGGGCCCCGAGGGTATCGCCGGTGGTCATTCATGTGATCGCCGAGCAGGTCACCGTCGACGGCACCGGCGTCACCCCCGGTTCGCTGGTCGGTGTCGATGGGCTGGTTCCGCCGGAGTTGATCGCCGACCTGGCCAAGACCGCCAAGCTGGTGCCGCTGGTCCATCCCGCCGACACCCCGCCCGAACCCGGCTACGTGCCCTCCAAAGCCCTCGCCGAATTCGTCCGCTGCCGGGATCTGACGTGTCGCTGGCCGGGCTGTGACCGGCCGGCATTCGACTGCGACATCGACCACACGATTCCCTACGGCGAGGGCGGCCCCACCCATGCCTCGAACCTGAAATGTTATTGCCGCACACACCATCTGGTGAAGACGTTCTGGGGTTGGCGCGATCGGCAACTGCCCGACGGCACCGTCATCCTCACCGCCCCGTCCGGGCAGACCTATGTCAGCACCCCGGGCAGTTCCCTGCTCTTCCCGCACCTGTGCGCGCCCACCGCAGGCCTCACGCCTCTGCAACGCCGCACCGATGACCGCTGCAGCGACCGTGCGGCGATGATGCCCCGCCGCCGACGCACCCGCACCCGGGACCGCGCCGCCCGCATCACCGCCGAACGCAATCACAACCGCCAGGCCCGCCAGATTCGACAGGGGCGCAGCGACGCCGCGTGGGAACCCTGGACCAACCCGTTGCCGGCCGACTACCACGACAACGACCCACCGCCGTTCTGACGGCGCTCAGCTCTGATAGACCCGCGGGTCCAGGGTGCCGATGTAGGGCAGGTCGCGGTAGCGCTCGATGTAGTCCAGGCCGTAGCCCACCACGAATTCGTTCGGGACGTCAAAGCCCACATAGGCGATGTCGACGTCGGCGCGCGCGGCATCGGGCTTGCGCAGCAGCGTGCAGACCCGCAGGGAGCGGGGCCGACGGGTCGCCAGGTTGCGCAGCAGCCACGACAGGGTCAAACCGGAGTCGACGATGTCCTCGACGATGAGCACGTCGCGGTCACTGATGTCACGGTCGAGATCCTTGAGGATGCGCACCACGCCCGACGACGAGGTGGACGAGCCGTAGGAGCTGACCGCCATGAACTCGAACTGGGTGGGCAGCGGAATCGCCCGGGCCAGGTCGGTGACGAACAGCACCGCACCCTTGAGCACGGTGATCAGCAGCAGGTCGTCGTTGTCGGCACGGTCGTCGGCGTAGTCGGCGGCGATCTGCGCCCCGAGTTCGGCGGTGCGGGCCCGGATCGTCTCTTCGGTCAGCAGAACCGATTTGATGTCCCCCGCGTACAACTCGGGTCCTTGCCCCGACGAGATCGCAGCCACCCGCACAGCGTGCCATGCCCGTCGGCCGACAACCAACTGCAGCGGGCAATGTCACGCCGGATGCTCAGACCGGCTCGCGGCGCAGCCGCAGCAGGCCGTCGCCGCGCACCGCGAACAACCGCTCACCGCGCAGATCCGACCCGACCGCCACCCCACCCTGCCCGCGCCACGCGGTGACCAGCCGCTCCACCGCCCGGATCTGCAGGTCGGTCAGGCCGCGTCCGCCCCCGTGGAGCAGCCAGCGCCGGATAACCGCGCGGCGCACCGGCCCCGGCAATGCCGTCAGGGCGGCCGCGTCCAGTGCCTGGGCGTCCGCACCGGCGGTCGCACCCGGCCGGGCCTGCTCGGCCAGGTCGTCGATGAGCTCGGCGTTCTCCCGCAGTGCGATCGCGGTGCGGGACAGGGCCTGCGCCACCCCGCCGCCGAGGACGTCCTCGAGCAGCGGCAGCACTTCGGTGCGGAGCCGTACCCGGGTGAAACGGGCGTCGTCGTTGTGCGGGTCGTGCCAGGGGGTGAGTCCCAGCTCGGTGCAGGCGTCGCGGGTCGCCGCACGCCGAATCTCCAGCAGCGGGCGGCACCACGGCGGGTCGTACGGCCGCATCCCGGCCATGGAGCGGGCACCGGACCCGCGGCCGAGCCCCAGCAGCACCGTCTCGGCCTGATCGTCGAGGGTGTGCCCCAGCAGGACCGGGGCGCCGGCGCGGGCATCGGCCAGCGCGGCGTAGCGGGCGGTGCGCGCCGCCGCTTCCGGTCCGCCGCGCACTCCGACGGTCACCGGGATGACTCGGGCCTCGACGCAGCCCAGCTCCAGCGCCCGGCTGCGGGCGTCCGCGGCGACCTGCGCCGACCCGGCCTGCAGACCGTGGTCGACGATCAGCGCCGTGGTGGGGCGCAGTCCGGCCGCGGCGGCGGTCAGCGCCAGCGAGTCCGGCCCGCCCGACAGCGCCACCGCCCAACTGTCGCCGCCGGCCAGGTACCGCCCGGCGAACGTCGCCAGTGCGGCACGCAAGGCCGCTACAGCACCCGGTCGATCCATGCCTGCGGCTCTTCGATCTCGGCGGGCAGCGGCAGGGTCTGCGGACCCGACCAGACCGCGTTGAACCGGTCCATGCCCACCCGGTCGACGACGGCGTCGACGAAGGCCTTGCCGCGGGTGTACTGGCTGAGCTTGGCGTCGAGGCCCAGCAGTGCGCGCATCAGCCGTTGCAGCGGCGGCTGGCTGCGCTGCCGTCGTTCCTCGAAGCGGCTGCGGATGGTCGCCACCGACGGCACCGCCGCCGGCCCCACCGCGTCCATCACGTGGTCGGCGTGGCCCTCGAGCAGCGTGCCCAGCACCAGCAGCCGATCCAGCGCGATCCGCTGCTCTTCGGGCTGCACCGCGCGCACCAACCCGAGGATGCCGGCGGGGCCCGTGGCCTTGTCGGTGTCGCGGCCGCGCAGGTGATCGGCGAGCCGGCCCACCGCCTCGGTGAGGTCGGGGGCGGTGTCGCCGGTCAGCACCGCCAGCGCGTCGGACATGTAGGCGGCCAGCCACGGGTTGACGCTGAACTGCACGCGATGGGTCACCTCGTGCAGGCACACCCACAGCCGGAAGTCGGCCGGGGTGACCCGCAGCTGCCGCTCCACGGCCACCACATTGGGGTAGACCAGCAGCAGGCGCCCCGCCGTCCCGTCGTCGTCGGCGCAGAACGGGTCGTACTGGCCGAGGATGCCCGAGGAGACGAAGGCCAGCACCGCGCCGGTCTGCGCGCCGGTCAGCCGGCCGGTGAGGAAACCGGCGGAGCGGTCCGTGCCGCCCATCATCAGCCGCATCGAATCCGCTGCGGCGGCGATCCACTGCCGACGGTCGACTACCCGCGCTTCGGGAACCGGCCCGTCGGCGCCCAGCCCGGTGACCTCGCGGACCAGGGGCTCGGCCGCACGGGCACCGGTGTGCAGTTCGTCGATGACCTGCCGGCGGGTGTAATCGGTCATCGGCGGCGCCGGGCGGGCCAGCCAACCGCCGACCGAGGCGGCGAACCCCCAGTCCACCGCGTTGCCGACGCCGGATTCGCTCATCTGCATCCGCAGGTGCGCAGCACCGATGCCAGCGAATCGATCGCGATCCGCCCGGTGGGCCCGGCGTCGTTGGAGATGAACGCGAACGTCAGCACCCGGTTGTCACGGTCGGTGACGACGCCGGCCAATGCGTTGGTGCGGGTCAGGGAACCGGTTTTGGCGCGCAGCCAGCCGGCGGCACCTCGCCCCGTCCGGGGGTTGAGGAAACGCTCGGACAGCGTGCCGCTGCCGCCGGCCACCGGCAGCATGTCCAGCAGCGGGCGCAGCTCGGGCAGGTCGGGGCCGGCGGCCGCCTGCACCACCGAATCGAGGTTGCGGGCTGAGAGCCGGTCGTCGTTGGACAGCCCGCTGGAGTCGAACAGGGTGGCTCCGGTGAGCGAGATATGCGCGGTGGCCAGCCGATTGGTCACCGCATCGACCGCACCGGCGAACGATCGGGGCCGGCCCATGGCCGCGGCCACCTCACGCCCGATGCATTCGGCCATCACGTTGTCGGACGCGTTCATCATCTCGCCGAGCCGAACCACCAGCGGCGCCGACCGCACCGCGGCCAACTCGCGCCCGGTCACCGAGGAGGTCGTGATGCTCACCTGCTCGGAGTCGACGCCGAGCGCCTCGGCCAGCGCCCGCCCGGCGTCCAGCGCGGGCGTCGGCGAACGCCGGGATTCGACGGTGGTCGGCTGTACCCGGCCGCCGTCGACCATCACCGCCTCGATCGGCGCGATGTCGCCGCCCTCGATGTCCTCGGCGTCCCAACCGGGCGCCATGGTGGGGCCGGTGAACGCCGACACATCGACCTGTACCTCGGTGACGTCGGCCCCGCTGCGCCGAACCTGCTCGGCAAGATCGGTGATGCGCGCCGCCTCGCGATACCAGGTGTCCTGACCGACTTCGGCGGTCGACAGCGTCGGGTCTCCGCCGCCGACGAGCACCACCACCCCGGGCCGGTCACCGGCCGTCACCCGGGTGGTGACCCGGTCGCCCGGGTCGAGTGCCAGCAGTGCGGCCGCCGCGGTGAGCACCTTGTTGGTCGAGGCCGGCTGCATCGGCAGGTCTTCCTGCTGCGTCCAGAGCGCCTTACCGGTCAATGCGTCGGTGACCCGGCCGGTGAGCCGCCCCAGGTTCGGGTCGGCCAGCGCGCCGGCCAGCGCGGCCGCCATCGCGGAACCGGTCGGCATCGGGGCGTCGTCGGAGACCGGCACCACTCCCGGGGCGGCGACGGCCACCGGCACCGGGGGCACCACGTGCGCGCCCGCCCCGGACCGGTCCGGCAGCACCACCGCCACCACCACCGCGATCGCGGCCACCGCCATGACCGCCGCGGCGATGCCCAGGTGGTTGGTGGAATGTCGCCACCGAGTGGGGTCCATGTCTCTCCTGCCTTCTCAGGCGCAATTGTGCCCGACGGGCGGATTCCTGTTATTGGTCCGGGCCGCTCTACACTGGCCCGGTGCAATTCGACGTGACCATCGAAATCCCCAAGGGCCAGCGCAACAAGTACGAGGTCGACCACGCCACCGGGCGGGTCAAGCTCGACCGCTACCTGTACACGCCGATGGGCTACCCCGCCGACTACGGCTTCATCGAGGACACCCTCGGCGAGGACGGCGACCCGCTGGACGCGATGGTGCTGCTGCCGCAGTCGGTGTTCCCCGGTGTGCTGGTGGAGGCGCGTCCGGTCGGGATGTTCCAGATGACCGACGAAGCCGGTGGCGACGCCAAGGTGCTGTGCGTGCCGGCCGGTGACCACCGCTGGGACCACATCCAGGAGATCACCGACGTGCCCGCGCACGAACTGGACGCGATCAAGCACTTCTTCGTGCACTACAAGGACCTGGAGCCCGGCAAGTTCGTCAAGGCCGCCGACTGGGTGGACCGCGCCGAGGCCGAGGCCGAGATCACCCGGTCGATCGAGCGGTTCAAGACCTCCGGTCACTGAGCCCGCTGGCGAGCACGTCCAGCAGCAGGTCGAGCTGGACGTCGAACAGCGCGCGCGGCACCGTCAGCGTGTCCGCGCCGTATCCGCCGAAGACTTCCAGGCTGACCGCACCCACCAGGCCGGACCAGAACAGGAAGCACTTCGCCACGACGACGTCGTCGCCGGTGAAGCCGAATTCGGCCCGGACCCGGCCGAAATCGTCGGCCAGCGGTTGCGCCACCCCCGCATTCGATGCCGGGACCGCGCCCGCCTCGATGCCCGCCGCGACGGCGTCGAACAGCGCACCGACGACCCGGGTTCCCGGCGCCACGGTCCGCTCGGGCGGGGCGTGATAGCCGGGCACCGGGCTGCCGTACAGCAGGGCCCAGCCGGCGGGCTCCCCCAGCGCCCAGTCCCGCACCGCGTGGGCGATCGCCCGGATGTCGGCGTCCCAGGCCGCCGGGGTCCGGGCCGCGTCGACGACGTCGGCCAGCCTGGAGTAGGCGTCGACCAGCAGCAGGGTGAGCAGTTCGTCGCGGTCGGCCACGTAGCGGTAGACCGCCGAGGACACCAGGCCCACGTCGCGGGCGACGGCGCGCAGGGACAGCCCGGCGGCGCCATCGGTGCGCAGATGCCGGCGCCCGACCTCGATGATCTGCGCTTCGATGCGTGCCCGTGACTCCTGGCGTTTTCCCATCCCACGAGTCTGACAGATTCGAGAGCACTGCTCTTGTTTTGCGTCTCGCGGTGTGTCACGATCAACCATGGCCACCGGATACGACCGCCCGAACACCGCCGCCCGCTTCGCCAACACGCTGATCCGCACGCTGGCCGAGGCGGGCATCAGCATCGCCGGCACTCGCGCGATCGCGGTGCGCGGCCGCAAGAGCGGCAAGCAGCGCCGGGCGGTGATCAACCTGCTGACCGTCGACGGGGTGGACTACCTGGTGGCACCGCGGGGCGACACCGAATGGGTGCGCAACGTCCGCGCGGCCGGGCAACTCGAGATCGGTCCGCGATGGCACCGGCGACCGGCCCGGGCCATCGAAGTCGCCGACGCCGACAAACCGGAGGTGCTGCGGCGGTATCTGCAGCGGTGGTACTGGCAGGTCAAGGGTTACGTCGCGGGCCTGACGCCGGATTCCGGTGACGCGGAACTGCGCGACGCGGCGTCCTCGATCCCGGTGTTCTCACTGCGCTGAGGACGCCCCGCGGGTGCGGTACAGGCTGGCGACCGTGGTGGCCGCCAGCACCGTCACCACCACCGCCAGGCTGACCGGGGTGGGGATCTCCGGGACGTTGAGGCCGCGGCCGGAGTTGATAAACCACACCTCGTTGATGCGCAGCGCGTGCAACACCATCCGCACCCCGATGAACCCCAGGATCACGGCCAGCCCCTTGGACAGGTACACCAGCCGGTTCAGCATCTGCCCGAGGATGAAGAACAGCTGCCGCAGGCCCATCAGGGCGAACACGTTGGCGGTGAACACCAGATAGGGCTGGCGGGTCAGCCCGTAGATGGCCGGGATGGAATCCATCGCGAACACCAGGTCGGTGGTGCCCAGCGCCAGCGCCACCAGGAACATCGGCGTGATGGCCCAGGCCCCGGCGCGGTCGCGGACGAAGAACCGCACCCCGGTCTGCCAGCCGGTGGTGGCCTTGAGGTGGGTGCGGGCGAAGCGCACCACCGCGTTGTTGCCGCCCTCGCTCTCCCCGTCACCGGTGGGATCGTCGTGGCGCAGCAGCTTGAACGCGGTGTAGGCCATGAACGCGCCGAACACGTAGAACGTCCAGGACAGCCGCTGGACGGCGACCCCGCCCAGCGCGATGAACACCGACCGGAACGCCAGCGCCATGATGATGCCGACGAACAGCGCCTCCTGCCGGTACTGCTTGGGGACGCCGAAGCTGTTCATGATGATCACGAACACGAACAGGTTGTCCACCGACAGGCTGTACTCGGTCAGCCAGCCGGCGTAGAACTGCATCCCGTATTTCGCGCCGTGGAAGCTCCACACCCAGATGCCGAACGCGACCGCCAGGCCGATGTAGCAGGACAGCCGGGTGACGACTTCGCGCATCGACGGCTCGTGCACGCGGCGGGCGACCAGGAACAGATCGAACCCGAGTACCGCGCTCAACCCGGCGAACGTCAGCAGCCATTCCAACAGCGACGGATCCAACGGTGGCCCTCCGGTCGTCGAGTCGGTTCAGCGGGACGTCCGACCGTACCTCGCGGGGCGCTTAGTATTTTCGCCGTGGTGACCTCCGGCCCCGTCGCCCGGGCCAGTATGGCCCGGGTGGGCACCGCGACCCTGCTCTCCGCGCTCTGCGGCTACGCGGTGTTGTACCTGGCGGCCCGCGACCTCGACCCGGCCGGCTTCGCGGTGTTCGGGGTGTTCTGGGGCGCGTTCGGACTGGTCAACGGCGCCGCCAACGGTCTGCTGCAGGAGACCACCCGCGAGGTCCGCGACGCCGGCCCCGCACCGGCGGGCACACCGCACACCCGCCCGCTGCAGGTGGCCGGACTGACGGGACTGGCCGCGGCCGCGGTGGTCGCCGTGAGTTCGCCGCTGTGGAGCGGCCACGTCTTCGTCGAGGCACGCTGGCTGTCGGTGGGCCTGCTCTGCTTCGGGCTGGCCAACTTCGCGATGCACGCCACGCTGCTGGGCACGCTGGCCGGCACCAACCGGTGGACGCAGTACGGCGCGCTGATGGTCGCCGATGCCGGCACCCGGGTGGCCGTGGCCACCGCGACGTTCGTGATCGGCTGGGGGCTGGCCGGGTTCCTGTGGGCCACCGTGGCCGGCGCGATGGCCTGGCTGCTGCTGCTGACCGCCTCGCCCGCGGCGCGCTCGGCGGCGCGTCTGCCGACCGCGGTGAGCACGGCACGATTCCTGCGCGGCGCGGCGCATTCGATCACCGCGGCCGGGGCCAGCGCGATCCTGGTGATGGGGTTTCCGGTACTGCTGCAGGCCACCTACGGCGAACTCGGGGCCGCGGGCGGCGTGCTGATCCTGGCGGTCACGGCGACCCGGGCCCCCCTGCTGGTGCCGCTGACCGCGATGCAGGGCAACCTGATCGCACACTTCGTCGACCAGCGCGGCCGCCGGTTGCGGGCCTTGAGCATCCCGGCCGCCGGGGTCGGCGCGCTGGGTGCGGTCGGCGCGGTGGCGGCGGGCCTGCTCGGGCCGTGGCTGCTGCGCACCGTGTTCGGCCCGGACTATCACACCGACGGGCTGCTGCTGGCCGAGCTGACCGTGGCGGCCACCGCGATCGCACTGCTGACCCTGACCGGCGCGGCGGCGGTGGCCGCGGCACTGCACCGCGCCTACGCACTGGGCTGGGTGGGTGCGACGGTGGCCTCGACGGCGCTGCTGCTGCTCCCGCTGGAACTGTCGACGCGGGCGGTGGTGGCCCTGCTGTGCGGTCCGTTGGTGGGCATCGCGGTGCATCTGGCCGCGTTGCGCACCGATTAGGGCATGCCGTGAGCGTGTAACTTTTAGGTCATCGAAACCCGCTATCCCGATGTCTGGGTCATCGTCCCGGCGTACAACGAAGCGACCGTCATCGGTGCCGTCATCACCGATGTCCGGGCGGTCTTCGACCACGTCGTCTGCGTGGACGACGGCAGCAGCGACGACACCGCCGGGACCGCCCGGCGCGCCGGTGCCCACGTGGTGCGTCATCCGGTCAATCTCGGGCAGGGCGCGGCGATCCAGACCGGGGTCGAATTCGCCCGCAGCCGCCCCGACGCCCGGCTGTTCGTCACCTTCGACGCCGACGGCCAGCACCGGGTGGTCGACGTGGTGCAGATGATCGACCGACTCGACGGCTCGGATCTCGACATCGTCATCGGCACCCGGTTCGCCGCACCGGCGGCCGCCACCGCGGTCCCCCCGCTCAAGCGCCTGGTGCTGCGGACGGCGGTGGGGCTCAATCCGCGGATCCGCCGGCTGGGCCTGTCCGACGCCCACAACGGTCTGCGGGTGTTCAACCGGCGGGTGGCCGACCGCCTCGACCTCACCATGAACGGCATGAGCCACGCCGGCGAGTTCATCGCGTTGATCGCCGAGAACGGGTGGCGGGTGGCCGAGGAGCCCATCGAGGTGCTCTACACCGACTATTCGAAATCGAAGGGGCAGCCCCTGCTCAACGGCGTGAACATCCTGTTCGACGGGCTGCTGCGCAAGAGGATGTCGCGATGAACGGGGGCGATGCGCGATGAACTGGATCAAAGTGCTGCTGATCGCGGCGGTGCTGGTGCTGCTGGTGTATCTGCTGCTGTCGCGGCGTTCCGCCCAGTCCCGGGCCTGGGTGAAGGTGGGCTACCTGATGTTCGTGGTGGCCGGCATCTATGCGGTGCTGCGGCCGGACGACACCACCGTGGTGGCCAACTGGCTCGGGGTGCGTCGCGGCACCGACCTGATGTTGTACATCCTGGTGATCGCATTCGCGTTCACGACCCTGAGCACCTACATGCGCTTCCACGACCTGGAGCTGCGCTACGCGCGGCTGGCCCGGGCGGTGGCGCTCGCCCAGGCCCAACCGCCGGACAGCCGGTAGCCCGGCGGTCCGGGCTCGTCGAGCGCAGTATTCGGCAACAGTTGTCCCGGGCGTAACAACGGGTTTGCCGCTCGTCCGGTTCACGCCGTCACCGTGGACGGTATGCGGACGTCCAATGCCCTGGCAGAACCTCTGGCCGACGCGGCGGGATTGATTCTGACGCACCCGGCCCGCGAGCTCTACGCATGGCTGTGGCGGACGGGACTGCTGGAGTCCCGGGAAGCTCAGCGCACCAGTTCCAGTCTCCGCGGCGCCGTCTCGGCGGGCACCTCGGCAACCGACTCGGGGGCCGGCGGCGTCTGACCCTCGATCGCGGGGAACCGGCTGGCCACCGCCACCGCTGCGGTGGCGGCCGCGGCGGTGCCGACCCCCTGCGCCCACCCGATCGGGCCCACCGGTGTGCAGCCCAACAGCTGGCTGACGCCCGGGGTGGTGACCATCGCGGCGAACATCACGAACGAACCCGCCGCGGTGACCAGCACCAGCGGCGCCCGCGAATCCACCAGGGTCTGGCCGAGTTCGGTGGAGACCAGCGAGATCAGCGCGACCGTCGACGCCCGCTGCGGGGTTCCCGTCACCGAGGCCATCGCCCACGCGGCGGTCCCGGCGGCCGCGGTGACCGCGCCGCGGAACCGCACCGCGCGCCACAGTTTCTGCTCGTCGAGTCCGGGGACGGCGCCGCCGATCGGACCCGCCGGGGTGCTGACCGCGACCGCGGTGGCCGGCAGCGCATCGGTCAGGGTGTTCATCAGCAGCAGCTGGCGGGTGTTCAGCGGCGAGTTGCCGGTGATCGCACTGCCGATGACCGAGAACACCACCTCACCGGCGTTGCCGCCGAGCAGGCCGGAGATCGCGAGCTGCACGCCCTTCCACAGCCGGCGGCCCTCGTCGATCGCGTCGATCAACGCGCCGATCTTCCCGTCGGTGAGCACCACGTCGGCGGTGGCGTGCGCCGAGTCGCTGCCGTGTGCGACCACGCCCAGGCCGACGGTGGCCGCGCGGATCGCGGCGGCGTCGTTGGCGCCGTCGCCCACCATCGCCGAGACCCGGCCGGCGCGTTCCAGGGTCTGCACGATCTGCACCTTGTTCTCCGGCGACATCCGGGCGAAGATCACCCGCTCGCAGACCACGCGTTCCTGTTCCTTGCGGCTCAACTCGTTCCACTCCGAGCCGGTGATGACCTGCTCGGCGGGCACCGTCACGCCCATCTCGGCGGCGATCGCAGTCGCGGTGATCGGGTGGTCGCCGGTGATCATCCGGATGTCCACGCCGCGGGCGGCCAGGTCGGTCAGCAGCTGCGGTGCGTCGGCGCGCGGGGTGTCGGCCAGTCCGAGGAACCCGATCAGCGTCAGCCCGGAGCCGGCCACCTCGGTGATCCGGTCGGTGCCGTCGGCGTCCGCGGCGACCGTGCGCACCTGCGCGGCGGTCAGTTTGCGGTGCGCCACCGCGATCACCCGCAACCCACGGGCGGCCATCGCGGTGACCTGCTGCTCCTCCTCGGCACCGGCGTTCTTGCAGGACTGCAGCACCACTTCCGGGGCGCCCTTGACCAGTAGTTCCGAGCCGACCAGCGACGCCGAGAAGGCCCGGCCGGAGCGGAACGGCAGGTGCGCATCCGGTTCGGTCCAGGCCCGGGCCCCCGGTGCGGCGGCCGCGCCCTCGACGATGGCCTGGTCGGTGGCGTGCGCGTGCGCGGCACCGTCGGGCGCCGGAGCGGCCTGCGCCGCGTTGCCGAGCACGTCGTCGTCGGTGTACCCGGCCAGCGCGTGCACCGTGGTGACCCGCAGCCTGTTCTCGCTCAACGTCCCGGTCTTGTCGAAGCAGACCACGTCGACCCGGCCGAGCGCCTCCACCGAGCGCGGGATCCGCACCAGGGCTCCGGTTTTGGCCAGCCGCTGCGACGACGCATGCTGGGCCAGGGTGGCCATCAGCGGCATCCCCTCGGGGACCGCCGCGATCGCCACGGCGATCGCGTTGCCCAAGGCCTGCGCCAGGCCGCCCTGACGCAGCAACCCGAGCGCGCCGACCGCGGCCCCGCCGGCGGCACTGACCGGGAAGGCCCGGCTGACCAGCTGGCTCAGGTGGTGCTGCAGCCCGACCTCGGGCAGGTCGCCAGCGGCCAGTTCGGAGGCCCGGCGGGTCTGGGTGTCGGCGCCGACGGCGGTGACCATGGCCAACGCGCGCCCGGCGATCACCGTCGTGCCGGCGTAGAGCATGGAGCTGCGTTCGGCCAGTTCGGCGCCCGGGGTGGGTTCGAGCTGCTTGCCGACCGACAGCGACTCACCGGTCAGCGAGGATTCGTCGACCTCGACGTCGGACTGCTCGATCAGTCGGGCGTCGGCGGGGACCACCTCGTTGCTGCGGACCTCGATCAGGTCACCGGGCAGCAGCTGCTCGGCGACGATCTCCTGATAGCCCGGGGTGCCGTCGGCACCGGTGACCACCAGCCGGGCCGGCGGGGCCTGCTGCGCCAGCAGGGCGTTCAACCGGTTCTCGGCGCGCAGCCGCTGGTAGGCGGCCAGCATCGCGTTTCCGCCGAGCACGGTGCCCACCATGACGGCGTCGACCGGCGAACCGAGCATGGCGGTCGCGACCGAGCACAGCGCCAGGATCGGGGTCATCGGGTCGGCCAGTTCCTCGCGGACGGCATGCAGGAACGGCCAGAACATGCCGTTCGAGGCGGTGTCGACCGGAGCCCGGTCGGCCACCGGCACCTGCTCGCTCGGCGCCAGCAGTTCACGCACCTGCTCCACCGACATCGCGTGCCATTCGTAGGCCGGTGCCGGTCGGGGTGCCCGGGCCCGCAGGGTGCGGCGGGCCAGCAGGTATCCGGACAGCATCCCGGCGCCGGCACCGACGGTGACCGGTCCGGGACCGCTGCGCTGACCGGCCCCCACCCCGGGGATGCTCGCCCGCACGCCGGGCACCAGCAGCAGCCCGGCGATGCTCGAGGCGCCGATCGAGATCGCCACACCCCGCTCGGTGGCCTCGCGGGCCGCCGGCAGCGCCCCCAGCACCTGCCAGGCGCCGGCCAGGTCGGCCAGCAGCAGATCGGCGTAGAACGGCGGGGGCACGTCGGTGCTGGTCTCCGCGGGCATGACACCCAGTGCCACGTCCGCGGACGCCAGGGCCTGCCCGGCCGCGGTGGACAGCACCGCAACGGTGTGGCCGGCCCGTTGCAGCTCGGTGACCGCGGCGGCCAGCGCGGCGTCGATGTCGCCGTCGGCGGGCCGGACGTCGTCGAAGCCGGGCCGCAGCTCACCGAGGACGTCGGCGTCGACGGTGACCAGTTCGACGCCCGCCGCCCGGGCCTGCAGCACCACCGCGGAGGCCAGCGCGTGGTGCGCGGGCAGGATCAGCGCCTCCACCGGGTGTGCGCGGGTGGTACCGCGGGGCGTCATCCGCGGCACCCGGTGCCAGCCGGGGCGCAGGCCGGCCTTGTCGAGCAGGGCCTGGGCGCGTTCGTAGGCCAGCGGCAGCTCGTGCTCGGTCGCGCCGCGGATCTGCACCACCCGGCGTTGGTCGCCGGCCAGTACCCGCGGGTCGATGAGCACGGTGTCGACCTTGTCGAGGCGGCGCAGGCTGTCCGGCCGCAGCGGCAGCACGCCGTGGTCGTCGGCCAGGCCCTGGCCCAGGGTCGCGGCGAAGGATTCGCAGCTGGTGCGGACCGCTTTGGGTGATGCCGCCAGGATCGCGTTGGAGGTGGTGTCCAGATTGCGGCTGAGGACACCCACCACCCCGGCACCGAGCACCTGAGCCAGCGCGGTGCGCTTCAGGTGCTTCTCGGCGGGGCCGTCCGGGCGCGGGACCGGCCGCTGCACCGCATGCGTTTCGGGGTGGTCGGCGTAGCGGGCCAGCGCCGGTTCGTAGCGGTTCCAGGCCAATGCCCCGGACCGGGATTCGGCGGCTTTGAGCCCCTCCACCATCAGGTCGACCGCCAGGATCGCCGGGGACATGGTGATGACGTGGGAGCCCAGCGAGGCCAGCGAGAGCACGGTTTCGGTGCGGCCGGGCCCGATCCGGCTCTCCAGGAAACCGCGGATCCGCGGCTGGTAGCGCGCGACCGATGCGGCGGCGTCGACGATCTTGGGCGCGGCCGGCCAGCGCAGCAGGCTGCCGGTGGTCGCGATCGCCAGGCCCACCGCATTGGCGCCCACCATGGCGCCCTTGGCGGCCAGCAGCAGGCCGTCGCCGGGCAGGGCGGCCGCTCCGGTGTCGGTCAGTGCCTCGCTCTGCTCGGCCGCCCGCACCGCGGCACACAGCTCGGCCAGCGGCACGTCGTCGCCGATCTCGACGATCACCCGGGCCAGCGGACGGTTCAGCCGCACCGAAGTGACGTCGGCGCGGGCCCGCAGCGCCGCCTGCACGGCTTCGGCGACCGCGTCGCCGCCGTCCGGGTCGTCGAGTCCGCGCACCTCGATCCAGGCGCGGCCCGCGCCGCGCCAACTGCGCCGGTCGGTGGTCAGATCGGTGGGTTCGCCGGCGAGGATCCGGGCGCCTTCACGCAGCGGGATGGCGGCGAGGTCCAGGCTGGCCGACGCGACCGCGCCGACAGCGTCCAGACCGAAGCGGCCGATCGCGAAAACGTCCATGGTTTGCCTCCAGCGTCAGTGATGCGCTGGAGGTCTCTTCCGCCGGGATACCCGACCCCCAGCCCCGGTCACCCGGTGACGGGCGACGTGATGACGAGACTGCGGCTTGGGGAATACTCCCCTCCGACCGGCCAGTATGCCACAGGTGTCAGGCGGACTTTACGTCCCGAAAATAGGCAACGGTGCGCGCCACGCCGTCGGACAGCGTGACCTGTGGGCTCCAGCCCAGCACCTGCGCCGCCCGGGAGATGTCCAGGCAGGACCGTTTGAGGTCGCCCAGCCGGGGCGGGTGGAACTCCGGGTCGTCGGGGGCGCCGACGGCGGCCGCCACCGCCGAATGCAGTTGCCGGTCGGAGGTCTCCACCCCGGTGCCGATGTTGAACCGCTGCCCGTCGCCGTCCTGCCCGGCCGCCCGCACGAAGGCGTCCACCACGTCGTCGACGAAGACGTAGTCACGGGTGTTGGAGCCGTCGCCGAACACCTTGGTCGTTGCGCCCTCCAGCAGCGCCTGGGCGAAGATCGCCACCACCCCGGCTTCGCCGTGCGGGTCCTGACGCGGACCGTAGACGTTGGCCGGCGCGATGGCCGAATACTGCAGCCCGTAGAGGTGCCGATAGGTGTTGAGGTAGATCTCCCCGGCCACCTTGCCGGCGGCGTAGGGCGAGGCGGGATCGGTGGGGACGTCCTCGCCGGTCGGATAGTGCGGCGGGGTGCCGTAGATCGAGCCCCCCGAGGAGGTGTGCACGATCTTGCGGACCCCGTTGGCGCGCGCCGCGTCGGCCAGCCGGATGGTCCCGATCACGTTGACCGAGCCGTCGTGGACCGGATCGGCCACCGAGTGGCGCACATCGATCTGGGCGGCCAGGTGGAAGATCACCTCCGGCCGGTGCTGAGCCAGCACCTCGCCCAGGTCGGCGGTGACGATGTCGGCTTCGACGAAGGCGAATCCCGGATCGCCGGTCAGGTGCTCGATGTTCGTCGCCCGCCCGCTGGCGAAGTTGTCCAGGCCGACCACCGAGTGGCCGTCTGCCCGCAGTCGGTCGACTAGCGTCGAGCCGATGAATCCGGCAGCTCCGGTAACCAGTGTGCGCACCGGGTCACCATACCGAGGTGTCGTGTGGGCCGCCGTCGCGCTGATCGCCGCCCAGCTGGTGGTGCGGGCGGTGGTGGCGTTCGGCGGCTACTTCTACTGGGATGACCTGATCCTGGTCGGCCGGGCCGGCACCCAGGCGCTGTTGTCGCCGTCGTATCTGTTCGACGACCACGACGGCCATGTGATGCCGGGGGCGTTCCTGGTGGCCGGCGCGCTGACCAAGGTGTGGCCGCTGCAGTGGGCGGCGCCGGCGGTCAGCCTGGTGGTGCTGCAGGCGCTGTTGTCCGGTGCGCTGCTGCGGGTGCTGTGGGTGATCCTGGGGTGGCGGCCGGTGCTGCTGGTCCCGCTGGCCTTCGCGTTGTGGTCGCCGTTGGGTCTGCCCGCCTTCGCGTGGTGGTCGGCGGCGCTGAATTCGCTGCCGATGTGCGCGGCGATGGCCTGGGCGTGCGGGGATGCGGTGCTGTTGGTGCGCACCGGGCGGCGGCGCTACGCGGTGACCGGGACGTTGGCGTTCCTGGGTGGGCTGCTGTTCTTCGAGAAGGCCGCGGTGATCCCGTTCGTGGCGTTCACGGTGATCGCACTGCTGAACTACGTCTCCGGTTCGCCGGCCGCCGCCGCGGTGCGCGGGGCGTGGCGGTCCGGGGCGCGGATGTGGACGGCGATGCTGGCCGTGACCGCGGGCTGGATCGCGGTCTACGTGGCGGTGGTCAACCAGAAGCGGTGGACTCTCGACCTGGAGATGACCCGGGAACTGCTGGGGCGCTCGATCACCCACGGGGTGATCCCGAGCCTGGCCGGGGGGCCCTGGACGTGGGCGCGCTGGGCACCGGCCTCACCGTGGGCGTTGCCGGGCCCGACGGTGACCGTGCTGGGCTGGCTGGTGCTGGTGGGCCTGCTGGCGGTGTCGCTGGCACGCAAGCACCGGCTGGGGCCGGTGTGGCTGGCCGCGGTCGGCTATGTGGCGGCCTGCCAGGTGCCGATCTATCTGATGCGGTCCTCGGCGTTCACCGCACTGGAGCTGGCCCAGACCCTGCGCTACCTGGCCGATCTGGTCGTGGTGCTGGCGATGCTGGGCGCCGTCGGGCTGTGCGCCGGCAACCGGGACTCGTCGCGGTGGCTGGACGCCTCGGGTCGGCGCACCGCGGCGGTCGGCGCGCTGACCGCGTTGTTCACCGCGAGCAGCCTGTACTCGACGTCGACGTTTCTGACCTGCTGGCGCGACGACCCGGCGCGGGCCTACCTGCACAACGCCCAACGGGGCCTGGCCGCGGCCCGTGCCGCCTCGGATGCGCCGATGCTGGATCAGGAGGTGGATCCGCTGGTGCTGCAGCGGGTGGTCTACCCGGAGAACCTGGCCAGCCACCTGTTCGCGTTGGTCGCCGATCGGCCCGAATTTTCTTCGGCTACAACGGAATTGCGGATGCTGACCAGCACCGGAACGCTGGCCGACGCCCAGGTGACCTGGGTTCGGACGCTGCTGCCGGGTCCTGTGCCGCGCTGCGGCTACCTGGTGCAGCCCGAGCAGCCGGCGACCCTGACGCTGGACGGCCCGCTGCTGCCGGCGGATTGGACCGCCGAGATCAACTACCTGGCCAACGTGGACGGGGCGATGACGCTGGCGCTGTCGGAGGGCCCCGAGGTGCGGGTCCGGGTGCGACCGGGCCTCAACCGGGTCTTCGTGCGACTGCCCGGCGCCGGTTCGGCGGTGACCGCACGCGCCGACACCGCGGCGCTGTCGGTGTGTATCGCGGTCGGCCCGGTGGGTTACGTCGCGCCGAGGTGACGACGCGCTGCGCACCCGATCCGCGCTCGGTACGTTCTACAGTCGTGCCCTCACCGCAAGTCCCCGCGCAGTATCTGCGTGGCTCCTCAGCCGCACAGCCGCGCACCCTGATCGACATCCTGCACGAGACCGCCGCCCGCTACCCGGATGCGCCGGCCATCGACGACGGCACCGTGGTGCTGACCTACGCGGAACTGATCGAGGACATCGACGACAGCGTGGCCTGGCTGGCCGCCCGCGGGCTGGGCCGCGGCGACCGGATCGGCATCCGGATGCCGTCGGGCAACTACGCGCTGTATGTGGCGATCCTGTCGGTGCTGGCCGCGGGCGCGGCCTACGTGCCGGTGGACGCCGACGATCCTGCCGAACGCGCCGAGCTGGTCTTCACCGAGGCGCAGGTCGCCGCGGTGATCACCGAGCGGGGGTTGACCCGGGGCCCCGGCGCGTCGCGCGGCTGGCGGGCGACGGCGCCGGCGACCACCGACGACGCCTGGATCATCTTCACCTCCGGCTCCACCGGCACCCCCAAGGGGGTGGCGATCACCCACCGCAATGCGGCGGCCTTCGTCGACGCCGAAGCGCAATTGTTCTTGCAGGACAACCCGATCGGGCCCGGCGACCGGGTGCTGGCCGGGCTGTCGGTCGCGTTCGACGCATCCTGCGAGGAGATGTGGCTGGCCTGGCGCTACGGCGCCTGCCTGGTGCCGGCACCGCGGTCGCTGGTGCGCAGCGGCATGGACCTGGGCCCGTGGCTGGTGGCCCGCGACGTGACCGTGGTGTCCACGGTGCCCACCCTGGCCGCGTTGTGGCCCGCCGAGGCGCTCGAAGCGGTCCGGTTGCTGATCTTCGGCGGCGAGGCCTGCCCGCCGGAGTTGGCGGCCCGCCTGGCGGTCGACGGCCGCGAAGTCTGGAACACCTACGGCCCCACCGAGGCCACCGTGGTGGCCTGCGCGGCGCAACTCGACGGCACCGGCCCGGTTCGGATCGGGCTGCCGCTGTTGGGCTGGGACCTGGCGGTACTCGGCGCCGACGGCACACCGGTCGAGGTCGGCGAGGTCGGCGAGCTGGTGATCGGCGGCGTCGGCCTGGGCCGCTACCTGGACCCCGACCGGGATGCCGAGAAGTACGCGCCGCTGCCCGAACTGGACTGGCCGCGGGCCTACCGCAGCGGGGACCTGGTCCGGCTGGAACCCGACGGGCTGCTGTTCTGCGGTCGCGCCGACGATCAGGTCAAGGTCGGCGGCCGGCGCATCGAGCTCGGCGAGGTCGACACCGCGCTGGTGACCCTACCCGGGGTGAGCGGCGGCGCCGCCGCGGTGCGCACCAGCGCCGGCGGATCCCCGCTGCTGGTCGGCTATCTGGTCAGTGCCGACCCGGATTTCGATCTGGCGGCGGCCCGCACCGAGTTGGGCCGGCGCCTGCCCGCCGCGCTGGTCCCCCGGCTGGTGCTGGTCGACGAGCTGCCCACCCGCACCTCGGGCAAGGTGGACCGGGATGCACTGCCGTGGCCGGTGGGGCCCGAACCGGGCGGACCGGGACTGGCCGGCGACGGCCCGGACAGCACGCTGGGCTGGCTGGCCGGGCTCTGGCGTGATGTGCTGGGCGCCCCGGTCGATGACGAGCAGGCCGACTTCTTCGCCCTGGGCGGCGGATCGCTGCAGGCCGCGCAACTGGTGGCCGTGTTGCGGACGCGCTACCCGCAGACCACCGTCGCCCAGCTCTACGACCGGCCCCGGCTGGGTTCGCTGGCCGCGTTCCTCGACGACATGGGCTGCAGCGACCCCGACGCGCCGGCCGCCTCCCGGACGGTCGCACCCACCCCGCGGCTGATGCAGGCCGCGCAGGTGGCGTTGTCGGTGCCGCTGGCCACGTTGACCGGACTGCAGTGGGTGACCTGGCTGGCGCTGATCAACAACACGGTGGCCACCGTGCATCCGTTGCCCTGGCTGGTGCGGCTCGACTGGTGGTGGGTGATCGCGGCGTTCGTCCTGTTCGTCACCCCGCTGGGGCGGATGGGCATCGCGGCGTTGAGTGCGCGCGCGCTGCTGTCCGGTCTGCAACCGGGCACCTACCGCCGGGGTGGCCCCGAGCATCTGCGGGTTTGGATCGCCGAGCGGTTGGCCACCGCCAGCGGCGCCGAGAATCTGTCCGGAGCGCCGTGGCTGGTGTACTATGCGCGGGCGCTGGGTAACAAGATCGGGCAGGGCGTGGATCTGCACTCCGCCCCGCCGGTGACCGGCATGCTGACGCTGGGCCACCGCTGCTCGATCGAACCGGAGGTGGACCTGAGCGGGCACTGGATCGACGGCGACGAGTTCCACGTCGGCCGGATCGAGGTCGGCAACGACGCCACCATCGGTGCCCGCACCACGCTGCTGCCGGGCGCTTCGGTGGGCAAGGACGCCGACGTCGCACCCGGCTCCGGGGTGGTCGGCGAGGTGAAGAAGGGGCAGTACTGGACCGGCTCACCGGCGACGAAAACCGGTAAGGCACGCCACCCCTGGCCGGATCACCGACCGCCGCCCCGCCCGGTGTGGGCGGTCATCTACGGCGTGACTTCGCTGCTGCTCGCCGGCCTGCCGCTGGCGGCACTGAGTGCGGGCCTGGCGGTGGTGGGCTGGGCGGTGCGCGACTGCGCGACCCTGGCCGAGGCATTGCTGCCGGCGGCATTGGCCGTCGCGCCGGCGGCGCTGGTCGCGATGGCCTGCTATGCGGCGTTGACCGTGCTCGGGGTGCGGTTGCTGTCGATCGGGCTGCGCGACGGCTACCACCCGGTGCGCAGTCGGGTGGGCTGGCAGCTGTGGGCCACCGAACGGCTGATGGACGCCGCACGCGACTACCTGTTCCCGGTGTACGCCAGCCTGATCACCCCGTGGTGGCTTCGGCTGCTGGGCGCGAAGGTCGGGCGGGGCACCGAGATCTCGACGGCACTGCTGATCCCGAAATACACCGAGATCGCCGACGGCGCCTTTTTGGCCGATGACACCATGGTGGCCTCCTACGAACTGGGCGGCGGCTGGATCCACGTCGCACCGGCGACCATCGGCAAACGCGCGTTCCTGGGCAATTCCGGGATCACCCAGCCGGGCCGGCGGGTGCCGGACAACGCCTTGGTCGCGGTGTTGTCCACCGCGCCACGCAAAGCCAAGAACGGTTCGTCGTGGCTGGGCAGCCCGCCGGTGCGGCTGCGGCGCAAGGCGGCCGACCTCGACGCCGAGCGGACCTTCCAGCCCCCGCTGCGGCTGAAGGTGATGCGCGGGGTCATGGAGACGTTCCGGTTGATCCCGGTCATGGTGACTTTCGCGATCGGGATCTCGGTGCTGGCCGCATTGCAGTGGGGGGCGACACGGTTCGGCTACGGCCTCACGGCACTGGCGAGCGGCGTGGCGCTGCTGGCTGCGGGCGCGGTGGCCGGCGGCATCGCGGTGCTGGCGAAATGGCTTGCGGTAGGACGGATCCGGGCCACCGAACGCCCGCTGTGGTCGTCGTTCGTGTGGCGCAACGAAGTCGCCGACACCTTCGTCGAGACCGTGGCCGCACCCTGGTTCGCCCGGGCGGCCACCGGCACGCCGGTGATGAACCTGTGGCTGCGGGCCCTGGGTGCCGACATCGGCCGGGGCGTGTGGTGCGAGACGTACTGGCTACCCGAAGCCGACCTGGTGACGCTGGCCGACGGCGCGACCGTCAACCGCGGCTGCGTGGTGCAGACCCACCTGTTCCACGACCGGATCATGCAGATGGACACCGTCACCCTCGAGGCGGGCACCACCCTGGGGCCCAACTGCGTGGCGCTGCCGGCGTCCCGGCTGGGCACCGGCGCCACCGTCGGGCCGGCCTCGCTGGTGATGCGGGGCGACGAGGTGCCCGCGGGAACCCGCTGGCAGGGCAACCCGATCGCGCCGTGGCCGGTGCCGGGCAAGAAGCGCCGGGCCTCGGCCTCATCGAGTCAGGAGCCCGCGGCGTGAGCAAACCCACCAAGGCGCCGGCGAAAGCGGCCGTGGAGTCCGTGCCCGTCGTCGACCCGTATCTGCCGGGCAGCGGCAACACCGGTTACCGGGTCTCGCGCTACGAGTTGGCCCTGGAATACAAGGTCAGCAGCAACCGGCTGTCGGGCACGGCGACCATCACCGCGGTCACGGTGACCGCACTGCGTCAGCTCACCCTGGATCTCGCCGGCACCCTGTCGGTCGCCAAGGTCTGGGTCAACGGCCGCCCGCCGACGCGGTTCGCCACCACCGCGGACAAGCTGCGGATCACGCTGGCCGCCGAGGTGCCCCCCGGCGCTGCGCTGGTGATCGCGATCCGCTACTCGGGGTCACCGCGCCCCAGCGAAACACTGTGGGGCGAGGTGGGTTTCGAGGAGCTGACCGACGGGGCGCTGGTGTCGGGTCAACCGAACGGCGCACCGTCGTGGTTCCCCTGCGACGACCATCCCTACGCCAAGGCCAGCTACCGTATCGAGCTCAGCACCGACAGCCCGTACTACGCCCTGGCCAACGGCGAACTGGTGTCGCGGCGGACCCGGGCGTCACGCACCACCTGGGTCTACGAACAGCCCGAACCCACCCCGACCTATCTGGTCACCCTGCAGATCGGCCGGTACGAGTCGCGTCGGGTGCCCGGGTCGGCGGTGCCCATCCAGGCGGTGCTGCCCGCCCGACTGACCGATGAATTCGACCGGGACTTCGCCGATCAGGCGCAGATGATGGAATTGTTCGTGCGGCTGTTCGGCCCCTACCCGTTGGCCGCCGGGTACACCGTGGCGATCACCGACGACAACCTGGAGATACCCCTGGAGGCACAGGGGATTTCGATCTTCGGCGCCAACCACTGCGACGGCACCGGCCGATCGACCAGGCTGATCGCCCACGAGTTGGCACACCAGTGGTTCGGCAACAGTGTGACCCTGCGGCGCTGGAGTGACATCTGGCTGCACGAGGGGTTCGCCTGCTACGCGGAATGGCTGTGGTCACAGCATTCCGGCGGCCCGAGCGCCGATGAACTGGCGCGCCGCTACCACCAGCGGCTCGCCGGTCTGCCCCAGGATCTGCTGTTGGCCGATCCCGGGCCGGCCGACATGTTCGACGACCGGGTCTACAAGCGCGGCGCGATCACCCTGCACGTGCTGCGCGGCCGGTTGGGCGACGACGCCTTCTTCGCACTGCTGCGCGACTGGACGTCGCGTCATCGCCACAGCAACGCCGGCACCGAGGACTTCACCGCGCTGGCCGCCGGCTACACAGGCGAGTCCCTGCAGCCGTTGTGGCAGGCCTGGCTGTACTCGACCGCGCTGCCCGCACTGGATTAGGCGGACCTATCGGTGTGCAGAGCAGCGCGTCGTGGCAGGGTAGTAGCAACATGATCGCCGACGTCACCGCGCAACACGCGCTGCATCACGCCCCGCCCGAGACGGTAGGAAAGGTCGATTGATGGGCAGGATCTACGACAACGTCACCGAACTGATCGGGCACACCCCCCTGGTGCGGCTGAACCGGCTGACCGAGGGCTTGGGCGCGCAGGTCGCGGCCAAACTCGAGTTCTACAACCCGGCCAACAGCGTCAAGGACCGGATCGGCGTCGCGATCATCGACGCCGCCGAGAAATCCGGCCAGTTGCGCCCGGGCGGCACCATCGTCGAGGCCACCAGCGGAAACACCGGTATCGCGCTGGCGATGGTCGGCGCGGCGCGCGGCTACAAGGTGATCCTGACCATGCCCGACACCATGTCCACCGAGCGGCGGGTGATGCTGCGGGCCTACGGCGCGGAGATCGTGCTGACGCCGGGCTCCGAGGGCATGGCCGGTGCGGTGGCCAAGGCCCGCCAGATCGTCGCCGACACCGACAACGCGCTGTCGGCAGACCAGTTCGCCAACCCGGCGAACCCGGCCATCCACCAGCAGACCACCGGCGAGGAGATCTGGGCCGACACCGACGGCGCAGTGGACATCTTCGTCGCCGGTATCGGCACCGGCGGCACCCTGACCGGTGTGGCGCACGCCCTCAAGGCGCACAAGCCCGGCGTGCGGATCGTGGGCGTGGAACCGAAGGATTCGGCGATCCTGCACGGCGCCGACCCCGGTCCGCACAAGATCCAGGGCCTGGGCGCCAACTTCGTGCCCGAGGTGCTCGACCGGGACTGCTACGACGAGATCATCGACGCCCAGTTCGAAGACGCCATCCGGGTGGCCCGCGCATTGGGCACCGAGGAGGGCATCCTCGGCGGGATCTCCGCGGGCGCCAACGTCTGGGCGGCCCTGGAGTTGGCCAAACGCCCCGAGAACGCCGGGAAGCTGATCGTGGTGGTGATCCCGGACTTCGGCGAGCGCTACATCTCGACCGCACTGTTCGAGCACATCCGGGGATAGCCGCCGCATGGGTATCCTCTCGACGCTGCGCGAGGATCTGCGCAACGCGCGCAATCACGACCCGGCCGCCCGGGGCGATCTGGAGAACGCACTGGTCTATTCGGGCCTGCACGCCATCTGGTCGCATCGCGTCGCACACCGACTGTGGGCACGGCCGGCGCTGCGCGGGGTGGCCCGGGTACTGGCACAGGCCACCCGGTTCGCCACCGGCGTGGAGATCCACCCGGGTGCCACCATCGGCCGGCGGTTCTTCATCGACCACGGGATGGGTGTGGTGATCGGTGAGACCACCGAGATCGGCGACGACGTGATGGTCTATCACGGGGTGACGCTGGGCGGGCGGTCACTGGACCACGGCAAGCGGCACCCGACGATCGGCAACGGAGTCACCGTCGGCGCCGGCGCAAAGGTGCTGGGCCCCATCACCGTCGGCGACGGCAGTGCCATCGGCGCCAATGCCGTTGTCACCCAGAATGTTCCGGCGGACTGCATCGCCACCGGCATTCCGGCCGCGGTGCGGCACCGCACCGCCAAGCAGCGCGAGCCGCTGGTGGACCCGACCAGCTACATCGACCCGGCGATGTACATCTGAGGGTTGCTCAGGACCGCGGCCGGGCGGCGATGACGTAGTCGTGGCCGTGTCGCAGGCCGGCTTCGCGGAAGTAGACCGCCAGCGCCCGCAGCCGTAGTTCTTCGACATAGCGGAGCATCGAGCCGGCGAGGTCGGTAGAGCCGAAGCGCTGCAGCCTTCTTCGGCACATGTCGAGTTGGCCGTTGATGTGGCGCGGGCCGTAGCGGATCGGGAAACGCCGGCTCTCCACCACCTCGAAGCCCGCCTGTTCGAGGTGCCGCAGCATCCATTCCAGGGGGTACTCCCGATACGGCCGCTCACCGGCCAACAACAGACACGCGTCGCGGACCCGGCCGATCTCCCAGATGATGCGGCCGCTTTCGGTCTCGGGTCGGTACGGGACATAGGGTTCCAGGCCGGTGACGTAGAGCCGGCCGTCGTCGGCGACCAGGGGACGAAGCCTTTCGAATGCCCGGTCCTGCCAGTACGGGGCAAAACCCTCGATGGCGCCGACGAGGTAGTCGACCAGTACGGTGTCGAAGGTTTCGCCGGCCAGCAGGTCGTCGTCGATCCAATTACCCACCAACAACCGGTCTTGCGGCCGGATCGCCTCGCCCAGCGCGGCACGTACCGAGTCGGCCATGCCGGGTGCCGCGGTGATCGCCGTCCAACTGTCGGTCGGCAACGTCCGGATCCATTGCAGCGACTTCACGCCGGCGCCGGCATCGAGCATGCTGCCCCAGGGCCGGTCGCCGTGCAGGGATGCGATATAGCCGAACAGCGCTGAGACGTGCGGCGGTTTGGCGTCGGGGACCATCGGGGTCAGGGTAGCGCGAACGACCCTTTAGTGAAAATCATTGTCGTTAAGGTGGGTGCCGCGCGACGGTGGCGGGCAAGCGCGACGAACGTGCACAGAATGACGGCAGACGCGGCGTGTCGTGGTACAGACACGCACGTTCGCGGAAGGAAAAACACCGGGCGATGGAGCCACCTAGGAGAATCGAACTCCTGACCTATTCATTACGAGTGAATTGCTCTACCGACTGAGCTAAGGTGGCGTGCCCGACCGAAGCCGGGCCGAGTCAGTCTACAGGTCGTTTCGCAGTGCCTGTCCAATGGTGGCCACCATCGCTCCGACCGCGAAGCGGGCCTTCACATTGGCCGCCAGCGCCTCACGGCATTCCAGCACCGCCTCGATGCAGCGCAACAACCCGTCCGGTGAGGCCTGCGCCGCGGTCACGGCCACCGAATCGGCCATGTCGGGATGGTTGGGCCGGGCCACCCCGCCCGAACCCGTGGCGACCAGCAGCGCATCGCGGAAGTAGGTGGCCAGGTCGATCAGCGCACGGTCCAGCGCGTCCCGCGACGCCCGCTTCTCCCGGGACTTCTGCCGACGCTCCAGATCCTTGATCATCCCGGCGGTGCCGCGCAGCGTCCCCGCGGTGCCCTTGCCGGTACCGCCGGCCCCCAGCGCGGTGCGCAGTTCCTCGGTCTCGATCTCGGAGCGCTCGGCGGTCAGGTCCTTGGCCTCGGAGTCGGCCGCGGCCACCAGTTCGTCGACCGCGGCGAACGCCTTCGCCGGACTGGCCGCGTCGTGCGCCAACCCCACCGCCCGCTGGCGGCGGCGCCGCGCTTCGGCGTCGGTGGCCAGCCGCCGGGCCCGCCCCACGTGCCCACCGCTGATCGCCGCAGCCCAGTCGGCGGTCTGGGCGTCCAGTCCGTCGTTGTCGATCAACACCTGGGCGATCGCCGCCGGCGACGGCGTCACCAGCGCCACGTGCCGACACCGGGAGCGCAGGGTGATCGCGATGTCTTCGGGGTCCACCGACGGAGCGCACAGCAGGAACACCGTCGACGGCGGCGGCTCCTCGACGACCTTCAGCAGCGCATTGGCCGCACCCTCGGTGAGCCGGTCGGCGTCCTCGACCACCACGATCTGCCACCGGCCGGTGCCGGGGCGCCGGGAGGCGGCCTGCACGATGGCCCGCATCTCACCCACCCCGATGGACAGTCCTTCGGGCACCACCCGGCGCACGTCGGCGTGGGTGCCGGCCATCGTCGTCGTGCAGGCCCGGCACCAGCCGCAGCCGGGCCCGCCGTCGGCCTCGTCGGTGGTGCACTGCAGCGCCGCGGCGAAGCAGACCGCCGCGATCGACCGCCCCGATCCCGGCGGGCCGGTGATCAGCCAGGCGTGTGACATCGCACCCGATGTCATCGCACTGTGAGCCGAATCATGCCGGGACGCGCGTGCGGCGGCCGTCAGCTCGGCTTCGACCGTCTGCTGGCCCACCAATCGTGCGAAAACCCCGGACATCATCGGTCACAGTAACGGCTGGACCGGACATTCGGACTCCGGCTTTGCGGTCGCGCCGGATACGGTGTGCTGGTGAGCACTACGTCCCTGGTCAGACGGATCAACCGATTCGTCCGCTGGGTGCTGCACACGCCCTGGCCGGTCTTCTCGCTGAGCATGCTGCAAGCCGACATCATCGGCGCGCTGTTCGTCTTCGGTTTCCTGCGGTTCGGCCTGCCCGACGAGGACCGGATCAACCTGCAGGACCTGCCGCGCAACAGCCTGGTGATCTTCGCCCTCGTCCTGCTGGTGCTGTTCGTCGTCGGCTTCTCGCTCAGCACCGCATTGCTGATGCCGGTGTTCCGCTGGCAGCGCAGGGAAGCGCTGCTCGCCGACCTGGAGAACGGGCCGGGCTCGGACCCCGCGGCCACCGAGTTGGCGCGCTCCCGGGCGCTACGGATGCCGTTCTACCGCTCGCTGATCAGCATCTGTTACTGGACCGTCGGCGGTGTGGTGTTCGTGGCCATCAGCTGGCAGGTGGTCCACAACGTGGTCCCGGTGGTGGTCACCGCTACCGCGTTGGGTGCCGCCGCCACCGCGATCATCGGCTACCTGCAGGCCGAGCGGGTGCTGCGGCCGGTCGCCGTCGCCGCCCTGCGCGACGGAACCCCGGAGAAGCTGCGAGCCCCCGGGGTCATCCTGCGGCAACTGCTGACCTGGCTGCTGTCCACCGGTGTCCCGGTGCTGGCCATTATCCTGTCGGTGCTGGCCGGCAAGGCGGCGCTGCTCAACGCCTCCCCCGACAAGCTGTTCACCCCGATCCTGCTGATGGCACTGGCCGCGCTGTTCATCGGGCTGGCCGGCACCGTGCTGGTGTCGATGTCGATCGCCGACCCGCTGCGTCAGCTGCGCTGGGCACTCGGCGAGGTGCAGCGCGGTAACTACAACGCGCACATGCAGATCTACGACGCCAGCGAACTCGGCCTGCTGCAGGCCGGGTTCAACGACATGGTGCGGGATCTGGCCGAGCGGCAGCGGCTGCGCGACCTGTTCGGCCGCTACGTCGGTGAGGACGTGGCGCGGCGGGCCCTGGAGCGCGGTACCGAGCTCGGCGGGCAGGAACGCGACGTGGCGGTGCTCTTCATCGACCTGGTCGGTTCCACCCAGCTGGCCGCCACCCGGCCGCCCAGCGAGGTCGTCGGCCTGCTCAACGACTTCTTCCGGGTGGTGGTCGAGGCCGTCGGGCGACACGGCGGATTCGTCAACAAGTTCCAGGGCGATGCGGCCCTGGCCATCTTCGGTGCACCCATCGAGCATCCGGACTCCTCGAGCGCGGCATTGGCGGCGGCCCGCGAACTGCACGACGGCCTGCTGCCGGTCCTGGGTTCCGAAGAGTTCGGCATCGGGGTGTCGGCCGGGCGGGCGATCGCCGGCCACATCGGTGCCCGCGCCCGCTTCGAATACACCGTGATCGGCGACCCGGTCAACGAGGCCGCCCGGCTGACCGAACTGGCCAAGATGGAGGACGGCCACGTGCTGGCCTCGGCGGTGGCGGTCAGCGGCGCCGTGGACGCCGAGGCCCTGTGCTGGGAGGTCGGCGAGATCGTCGAACTCCGCGGCCGCACCGTGCCCACCCAGCTGGCCCGGCCGCTGAACCTGGCGACACTGGACATCCTGGCCACCGACGGCGTCGAACCCGCCGCGGCGGACTGACTCAGGCCTTCTTGGCGGCCTTCTTGGCGGCGGCCTTCTTCGCCGGGGCCTTACGAGCGGTGGCCTTCTTGGCGGCGGTCTTCTTCGCGGCCTTCTTGACCGGCCCGCGTGCCCGCCGGTCGGCCAGCAGCTCGGAGGCCCGCTCGTCGGTGATCGTCGCGACCTCGTCGCCCTTGCGCAGGCTGGCGTTGGTCTCACCGTCGGTGACGTACGGGCCGAACCGGCCGTCCTTGATCACCATCGGCTTGCCGCTGGCCGGGTCGGTGCCCAACTCCCGCAACGGCGGGGCGGCCGCGGCCTGCCGACCGCGACGCTTGGGCTCGGCGTAGATCTTCAGCGCCTCTTCGAGGGTGATCTCGAAGATCTGCTCCTCGGTGGCCAGCGACCGGGAATCGGTGCCGCGCTTCAGGTAGGGCCCGTAGCGGCCGTTCTGCGCGGTGATCTCGTCACCGGATTCCGGGTCCAGGCCCACCACCCGTGGCAGCGACAGCAGTTTCAGCGCGTCGTCGAGCGTGATGGTCTGCAGGTCCATGCTGCGCAACAGCGAACCGGTGCGCGGCTTCGGCCCGGTCGGCTTCTTGCCCTTCTTGGCCGTGCTGCCCGACTCGTCGTCGGGCGGCGGCGGCAGGACCTCGGTGACGTACGGGCCGTACCGGCCGTCCTTGGCGACGATCTCGTGCCCGGTGGCCGGGTCCACACCCAGCGGGCGGCCCTCCTGCGGAGTGGCGAAGCGTTCCTCGGCCAGTGCGAGGGTCAGCTCGTCCGGCGGCAGCGAATCGTCGAGGTTGGCCCGCTGCGGGGTCGGCTCACCGTCGTCGCCGGCGACCATGCGTTCCAGGTAGGGGCCGTTCTTGCCCACCCGCACGTAGACCGGCCGGCCTTCGGCGTCGTCGAACAGCTTGATCGAGTTGATCTCCCGGGCGTCGATGCCCTCCAGGTTGACCCCGACCAGCTTCTTCAGACCGCCGGCCCGCGAGATGGAGCCCTCCACCCCGTGCTCGCCGCCGAAGTAGAAGTTGTGCAGCCAGTCGCTGCGACGCTGGCGTCCGGCGGCGATCCCGTCGAGTTCGTCCTCCATGGCCGCGGTGAAGTCGTAGTCCACCAACCGGCCGAAGTGCCGTTCGAGCAGTCCGATGACCGCGAACGCCACCCACGTCGGGACCAGCGCGCTGCCCTTCTTGTAGACGTAGCCGCGGTCCTGGATGGTCTTGATGATCGAGGAGTAGGTCGAGGGCCGCCCGATCCCCAGCTCTTCGAGCGACTTGACCAGCGAGGCCTCGGTGTAGCGGGCCGGCGGGTTGGTGGAGTGCCCGTCCGGGGTGGCCTCGGCGGCGTCCACCCGCTGGCCCTGGGTCAGCTGCGGCAACCGGCGCTCGGCGTCGTCGGCCTCGCCGCCGGCCAGTTCGTCGACGGTCTCCACGTAGGCCTTGAGGAATCCGGGGAAGACGATGGTGCGGCCGCTGGCGGCGAACGTCACCTGCCGGCCGTCGGAGTCGCCGCCGATCCGCAGGCTCAAGGTGGTGCCGCGGGCGTCGGCCATCTGCGAGGCGACGGTGCGCTGCCAGATCAGCTCGTAGAGCCGGAACTCGTCGCTGCCCAACTCGTTGCGCACCGCATCGGGGGTGGCGAACGTCTCGCCGGCGGGCCGGATGGCCTCGTGCGCCTCCTGGGCGTTCTTGACCTTGCGGGTGTACTGCCGCGGCGACGGCGAGACGTACTCCTCGCCGTAGAGCTGCCGGGCCTGGTTCCGGGCGGCATCGATAGCGCTGGCCGACAACGTCGTCGAGTCGGTACGCATGTAGGTGATGTAGCCGTTCTCATACAGCCGCTGGGCGATGCTCATCGTCCGCTCGGCGGAGAACCGCAGTTTGCGGCCGGCTTCCTGCTGCAGCGTCGAGGTCATGAAGGGGGCGTAGGGCCGCCGGGTGTAGGGCTTCTCCTCCACCGAGGTCACCGACAGCGACGCACCCCGCAGCCCGGACGCCAGCGCGGTGGCCGCGGCCTCGTCGAGCACGGTCACCTCGGCCGGCTTCTTCAATGTGCCCAGCGAATCGAAGTCCCGGCCGGTGGCCACCCGCAGGTTGTCCACCGAGACCAGCCGGGCCCCGAAGGTGGGCGGCGATGCCGTCGGGTCGGAGACGCTGGCGTCGAGCTGGGCCATCACGTCCCAGTAGGAGGCGCTGCGGAACGCCATCCGCTCGCGTTCGCGGTCCACGATGATCCGGGTGGCCACCGACTGGACCCGGCCGGCCGACAGTTTCGGCGCGACCTTCTTCCACAGCACCGGTGAGACCTCGTAGCCGTACAACCGGTCCAGGATGCGCCGGGTCTCCTGCGCGTCCACCAGGTCGATGTCCAGGTCGCGCGGGTTCTCGGCGGCGGCCCGGATCGCCGGTTCGGTGATCTCGTGGAACACCATCCGCTTGACCGGGACGCGGGGCTTCAGCGTCTCCAGCAGATGCCAGGCGATCGCCTCGCCTTCCCGGTCACCATCGGTGGCCAGATAGAGCTCGTCGACGTCCTTGAGCAGCCCCTTGAGCTCGGTGACCGTGCTCTTCTTGTCGGGGCTGACGATGTAGAGCGGCTCGAAGTCGGCGTCGACGTTGACGCCCAGGCGCGCCCAGGCTTCCGTCTTGTATTTCGCCGGCACGTCGGCGGCGTTGCGGGGAAGGTCCCGGATGTGGCCTCGAGAAGACTCGACGACGTAGTTTCTGCCCAGGTAACCGGCAATTTTTCGTGCCTTGGTGGGCGACTCGACTATGACGAGCCGCCGCACGGGTGTCGTATCGCCATTGCGGGCGCTCACCGTCTTGGGGTCAGCCAACTGCGCTTCCACTCCACTTCTGTCCGAACCGCCGGGTCACGCCACCGGTGGACAACTGACAATCTCACACTCACCGTCGTGCCGATGCAAACCGGCGTTCAGCGCTGAATTCTCTCAAAGTTCATCCCGCTGCCCCGGGATGGTCGCTCCGACACGCGGCCACTGGCTCAACGCCTCGGGATCGGCCGGTGATTCCCCGATGTTCTCGACCAGTCGCGACAACCTACGCCGGCCGGTGATCCGCAACGCCGGGTGGCCGCCGCGGGAGCCGATCAGGGTGGGCGCGATCCCGACGCGCGTCAGCGCCGACGCCAGCGGAGCGAAGGTATCCGGTGCATGCGGGTCCAGTCCGAGCAGGTACCGGTCCGCCTCGACCGATCCCGCGGCCAGCGTCCAGGCCCGAAGTTCCCGCGGGCCGGGCTGCCATTGCGGCGGCACCGTCTTGACCGCGCCACGGGTCCAGTCGGCGGCCAGCGCACGCAGCCGGGCATCGACCGCGGTGCGCACCAGCGGAGTGTCCTCCTCGGTGCGGGTGACTTCGGCCTGCAGACCGGCCGCACCGATCAATTCGGCCAGCGCCACCGCCCGCCACGGGGCGTCGACCACAACGGATAGCCGCGCCCCGTCGCCCACTACGACGATCTGGCCGGGACCGGCCAGCACCCCGGTCAGGTCGGTGACGCCGGGCGGCACCGAATCCGCCGAGAAGAAGGAAAGCTGGCTCACGTCACCGACAGTAAGCCGGTGTCGGCCCCGTCCGAAACGAAACCCCCCGGCAGCGCTCCGTTGCTGGGAGCTGCGCGGGGGGTGTCGTCGAATCCAGTTGCTTAGACGGCGCGAACGCCCGTGGCCTGCGGACCCTTGGGGCTCTGCCCGACCTCGAACTCCACGCGCTGGTTTTCCTCGAGGGTGCGAAAGCCGGACCCCTGGATCTCCGTGTAGTGGACAAACACGTCCGCCGACCCGTCTTCAGGCGCAATGAAGCCGAAGCCCTTTTCTGCGTTGAACCACTTCACAGTTCCCTGTGGCATTTGTCGATCTTTCCTTACTCTTCTTGCCCGGTGTAGTGCACACCGTTGGTCGGGGCACCGATTTTCGCTGCCCCGGGCCTGTTCCAACCGCCGTACCCCTGGCGGTCGGTCGGTGCTACCACCGCCGCTCCCCGCGGGCATTGCGGCCGCAACCACAGATCCTGCGAAGGCTTAACACGAACACAGAAGCTACGACCGCCCATCAGTCAACCATGTTCATCGCGCCGAGGACAGACTGCGGTGCCGAAATCTCGGCCAAAGAGTGAACAATACTTCCGCGGACATTCCGAGCGGGCAATCGAGGACGGGGACCAATGGCGGCGAATTTCGGCGGTGAATTGCTCGCCGCCGCACTCGGCGGCGTCGAAGCCGGTGAAGAGCCACTGCGTCACGTCGCCGACCTGCCGGCCGCCGAGGGCCGCCCCGGCAGCTGGCCGACCTGGGCCGACCCCGATGTGATCGGCGCGTTCACCGGGCGCGGTATCAGCGCGCCGTGGTCGCACCAGTCGGCCGCCGCCGAACTCGCCCACGCCGGGCGGAACGTGGTGATCAGCACCGGTACGGCGTCGGGCAAATCTCTGGCCTATCAGCTTCCCGCCCTGCAGGCGCTGGCCGCAGATCCTCGCGCCCGCGTGCTGTACCTGTCGCCGACGAAGGCGCTGGGCCACGACCAGTTGCGTGCGGCGCACGCGTTGACCGCCTCCGTTGCCCGGCTGGCCGGCGGCGCCGGTGCGGTCGCCCCCACCGCCTACGACGGCGACTGCGCGGCCGAGATCCGGCGGTTCGCCCGGGAACGCTCCCGCTGGGTGTTCTCCAATCCGGACATGATCCACCTGTCGCTGCTGCGCAACCACGCCCGCTGGGCGGTGTTCCTGCGCGGCCTGCGGTTCGTCGTCGTCGACGAGTGCCACTACTACCGGGGCGTCTTCGGCTCGCACGTGGCGATGGTGCTGCGCCGGCTGTTACGCCTGTGCGAGCGGTACGCCACTCGCGGCGCGCCCGGCCCGACGGTGATCTTCGCCAGCGCCACCACCGCGGCGCCGGGAGCCAGCGCGTCCGCGTTGATCGGCCGGCCCGTCGCCGAGGTCACCGAAGACGGGTCGCCGCACGGCGCACGGACGGTGGCACTGTGGGAACCGGCGCTGCGCACCGACGTGACCGGCGAGAACGGCGCCCCGGTGCGTCGTGCCGCCGGGACCGAGGCGGCTCGGGTGATGGCCGACCTGATCGCCGAGGGCGCCCGGACCCTGACGTTCGTGCGGTCTCGCCGCGGCGCCGAACTCACCGCGCTGGCCGCCCGCACCCGGCTGGAGACGGTGGCCCCGGCGCTGGTCGACAAGGTCGCCTCCTACCGCGCCGGATACCTGGCCGAAGACCGCCGGGATCTGGAACGGGCACTGGCGTCCGGGGAACTGTTCGGCCTGGCCACCACCAACGCCCTGGAGCTCGGTGTGGACATCGCGGGGCTGGACGCGGTGGTGATGGCCGGTTTCCCCGGCACGGTGACGTCGTTCTGGCAGCAGGCCGGCCGGTCGGGGCGCCGCGGCCAGACGGCCCTGATCGTGCTGGTCGCCCGGGACGACCCGCTGGACACCTACCTGGTGCATCATCCCGCGGCGTTGCTGGACAAGCCGATCGAACAGGTGGTGATCGACCCGACCAACCCCTACGTGTTGGGGCCGCAGTTGCTGTGCGCGGCCGCCGAACTGCCGGTGACCGCCGCCGAGGTGGCGCAACTGGGCGCCGAGCAGGTGGTCGAGGACCTGGTCGACGACGGGCTGTTGCGGCGACGCGCCGAGAAGTACTTCCCGGCACCGGGGCTCGATCCGCACGCGACGGTGGAGATCCGCGGGTCCGTCGGCGGGCAGGTGGTGATCGTGGAGGCCGACACCGGCCGGCTGCTGGGCAGCGTCGACGCCGGGCGGGCCCCGGCCACCGTGCACACCGGGGCGGTCTACCTGCATCAGGGCGACAGTTACCTGGTCGACTCGCTGGACATCGAACGCCGGATCGCGTTCGTGCACGCCGAGGATCCGGGCTATACGACGTTTGCTCGGGAAGTCACCGACATCGACGTGACCGGCGAGGGTGAACGAATCCTGTTCGGCCCGGTCGGCCTCGGCCTGGTGCCGGTGACCGTGACCCACCAGATCGTCGGCTACCTGCGGCGACTTCCGACCGGCGAGGTGTTGGACTTCATCGACCTCGATCTCCCGCCGGCCACCCTGCCCACCACGGCGGTGGTCTACACCGTCACCGCCGAGGAACTGGCCGCCCGCGGAATAAGTGAACGGTCAATCCCCGGCGCGCTACATGCCGCCGAGCACGCGGCGATCGGATTGCTGCCACTGGTGGCCAGTTGTGACCGGGGCGACATCGGCGGATTGTCCACCGCGGTGGGCCCGGAATCATTGGGCGGATTGCCCAGTGTTTTCGTCTACGACGGGCATCCCGGCGGGGCCGGATTCGCCGAACGGGGATTCCACGCCGCCACCGCCTGGCTGGCCGCCACCGCGGCGACCATCGCGTCGTGCGAATGCCCGCAGGGCTGCCCCTCGTGTGTGCAATCCCCCAAGTGCGGCAACGGAAACGACCCGTTGGACAAGCAGGGGGCTGTGCAGGTTCTGCGACTGGTGCTCGACCATCTCGCGGACGGCGACAGCCATTGATTCCGCGGACTGCGGGAGTCGGCCGACCCCCCGAACGGCCGACTCCCCGAGCCCCTTACCCGCAGCGTGCACTGTTTTGGTGACACGGGTCACCACGCAACAATGCAGACGGAGCGATAAGACGAACGGTCGAGAAAAGCGACCCGTTCCCAAATCCGATAAAACATCGGACGGAGCCGTAAGTTACCGGCTAGACCGGACCCTGCGCAACTCGAACGGCCGATTTGTCGTGTGCGATCGGCCACAGATCCGTCGAATCGGGGACCATTGGCGCAGGTGAAGCATTACGAGCCGTAATATCCCGGATCGTGGCGCACGATTGGTTGCTGGTGGAGACCCTCGGAGGTGAACCGGTCGTCGTCGCGCAGGGTCGCGTGCTGAAGAACATGGTGCCGATCACACAGTTCTTGCGGCGCAGCCCGCATCTGCCCGCCGTACAGACCGCGATCAGCGAATCGGTGCGTACCGGGCAGAGTCTCGACAGCATCACCGCGCGCCACGACCGGGTGATCCGCACCGAACCCGTGGTGATGTCCGACGGTCGCGTGCACGGCGTGCACGTCTGGACCGGGCCGGCCGACATCGAACCACCCGAGCGGCCCATCCCGGGCCCGCTGAAGTGGGATCTGACGCTGGGGGTGGCCACCGATTCCCGGGAATCGCTGATCAACAGCGGTAAGGACCCGGAGGTGGAAGCCACCCACGGTCGGGCGTTCGCCGAGGAACTGCCCACCCGCGAGTTCAGCCCGAACGAGAACAAGGTGCTGGCCCTGGCCATTCGGGCCGAACCCGGCCAGACCATCTGCAGCAGCTGGGATGTCACCGATTTCAACGGCGCGGTCGTCCGGGTCGGCTTCGTGGTGCGTACGGCGCGCGAGTCCGTCCCGGGTGGTCGGGAGCATTTGGTGACCAGGGGCATGAACTGGCGCGGTCAGCACGACGGCGCGGTGCAGCGTCCGGATTCCCTCGCCCAACAGATCCTGCACGCCCTGGCGCAGCCCGGCGTGCACCGGGCCATGGTCGACCTGGCCAACCGTCGGCTGCTGAAGTGGCTCGACGAGCCGTGCCCGTTCTACGACTGGCGCACTTCGGGCGATCAACCGCGGGTCCATCCCGACGACGAGGCCCAGCTCGACCGGATGCAGGGCGAGCTGATCCGGACCCAGGCACCGGCAAGCGGCGTGCTGCGGCTGCGCGGGGTGGACGGCGGCTGGGCGCCGGTCCATGTGACGGTCAACAAGGTGGAGATCGAACCGGGCACGGTGGGCGGGCTGGTCGCGCTGCGCCTGCCCACCGAGGCCGAGCTGGCCGCGGCCGGGTTGGACCAGCAGCTGGGTAGGTCCTGACCGGCGCTAACCGACCGGCCCGGCGCGGGCGCTTGCCCGGGCGTGGCCGAGCCGCCATCCGGGAACCGGCATCGCGACGGTGACCACCACGTCGAGTCCGTCTACCGTGCACGTGATCTCACCGCCGTGATTCCGCACGGCCAGCCGCTGGGACTGTGCGCAGGCGTGCCGGGGACCGGCAGGCAGCCCGGCCGCGCCGGCCAACGCGGCCAGGTCGACGACCGCCTGCGCCCGGTGCCGCGTGATGACCGCGGCGCCGAGCAGCACACCACCGCCGGTGCCGCTCAGCAGCACCGCGATCATCGCCGCGGCGGCCACGGTGGCACCGCCCGCCTCAGCGTGTGGGCTCGACCGCCGACACCGCCTCGGCGTGGATCGCCACTCCGGGCAGCAGCGCCGATGCGGCGCTGACGGTCGCGACCACCAGGTCACCTTCGAAGCGCAGCACGATCGTGGCGCCGGCCGGCGCGATCCGGGGCACCGCCGCGGTGGCCGCCGCAGCGTCTCCGCGGGCCGCGAGCCGGGCGGCTTCCCGGGCTGCGTCGATGCAGCGGACCTGGGCCGATACCGCACCGATTCCGGCCAGGCACAGCACCAGCACGGCCACCAGGGCGGCCAGTGCGAACGCCGCCTCGACCGTGGCCGCGCCGGTGTCGTCGGCGGTCGGGCCACGTCCGGTCACCGCCCGTCAGACCTTGGTGTTCAGCGCGCGCCCGATGACCCGGGTCAGCGCCGAGACGATCGAATCGCCGGTGACCACGGTGTAGAGGATCGCGCCGAACGCGGCGGCCGCGACGGTGCCGATCGCATACTCGACGGTCGACATTCCTGACTCATCGGTCGCCAGCAGTGCGGCCTTGAGTCCCAGCACACGAAATACGTTGCGCGCCCGCGATATCTGATGATTCACCGAACCTCCTTCATCGTCCCCGGTAAGGGTTCTCGCGGTCTGTCCGCGAAGCATCGCCGGTCATAGCAGGCCTGACCCCAGCACGTCGCCGGCGAGCCCGGCGACCACCGGCATGATCCCGAGGCAGACGAACGCCGGCAGGAAGCACAACCCGAGCGGCCCGGCGATCAGCACCCCGGCGCGCTCGGCGGCGGCGGTGGCCGCCTGCGCGGCGTCGTCGCGGCACTGTGCGGCGAGCTCGGTGAGCCCGGCGGCCAGTGCCGTACCGGACGAACCCGACCGGCGCGCCAGTCGTCGTACCGCGGCCGCCGTGCTGTGGCCGGTGTCGGCGGGCTCGTCGTTCGGAGCCGACCAGGCGATCTCCGGTTCGGCGCCCAGTGCCAGCAGGTCGGCGCCGCGGCTCAGCACCGCCGCCAACTCCGGTGCGGCGTGTCGGGCGGTGGCGGTCGCGGCCACCGACACCGGCATGCCCGCCGACAGGCAGAGTGCGAACACCTCCAGATCCGCGGCCAGCGCCACGACGTCGGTTCCCGGGGCGGGTCGTCGGGGTGGCGGCCGTTCGGGCCGGGACCGCCCGGCGCGGGCGCGCGCCGTCGACGGTCCGGCGCCCGCCAACACCGCCAGCGCCAGCAGCACCGCGACGGCGGTCACGGCGATCCGCCTACGGTGGTGATCCGATCCGACCACAGCAGTCCCGCACAGATCAGGCTCACGCCGACCAGCGCCGGCACACCACCGAAGCCGCCGGCCAGGAAAGCCAGCGGATGCGCTCCGATCAGTTGCCCGAGCAGCACGCCCAGTACCGGAAGCAGGCCCAGCAGTGTCGCCGAGGCGCGGGCACCCGCCATGCCGGCATCGGCACGCGCCGAAAAGCGCTGTCGGGCCGTGATATCGAGCTGTGCGGCCTGCATCAGGGCGGCGATCGCCAGCCCGTGCTCACCGCCGAGTTCCCAGTAGACCGCGAGCCGCTCCCAGTGCGCGGGCCACGCCGAGCCCCGGGCCGCCTCCCGCAGTCCACTCGCGACGTCGGCCCCCAACCCGGCCCGTGCGCAGACCCCGCGCAGGCCGGCGGCGACCGCGGGATGCCCGGATTCGACGGCGGCGGTCGCAAACGCCCGCACCGGGTGAGCGCCGACCCGCAACTCGCCGGTCAGGACATCCAGTGCGGCTTGCAGCGCGCGGGTTTCGGCCCGGGCCCGGCGACGACGCAGACTCCGGTGCCGCCGCCATGCGGTGGTACCGCCCAGCACCGCCGCGGCCAGCCACCCGCCGGTCGGGAGTACGGCGACGGCGGGCACCGCGACACACGCCAGCGCTGCCGCGCCGGTCCACCCCCGCCGGCCCGACCGGCGGCGGCGACGGCCTGCGCCCGAGGCGAGGCGCCGCCGGGGCGATACGCCGAGCAGGACTGCGGCCGCCAGTGCCAGCGCCGCCGCTCCCGGGCCGCTCACGCCGGCATCCGATCGGCCAGCAGCGCGCGAAAGCCCGCGGCGTGCCGGGTCAGGCCGCCGGCCACCCGCCAGATCGCCGCCACCCGCACCTGCCCGGAGTCGGTGCGCGCCAGCATCGAGATGTCGGTGACCCGGCGCCGGCCGTCGCGGTCACGGGCCACGTGCACCAGGGCCTGCACGGCGGCCGCCAGTTGACTGTGCAGTCCGGCGCGGTCCAGGCCGCCCAGTGCGGCAAGGGCTTCCAGGCGGGCCGGGACCTCGGCCGGGCTGTTGGCGTGCACGGTGCCGGCACCTCCGTCGTGGCCGGTGTTCAGCGCGGCCAGCAGGTCGATCACTTCGGCGCCCCGCACCTCACCGACCACCAGGCGGTCCGGCCGCATCCGCAACGCCTGCCGGACCAGTTCGCGCAGTCCGACCTCGCCGGCGCCCTCGACATTGGCCGCACGGGCGACCAGCCGGACCAGATGGGGATGGCGGGGCTGCAGTTCGGGCGCGTCCTCGACGCAGACCAGCCGTTCGTCCGCCCCGACCGCGCCCAGCATGGCGGCCAACAGGGTGGTCTTGCCGGCGCCGGTGCCGCCGGAGACCAGGAAGGCCAGCCGGGCGGCGATGATGTCGGCCAGTAGGGCGGCCGCCTGCGGCGCGATGGCGCCGGTGGCTATCAGTGCGGCGAGGTCCTGGGTGGCCGGCCGCAGCACCCGAAGCGACAGGCAGGTGCCGTCGGCCGCCACCGGCGGCAGGATCGCGTGCAGGCGAACGGCGAACTCTCCGGTACCGATGCCGTGCAGCCGGCCGTCGACCCACGGTTGGGCGTCGTCGAGCCGGCGACCGGCGGCCAACGCGAGCCGTTGCGCCAGCCGGCGCACCGCGGCCTCGTCGGCGAACCGGATCTCGGTGCGCCGCAGGCCCGCCCCGTCGTCGACCCACACCGAATCCGGTGCGGTCACCAGGACATCGGTGGTGCCGGCCGCGCACAGCAGCGGCTCCAGGACACCGGCACCGGTCAATTCGGTCTGCAGTACCCGCAGATCGGACAGCAGCTCGGTATCGCCGAGCACCCCGCCGGTTTCGGCGCGGATGGCCGCGGCCACGGTCTGCGGGCGCAGCACCGATGTCGTCGGCGATTCCGCCGCCAGCCGCTCACGGACCCGGTCGATCAATGAATCGGTCATGACGACAACGGTTTCCGGTTGGGTAGGTGCTGCAGGATCCGGTCGGCCGCGGCGGCCAGCGCGGACCGGCGGTGCAGTCGCAGGCCGGCGTGTTCGAGCCGTTCGGCCAGCCGCGGTTCGGCGCGCAGCGCGGCCAGCACCGGCAGCCCGACGATCTCGCCCACTTCCGCGGCGCGCAGGCCACCCGGAGCCGGGCCGCGCACCACCAGACCGATGTTGGGGTTCACCGCCCGCAGCCGCGGCACCAGCGCCGCCCCGGCCGCGCAGGCCCGTACCTCGCCCGGGCTGATCACCACCACGAGGTCGGCGGCACCGAGCGCGGCCTCGGCCGGTTCGGACGGGCCGCGCGGCAGGTCGCAGACCACCGTGACGCCGCCGCGCCGGCCGGCCTCGACGACGGCCTCCACGGTGGCCGACTCGATGTCGCCGACCCGCCGGGTCCGATCGCCGCGGGCCGCACCGGAGAGCACAGTCACCGGGCCGTGCCGCGGCAGTGCGGCGTGCAGCGCCGGCCAGGTCAACCGTCCGCTCTGGCGCCGCAGGTCACCCCAGCGCAGCCCGGCGGCGTTCTCGGTGCCCGCCAGCAGGTCCAGGCCGCCGCTGTAGGCGTCCAGGTCGACCAGCAGCGCCTCCCCCGCCCGCTGGGCCAGCGCAGTGGCCAGGAGCGACGCCCCGGCGCCGCCGCGCGCCCCGATCACCGCGACGACGTCGCCGCGGCGGCGAGCGCCCCGGACGGACTCGGCGGCCTCGGCCAGCTCTGCCACCAGGTCGTTGGCCTCGGCGGGGATTCCCAGGACCCGTTGCGCGCCGACGGCGACGCCGGCCTGCCAGGTGAGGGTGGTGGATTCCGCCCCGGTTAGCACCACGACGTGTGCTCGGCGCGGCAGCCGGGCCTCGCCGCAGCGCACCGCGGCTTCTTCGTCGAGCACCACCGCCGCCGCGGCCGACCAGGCCTTGCGGCTCGGTAGGGCGGCGCCGAGTTGGATGACGCGCACCCCGACCGCTGCGGCCACCCGGTCCACCTCGTCGCGCAGGGCCGATCCGGACACGAGGGCCAACAGGCCGGCGGCTGCGTTCACCGCCTCACCGTGGCGCGATCACCCCAGACGGGCCAGTCGATGCGCGGCTGCTGGGGAGGAAATCACGGACTGTTTAAAACTCAGCGTTATGCAAATGCATAAAAACCATACCGATTGAATGTTTCGAGGGTTCTATTCCACGATCCGGTCGGAGAGAGGGGCCCGGCGAACGATTTACCGGTTAAAAAAGACGACCCCCGCCAGGGGGGGAGGAGGCGGAGGTCGTCGTGCATCAACCCCGGGGGGTCGGGCCGATACACCCTCAGCATAAGCCGAGTGATGCCACTATACACACGACAGGGTGGTGCGGCGCAAGTGTTGCCGCCAAATGCCGTTCCGATGTGTCGCACTACGTGTGAAGTGCGCTTTCTTCCGTAGCCACGGACCGGGCGGCGCCGCCGACCTATGCTGTAGCGGTGACCGCATCCACCCCGCATCCGCAGTCACCGACCACCCCTGCGAGCACCCCCGCGGGGCCCCACCGCCCCGCACCGCCGCCTTCCTGGACCTCGACCAGACGGTCATCGCCAAGTCGAGCGCACTGGCCTTCAGCAAACCCTTTATGGACCAGGGACTGATCAACCGCCGCACCGTTCTCAAGTCCAGCTACGCGCAATTCCTGATGCTGCTGTCCGGCGCCGATCACGACCAGATGGAGCGGATGCGCGCGCATCTGACCAACATGTGCACCGGCTGGGACGTCGAGCAGGTCAAGGCGATCGTCAACGAGACGATCCACGACATCGTCACCCCGCTGATCTTCGCCGAGGCCGCCGAATTGATCGCCGACCACAAGCTCTGCGGCCGTGACGTGGTGGTGGTCTCGGCCTCCGGGGAAGAGATCGTGGCCCCCATCGCCCGGGCACTGGGCGCCACCCACGCCATGGCGACCCGGATGGTGGTAGCCGACGGCAAGTACACCGGGGAGATCGCGTTCTACTGCTACGGCGAGGGCAAGGTGCAGGCGATCCGCGAGTTGGCCGCCCGCGAGGGGTACCCGCTGGAGCACTGCTACGCCTACTCGGATTCGATCACCGACCTGCCGATGCTGCAGGTGGTCGGACACCCCTCGGCGGTCAACCCCGACCGCGCGCTGCGCAGGGAGGCGATCGCCAACGGCTGGCCGGTGCTGACCTTCTCCCGGCCGGTGTCGTTGCGGGACCGCCTCCCCGCACCGTCCGGCGCTGCGGTGGCCACCACCGCCGCCGTCGGCCTCAGCGCACTCGCGGCCGGCGCGCTGACGTACTCCGTGCTGCGCCGCCTGGTGCGCTGAACCGGTATCCAGCAAACATTTTCGGTCACAAACCGATGACACCGCGCAAGCCGTTCGCGATTCCCCCTTGCTGTGTCGTGCGTCACGTAGTACAAAGGAAGCACGGAAGCCGGTGAGGCCAGGATCGACCCGGAAGAGAAGGATCGATCTCCCGAGCCGAACTTCCCAGTACGGAGAGCGGTACCCACGCGGAGCCACAGCCGCGAAGATGGCAGAAGCGTTGCGGGCCTGCGTAATTGCGGAGCGTGATCGGTGTCGACAGCCCTTTGGGTGGGGATGCAGCCGAAGAACACCGCAGGAGCGCCGAGGCCACCCACGCAACCCACGTTGGACGCTTGGTAACCGTGTACCGTGCTAGCGGGCGGCGAACCGATTCATTCGGAACGCCGCCCGCTTCGTTCGTCCGGGGCGCCCCCGGATCGGCCCTCAGCGCGCGGCTTCAGCAATCCCCAGCGCATCCAACGCACCGGTGCGCATGGCACTGCAGCACAACTGCAGCCAAGCGGTGACCCCCGGCGTCGAACCGGTCGCGAACTTCGTCGCCGCCCGCCGGTAGTCGGCGGCGTTGCGCATCCAGGTCACCTCCGGCACCCCCAGCCCGTGCCGGTCCAGCCCACTGGCGATCGTCACCAACCGGGCCGCGCCCCGGGCCACCACCCCGTCGGCGCTGCCGAACGGCGCCAACGTCAGCAGTTCACCGTGCACCACGGCGGCGAACACCGGCGCGGCCACCGCGGTACCTCCGGTGGCCAGGTCGGCCAGCATCTCCAGCCGTCGCCCGACCTCGGCGCCGCCCTGCGGCCTGCCGAGCGCGTCCTCGTCGACCAGATCCGCGGCGGCCAGCACATGCAGCCGCGCCAGCGCCTGCAGCGGGGCCCGCCGCCACACGTCGACCAGCGAGGTCTCCCCGCCTTCCAGCGCCTGGGCCACCCGCAGCGCGCCGGCGAAAACCGGGTCGGTGGTGGTGTCGGCGTCGACCGCCGAGGGGCCCCCGTCGAGCACCGACGACGCCCGGGCCGCCCGCAGCGACGCCTCGGCGGCGCTGACCGGCCAACCGCGCATATTGCTCTTGTGCCGATGCACCCGCGCAAGTTCGTCGCGTACCTGTTCGCTCGCCTCGGCGACGCCCGGCAATGCGACTAATGGGGCCAGCGGATCCTCGGCGTTGGTCACGGGTAGTGACACTACCGACAAGATGATTAGGCTCGGTGATCGTGAGCAGCCACTCAGAGACCGCACCCGCCCCCGCCACACCGTCGTATCCGCCGTCGGCGGAGTTCGTCGCCAAGGCCAACGCGGGTCCGGAGATCTACCGCGCGGCCGAAGCCGACCGGCTGGAGTTCTGGGCCGACCAGGCCAAAAGGCTGAGTTGGGCGACGCCCTTCACCGAGGTGCTCGACTACTCGAAGGCGCCGTTCGCGCGCTGGTTCGCCGACGGGCGGCTCAACGTCGCCTACAACTGTGTGGACCGCCACGTGGCGGCCGGCCACGGCGACCGGGTCGCGATCCACTGGGAGGGCGAACCCGGTGACTCCCGCACCATCACCTACGCGGACCTGCAGGCCGACGTCTGCCGGGCGGCCAACGCCCTGACCGGACTCGGCCTGGTCGCCGGCGACCGGGTGGCCATCTACCTGCCGATGATCCCCGAGGCCGTCGTCGCGATGCTGGCGTGCGCACGGCTGGGCGTGCTGCACACCGTGGTGTTCGCCGGGTTCTCCGCACACGCACTGCGCTCCCGGATCGACGACGCCGAGGCGAAGGTGGTCATCACCTCCGACGGCCAGTTCCGCCGCGGCCAGCCCGCGCCGCTCAAGCCCGCGGTCGACGAGGCCGTCTCGGATGCACCGAGCGTGCAGCACGTACTGGTGGTGCGCCGCACCGGCGGCGAGGTGGCGTGGCAGCCCGACCGCGACCTGTGGTGGCACGACGTGGTGGACCCGGCGTCGCCCGAGCACACCCCCGAGGCGTTCGAAGCCGAGCAGCCGCTGTACCTGCTGTACACCTCGGGAACCACCGGCAAACCCAAGGGCATCGTGCACACCAGCGGCGGCTACCTGACCCAGGCCGCCTACACCCACTCTTACGTCTTCGACCTCAAGCCCGATACCGACGTGTTCTGGTGCACCGCCGACATCGGCTGGGTCACCGGGCACACCTACGCGGTATACGGGCCGCTGGCCAACGGCGCAACCGAGGTCATCTACGAGGGCACCCCGGACTTCCCGGACCACCACCGGCACTTCCAGATCATCGAAAAGTACGGTGTGACAATCTATTACACCGCGCCGACGTTGATCCGCACCTTCATGAAGTGGGGCCGCGAGATGCCCGACGCCCACGACCTGACCAGCCTGCGGCTGCTGGGCTCGGTCGGTGAACCCATCAACCCCGAGGCCTGGCGTTGGTACCGGAAGGTGATCGGTGCGGACGCCGTCCCGGTGGTCGACACCTGGTGGCAGACCGAGACCGGCGCGGCCATGATCACCCCGCTGCCCGGGGTGGCCGCCGCCAAGCCGGGTGCGGCGATGACCCCGCTGCCGGGGATCTCCGCCCGCATCGTCGACGACCACGGCGACCTGCTGGCCCCGGATACCGCAGGCGCGGAACCGGTCACCGGATATCTGGTGATCGACCAGCCGTGGCCGGCGATGACCCGCGGAATCTGGGGTGACCCGCAGCGCTTCATCGACACCTACTGGTCCCGGTTCGCCGAGCAGGGCTGGTACTTCGCCGGCGACGGCGCCCGTTACGACGCCGACGGCGATATCTGGGTGCTGGGCCGCATCGACGACGTGATGAACGTGTCCGGACACCGCATCTCGACCTCGGAGGTGGAGTCCGCACTGGTGAGCCATGTCGCGGTGGCCGAGGCCGCGGTGGTCGGCGCCATCGACGAGCAGACCGGGCAGCGGATCTGCGCGTTCGTGGTGCTCGCGTCGTCGCATGTCGGCGTGGGTAATTCGATTGTCGACGAACTGCGCGAGCGCGTCACCGTGGAGATCTCGCCGATCGCCAAGCCCCGCAACGTCCACATCGTCCCGGAGTTGCCCAAGACCCGCAGCGGCAAGATCATGCGGCGGCTGCTGCGCGACATCGCCGACGGCCGCGAACTGGGCGACACCTCAACCCTGGTGGACCCCAGCGTCTTCGACGCGATCCGCGCGGCGGATTGAGTCGCGGACCAAGTCCCGGGAGAGGGGCCGCTGCTCAGGCGATCGGGACGAAGCCCGCGCCGGGGCGGTCGTTGGCGTTGATGTCGCCGAGCACGGCGTTGATCGACACCACGACCGCCGGGGTGTGCAGCGGAATGTACTTGACCACGCAGGTCGGCAGCGCATCGCTGAACGCCCCGTGGATCATGCCGACCAGCATGTTGTTCACCACCACCGGTCCGCCGGAGTCACCGGGACGCCCGCAGACCTGCATCACGATGGTGCCCGGATCCTGACCCGGACCCCAGGTGACCCCGCAGGAGTTTCCGGTGGTGCGGCCCTGCTTGCAGGCGATCTGGCCGAAGATCGGGTCCGGGCCGATGCCGCCGATCACGAACCCGCCGAAGTTCGACACCGGCGTCACCTTCTCCGGGTCGAACTCGATGACCGCGTAGTCCAGGTTGTCGTTGCCGGCCACCATCCGGCCGATGATGCCGTTGCCCTCGGAGCCCTCGGCGGCGACCTCGGCGCCCGGCCCGCCGCAGTGCGCCGAGGTGAAGCCGATCAACGCGCCGGTCCTGTCGTGCCCGATCGAGGTCAGGGTGCACAACGTGTCGCCGTCGACGACCAGGCCGGCGCCGCCGCCCATCACCACTCGCTCGTCGGCGGCCGCCGGACCGACCGGCCCGGCGACGGTGACGACCGCAAAACACGTCACCCATGTCAGCAGCGCCGTCAAGGCACGCAGCAAACGACGATGTGCCATCTGCACGGCGGTTCTCCTGTCGATCAACACCCCACCCACGGTGGTAAAGAACCAAGCGTAGCGGCGGTCGCCGACACGGCGGCACCGGACGCGCCGCGGGTCGCCACCATCGGTCCGGCATGAGACGAGCCCAAGATCCGCCGTAGCTTTACCGGGCTCGCTCGTCGGGTCGGCTACCGCATGGCAACATAAGCCGCGACGAAGGTGAACGGGAGGACAGCCAGTGAGCAAGGCCGATCGCAAGAACGGATCACGTGCCTCGAGCAGATCCGTCCGCACGGACCGCAATGGGGTGCCCGACACATTGGCGACCATCCCACTGGCCGACCCGCATGCCCTGCCCACCGACCCGTCGCTGGGCGACCTGGTCAAAGACGCCACCGCGCAGATCTCGACGTTGGTGCGCGCGGAGGTCGAACTGGCCCGCGCGGAGATCACCCGGGACGTCAAGAAGGGCGTGACCGGCAGCGTCTTCTTCATCGCGGCCCTGGTCGTGCTGTTCTACTCGACGTTCTTTTTCTTCTTCTTCCTGGCCGAGGTGCTCAACCTGTGGCTGCAGGACTGGGCCGCCTACCTGATCGTGTTCGGGATCATGCTGGTGACGACCGCCGCCCTGGCGCTCTTCGGGTTCCTGCGGGTGCGTCGTATCCGCGGACCGCGCCAGACCATCGAATCCCTGCAGGAGACGCGTGACGCGCTGCGTCCCGACCCCGGCCGCGCTCACGCTTCGCCCGCGTCGTTGCCGTCGAACGGTAGCGAGGCGAGCTCGACCACCGACCCCTCGGGCTGGTAGTGCCGCCACCGGATCCGTCGGTCACCCGGATCGACGGGCCGTGGCGCCATCAGGACATCCACGCCAACGGCATCCGCTTCCATGTCGTCGAGGCACTGCCGGTCGGCCCGGCCGCCGGCGTCGCGCCGACGGCTCGGCCGCTGGTGATGCTGCTGCACGGCTTCGGCTCGTTCTGGTGGACCTGGCGCCATCAGCTGCGCGGCCTGCCCGACGCCCGCGTCGTCGCGGTGGACCTGCGCGGCTACGGCGGCAGCGACAAACCGCCCCGCGGGTACGACGGCTGGACGCTGGCCGGTGACACCGCCGGGCTGATCCGGGCGCTGGGGCACTCCTCGGCGACCCTGGTCGGCCATGCCGACGGCGGCCTGGTGTGCTGGGCGACCGCGTTGCTGCACCCCCGGCTGGTGCGCGATATCGCCGTGATCAGTTCACCGCATCCGGCGGCGCTGCGCCGCTCGGCGCTCACCGACGCCGAACAGCGCCGCGCGCTGCTGCCGTGGCTGCTGCGCTACCAGGTACCGATCTGGCCGGAACGCGCCCTGACCCGCCACGACGGCGCCGAACTCGAGCGGCTGGTGCGCAGCCGTGCCGGGGCGGACTGGCAGGCCGGCGCGGACTTCGCCGAAACGGTGCGGCACCTGCGTACCGCGATCCAGATCCCCTCGGCGGCGCACTGCACACTGGAGTATCAGCGCTGGGCGGTGCGCAGCCAGTTCCGGGCCGAAGGCCGCCGCTTCATGAAAGCGCTGGATCTTCGCACGCTGACCATCCCGCTGTTGCATCTGCGCGGCGAGCACGATCCCTACGTCCTGGCCGATCCGGTGGAGCGGACCCGTCGGTATGCGCCGCACGGACGCTACGTGTCGGTGCCCGGCGCCGGGCATTTCGCCCACGAAGAAGCACCCGAGACGGTCAACGCCGAGCTGACGCGGTTTCTGCAGCGGGCCTAGCCGGCCGCCGCCGGGATCACTCGCCGCCGACGCAGGTCTGGGTCGAGACCGGCTGACTGTCCCCGATCCGGGCGAGCTGGTTGGCGACCTCGTCGGCGGTCATCACGAATCCGGTGTCGGCGTCGTCGACTGCCGCACCGAAGACCACGCCCAGCACCCGGCCGTCCATGTCGATCATCGGGCCACCGGAATTGCCTTGCTGCACAGTGCCTCTGATGGTGTACACGTGGCGGGTGACGGTGGTGCTGCGGTAGATGTCGGGGCCCTCGAGGTTGATGGTGTCGCGGACCCGGGCCGGTGTGGCCTCGAAGACGCCGCCGCCGGGGTAGCCCAGGACCAGCGCGTCGGTGTCGGGCTGGGCCGGCTTGGACGCGAACGGCAACGCCGGCAACGGCAGGTCCGGCACGGCCAGGATCGAGATGTCTTCCTGCGGGTCGAAGGAGATCACCGTCGCCTCATAGGACTTGGTGCCGCTCTCCACGGTGACGCTGTCCGCCCCCGCCACCACGTGTGCGTTGGTCATCACCCGGGTCGGCGAGACCACGAATCCGGTGCCTTCCAACACCTTCTGGCAGTTGGGGGCGACCCCGCGGATCCGCAGCACGCTCGGCGCGGTGGCCTCCACCACCGGGCTGGCGGCCAGTTCGGGGTCCGGTGCGTCGACGGCCGCGATCGGGGTGCGGTTGAAGGGTTCGAGCACGGCGGGCATCCCGGCGTCCTCGAGCACCGCGGTCAACCGCCGCGGCACGTTGCGCAGCCATTCCGGTGCGACGTCGTCGACTTGGCGCAGCACCCGTGAATCGTTGACCGCCGCGGCCAGGCCGGGCTGATCGGAGGCGGTCAACGGGGTGGCCAACAGCCACGCCGCGACCAGCACCACCATCAACTGCAGGACCACCCCGACCAGGGAGTCCACCAGTCGGACACCGGGTCCGCGGATCGCGCCCCGAACCGCCCGGCCCAGCACCACCCCGGCGACTTCGCCGACGACGACCATGATCAGCACCAGGAAGAGGGCTGCGAAGAGTTTGAGCCGGACCTGACTGAGATCGCCGAACAGTCGCGGTGCCAACAGCATCCCGGCCATCGCGCCGAGTGCCACCCCGACGAACGACAGCAGCGAGCCCAGTGCACCGGAGCGCCAACCGGAGACTGCTGCAACGAAGGCGATCGCCAGCACGGCGAGGTCCAGCCACTGCGACGACGTCATATCCCAGTCATCCCCGTTCCACCAGGTTCTCCTCCAACCAAAGCCATGGCCTCGTCGAGCCCGAGAACCTCGGTGGTGTCCCAGGGCTGCGCCCAGCCGGCCACGTCCAGCATCGCCGAGATCACCTGCGCGGTGAATCCCCAGACCAGCATCTCGTTGAGCCGGAAGGCCGGCATGGCCCAACGCCGACTGCGCGCATCACGGTAAACCATCAACCGGTTCTCGGGGTTGATGAATGCCCGGACCGGTACCCGGGCCACGCTTGCGGTCTCGCCGGGGTCGACGGCGGCAACCGGGCCCGGATCTTCGGAGTAGGCCAGCACCGGGACCACGTGGAACCCCGACGGCGCGATGAAGATCTTGTCCAACGCGACCAGCGGATGCACCCGGCGCGGATCGATCCCGGTCTCCTCGTTGGCCTCTCGCAGCGCGGTGGCGACCGGTCCCTCGTCACCGGGGTCGACCGCGCCGCCCGGGAACGCGGCCTGACCGGCGTGATGGCGCAGCGTCGCCGAGCGCACCGTGACCAGCAGGTCCGCCGATTCGGGGAGGGCACCGGGATGTGCGGCCGGTGGCCCGGAGAACAGCACCAGCACCGCGGCGTCACGTCCGGTACCGGCGGCGCTGGCCTCGGCATCGGCGGCGGTGATCATGGCGCGCACGTCGTCGGGGAGCCGATGCAGGTAGGCCGTCGGGACGCTTTCGACGTTGTCGACCAGTGGATGCAGCCAGCCCGGCGCACGGGCGGGGTCCCAGGGGCGCGACCACGGCCGGGCGTCACCAGGGCTCACCGCGCCTCCCTCTGTGCCAGATCGTGATGGCCCCACCTCAGCGGCCACTGCTGTCGACGGCGGCGGCGATCTCTTCGGCGTTGGCGAACGACTGCGGCAGGATGCGGGCAACGCTACCGTCCGCGGCCAGCACAACCGTCGCGGGCATCACGTTGGGCACCCGCAGGGCCGCCGCCAACCGCCGCCGGCCGTCCTGCAGGGTGGGCAGTCGGACGCCCAGTTCGGTCAGCAGGGCTAAACCGGCGGCCGCGTTGTCGTCCTGGTGCACCGTCACCACGATCACGCCCGGCCCGGCGCGGCGCTGGTATTCGGCGAACGCCGGCAGTTCGTCGCGGCAGGGCCCGCACCAATAGGCCCACAGGTTCAGCACCACCCGTCGGCCGGCCACCATCGCTGCCACGTCGACCGGCGCGCCGTCGGCCGCGCATTCGACGGTGACGCCGTGCAGCGCCGACGGGCCGGTCTGTCCGGTCCCGGCGGGGCAGGCCGGCAGGTCGGCGCGACGGCGTAGTTCGGCCAGATCCGGCTGCGCGGTGCCGGCCACGGCGCCACCGCCGGGATGCGACGCCACCGGCTCGCGACGCAGTTCGTTGACCAAACCGGTCAGCAACGCCGCGACCACCACCAGGATTGCGACGGTCCAGCGCGTCGAGTTGCTCATCGACTGCCGCTACAGCCCGGCCATGGCCAGCAGGTGTTCGGTCTCCGGCCCCTTGACCAGTGCGGCGGCTTCCATCCGGTCGGTGGGGCCGAGCCCGAACGACGGGCAGTCCTTGGCCAGCACACACACCCCGCACGCGGGTTTGCGGGCATGGCAGACCCGCCGGCCGTGGAAGATGACCCGGTGCGACAGCAGGGTCCATTCCTTGCGCTCGATCAGCTCACCGATGGCGTGTTCGACCTTGACCGGGTCCTCCTCGGCGGTCCAGGCCCAGCGTCGCACCAGTCGCCCGAAATGGGTGTCGACGGTGATGCCCGGGACACCGAATGCGTTGCCCAGGATCACGTTCGCGGTCTTGCGGCCCACCCCGGGCAGGCGCACCAACTCGTCCATGGTGTGCGGCAGTTCCCCGTCGAAGCGCTCCACCAACGCCTGTCCCAGGTTGATCAGCGACGCGGCCTTGTTGCGGTAGAAGCCGGTGGGCCGGATCAGTTCCTCGAGTTCGGTGCGATCGGCCTGGGCGTAGTCCAGCGCGGCCGGGTACCGGGCGAACAACGCCGGTGTCGTCAGGTTCACCCGCACATCGGTGCACTGGGCCGAGAGCACGGTCGCCACGGCCAGCTCCAGCGGCGTGCTGAAGTCCAGTTCGCAGTGGGCCTCCGGGAACGCCTGCGCCAGGGTCCGGTTCATCCGGCGGGCACGCCGGACCAGGCCGGTGCGGGTCTCGGTCCGTGCGCGAGGGGTTTTGTCCACTGTCACCTCCGACAGGGTACTAATTTGTGACCTTGACGAGACTTTGCCCGGGTTTACTGACACCTTGTGTCCTGGTTGCTGATCACCACCTTCCCGCCGCTGCTGATGCTGTCCGCGGTCGGGTTGGAGCGCATCGAGACCGGACTGGACCGAACCGAGCCGACCAATCGGCGGTTTCGAGCGAATCGGCGTGCCAATCGTGTGTAGCGTTGTAACCTCGCTTGACGCCGAGCTCTAGACTCAGGTTGCTTGCCGGGTAACGGCTGGCGCTTGCGCGTTCAAACCTTCATCAAGAACACCTAAGGGGCATCGTGGACGAGATCCTGGCGAGGGCCGGAATCTTCCAAGGAGTTGAGCCGAGCGCCGTAGCCGCGCTGACCAAGCAGCTTCAGCCCGTGGACTTTCCGCGCGGACACACCGTGTTCGCCGAGGGAGAGCCCGGCGACCGGCTGTACATCATCGTCTCGGGAAAAGTGAAGATCGGCCGGCGGTCCCCCGATGGCCGGGAGAACCTCCTGACCATCATGGGCCCGTCCGACATGTTCGGTGAGCTGTCGATCTTCGACCCCGGACCGCGGACGTCGAGCGCGACCACGATCACCGAGGTGCGTGCGGTCTCGATGGACCGCGACGCCCTGCGGTCGTGGATCTCCGATCGGCCCGAGATCGCCGAGCAGCTGCTGCGGGTGCTGGCCCGCCGGCTGCGCCGCACGAACAACAACCTGGCCGACCTGATCTTCACCGACGTGCCCGGCCGGGTCGCCAAGCAGTTGCTGCAGTTGGCGCAGCGGTTCGGCACCCAGGAAGGCGGCGCGCTACGGGTCACCCACGACCTGACCCAGGAGGAGATCGCGCAGCTGGTCGGGGCATCGCGGGAGACGGTGAACAAGGCGCTGGCCGACTTCGCCCACCGCGGCTGGATCCGGCTGGAGGGCAAGAGTGTGCTGATCAGCGACTCCGAGCGGCTGGCCCGCCGCGCGCGGTAGTGACATTTCGCCGAGATCCCGCCTACGCAGTAAAAGTGCGAGTACAGACCTGCGTGAGCGGGATCTCGCGAGGCTAGTTCAGCCCCGCAGATAGTCCAGCTGGGCCTGCACCGAGAATTCGGCGGCGCTCCACAGCTTCTCGTCGACGTCGGTGTAGACGTGTTCGACGACCTGGCGGGCGGTGGCGTCCTCGCCCAGCGCGGTCAGCGCGGAGCGCACCTGGTCGAGTCGCTGTTCGCGGTGCGCCAGATAGCCCTGCGCCACCGCGTCGATGTCCGGCAGTTCCGGCCCGTGCCCGGGCAGCACGGTGCGCCCGCCGAGCCCGCGCAGCCGGTGCAGCGAGTCCAGGTAGTGCGCCAAATCGCCGTCCTCGCTGTCGATGACGGTGGTGCCCCGGCCCAGCACCGTGTCGGCGGTCAGCACCGCGTCGTCGAGCACGAACGACAGCGAGTCGGCGGTGTGCCCCGGGGTGGCCAACACGGTGATGCGCAGCCCGGCCGCCTCGATCACCTGGCCGTCGACCAGACCGCCGCCGAGCCGGCGCTGGAATCCACTGCCCGCCGAGTACACCGGCACCCCGGTCGCATCGACCAGCTTGTCGATGCCGTCGGTGTGGTCGCAGTGCCGGTGGCTGATCAGCACCAGCGCGATCCGGCCGACCTCGGCGAGCGCGCCGATGTGCGCGTCGTCGTCGGGGCCGGGGTCGACCACCACCACCTCGGCACTGCCCGGCCCGCGCAGCACCCAGGTATTGGTGCCCTCCAGGGTCATCAGCCCCGGATTGTCGGCCAGCAGCACCGACGCGGTCTCGGTGACCGGTCGCAGCCGACCGTAGGCGGGATGGCTCAGGGCGCCAGCTCCACGATCAGCTCGACCTCCACCGGCGCGTCCAGCGGCAGCTCGGAGACACCGACCGCGGAGCGGGCGTGCCTGCCGGCGTCGCCGAACACCTCACCCAGCAGTTCGGAGGCCCCGTTGACCACCGCGGGCTGGCCGTTGAAGCCCGGCGCCGACGCGACGAACCCGACCACCTTGACCACCCGGGCGACGGCGTCGAGGCCGACCAGGGCGTCGACGGCGGCCAACGCGTTGAGTGCGCAGATGCGCGCCAGCGCGTGCCCTTCTTCGGGGCTGACGCCCGCGCCCACCTTGCCGGTCTGCGGCAGTTCACCGGCCTGCATCGGCAGCTGGCCGGAGGTGTAGACCAGGTTGCCGGTGCGCACCGCGGGCACGTAGGCCGCCAACGGCGCCACCACCGCGGGCAACTCGATCCCGAGGTCGGTCAGCCGGGCCCGCCAGCTCATTTCGGACGTTTCAAGAACGCGATCAGCTGCTCGCCGGACGGCCCCGGCAGCACCGAGACCAGCTCCCAGCCGTCCTCGCCCCACTGGTCGAGGATCTGCTTGGTGGCATGCGTGATCAAGGGAACGGTGGCGTACTCCCACACCGTGCGTTGACTCATGCCAGCGAGCTTATCGCTTGCGAGCCCGGAGCCTTGGTTAGCATGCAGTAGTGACAGCCACATCCAGCAGCAGGTCTGCGATCGGCTGGCCTTCGCGATTGACGAAGGCCCGGCTGCATTTCGTGACGGGCAAGGGCGGCACGGGTAAATCGACGGTCGCGGCGGCGCTGGCGCTGTCGCTGGCGGCCGGCGGCCGCCGGGTGCTGTTGGTGGAAGTCGAAGAGCGCCAAGGTATCGCGCAGCTCTTCGACGTTCCGCCACTACCGGCCGACCCACTCAAGGTCGCGACCGCCGAAGACGGCGGGCAGGTCGACGCGCTGGCGATGGACATCGAGGCCGCGTTCCTGGAGTACCTCGACCTGTTCTACAACCTGGGGATCGCCGGGCGGGCGATGCGGCGCGTGGGCGCCGTCGAGTTCGCCACCACCATCGCGCCCGGGCTGCGCGACGTCATCCTCACCGGCAAGATCAAGTACCACGTGATCCAGACCGACAAGAACAAGAAGCCGGTCTACGACGCGATCGTCGTCGACGCCCCGCCGACCGGCCGGATCTCCCGATTCCTCGACGTCACCAAGGCGGTCTCCCAGTTGGCCAAGGGCGGCCCGGTGCACTCCCAGGCCGACGGCGTGGTGAAGCTGCTGCATTCGGATCAGACCGCGATCCACCTGGTGACGCTGTTGGAGGCCCTGCCGATGCAGGAGACCCTCGAGGCCATCGACGAGCTGCGGGAACTGGATCTACCGATCGGCAGCGTGATCGTCAACCGTGACATCCCCGCGCACCTGGCGCCGGCCGACCTGGCCAAAGCCGCCGAGGGCGCCGTCGACGCCGATGCGGTGCGGGCGGGCCTGGCGGCGGCGGGAATCACCCTGGACGACGACGACTTCGCCGGACTGCTGACCGAGACCATCCAGCACGCCATCCGCATCACCGCCCGGACCGAAACCGCCGAGCAGTTGGAGCAGTTGGACGTTCCACGCCTGCACTTGCCGACGATCACCGACGGGGTCGACCTCGGCAGCCTCTATGAGCTCTCCGAGATTCTCGGCCAACAGGGGGTCCGATGACATCCGATTCGACCGGCAAGCCGCTGGCGCTGGACCTGGCGACGATTCTGGCCGACACCTCCAACCGGGTGGTGGTGTGCTGCGGCGCCGGTGGCGTCGGCAAGACCACCACTGCGGCGTCGATGGCGCTGCGGGCCGCCGAATACGGCCGCACCGTGGTGGTGCTGACCATCGACCCGGCCCGCCGGCTGGCGCAGGCGCTGGGCATCGACGACCTGGGCAACCACCCGCAGCGGGTGTCGTTGCCCGCGGAGGTGCCCGGTGAGCTGCACGCGATGATGCTCGACATGCGTCGCACTTTCGACGAGATGGTGACGCAGTACTCCGGACCGGAGCGGGCCGAGGCGATTCTGGGCAACCAGTTCTACCAAACGGTCGCCACCTCGCTCTCCGGCACGCAGGAGTACATGGCGATGGAGAAGCTCGGCCAGTTGCTGGCCGAGGATCGCTGGGACCTGGTGGTCGTCGACACTCCGCCGTCCCGCAACGCGTTGGACTTCCTGGACGCCCCGAAGCGGCTGGGCAGCTTCATGGACAGTCGGCTGTGGAAGCTGCTGCTGGGTCCGGGCCGTGGCATCGGCAAGCTGGTCGCCGGCGCCGTCGGCCTGGCGATGAAGGCGCTGTCGACCGTGCTGGGTTCGCAGATGCTTTCCGACGCGGCGAATTTCGTCCAATCCCTGGATGCCACCTTCGGTGGTTTCCGGGAGAAGGCCGAGCGCACCTATGACCTGCTCAAGCGTCGCGGAACCCAGTTCGTGGTGGTGTCGGCGGCCGAGCCCGACGCGTTGCGCGAGGCCGCGTTCTTCGTCGACCGGCTCTCCCAGGAGCACATGCCGCTGGCCGGGCTGATTCTCAACCGCACCCATCCGATGCTGTGCGATCTGCCGGTGGAACGCGCCATCGACGGGATCGAGGCGTTGGCGGAGGCGAAGACCGGCACGTCGCTGTCCGAGGGTGCGAAAGCGCTGACCGCGGCCGCTCTGCAGATCCACGCCGAACGCGGCGCCACCGCCAAGCGGGAGATCCGGCTGTTGTCGCGCTTCACCCGGGCCAACCCGCGTGTTCCCATCGTGGGGGTGCCGTCACTGCCGTTCGACGTCTCCGACCTCGAGGCACTGCGGGCGATCGCCGATCAGCTCACGGCGAAGTAGAAGCAGAGACCAAGAAGTCTCAGCCGGGCATCAGCCGGCGTCGCGCTGCTTGCGCTGAGCGGCGAAGTATTCGCCCCAGGACGTCACCTCGGGGTGCTGCTTGAGCAGTGCCCGGCGTTGCCGCTCGGTCATACCGCCCCACACCCCGAACTCGACGCGGTTGTCCAGGGCGTCGGCCAGACATTCCAGCACGACCGGACAGTGCCGGCAGATGACCGCCGCCTTGCGTTGCGCGGCACCGCGGACGAAGAGTTCATCAGGGTCCGCACCGCGGCAGACCGCCTTGGCGACCCACGCGATCCGCCCCTCGTCCTGAACACCGCGCAGCACCGTTCGGGAAGCCTGGGGAGCCTGCGCGGCCTGAGCCACCGGCGTCTTGGCGTTTCGAACCGCTGTCCCTGCTACAGACACTGACGATCCTCCGTCCCGGCCGCCCCCGGCAGCCACCTATTCAACTTCGACGTCGACCTAACTGCGATCTACGCCACATCGTGTCATCAGTGTTACCTGAATCGCACTTGATGTCCAAGTTAGGTGGTCACGTGGCATGAGCGCAACTGGTTGACCGCCCCTTTTTTGGGACAACCGTGCAATCCGAGCGTGATCTGACGCCCCACGCAGCGCGGGATACCGCCGGAACCCGCGGCTTTCTGCTATCGGCGCCCGCGGCCCGGCTCGTGCCCGGCTCCGCCGCCCTTGCCATCGCCGCTAGGCCGATGGCGGCGACCCGCTACGCCCGGCTCCGCCGTTCTTGCGATCGCCGCTAGGGTGTTAACCATGTCGGAGCGTCCCCCGACCGGCCCTACTGCGCTCAAGCTGGCCGGGTGTTGCCTGCTCGCCGCCGTGCTCGTCGCGGCGCTGCTGTTTCCCGTCGCCGGCGGCATCGGCCTGATGTCCAACCGCGCCTCGGATGTGGTGGCCAACGGATCGGCCCAACTGGTCAGCGGCGACGTCCCGGCGGTGTCGACGATGGTCGACGCCAAGGGCAACACCATCGCGTGGCTGTACTCGCAGCGCCGGTTCGAGGTGCCCAGCGACAAGATCTCCGACGCGATGAAGCTGGCGATCGTCTCCATCGAGGACAAGCGGTTCGCCGAGCACAGCGGGGTGGACTGGAAGGGCACCCTGACCGGGCTGGCGGGATACGCCTCCGGGGACATCGACACCCGCGGCGGGTCCACCCTCGAGCAGCAGTACATCAAGAACTACCAACTGCTGGTGCTCGCCCAGACCGACGCCGAGAAGCGCGCCGCGATCGAGACCACCCCGGCGCGCAAGCTCCGGGAGATCCGGATGGCACTCACCCTGGACCGGACCTTCACCAAGTCTCAGATCCTGACCCGCTACCTGAACCTGGTGTCGTTCGGCAACAACTCGTTCGGCATCCAGGACGCCGCCCAGACCTACTTCGGTGTCGACGCCGCGGACCTGAACTGGCAGCAGGCCGCGCTGCTGGCCGGCATGGTGCAGTCGACCAGCGCGCTGAATCCCTACACCAATCCCGAGGGTGCACTGGCACGGCGAAACCTGGTGCTGGACACCATGATCGAAAACCTGCCCGACAAGGCCGACGCGCTGCGGGAGGCCCGGGCCGAGCCCCTGGGCATCCTGCCGCAACCCAACGAGCTGCCGCGCGGCTGCATCGCCGCCGGCGACCGGGCCTTCTTCTGCGACTACGTGCAGGAATACCTGACCCGGGCGGGCATCAGCAAGGAGCAGGTGGCCCGCGGCGGCTACGTCATCCACACCACGCTGGACCCCGACGTGCAGATTCCGGTCAAGGAGGCGATCGACTCCTTCGCCAACCCCAACGTGCAGGGCATCGCCAGCGTGATGAGCGTGATCAAGCCCGGCAGCGACGCCCACCCGGTGTTGGCCATGGCCAGCAACCGCACCTACGGGCTCAACGCCGACGACGGCGAAACCATGCGCCCGCAACCATTCTCACTGGTCGGGGACGGCGCCGGGTCCATCTTCAAGACCTTCACGGTGGCCGCCGCGCTGGAGATGGGCATGGGGATCAGCGCCGATCTGGAGGTGCCGGGCCGGTTCCAGACCAAGGGGATGGGCAGCGGCGGCGCCAAGGGCTGCCCCAAGGAGACCTGGTGCGTGGTCAACGTCGCGCCCTACCGCTCCCCGATGAACGTCTCCACCGCGCTGGCCACCTCCCCCAACACCGCGTTCGCGAAGCTGATCTCCCAGGTCGGGGTGGGCCGCACCGTGGACATGGCGATCAAGCTGGGCCTGCGGTCCTACGCCGATCCGGGCACCGCCCGCAACTACGACCCGGACAGCAACGAGAGCCTGGCCGACTTCGTCAAGCGGCAGAACCTGGGCTCGTTCACCCTGGGCCCGATCGAGGTCAATGCGCTGGAACTGTCCAACGTGGCCGCCACCCTGGCCTCCGGCGGGGTGTGGTGCCCGCCGAACCCGATCGACAAGGTCTTCGACCGCAACGGCAACGAGGTGGCGGTGACCACCGAGGCCTGTGAGCGGGTTGTTCCCGAAGGTCTGGCGAACACGCTGGCCAACGCGTTGGCCAAGGACATCCAGCCCGGCGGCACCGCGGCGCCCGCGGCGGGTTCGGTGGGCTGGGACCTGCCGATGGCGGGCAAGACCGGCACCACCGAGGCCCACCGGTCGTCGGGCTTCCTGGGGTTCACCAACCAGTACGCGGCGGCCAACTACATCTTCGACGACTCCAGTTCGCCGGGAGACCTGTGCTCGTTCCCGCTGCGGCACTGCGGCGACGGAGATCTGTACGGCGGCAACGAGCCGGCCCGCACCTGGTTCGCGGCGATGAAGCCCATCGCGGTCGACTTCGGCGACGTCATCATGCCGCCGACCGATCCGCGGTACGTCGACGGCGGCCCGAATTCGCGGGTGCCCAGTGTCACCGGGCTGGACGTGGATGCGGCGCGGGCACGGCTCAAAGAAGTCGGATTCCAGGTCGCCGAGCAGCCGAACTGGGTGAACAGCAGCGCGCGCTCCGGCGCGGTCGTGGGCACCTCGCCGAGCGGGCAGACCATTCCCGGTTCGATCGTGACCATCGAGGTCAGCAACGGCATTCCGCCGCCACCTCCCCCGCCGCCGGAGGGCATGCCGATGGGGCCGGTCTACTCGACGGTGGTGGAGATCCCGGGCCTGCCGCCGATCACCATCCCGCTGATGCCACCGCCGCCGCCCGGCGTCCCGTTACCGCCGTAACCCCGGGCGGCACGGCGCGGCACAGTAGGCTGATGCCCATGGCTGCTTCACCCGCCCTGACCCGCTCCGTCGTCGCCGCGGCGGCGGCCCTCGCGCCGGCCGCGCTGGCCGTGGGCTACGGCGCGATCGTCGAACGTAACGCGTTCGTGCTGCGCAGGACGACGCTGCCGGTGCTGGCTCCCGGATCCTCGCCGCTGCGGGTGTTGCACATCAGCGACATCCACATGCGGCCCGGGCAGCACCGCAAGCAGGCCTGGCTGCGCGAACTCGTCGCCCTGGAGCCGGACCTGGTGGTCAACACCGGGGACAACCTGGCACACCCCAAAGCGGTGCCGGCGGTGGTGCAGGCCCTCGGCGACCTGCTGTCGGTGCCGGGCGTGTTCGTGTTCGGCAGCAACGACTACTTCGGCCCGCGGCTGAAGAATCCGGCGAAGTATCTGACCAAGCCCACCCATCGGATTCACGGCACCCCGCTGCCGTGGCAGGACCTGCGTGCGGCGTTCACCGAGCGCGGCTGGCTGGACCTGACCCACAACCGCCGGGAGTTCGACGTGGCCGGGCACCGGATCTCCGCGGCCGGCGTCGACGACCCGCACATCGGCCGGGACCGCTACGACACCATCGCCGGTCCGGCCGACCTCACCTCCGATCTGCGGCTGGGCCTGACCCATTCGCCGGAGCCGCGGGTGCTGGATCGTTTCGCCGCCGACGGCTACCAGTTGGTGATGGCCGGCCACACCCACGGCGGGCAGCTGTGTGTGCCGTTCTACGGCGCGCTGGTGACCAACTGCGGGCTGGACCGCACCCGGGCCAAGGGGCCGTCGCAGTGGGGCGCACACATGCGCCTGCACGTCTCGGCGGGGATCGGTACGTCACCGTTCGCGCCGGTGCGCTTCGCCTGCCGCCCGGAGGCCAGCCTGCTGACCCTGGTGGCCGCGCCCACCGGCGGCGACGACTCGCGGTTGACCCGCGGCTCCACCGAACCGTCGGTGTCGGCGCGCTGAGCCGATCAGGACCGGCCGGCGCCGCAGGGACTGCCCACGCAGCCCGCCGCGGGTTCGACCGGGTTCGGGAGATCCTGCCGACCCGCGTTCGCGTGCACGCGATCGTCGGCGGCATCGGGGTTGGTGGCCGCAAGCCACAGCGCGGCCAGAGCGAAGAACCCGGCATACACCGCGCCGCCCAACAGCGTCATGATTCGACTCCCTTTGCGCTAAAACCTGGTTAGCCAGTCTGCCTAAGTCCGGCTATGTTTGCAGCTCCACACGCCGGATTGTGGGGCGTTTCATGCCGCGAAGCGGTAGTGACGTGGGCCTCCCGGGGGGTTGCGGGCCAACGGATCCGGGCGTTCTCCGGCGCTCTCACCAGCCGTTTGGGAGACTGCCGGGGCAGTGCGATACGCTGTCGTGGCTTCACACGGGGTGTGGCGCAGCTTGGTAGCGTGCTTCGTTCGGGACGAAGAGGTCGTGGGTTCGAATCCCGCCACCCCGACTCAGGTTGTTGCAGGTAAGGGCTCTGTCCGGTTGATCCGGTCGGGGCCCTTTTCCGTTGCGGTATGCAGCGGCTCTCCGCGCGTCGGTACCCGGCGTCACAGCCCCATCTTCAGGCCCGCGCCGGCGTCGACGAACAACTGCTGACCGGTGACGTAGCGGGATTCGTCGGATGCCAGGTAGACCACCGCGTGCGAGATGTCGGCGGGATCGACAAAGGGCACGGGCATGGCCTGCATGAAGGGAAAGGTGACTTCGGCATCGGCGCGTGTCGGGTTGGGCAGGTCGGGCCGGAACGTCTTATAGGTGTTGTCGTTGTGCAGCATGGGGGTGTCGACGTTGGTGGGGTGCACGGCGTTGACCCGGATGCGGTGCGGGCCCAGCGTGAGGGCCAGAGCCTTGGTGTAGTCGCGGATCATCGTTTTGGACAGCGCGTAGGCGGCCCCGCCGGGGCCTTTCAGCGTTGCGCCGTGCAGACCGGTTTGGGGTACCAGTCCGGCGATCGAACCGGTGACGATGATCGACGCCCCCGCGCTCAGGTGCGGGAAGCCGACGTGGATGGTGTTGACCACGCCGATGAAGTCGACGTCGAAGGCGTCGATGAATCCCTGCGGGGGGATGTGGTCGCCGAGGGGCATGATCGCCGCGTTGGCGACGATGCCGTCGAGGCCACCGAGTTCTGCGACCGCCGCATCGAGGGCCTTCTTCAGGGCGGCCCGGTCACGCACGTCGACTTGGGCGGTGATGGCGCGCCGGCCGGCCTTTTCGACCAGTGCTTCTGTCTCCTCCAGGTCGGCGGGTGTCGCCAACGGATACTCCGCGGTGGCGATGTCGGCGCAGATATCCAGGGCGATCACGTCAGCGCCTTCATCGGCGAGGTGTACGGCGTGGCTGCGGCCTTGTCCTCGGCCGGCTCCGGTGACGGCGATGACTTTTCCGTTGAGTCGGTTCACGACGCGCTCCTTCGTATTCAACCGGCCAGTGGCGGCACGGGGGTGAATGACACCGGCATGGATTCCAGCCCGCTGACGAAGTTCGCCGGCCGCAGCACCATGTTGTCCGGGTCGTCGAGCCGGAGATCGGGAAGCCGCTGCAGGATGCGTCGGGTCATCGTGGTCAGCTCCAGGCGGGCCAGTTGATTGCCCAGACAGAAGTGGGTGCCGAATCCGAACGCGACGTGGTTGTTCGGATGACGGCGGATGTCGAAGGACTCGGGGTCGGCGAACTGCTGCTCATCGAAGTTGGCCGATTCGAACAGCAGCATGATCTTCTCCCCTTGGTGCAGCGCGGTGCCGTGGAAGTCGACGTCTGTGGTCAGCGTCCGGCACATGTTCTTGATCGGTGACGTCCACCGCAGCATCTCCTCCACCGCACCCGGCAACAACCGTTCGGTATCGGTGAGTAGTGCGTCGAATTGTTCGGGGTGCAAGAGCAGTTGAGCGGTCCCGCCGGACAGCGTGTGGCGCGAGGTCTCGTCGCCGCCGATGAGGATGAGCAGCACCTCGATGAGGATCTCCTCGTCGCTGAGCGTGTCACCGTCGATGGCCCCGTGGGTCAGCACGCTGATCAGGTCATCGGTCGGCTCGGCGCGTCGCTGCGCGATCAGTTCGGAGGTGTACGCGTGGTAGGCGGCGAACGACTCGATCGCGATCTGCAGATGGTCGGGCGAAAGGTGTGAGCTGAGGTTCTCCATCATGTCGTCGCTCCACTTGAGCAGCATGCCGCGGTCCTGTGGCAGCACTCCGAGCATGTCGCCGATGACCGCGATCGGCAACGGTGCCGCCAGGTCTCGCACGAAGTCGCACTCGCCCTTCTCGCACACTGCGTCGATGAGCGCGTCGCATACCGCGCTGATGCCGGCAGCGCGCTGTTGCAACCGTTTTCGAGTGAATCCGGCATTGACCAGTTTGCGGCGCCGCAGGTGTTCCGGATCATCCATGTCGATCATCATCGGAACCGGCTGGACGTGATCGGGGCGTATCCCGCCGGCACTGGAGAACACTTCGGGGCGCCGCTCCGCGTCCAGTACCGCCGCGTAAGTCGCGACACCGGCGAAGCCGTTGCGGTCCCGGAAAACCGGCTCATGCTTGTGCATCCACCGGTAGGCCGTGTGCGAGTCACCGGCATAGAAGTTGCCGTCGGTCAGATCGATATCGGGACGGTCCACCGGATCGTGTCCCATCGGCATCCTCACTTTCTCATGGCGGGTCACTTCGTGACCCGTATCGGCACACAGGTGGGCCCCGACAGTGACGGGGTGGTGGTCCAGGTAACCGGTCCGGCCAGCTCGATGCGTTCGGCCGCATCCAGAAGTTGATTGACGACAACACGTACTTCCAGGCGCGCGAGATGAGCGCCCATACAGAAGTGGGCGCCGTGACCGAAGCTGAGATGGCCTACCGGGTCACGGTCGATGTCAAAGTCTTCCGGCCGTGCGAATCGCCCGGGATCGTGATTGGCGCCCGCATAGAACAGCACCATCCGCGAGCGCGCCGGGATGGTGATGTCTCCGACGGTGTACGGCCGCAGGGTGGTTCGGCCCACCCACTGCACGGGGCAGCCCCACCGCAGCGCCTCCTCGGTGGCCGGAGCGATCAGCTCCCGGTTCTGCCTAAGGCGGTCATAGAGTTCCGGCTCGCGGGCCAGCTGCGTCAGAAGGATGCCGAGCAGGTTGGTGGTCGTTTCACTTCCTGCGACCAGCAGGATCAGTGCGGCGGTCAACGCCTCCAGCATGGACATGTCACCGGCATCGAGGGCTTTACGGACCCGACCGAAGACATCGTCGGTTTCCAGGCCGACGCGGCGGTCGAGGTCGTCGAGCACCAGGCTGCGCATCGCCAGCATTCCGGGCAGTACTCGCCCCATGGATCTGGTCACCTCGGACAACGAACTCACCGCGAACACCGATCGGAAAACTTCTGAGTACCGCTGGAACTCCGCACGGCGGGATTCGTCGACACCCAGGATGAGCGCAATCGCCGCGATCGGCAGCGGCGCGGCGAGCGTCGAAACCGCGTCGACGGTCTCGCCTCCCATCAGGGCGCCGATAGCGGGCTTGGCGAGTTCGTTTATCGCGTCTTCGAGGCGGCGCACCGCACCGGGGGTGAACGAGGCCGCGGTGATCCGCCGTAGCCGGCTGTGGTCGGGCTCGTCGGTGCTGACCACACCGGGCATCGGCATGGAGCGCAGCAGGATTCCCGAATCCGACGACAAGGTCTCGTGGGCTCGGGCGGCGGCGACGACGTCGTCGTAACGCGACAGCATCCACACGTTCAGCCGCTCGTTGACCACGACCCGCTGCTCGCGTAGTCGAGCCAGTTGTGGCCAGGGGTTGGCGATGGCTGCGGGGTCGGTGGGATCGAAGCCGGTCCGGGGAACCTGCGGGCCGGCGTCCCGGACATTGCGCCGCCGTAGGTCACGCAACATTCCCCGGCCGAGCATCACTGCCGAATCGCGGATCGTCCCCGGTAGTGCGCGTAGTGCATTCATGAGGATTTCCCGCGCGCGGACGCGACATCTCCCTGGACGTCGAGGGGCCGACCATGCGTCATCTGGTAATCGGTCCTCGGGGCCCGGCGGGCCTGGCGGCGGGCGCCGACGATGGTCTGCGGCCGGTGATAGACGGTCGCACCCTGCGAGTTGACGAAGTAGGTATTGATGCCCGCGTTGCAGCGGGTGAAGTAGAGATGCGCGGTCTTGCCGGCCGTTCGCATCCGCTCCTGGTAATCGTCGAAAGCCTGCTGGCGCACGGCAACCACCGTGTCGGGACCGGCGCGGCGGGTTTGGTCGATGACGTCGACGGCGTGCTCGGCCATCATCTCCACGAAGTCGGTCCAGCCCACGCCGACGAAGCCCTGCGGTCCGACGATCTCCCACCGGTTGGGCAGCCGCGGGTGTGCGGTTCCGGCGTAGCTGCGTAAGCCGTGTTCCCGGTAGTCCTCGGCGAGGTCGAACCCGGCGGTGCCGAGAATGGTTCCCGGCCGGTAGGTTTCGGGATCGGTCCACAGTTCGTAGCCGGTGGCGGTCACGATCAGGTCGGCCTCGCGTTCAACGCCGTCGACGGTGCGGACTCCCCGAGGTGTGAGTCGTTCGATCGGGGTGGTGATCAAAGTGGTGGTCGGGTCGTTGAACGCGGGTAGGTAGCTGCTGGAGATGATGGGCCGCTTGCCCAAGATGCCGTGGCGTGGGAGCAGCTTGCGCCGGTCGGACGGATCGTGGACCACCGCGCGCAGCAGGGCGCGGAACCCCACTCGTGACACGGCGTCGTAGCCGCTCATCAGCGAGACCAGCACCCGGTCGGGTAGGCGCGACATGATGTGCACGATCGGCACGAGCATGAACAGGTCGAACACCAGTCGTCCGACGTGATGAATCGCGGCGGTGACGCCGGGCGCGCCCAGCACGGCCCGCAGACGCGGGGTGATCTCGGCGTCGGGCTTGGGCAGAATCCAGTTCGGGGTGCGCTGATAGACATCGAGCCGGCCGACCTTGCCCGACAGCGCCGACACGATCTGCGCCCCACTGGAGCCCGTCCCGATCACCGCCACCCGTTTGCCGGTGGTGTCGTAGCCGTCATCCCAGGCGTTGGGACGCAGCACCGTACCGCCGAAGTCCGCCAACCCGGCAAGGCCCGCGCTGTCCTTGGCGTTGACGTAGCCGCCGACCGAATTGATCACGAATCGGGCCGTGTATTCGGTACCGCCGCGAATCGACAGCCGCCAGCGGCTGTTGCCCTCGTCCCACACCTGTCGAATGACCTCGCTCCCGGCCCGAAGATGCCGGTAGAGGTCGAGGCGGCGGGCAGTGTCGGTGAGGTAACGCTGAATCTCCGGGCCGGGCGCGAACAATCGACTCCACTCACGGTTGCGGGCAAAGGACAGCTCGTACCAGAAGATCGGGATGTCGACCGCAAGGCCCGGATAGTGGTTGTCCCGCCAGGTGCCCCCGAAATCGTCGCCGCGCTCCAGGATGACCAGGTCGGTGATCCCCCGCCGGCGCAACAGGTGAGCCGCAGCGATGCCACCCGGGCCTGCGCCGATGATCGCAACTTCGACATCGGTGTTCCTGTTCATCGGGTGCCTCCCACGTCGACCGCTTGATGGCTGCGATACGGGATTCGGGCGGCAGCCGCTCTCCCGCGCAGTGCGAACATGGCGATGACCAGCAGCGCTGCGGCGACGAAACAGGCTGCGGCATAGGCGAGACTCCCGGTGGCGGTACCGGACGGCGTGACGCCCTCCACCGCGGCGAAATAGTCGGGCAGCCCGACACCCCAACTGGTCGCCATCACCACCAGATACCAGGTGCCGAATGCCCTGGCGTAGCCGGTGTCGCGGGCGCCGCCCGCACTCCGTGCCGACGGCCATGCCCGGGCCACGGTGACCACGCCGACGAGCAGGATCGCCGCAATCATCGACCAGTACACGAACGTCTGAACGGCCGAGGCCCGTGCGAACAACCAGGCGGGTATCCCAAGGACACCGATCGCCACGGTGCCCAGGACGCCGATCGCCACGGTGCGGACCAGCAGCGCACCCGGCGTGAAACGACGGCCACGGGCAACCGGCTGCGCCACCCAACGGTGCACGAAGTAGGCCACCGCGATGGGCGCACCCGCCGAAAACAATGCCATGCTGGTCAACGGAACAGCACCCAACGCCGGTGCCGTGGCACTGTTTTCCGTGTTCCAGACCCACCACTTCAGTTGTGGTCCGATGTGGTCGAATATCTCGTAGAACACGGAGTGCACGAACCCGACACACACCGCTGCGGTGAATCGTCCGTAGCGCGCGAAGACGCCGAGGCTTCGCACGATGTCGTAGGCCAACGTGAGCAGTGCCGGGTAGAGCGCGACGATGTAGAGCGGCAACCGGTCGAACATCAAATCGACGGTGAACACATTGTGCACAAACACGATTCCCACCGAAGACTCAAGTCCGAACAACCGGGGGAAATAGATGGGCGGTTCGATCACCAGAACGTAGACAATGCTGGAGAACCACAACGCCACCCGCGTCGGATCCCCCAGACCGCGCCGGGCTTTGAGGGCCAGGACCAGTGCCAGCACCGCGCCACCGATGAAGGTGAACTCGAGCAGCGGTAGCGTCCAGTTCGCCAGTGCGCTCGGATCGCGCAGATGGATCAGCGGGGGCGCGTCGACACAGGAGAATCCCAACCGGTCCGCCAGCCGCGCCACGTCGGGGATACAGACATCAGGCAAGGTGATCGGACCCCTCTCGAGTTTGCGGCGGGCTGGGCAAGACGGCTATTTCGGATCGGCCGCCGCGCTGTACCAGTGGGCGACGTCCGCGCCGGCGGCGTGCCGCGCGAACCAGACGTCGGCGAACTGCGGCAGCGGTTGACGGGCGGGATCGTGCCAGGGGGCTTGCGATTCGAGAATGCGCGCCAGGGCCGTCACTTTCTGCCGGGTGGGCAGGTGCGCGAATGCTGCCGGCGCCACACGCGGCCTGCGCAGGTCGGCCCACGACATCGCCGGAAGCGCTCGGCGCGCGTCGATGATGCGATCCGATTCGGGCACGTGGCGGTTGAAGCCGTCGACGACGATCAAGAAGGCCTCGTTCATATGTTTGAGAATCGCCGGGAGAGCACGCACCCGACGTGTGCGGCTGGCGACCAGGGCGTCGTAGACGATCAGCGCGGAACTGCGGTGCTCCACCTCTTCGACGAAGTGCCACAAGAACAGCGAAGCCACGCGCTCGTCACCCGGCGCGAACAACGTGGCCTCGTTGTCGAGCAGAAGCTTGAACAGCGGTGTGAACGTCGCCTCCAGATCGGCGGTATAGGCGAGCCGGAAGTCCAGCGGGGCGGTCTCGATGAGCCGATCGAAGCAGGCGGTCGCCTCGGCCAGCATGTCCGCCAATCCGGGATAGCTCCGCACCAGAGCACCGATGTGCTGGCGGTGGGCGTTGGCATGCTGGGCTTCTTGGCGTAGGAACGCTTCGGCCTCCGACCTCGTATCGGGATCATCGATCAGCGGGATGGCTTCGCGGGTGGTGGCCACGATGAGCTTCTCGAAGACGACGGCGATGACCGAGACCGCGTTGGTGAACACCGAGAACGTCGGATTGTCCGGATTCCAGATGAACGGTATATCGCCGTCGAGATCGAAACGGAGCCTGCGGATCTCCAGTGATGTCACCCTTCCGCCTTTCTTCTGCGGTGTCGGTGCGATCTGCCGATTGATAGCACCGAGACCGCGTCCGGGGTGTGCATGACCCTAACGACTGAATGGACATATCGTCAATAGTGTCCAGCCGTCCGTTAACATGGCAGCGACGCCGTTTGACCACGGGCGGCGCAGGCGAGGAGGTTCGGGTGCGCGCGGTGATCATGGACAGCAGCGGATCGGTGCGGATCGCCAACCGGCCCGACCCGACATCGCCTGGGCCGCAAGGAGTGATCATCGCGGTGGAGGCGACCGGGATCTGTGGATCGGATCTGCACTTCTACGATGGCGACCTACCCTGCATCGACGGGCTGAGCGTCGGGCATGAAGCCGTAGGCGTCGTCGTCGACGCCGGCGAGCAGGTGCACCGGGTCGCCGAGGGCGATCGCGTCGTCGTCTCCTGCATCACCGGATGCGGCCATTGCCACGGATGCGCCGTCGGAGACCCGGCCACCTGCGATACCGGCGCTTCGCTGTTCGGCTTCGGCGGTGCACTGGCCGGGGCCCAGGCCGAACTGTTGGCCGTCCCGATGGCCGATACGGCGCTACTACCGATCCCCACGGCCATCCCCGACGAGGCCGCGGTCCTGCTGGCCGACAACCTCGCCACCCCGTGGACCGCGGCACGCCGCGGCGAGGTGACGGCCGGCAAGTCCGTACTCGTACTGGGGCTCGGCGCAGTGGGCCAGTGCGCCGTGCGGTGTGCGTTCCAGTTGGGCGCGGCGACAGTCTTCGCCTACGACCCGATAGCCGCCAGGCGTGCACGTGCTACCGCGTCCGGGGCCACCACGTTCGACGGACCCGAGGTCGCCGCGATGGTCACCGACGCCACTCATGGCCGCGGTGTCGACGTCGTCATCGACGCGGTCGCCACCGATGTATCGCTGGACTGCGCGGTGGCTGCGGTCCGGGCCGGCGGAACCATCTCGGTCGTGGGAATCCACGGACTAGCGCCCTACCCGTTGCCGATCTTGCAGGCTGTCTACAAGTCGATCACCTTGCGGATGTCGCTGGCCGCGGTACAGAGCGCGTGGCGAGAACTCCTACCGCTGATACTCGCCGGGCGATTGGACACCGCGGGCATCATCAGCCACCGCCTCCCCCTCGAGGACGCCGATGAAGGCTACGAGCTCATGGCGGCGCGTACCGCCGACTGCACGAAAGTGCTGCTCACCACGTGATCCCTCGTTTGACACCGGCGAACGTACGCCGAGAAGATCATCCGATGACCGCGCAGTTCGCCCGACAAGACGCGCCGTCGGCGGCGCCGACGGACCGGCGATAGGGGCCGCCGGTGCGCACACACGGATGGGGCGGCGCCCAGCCCTCCAGCGACGAGGAAGCCATCACCCGGATACTGGACGCCGCCGACGATGCCATCGAAGCGCGCGGCGCCGACATGCGCATCGCGGACGTCGCCCGGGCACTGGGCGTATCCCGACAGACCGTCTACAACTACTTTCCCGGCGCGGGAGCGCTCCTGGAAGCCGCGGCCACTCGCTCCGGCCTGCAATTCCTCGACATTCTGGCGGACCACCTCACGGGCATCACCGATCCCATCGAGGCCCTCGTCGAAAGCCTGGCCTACACCCTGGAATGGCTCCCCGAGGACCGCGCGATCCAGGTGATGCTCGTCCACGACTTCACCAAGGCCTCAACCGGAATCACCTCCGATGCCTGCGTGCAGTTCGGCCACGCGATCCTCGCGGGCCTCGACGTGGACTGGTCTGACCTCGGACTCGACGACGCCGCGCTCGACGACCTGGTCGAATACATGCTCCGGATTCTGCAGTCCTTCACCATCGACCCCGGCCGCCCGCCGCGTAGCGGCGAACGGCTGCGCGACTACCTGCGCAGATGGGTGGCCCCGGTCGTGTTCACCGAGATCGCCGCACACCGGTAGGGAGACGCTCCCGCGGGCTCGGCCGGTGGTTTCACCAATCCGGTCCACCGGCCGTGCCGGCCGTCCACAATGCGGCTATGGACTTCGCGATGCGCTATGACCGGTGGTATCGCCCCCTGGCCACCGTCGTGGGTCTGGGACCGGCCCGCGCCAGTATCCGGGTGGCCGATGGTCTGTTGCAGGTCCGCAGCGGGTGGGCGTTCGCAATCGAAATCCCGTTGGACTACGTCGAATCCGCCCGGCCCGCACCGGAGCGCATGTGGGGCTGGGGCGTGCACCAGGCGTGCAACGGCTGGCTGGTCAACGGATCCCGGCACGGCGTGGTCGAGATCCGGCTGACCCACGGGGTCAAACCGTCCAAGGCGCCCACCGCCGGAATCTTCAACAAACCGGTTCGCTGCCTCTACGTCAGCGTCACCGACCCCGATACGTTCATCGCCGCGGCGACGAGTTCGCGGCTGCCGGCGACCGGTTCCTAGAGGCGTTCGCGGACCGCCGCCGACAGGCGCGCGCCGTCGGCCTTGCCCGCGGCGATCGCGGTGGCGGCCTTCATCACCTGGCCCATGTGCTTCATGTGCGGCCGCTCGCCGATCACCTCGGCCACCTGGGCCAGGGCGGTGTCGACGACGTCGGCCAGTTCGGCGTCGGTGAGCGGGGTGGGCAGGTACTCGTCGATGATCCGCGCCTCGGCGTGTTCTTCGGCGGCGAGTTCACCCCGGCCGTTCTGGGCGTAGACCTCCGCGGCCTCGCCGCGCTTGCGGGATTCGCGGGCCAGCACCTTGAGCACGTCCTCGTCGGTCAGCTCACGGGCCTGCTTGCCGGCCACCTCTTCGGCCTGGATCGCGGCCAGCAACATCCGCAGGGTGGCCGTCCGGAGTTTGTCCTGCGCCTTCATCGCCGCGGTCAGATCCGCTCGCAACTGGGATTTCAGCTCTGCCATGGCAGCTAACGCTACGCTCAGCCCTATGGTGAATCCGCCGCCGCCCGGCTATCCCGGGCCTGGTTTTCCCCCGCCCGGTTACGGTACGCCGCCTCCGGGTTGGGGGCCGCCCGCACCGGGCTACGGACCACCGCCGGGATACGGCCCGCCCGCACCCGGATACGGCCCACCGGCCCCCGGATACGGCCCACCGGCCCCCGGATACGGGCCACCGCCCGGGTACGGCCCGCCTGCACCGGGCTACGGGCCGCCACCCGGGTACGGGCCGCCCGGATACGGCCCACCGCCGGAGTACCCGCAACCGGAATTCAAGCCCGGCATCATCCCGTTGCGCCCGCTGAGCCTGGCCGACATCTATAACGGCGCGGTCGGCTATGTCCGGTCCAACCCGAAGACCGTGCTCGGGCTGACCGCCGTCGTCGTCGTGATCACCCAGATCATCACCGGGATCGTGCTGTACGGACTGATGTCGTCGACCGCCCCGTCGGGGTCGGGACGGGCGGCCTCGGACATCTCCGGGGCGGACGCGGCCGGGTGGCTGACCGGGATCGTCGGCGCCGCGATCCTGACCGCGGTGAGCACCGTCGTACTGACCGGAATGCTCACCGTCGTGGTCGGACGTGCGGTATTCGGGTCGCCGATCACCATCGCCGAAGCCTGGGCGATCGTGCGGGACCGCATCGGGGCGCTACTCGGACTGGCCGGCCTGCTCGGGCTGGCCGCGGTCGTCCTGTGCGGGTTCACCGCCGCCCTCATCGGTGCCGCAGGCGGGGTGGGCGGACCGGCGGCCGCGGTGCTCGTCGGCCTCCCGCTGGGGCTGGCACTGGTCGCGGGGCTGGGTTACGGCTACGCGGTGCTGATCTTCGCGCCGACGGTGATCGTGCTGGAACGGCTACCGGTGTTCGATGCGGTGCGCCGGTCGTTCTTCCTGGTGCGCAACAGTTTTTGGCGGGTGCTGGGCATCATGGTGCTGACCGCCCTGATCGCCGCGTTGATCAGTAGCGTGGTGGCGTTCCCGTTCAACATCATCGGGATGCTGGCGACCCACGGCGCCGACGCCGCCACCGGAAGCGTCGAGTTGGGGGTGCTCTCCCGGATCGGTTCGACCCTCGGCGAGATCATCGTGCTGCCCTTCACCGCCGGGGTGACGGTGCTGTTGTACGCCGACCGCCGCATCCGGGGCGAAGCGTTCGACCTGGTGCTGCGCAGCGGCGCCGCCGCCGGGCCCTACGGCGCGGCACCGACCGACAACCTCTGGCTGACCCGCCCCCCGGGATAAGGACCGTCGGGTGCCCACCGTCGACATCGACCGCGACGCCGCCCGCGAGGCGGCCGAACGTGAGCTGACCAAACCGATCTACCCGCGACCGTCCCCCAAGGAACAATTCCTGGACTTCGTCGACGACCTGGTGCGCCGGTTGGTGCTCAAGGGCTCGGAATTGCCCGGCGGCTGGTTCACCATCACCGTGCTGCTGATGGTGCTGGCCGCCGCGGTGGCCGCCGCCGTGAACGTCGGCCGGCGCATGCTGCGCGACGGCCACCGCCACCAGCCGCTGTTCGGATCCGTCCAGCACAGCGCCGCCGAACACCGCGCCGCCGCATACGACGCGGCCCGGGCCGGCGATTGGGGCGCCGCGATCCGGCACGGGCTGCGCGCGGTGGCCCGCGAACTCGAGGAGGCCGGGATGCTGCCGCCCGCGCCGGGACGGACCGCCACCGAACTGGCCCGCGACGCCACCGCGGCGCTACCCGGGCCGGCCGACGACCTGTTCCGGGCCGCGGAGGTCTTCAACGACGTCAGTTACGGCGATCTGCCGGGCACCCCGGAGGGGTACCGGATCGTCGCCGACCTCGACGAGCGGGTGCGGGCCACGACGCGGGTGCGGCAGTACCGGTGAGCACCCGACGCCGTACCTGGTGGTGGGTCGCCCTGGCGCTGCTGGTGATCGTCGCGGTGTCGTCGGTCGCGGCCTACCTGACCACCCCGCGACCGGGTGGCGAGATGGATCCGCACGCCACCTCACCGCAGGGCGCCCACGCCCTGGTCACGTTGTTGCGGAACCGTGGCGTCGACGTCACGGTGGCCGACACGGTCGACGACGTCGTGCGCAAGGCCACTCCCGACACCCTGGTGCTGGTGGCCCAGACCCCGCGCATCCGCGACGACACGCTGCTGAACCGCTTGGCCGACCTTCCCGGGGATCTGCTGCTGGTGGCGCCCGATGCCTCGGCCCGCACCATCCTGGCACCGGATATCCGGACCGGTCGTGTCCCGGCCTTCACCGATCGACCCGGCTGCGCGCTGCGGGAAGCCGAGCGGGCCGGGACCGTCGATCTGGGTGCCGCCCGCAGCTATGTCGCGGCGCCCGGCCGGTCGGTGGACAGCTGCTACGGCGGCGCGCTGGTGCGCTACCGCGACGGCGACCGGACCGTCACGGTGGTCGGCAGCGCGTCGTTCCTGACCAATGCCGAGCTGGCTCGGGAGGGAAACGCCGCGCTGGCGATGAATCTGGCCGGCTCCTCGCCGCGACTGATCTGGTTTGCGCCGCAACACATCCTGGGCGACCAGGCCGGTTCCTCCTCGATCTTCGATCTGATCCCGCCGAATGTGCGGTGGCTGTTCTGGCAGCTGTGCACGGCGTTGGCGCTGGCCGCATGGTGGCGGGGGCGGCGGCTGGGTCCGCTGGTCTCCGAACCGCTGCCCGTCGTCGTCCGCGCATCGGAGACCGTCGAAGGATTGGGCCGGCTCTACCGCTCGCGGCGGGCCCGCGACCGGGCCGCCGCCGCCCTGCGCACCGCGGCCCTGCGCCGACTCGGCCCCCGGCTGGGACTGGGGCCGACGCCGGAACCACCGGCGCTGGTCGACGCGGCGGCGCAGCGCCTCAACGAGGATCCGGACTGGTTGCGGCATGTGTTCTTCGGCCCCACCCCCGACTCCGATGACGCGCTCATCGCACTGGCCCACGGACTCGACGACATCGAAAGGCAGGTCACCGACTCGTGACACACACTCCCCCATCGGATCCGGCGGCACCGGAGGCCCGAGAGGCGCTGCAGGCGCTGCGCAGCGAGGTCGCCAAGGTGGTCGTCGGCCAGGACGCCGTGGTCAGCGGCCTGGTGATCGCGCTGTTGTGCCGCGGCCATGTCCTGCTCGAAGGTGTTCCGGGCGTGGCGAAGACACTGCTGGTCCGCACGCTGAGCGCCGCGTTGCGCCTCGATTTCAAACGGGTGCAGTTCACCCCGGACCTGATGCCCGGCGACATCACCGGGTCACTGGTGTACGACAGCAGCACCGCGGCGTTCGTGTTCCGGCCCGGCCCGGTCTTCACCAACATGCTGCTGGCCGACGAGATCAACCGCACCCCGCCCAAAACCCAAGCGGCCCTGCTGGAGGCGATGGAGGAGGGGCAGGTGACCGTCGACGGTGCGGCCAAGCCGTTGCCGGATCCGTTCGTCGTCGCCGCCACCGCCAACCCGATCGAATACGAGGGCACCTACCGGCTGCCGGAAGCCCAACTCGACCGGTTCCTGCTCAAGCTGACGGTCCCGCTGCCGGTCCGGCAGGCCGAGATCGACATCCTGGCCCGGCACGCGCAGGGGTTCGACCCGCACGACCTGTCCGCGGTGACGCCGGTGGCCGGTGCCGAGGACCTGGCGGCCGGCCGCGCCGCGGTGCGCCAGGTACTGGTGGCCGATCAGGTGCTGGGCTACATCGTCGACGTGGTGACCGCGACCCGGCATTCGCCCGCCCTGCAGTTGGGGGTGTCGCCGCGTGGCGCCACCGCCCTGTTGGCCACATCGCGGTCGTGGGCGTGGTTGTCCGGCCGCAATTACGTGACGCCCGACGACGTCAAGGCGATGGCGCGTTCCACGCTGCGGCACCGGGTGATGCTGCGTCCCGAGGCCGAACTCGAGGGCGCCACCGCCGACGGCGTACTCGACGGCATCCTCGCCTCGGTTCCGGTGCCGCGCTGGTGATTCTGACCGGACGCGCCGCGCTGATCGCACTGGTCTGCGCACTACCGGTCGCGGTGGCCCCGTGGCCGGCGACGGCGTTCGTGGTGCTGGCGGCGGGTCTGGCCGCGGCGGTGGTCCTCGATGCCGCATTGGCGGCCGCGCCCGCCTCGCTGCGTATCGTCCGGTCCGGGGCCGACACGGTTCGGCTCGGCGAGCCCGCGGCGTCGACGTTGTCGATCGTCAACGGCCGCCGGGGATTCCGCGGTCAGGTGCGTGACGCGTGGCCGCCGAGCGTCGGCGCCTCGCCGCGCGCCCACCTGCTCGAATTGGCGCCCGGCCAGGCGCAGTGGGTGTGCACCGGATTGCGGCCCACCCGCCGCGGCGATCAGCATGCCGCCGGGGTCACGGTGCGCTCGATCGGCCCGTTGGGTCTGGCCGGGCGGCAACGTACTCGGCAGGTGCCCGGACAGCTGCGGGTGCTGCCGCCGTTCCTGTCGCGCCGGCACCTGCCGGCCCGGCTGGCCCGGCTGCGCGAGGTCGACGGGAATCTGCCGGCACTGGTCCGGGGTCAGGGCAGCGAGTTCGACTCGCTGCGCGAGTACGTCGCCGGCGATGACGTGCGCTCGATCGACTGGCGGGCCACCGCACGGCGCTCGGAGGTGGTGGTGCGCACCTGGCGTCCGGAACGGGACCGGCGCGTCGTCATCGTGCTCGACACCGGCCGGACCGCGGCGGGCCGGATCGGGATGGACCCGACCACCCGCGACCCGGCGGGCTGGCCGCGGCTGGACTGGTCGATGGATGCCGCACTGTTGTTGGCGGCGTTGGCGTTACGTGCCGGTGACCACGTCGATCTGCTGGCCCATGACCAGGTGACCCGGGCGGGTGTGTTCGGTGCCTCGCGCACCGGTGTGTTCGCCCAGCTGGTCGACGCCATGGCCCCGCTGCAGCCCGCGCTGATCGAATCCGATGCCGCGGCGATGGTGGCCACGGTGTCCCGGCGGGCGCGCCGCGACAACCTGGTGGTGCTGTTGACCGACCTCAACGCCTCCGCCTTGGAGGAGGGCCTGCTGCCGGTGCTGCCGAAGCTGACCGCCGAACACCAGGTGATCCTGGCCGCGGTCGCCGATCCGCGCGTGGAGCGGTTGGCCGCCGGGCGCGAGAATGCGGCCGCGGTCTACGACGCCGGCGCCGCCGAACGCTTCCGCAACGAGCGCCGCGCGATGGCGGCCCGGCTGCGCCGCGCCGGTGTTCAGGTCATCGACGCCGCGCCCGAGGAGCTGGCACCCGCCCTGGCCGATGCCTACCTGGCGTTGAAGTCGGCCGGCCGGCTGTGATCTCCCGCCGCGAACGTGCGCAGAATGCCACGATTCACGGCGCGTCGGCGTACAGACACGCACGCTCGCGAGGTGTGGGAGGTACCCCCAGCTCGCGAGGTGTGGGAGGTACCCCCAGCTCGCGGGGTGTGGGAGGCCCGGTGAATCAGCGGGTGGGCACCACGTCGGGCGCATCGGCGATATCGCCGGTCTCGTCGGCGGCCACCGCCTTGCGCCCGAAATGCACCACGTAGGCCAGGAACGCCGCCTCGACCGCCGCACCGATGCCGATGCGCAGCCACGTCGGCAGCGGCGACGGGGTCACCACCGCCTCGAGCAGTCCGGCCACCGCCAGCACCGCCACCAGACCCACCGCGACGGCGACCACGGCCCGGCCCTGCTCGGCGAGCACCTGGCCGCGCGGCCGGTCACCGGGTGCGATCACCGTCCAGCCCAGCCGCATCCCGACGGCGCCGGCCAGAAACACCGCCGTCAGCTCCAACAGTCCGTGCGGGGCGAGCAGTCCGAGCATGAACGCTCCGCGTCCGGCGTGGAACATCAGGCCCAGCCCCACGCCCAGGTTGGCGGCGTTGACGAGCAGCAGCGCCGGGATCGGCAGACCCAACAGCACCGAGAACGCGATGGTGCGGGCGGCTACCCAGGCGTTGTTCACCCAGACCTGCAGGGCGAACGCACCGGCGGGGTGATCGCTGTAGTAGGCGGCGAACTCGTGGTCGACCAGCCGCTCGATCTCCGCGGGAGTACCGATCAGATCCTGTACATCGGGGTTGCCGGCCACCCAGCAGGCGATGACGGCGGTGACCGCCAGGAAGACCGCGGCCGTGGCCAGCCACCACCGCCACGCCCGATAGGCGACCACCGGGAACGACACCGTCACGAATCGGACGAACTCCGACGCCAGCGGCGCGTGAGCACCGGTCACCGCGGCCCGCGACCGCGCCACGAGGCTGGAGAGCCGGCCGACCAGCGCGGCGTCGGTGGACGACGAGCGCACCACCGATAGTTGGGTGGACACCCGCTGGTAGAGGTCGACCAGTTCGTCGATCTCAGGCCCGGTGAGCCGCCGACGCTTCTTGACCAGTGCCTCCAGCCGATCCCAGGTCGCCCGGTGAGTCAGCACGAAGGCGTCGACATCCACAGCGTCGAGAGTAGCGAGGACTGCGAGAGCGGCGGAGCCGGTCGAAGCCGGTCGTCGCCACCCAGACTGCGAGTAGCGTCTGTGCCATGCCGAACCACAGCCACGAGCTGGTGACCGGCGACGCGGTGGTGCTCGACATCGCGGTCGCGCAACTACCGGTGCGGGCGGTCAGCGCATTGATCGACATCGTCGTGGTGCTGGTGGGTTACGTCTGCGCGCTGGTGTTGTGGGCCATGACCGTGGGCGGGTTCGACGACGCGTTGACCGCCGCCATCATGATCATCTTCGGGGTGCTGTTGCTGGTCGGCTATCCGGTCACCATCGAGACCCTCACCCGGGGCAGGTCGCTGGGCAAGATGGCGATGGGGTTGCGGGTGGTTTCCGACGACGGCGGGCCGGAACACTTCCGGCAGGCGCTGTTTCGGGCATTGGCCGCGGTGGTGGAGATCTGGGCCCTGACCGGCAGCCCGGCGGTGATCTGCAGCCTGCTGTCGCCGCGCGGGAAACGCCTGGGTGACATCTTCGCCGGCACCGTGGTGATCAGCGAACGCGGCCCGGCGTCGATGCCGCCGCCGGTGATGCCGCCCGGGCTGGCGTGGTGGGCGTCGTCGTTGCAGCTCTCCGGATTGCGGGCTGAATCCGCGGAACTGGCCCGGCAGTTCCTGGGCCGGGCCCACCAACTCGATCCGCACACCCGGCAGATGATGGCGTACCGGATCTCCGGTGATGTGCTGGCGCACATCTCTCCCCCGCCGCCTCCGGATGCCCCGCCGGAACTGGTGCTGGCGGCGGTGCTCGCCGAACGGCATCACCGCGAACTCGTCCGGCGACAGGACCGCGTACCGGGCTCCTACTATCCGCCGACCCCGTTGCCGCCGATGCCGTGGCCGCCGCCGAATGCGGGCGGCTTCATGCCCCCGGGCTGAGCCTTTCGACGACGGCGCCGATCGCGTCATAGGTGGCGCGCGCTCGCTCATCCCTGGTGGCCAGCAGGACCCCATTCTCCCTGACTGCCAGCGCAACGAGCGCGTCGTAGGTCGCAGCACCGGTCACCCCGCCTGGCTGCGCACTCCCGATGGAAGTCGCGGGCTGCGCGTGCCGAAAGCACAAGCGGCCGAACGAAATTCTCGTCAATGAGCCGCACCGCATCTGCCGCGGAGACCCGCGCATCACCCGGCAACCGAGTTGGTACCGCGTATGCCTCCGCCAGACTGTGCGAGGTCAGGCACAGGTTTCGGCCGCGCGCCCACACAGCAACGTCGGCGTGCTGCTCATGCCCGGCGACCAGCAGCGGTACCGCCACACTGGTATCGACTGCCACCACTTCGGCGGTCGTCAACGCCGACCCGCATCGATAAGGCCGAACATCGTCTCATCGGAGACGGCGGTGTCGCTTCGAGCCACCAGTCGCCCGGTGGCATCGCGCTCCAGGCGCGCTGTACGCCCGCCCGGAGTGATCTGGACACCGTTGCCGTAGCGGGAGATGTCGACCACGGTTCCGGGCGTCAACCCGAGGCTGTCACGCAGCGGCTTGGGCACGACGATTCCACCTGCGGAATCGATCACGGCCTCCATTGGGATGACGCTACCGGTGAAATCCCATTTATGAACGCCCTAGCAATCCGTCCACGCAACATTGCCGTCCGATAGTTCTCGATATATCGTTAATCTATCGCGAGCGATGGTCGCTCCGTTCTTCACAGCACTGAGGTGACGAATGCACACACCCTTCGGTCCGCCGAGCGGACCTTCTACGCCCGATCCGGATCACCACGGCGGCTTCGGTTTCGGCCCCGCAACCCCACACCCGCATCGCGCGGCGCAGCTGGCCCGCCGGCAGGCGCGGCGCGAGTTCCGTAGGCACCTGAACGATCACGCCGGCGATCCGTGCGCACCGTTTGGTTTCGGAACCGGTCCCGGCTTCCGGCACGGCTACGGCGGCCCGGGCTTCGGGCCCGGATTCGGCCCCGGGCCGGGCCTCGGCTTCGGATTCGGCCCGCCCGGACGCCGTGGGCACCGGCGCGGGCATCGGGGGCGGCGCGGCGACGTGCGGGTGGCCATTCTGGCCCTGCTGGCCGAGGCCCCGATGCACGGTTACGAGATCATCCAGCAGATCGCCGAACGCAGCGACGGGCTGTGGCGTCCCAGCCCGGGTTCGGTCTACCCGACTCTGCAGATGCTCGTCGACGAGGGCCTGATCGTCGGGAGCGAAACCGGCGGCAAGAAAAGGCTTTTCGAGTTGACGGCGGAGGGCCGCGACGTCGCCGAGCAGATCGAGACCCCGCCGTGGGAACAGATCACCGACAGCGCCGACCAGGGCCAGCTCAACCTGCGCACCGCGGTCGACCAGCTGTTCGGCGCCGTCGCGCAGGCCGCGCAGGCCGCCACCCCCGAGCAACAGCAGCGCGTCGTCGACATCCTCAACGGCGCACGCAAGAGTATCTACGGGATCCTCGGCGAAACCGACTGAACGGTCCGGTCAGCAGCGGCGCAGGACGCGCTGCATCGCGGTCTTCTCGTTGGCCGAAACCCACAGTCCGTAGGCGTTTTTGACCGTGATCTGACGGGAGACGAATTCGCATTCGAACGCGGCGTTCGCCGGCAACCAGCCGGCGGCGTCGCGGAATGCCTTGTCGAAGTTGGCCTGCGCGCCGACCGCCAACAGGTTGCGCGGATCGTTGGCGAAGTCGCGGCGACGGGCGTCGTCCCAGGACCGCGCCCCCTTGTACCAGGCGTCGGCCAGTGCGACCAGGTGATCGATCTGGACGGCCTCCGAGGTCTCGGGGCCGCGGACGAACTCGATGACGTTTCCGGAGTAGGGATCATGCAGGACACCGCGCTGCACCAGGCAGGTGCCCCGGCGCAGTTCGACCCGGGTCAGATCGCGGCGCAGGATGTCGTCGCGGGTGTTGCAGCCGTTGTGTCCGAACTCGACCGTGACGTCATCGCTCCACCGCTCGCCGAATCGGTGGCGTTTGAAGTCCTGCACGCGATCCCAACCCTTGACCGGCAGCGCGTCGAGCATGGTGCGGGCCTGGTCGTAGCGCGGATCGAGTGCCGCCGGCTCCGGTGTGCGGGGCGTCCAGGTCGGCGAGGGCCCCGCGGACCGCGGAGCCTCCTGCTGCTGCCACCATGCCCAGCCGACGGCCGCCACCACCGCCAGCACCACCAGCGCGGCGGTCAGCGTCGGCGTGCGTGCGGTCCTCCTCAGGGCAGCTCCACCCAGTCCAGCGTGCGCTGTACCGCTTTGCGCCATCCGGCGTACCCTTCGGCGCGCTGATCCTCCGACCAGTTCGGACTCCAGCGCTTGTCCTCACGCCAGTTGGCCCGCAGTTCGTCGGGACCCTTCCAGAATCCGACGCCGAGCCCGGCCGCGTATGCCGCGCCCAGCGCGGTCGTTTCGGCCACCACCGGTTTGACCACGTCGACGCCGAGCACATCGGCCTGGATCTGCATGCACAGGTCGTTGGCGGTGATGCCGCCGTCGACCTTCAGAACCCCAAGGTGCACACCGGAATCGGCTTCCATCGCCTCGGCCACGTCGCGGCTCTGGTAGCAGATCGCCTCCAGCGTGGCGCGCGCCAGATGCGCGTTGGTGTTGAACCGCGACATCCCGACGATCGCCCCGCGGGCATCGGACCGCCAATACGGTGCGAACAGCCCCGAAAACGCCGGCACGAAGTACATTCCGCCGTTGTCGGCGACCTGCCGGGCCAGCGACTCCACCTGGGTGGCACCGCTGATGATGCCGAGCTGATCACGCAGCCACTGCACGGCCGATCCGGTGACCGCGATCGAACCCTCCAGCGCGTAGACGGGCTTGGCGTCGCCGAATTGATAGCAGACCGTGGTCAGCAATCCGTTGTCGGAGCGGACGATCTGTTCACCGGTGTTGAGCAGCAAGAAGTTGCCGGTGCCGTAGGTGTTCTTGGCCTCGCCCGCCGACAGGCACACCTGGCCCACCATGGCACTCTGCTGGTCGCCGAGGATGCCGGCGATGGGCACCTCGCCGCGCAGCGGTCCTGTGCTCGCGGTCACCGCGTGCCGGCGCCGCGTCGACGACGACGTGATGCGCGGCAACATCGCCCGGGGGATATCGAACAGCGCCAGCAGTTCGTCGTCCCAGTCCAGGGTCTCGAGGTTCATCAGCATGGTGCGGCTGGCATTGGTGACGTCGGTCAGGTGCACGCCGCCGCGCGGGCCGCCGGTCAGGTTCCACAGCACCCAGGTGTCGCAGGTGCCGAACAGGGCATCGCCGCGCTCGGCATCGGCGCGCACCCCCTCGACGTTGTCCAGGATCCACTGCAGTTTGCCGCCGGAGAAGTAGGTGGCCGGCGGCAGTCCGGCCTTGCGCCGGATCACCTCGCCGTGGCCGTCGCGCTCCAGGGCCGCGGCGATCGCGTCGGTTCGGGTGTCCTGCCAGACGATCGCGTTGTGATACGGCTGGCCGGTCTTGCGGTTCCACACCACCGTCGTCTCGCGCTGGTTGGCGATCCCCAGGGCGGCCAGGTCGGACGCATCGAGTTTGGTGGTGTTCAGCGCCGAAACCAGTACGGCGGCAGTGTGGTTCCACAACTCGAACGGGTCGTGTTCGACCCAACCGGCACGCGGCAGGATCTGTTCGTGTTCGAGCTGGTGGCGCCCCACCTCGGCGCCGTCGTGGTCGAAGATGATGCACCGGGTGCTGGTGGTGCCCTGGTCGATCGATGCGACGAAATCGGCCAAGTCTGACTCCTGTCCCCTCACCGGTGCTGGTCGGTGCCGCGTCCATCATGGCGCACCGCACCCCGTTCGGGCGGTGCTACACGGCGAGAACGCCCCGCCGATGCCCGAAGCCGGTCCACAAAATTAGACATTCTTCACGAACACATCAGTCGTTATTCATTCATCCGAACGCATATTTCGAAGTGTCGCGGGTAAATCTCGATATGGGTAACAAACGGTATCGCAATGTGGTCGACGTCTCGCTCCCCCTTCGGCGCCACATCCGGGAAACCCGCAGGTCAGAACTGAATCGGAGGAACAATGGACGTCGTTCTCGGTGTGGCACTCGCGTCGGACGCACCCGCCAGCATCCACACCGTGCTGGTCTGCGGCGAGCACGGCGACGGCGTCACGCTGGAAGAACTCAGTTTCGCGGTGCCCACGGCTGAGTTCACCGAGTTCCCCGCGGTCGACGCCTTGATCGCTGCGATCCTGCGGGCGCGCGACACCGCGGAGATGTCGGGGCATCACCTGGTCTCCACCGGGGTGACGGTGACCGACCCCCTCGATGCCGCCGAACTCAGCGCCCGGATATCCGCCGGCGACCTGGCGGGTCTGGCCAACATCGCGGTGGTCTCTCCCAGCCTGGCGGCGGCGAGCCTGGCCCACAATCTGGGGCGGACGGTGGGCTGCGACCGGATGGGACTGCTGTCCGTGGAATCGGCGACAACGACCCTGGCCGTGATCGATTGCACCGACGGCACCGTGACCCGGATCTTCCGGCAGCCCTTCGCCGGAGGCGGCGCCGCCGCCGCGGTCGATACCGTCGCCGATCGGCTCAACGGCCCCGGGACGTGCCCGGACGGACTGTTCCTGGTCTGCTCCCCGACCGACTCGACGACACTGCGGCCGATGTTGGAGGCAGCCGTCGCACCCGAGGTCTGCGAACCCGCAGAACCGCGTTCCGCGCTGGCTCGCGGTGCGGCACTGGCATCGGCTCGCCTCAACGAGGCCGGGGCGGCATCGGCGGAGTTGGCCTACAGTCAAGAGCCCGCTCCGGGCGCCCTCGACGCGGCCTACTACGACATTCCCGGTTTCGACGCCGACGCGCTGGCCTACAGTGCGGTCGCCGATGAAGAGGCCGAAGCGGCCACCGAACTGTTCGAGCCGGTGGCACAGCCCGCTCGGCGTCCGTTGTTGGTTGCCGGTGCGGCGCTGGCCTCCGCCGGGTTCGCCGCGGCGTCGGCCCTGATGGTGGCGATGACGCTGGACATCACTCCCAACCTGGTCGCACTGCGGCCGGATCTAGGCCGGGCGTTGACGATTCCGCACCGGGCGCCGCACCTGCAGATTCCGAACGCCGACCCGTTCGGCGACCACACGCCGGTCCTGGGTAAGACGCCGGTGGATTCGGTGCCGCTTCCGCCGCTGAGCCTGCCGTCGGTGCCCGAACTCCCCGCACCCGGACTTTCGGACCCCGGGGTGCCGGCGGCGGCGCCGGGGCTGCCGGCGGCGATTCCCCTGGCGGCCGGCGCGAGCACCGCGCCGATGTTCATCCCCGCCCCGGTGTTCGGTCCGCCCATGCCCGGCAGGAACCCGGCGGCACATAACCCGGCACCGTTGCTGCTGCCGCCGGTGCACCGGCATCGGCCGGTGATCTCGGCGCTACCCGATCTGTCGTTCCTGTTGGGGATGCCCGCCCCGAAGCAGACCGGACCGGCGCCCGTGGTCAAGCCGCAACCGCCGGAGGTCAAGCCCGAGCCGCCGGTCGAGCTTCCCGAGGTCCCAGTCGTCAAACCCAAGCCCCCAGTTGAGCTTCCCGACGTCCCGGTCATCAAACCCAAACCGCCGGTCGAGCTTCCCGACGTCCCGGTCGTCAAACCCAAACCCCCGGTCGAGCTTCCCGACGTCCCGGTCATCAAACCCAAACCCCCGGTCGAGCTTCCCGACGTCCCGGTCGTCAAACCCAAACCCCCGGTTGAGCTTCCCGAGGTGCCGGTGGTCAAACCTCAGCCCCCGGTCGAACTCCCTGACATCCCCGTGGTCAAGCCCAAACCTCCGGTCGAGGTCCCCAAGCCGCCGGTGACGCTTCCCGACGTGCCGGTCGTCAAGCCCCAGCCCCCGGTGGTCACTCCGAAGCCGCCGATCACGCTCCCGGACCCACCGGTCAGCGTTCCCGACATCCCGGTGAAACTCCCCGACGCGCCGATTCAGCTTCCGGATGTTCCTATGCAGCCGCCGAATCCGGTACCCCCGATCGGGTTGCCCGCCATCCCCGCGCCCAGCGCACCGATGATTCCCGCGGCGCCGAGCAAGCCGGCGTTCAGTCCGCCGTCGCTGCCCGGCATCCCGGCCCCCAAGGCGCCGACGCTGCCGCCCCTGCCCGCGCCCCAAGCCCCTGCGCTGCCATCGATTCCGGTGCCCAAGGCTCCGGCGCTGCCGTCGCTACCTGCGCCCAAGGCACCGGCACTGCCGTCGATTCCTGCGCCCAGCGCGCCGTCCATGCCCAAGTTGGACGGCGGCATCTTCGGCGGCGGGGGTGGCAAGCCCGGCGGGATCTTCGGCGGGGGTGGTAAGCCCGGCGGGATCTTCGGCGGAGGTGGCAAACCCGGCGGAATCTTCGGCGGAGGCGGTAAGCCCGGCGGAATCTTCGGCGGGGGTGGCAAGCCCGGCGGAATCTTCGGCGGAGGCGGCGGCGGACTCTTCGGCGGCGGCGGTCACCGCGGTGGTGGGATCTTCGGCCGCTGACCGTCACCGGCAGCGAGCCGGATTCACTTGACGGCGAGCGACAACCCGAAATCGCCTGCGGGATCGGTCCACCATCGCATGCGCTGCAAGCCCGCTGCGGCCAGTTCGTCGGCGACCTGGTCGGGATGGAATTTGCAGGACACCTCGGTCAGCATCTCCTCCCCGGCCGCGAAGTCGACCACGAAGTCGAGCGCCGCGATCACCACGCGCTGCGCCGAGGTGGCCCGCAGCCACATCTCGATCCGCTGCTCGGCGGAGTTCCACCGCGCCACATGAGCGAAAGAACCCAGGTCGAAGTCGGCGTCGAGTTCCCGGTTCACCACCGCGAGGACATTGCGGTTGAACTCCGCGGTCACACCGGCGGCGTCGTCATAGGCAGACACCAGTCGCCCGGTGTCCTTGACCAGGTCGGTACCCAACAGCAGTCCGTCGCCGTCGTGCATGACCGCGGCGAGGGCGGCCAGGAAATCCGCACGCGGACCCGGTGTCAGGTTGCCGATGGTGGAGCCCAGGAACACGAACAACCGCCTGCCGTCGCCGGGGATCTGCGCCAGGTGGTGCTCGAAGTCGCCGCAGACGGCCTGCACCGCAATACCGGGATAGTCCCGGGCGATAGCCGCGCCGGCCGACTCGAGCACCCCGGCGTCGACGTCGAACGGGACGAACCGGCGCAGCGCGCCGGTGTCGCGCAGCGCATCCAGCAGCATCCGGGTCTTCTCCGAGGTTCCGCTGCCCAGTTCCACCAGCGTGTCCGCGCCCGCCAACCGGGCGATCTCGGCGGAGTGCGCACGCAGGATCTGCGCTTCGGCGCGAGTCGGGTAGTACTCGGGAAGTCGGGTGATCCGATCGAACAGGTCACTACCGATGTCGTCGTAGAACCATTTGGGCGGCAATGATTTCGGCTGCTGCGTCAGTCCGTTCCGGACATCGTCGCGCAGCGCGGTGCGGGCGGCGTCGGCGGCCAGGTGATTGGCGATCGAGACGCTCACCGGGCGGTCTCCAACGCGGTGACCCGGACGTCGCCGTCATGGGCGTCGACCAGGTGCCGGTCGGGGATGTCCACCCAGCGCGGGTCGTCGTCGTAGGGCTCGCTGGCCAGGACCACACCGTCTGACCCGTGCAACATCGACAAGGTATCCCCCCAGGTCGTCGCCAACAGTCGGGAACCGTCGGCGGCCACTATGTTCAGGCGTGCATCCCGGTCGGCGGCACCGATCTCGGCGACCACCGACCCCAGCGACTCCATCCCACGGTCGAAGATCACCGCGGCCAGCATCGCACTGTCACAGACGGATTCGGCGCCCACCGCATCGGGCAGGACCGCACGGTTCACCACACCGTTGTGCGACAGCAGCCAGGTGCCGTCGGTGAACGGTGCCGTCGCACTGGCTTCGATGGGCATACCCACGGTGGCCGAGCGGACCGCCGCCACCACGCAGTGGCTGACCAGCACCGGGGCGACCGACGCGAACGAGGCGTCGCCCCACAGCGGTGCCGGACTGCGCCAGCGGCGCGGCACCGGACCGTCGAAAAACCCCGCGCCCCAACCGTCGGCGTTCATCGTGCCGTGTCGCTGCCGGCGCGGCGCATAGGACTGCACCAGCAGCCCGTGCGGCGGTTCCAGCATCAACCCGGCCAAGGAACGCGGCTCGCCCAGCCAGCCCAGATGCCGACACATCAGGCGTCCCAGGCCAGTCGCAGGCCGGCGAAGATCTGCCGCCGGTAGGGGTGGTCCCAGTTGCGGAAGCTCGGCCGCAGGATCTCCGCGGCGACCGCCCACGATCCGCCGCGCAGCACCCGGTAGTCGCCGTCGAAGAAGGGTTCCGAATAGCGTTGGTAGATCATCGGTGTGAAGCCCGGCCAGGGCCGCAGCGGCGAACTCGTCCACTCCCAGACGTCGCCCAGCAGCTGTTCCGCCCCGTACGCCGACGCCCCGCCCGGATACGCGCCGACCGGGGCCGGGCGCAGTGCCGCACCGCCGAGGTTGGCCACCGCCGGTGACGGAGCGGCCGCACCCCAGGGATAGCGCCGCCGCGCCCCGAGCACCGGATCCCAGGCACAGGCCTTCTCCCACTCGATTTCGGTGGGCAGTCGGGCACCGGCCCAGGCCGCATAGGCCTGCGCCTCGAAGTAACTGACGTGTTGCACCGGCTCGTCGTCGGGCAGGTCTTCGCGGTGCCCGAACCGGACCCGCGAGCGATGGTCGGGCTCCCAGAACTGCGGCGCCGTCAATCCGGCCTGCACACAGTGCTGCCAACCCCGCCGGCTCCACCACCGGGGTTGCCGGTAGCCGCCGTCGTCGATGAAATCCCGCCATTCGCGGTTGGTCACCGGCACCCGGCCGATCCGGAAGGCGGGCACCTCGACGCGATGCGCGGGGCGTTCGTTGTCCAGTGCGAAGGGTTCGTCGGCCGCGTCGACGCCGAGCACGAACTCGCCGCCCGGCACCAGCACCGAGCTTCCCGCCAGGCCCGCGCGACCGGCGGGCAGGCCGGCACCGGCGGGCAGCAACGGCGCCCCGGTCCGCAGGTTCAGCGCCTGCAGCATGGTCTCGTCGTGCTGGTGTTCGTGGCTGAGCACCATCCCGAACACGAAGCCGTCCACACCGGCCCCGCCGTCACCGGGCATCGTCTCCAACACGTCGAAGACGCGGGAACGCACGGTGGCGCAATACTTTCGGGCCTGCTCGGGAGCCAGCAACGGCAGGTCGACGCGGCTGGCCCGCGGGTGGATGAAGGCGTCGTAGAGGCCTTCGACGTCCGCGGTCAGCAGGCCGGGCCGGTCCGGATTCCCACCGCGCAACAGCCACAGTTCCTCTTGTTGCCCGATATGGGCCAGGTCCCACACCAGTGGGCTCATCAACGGGTCGTACTGGCGGTGCAGTTCGGCGTCGTCGAAGTCGACCAGCGCCAGGGTGCGGTCGCGGGCCCGGGTCAGATCGCGGGCCAGTGCCTCGACGCTGCTCATGACTGTCCGCGCGCCATCCGCGTCACCATCGCGGCGACACCGGTCCGGGTCACCTCGTCGGTGACGTCGTCGGCGGGCGAGCGGCGGCGTTCGACCATGCCGACCAACCGATCCATCCCGTCGCGCAGGCCCGCCGGCGCGCGGTCGGCCACCAACTCCAGGCAGCGTCGGGCGGCCGCGTGCAGTCGCGGGTCGGCCAGCCCGGTCCGGGCGGCGACGTCCCAGGCGGTCGCGACCGGTGCCACGGCTTCGGCGGCCCGCTCGGCGGCGGCGGGGTCGTCGAGCAGTGTGGTCAGCACGAACACCAGCGCCGGCCAGATCGTGTCGTCGACACTGTCGAGGTATCGGATCTCCAGCCATCCGCGCGGGCGGACCGGCGGGAACAGCGTGGTCAGGTGGTAGTCGAGGTCTTTGAGTCCGGCTCGGCGGCCGCCGAGCCGCACCCGGCCGTCGGCCCAGTCCGCGAACGGCACGTAGCGGCTGACCGGAATGGCCTCGGGGGTGTGCACCAGCATCACCGGGGCTTTGAGCGCATACCGCGCCCAGTCGGTGGCCGGGTCGGTCCCGTCCAGGCCGAGGACCGGGCCGCAGCGGGCCGAATCGAGCCTGCTCCAGACGCGTTGCCGGGTGGAGTGCCAGCCGGAGAACTCCCCGCTCAGCAGTGGGGAGTTGGCGCAGATCGCGACCATCGTCGGGCCCAGCGCGTGCGCCAGCCGAACCCGGTCGGCCCAGCCGGGACTCGCGCCGGCATCCAGGTTGAGCTGAACCGACGCCGTGGCCGTCATCATCGCCGCACCGGCCGAGCCGGTGTGGCTGGCGGTGAAGAACTGTTCCATCGCGGCGTAGCGTTCGCCGGGGTTGACCCGCGCCGTCGGCCGCAGCGGATCGGTGCCCAGTGCGACCAGGCCCAGCCCGGCCTCGGCGAAGGCCCCGCGGAGCACCGCCTGATCGCCGATCATCGCCTCGATGGCGGCGACGGCGCCGGGCAGCGGCGGGCTGGACAGTTCGACCGCACCACCGGGTTCCACCGTGACGACGCTGCCGCCGGGCAACTCCGGCACGGATTGCAGCACCTCGCCGATCTCCGACCAGCCGGGGCGCCGATGCGGGTCGGCCGGGTCGAAACAGTGCGCCTCGATCTCCAGGCCGACCCGGCCGTGGGGGCCATCGGTGAGACAGCGTCCGATGATGTAGTCGGCGGCCGCGTCGGCGCCGGAAAGTTCCGGGCCGCCCGGACAGGACTCATCGCCGCGCGACAGCTGCGTCGCCGCGGCGAACCCCATATCAGCCCCTCCGCCCGTCGATCCTCTGAACGCTACCGGAGATGCCCGCCCGAACGGCCGGTGATTACTCCCCCAGGGAGTTCTGCATGGCTCCGGCCAGCACGTTTACCGCAGGACCGGCGTTACCGGATTGGCAGACCTTGGCCTGCAGCAGCACGTTTACCCGCAGTCGGGTCTGGGTGAAACAACGCCGATCGGTGTCGGCCTCCTGTTTGGTCCAGGCGGCATCGGTGGCGGTGGCCGGGCCGCCGGTGAACACCCAGACCTCGGTGGTGCCGTCGTCTCGGTGCATCGCGCTGGTGCGTCCCGAGCAGCCGACGGTGCGGTCGACGACACGGTGGAACGCCGCGGTCGCGGCGGCTTCGGTGGCGAACACCCCCACCGCCTGTTTGACGAGATGGCGCTGGTCGGTGGCCGAGGTCTGGGTGACCGCGCTGTTGAACGACGCCAGATCGGGGTCGCGGTAGACCTCGGGCAGGCCGATGTCGGCCCAGTTGTTGCAGACCGGTTCGTCCACCCAGTACGTCTGCAGTGGCTCGCCGGAGACGGCCTCGAAGCCCATCGGGGCGCCGACGATGTTGCCGACCGAGCCCTTCGGCAGCACCGCGTAGGAGACCACTCCCGGCTCGGCGGGCCGCGCCGCCGCGACCGGTGTCCCCGGTGCGGTCAGTGCACCGGTAGCGGCCAGCCCGATCAGCAGGCGGGCCGTGACCCGCCGGCGGTCAGGCAAGGTTGGCCCGGACCCCGGCTTCCACCGCACTGCCCAGATCGGGGTCGACGTTGCGCCAGAATTCGAACACCCGGGACAGCACCGGCTCGGTGACGCCCGCCGAAACGTGCCCGATGATGTTGGCGGCCAGTCGTTTCCGTTGTGCATCGTCGAAGACGTCCCGGACCAGGGCACCGGCCTGGCTGAAATCGTCGTCGTCTTTGCGCAGCGTGTAGGCCGAACGCACCATGTCGCCGTCGGCGTGCCAGCGCACCTCCGCCGCGAGAGCCGGATCGGCCACCGGCCCGCCGGCCGAATTCGGCGCGTACACCGGGTCACTGGCCAGGCGGAATCGCATGGCGCCGTCCTTGGAGTAACTGTGCACGTCGTTCTTCGGGGCGTTGACCGGCAGCTGGTTGTAGTTGGTGCCGATCCGGGCACGGTGCGCGTCGGCGTAGGAGAAGCCGCGCGCCAGCAGCATCTTGTCCGGGCTCAATCCGGTGCCGGGCACGGTGTTGTTGGGCTCGAACGCCGCCTGTTCGATCTGGGCGTGATAGTCGGTGACGTTGCGGTTCAAGGTGAAACGCCCGACGTCGATCAGCGGGTAGTCGGCGTGCGGCCACACCTTGGTCAGGTCGAACGGGTTGAGTCGGTAGGTTTTGGCGTCCTCGAACGGCATGATCTGCACCTTGACCGCCCAGCTCGGGAATTCGCCGCGTTCGATCGCGGTGTAGAGGTCACGCTGGTGGTAGTCCCCGTCGGTGCCGGCCAGCCGGTCGCCCTCGGCCTGGTCGAGGTGTTCGACGCCCTGATCGCTGATGAAGTGGTATTTGACCCAGGAGATCTCACCGGCGGCGTTGACCCAGCTGTAGGTGTGGCTGCCGTAGCCGTTCATGTGCCGCCAGGACCGCGGCAGGCCACGGTCTCCCATCACGTAGGTCACCTGGTGCGCGGTCTCCGGGTTCAGCGACCAGAAGTCCCATTGCATGTTGTGATCGCGCAGATTGCTTGCCGCCAAACGTTTCTGGGAGCGGATGAAGTGCTGAAACTTCAACGGGTCGCGCAGGAAGAACACCGGGGTGTTGTTGCCGACGATGTCGAAGTTGCCCTGCTCGGTGTAGAACTTCAACGCGAAGCCGCGCACGTCGCGCCAGGTGTCTGGGCTGCCGCGCTCGCCGGCGACGGTCGAGAAGCGGGCCAGCATCTCGGTTTTGGCGCCGGGGGCGAACACCGCCGCTTTGGTGTAGGCGCTGACGTCCCCGGTGATCTCGAGCTGTCCGAATGCGCCACCGCCCTTGGCATGCGGCTGGCGTTCGGGGGTGCGCTCCCGGTTGAACATCGCCATCTGCTCGATCAGGTAGTGGTCCTGCAGCAGGATCGGGCCGTCCGGGCCGACGGTCAGTGACTGGCCGTCGCTGGGTGCCGGCGCACCGGCCTCGGTGGTGGTGTGGCGCTCGGTCATGTCGATGTCTCCTCTGGTGCGCAGCGGGCTAACGAGTGTGCGCGTTGGTGGGCTTCACCAAACGCACACTCGACGAACTCGGGGGATCAGCGGTGCGGCGGAGCCGACGGCGGAGCCGGTGGGGCGGGCGGCGGGGCGGGCGGTCCGCCGGGGCCACCCGGGCCGTTGCCCGGACCGGCGGGCCGGAATCCCGGCCAGGCCGGTTCCTCGCCGGGGCCGGCGGGGCCGAAACCCGGACCCATCGGTGGGCCGTGATGCATCATGCACGGCCCGTGATGGTGGTGGTGTCCGCCCCAGCCGCCGCCGCTGAGGTAGGCGCCGGTGCAGAAGACGACCGCGGCGACGAAGACGGTTCCGGCGATGATCACCACCCAGGCCGCCGCTTGATAGAGCCGATTCGGCGGGGCCGGCGGCGGTGGAGGAGGCGGTGGCGTGGGAATTGGCGGCTCACTCATACCGATCCATCATGCCGCAGAACGACGCCGGCCGCCGCCCTTCTACGAGGGGCGACGGCCGGGTACGCGTGGCCGGGTCGGGTTACCGGCCAGGTGTGGGTTCCGGGGTCTGGGTGACCGACGACGGCAGTTCACCGGGGCCCGGGCGGTCGGCGGGCGCCTTCGGGCCCGGACCGCGGTGGTGGCCGTGGTGGAACGCCGCGTGGTGCCCGTGGTGCCCGTGGTGGCCGTGGCAGTGATGGCCGCGCTGGCCGCCGTGGCTCGCCCAGACGCCGGCGAAGAAGATCGAGGAGACGATGAAGACGATTCCCGCGACGATCGCGACCCACGCGGCGAGTCGGTACAGCCAGTAGGGCTTGGGTTCGCCCGCAGGTGCGGGCGAGGCGGCTGTGGTGTCAGGTGTTTCGCTCATGTGGGCCATGGTGCCGGGGTGAGCACCCGATACCGCTGGGTCTCGGCTATGCATCCGCTATGAGCCGGCGCGGTCGGTCAGGGGCCGGATCCGGCCGCACCCGCACCGTCGCCGCCGGTGCCGCCGGCAGCACCGTCGCCTCCGACTCCGAGATTGCCGCCCGCTCCACCGTTGCCCCCGTTGCCACCGGTTCCGGCAGGGTTGTCCGCACCGACGCCACCGTCGCCACCGTTGCCTCCGGGGCCGTGCGGGGCTCCGCCGGGCAGCCCGGACCCGGCGGTGACGGTGCCGTCGCCGTTGGCTCCCGGCGTCCCGCCGGCCCCGCCGAAACTGGAGTCACCACCCTCACCGCCGTCACCGCCGGCGCCGAGGGCTCCACCGGAGCCGGCCAGCCCGACCACGCCGGGCGCACCGTCGCCGCCGTCACCGCCCAGGGCTCCGTCACCACCGGGCCCGCCGTCACCGCCGATGCCGTCGGCGCCGCGGACGGCTCCGGGCGCCGTCGCGCTACCGCCCACCCCGCCGCGTCCACCGTCGCCCCCGGTACCGGCGGCTCCGGCGTCAGTTCCAGCGGCACCTGCACCCTGGGCGATCCCCGCGATTCCGTCGCTGCCGTCGATCCCGACACCGGCGTCACCACCCCGGGCTCCGCTGCCACCATCACCGGCATCGCCACCGTCACCGAAGTCGACTCCCCCGTCACCGCCGTTACCGCCCCGACCGCCGTCGCCACCGTGCTGGCCCGCCGTCGCCGGCAGACCGGTGGCGCCCGCGGCCCCGTCACCGCCGTCACCGCCGGTCCCACCGTTGCCGATATTGCCGCCGGCACCGCCGTCACCGCCCGCGCCGCCGGTGACACCGGGCACCGCGGTCGGGTCGCTCGATGCGTCGTAGCCGTCGCCACCGTCGCCACCGTTGCCGGCCGGACCCGCAGCGATTCCGCCCCCGTCACCGGCGGCCCCGGTATCACCGGTTCCGTTGAGCCCGCCGACACCGGCCGCACCGCCAAACCCGCCGGAACCGCGGGGACTGTCGCCGCCATCGCCACCGAATCCGCCGGTCGGGTTGGTGGCATCGCCGTCGGCGCCATCCCCACCGTCTCCGGGTCTTCCGCCGTTGCCACCGGTGCCGCCGCGGCCACCGTCGCCGTTGGCGCCCTTGTCGCCGGTACCTCCCGCGGCCACCCCGCCGCCGGCACCGCCCGCTCCCCCGGTGCCGCCCCGGCCACCGGTGCCCCCGGCCCCACCGTCCTGGCCTCGACCGCCGGGGGCGGTGGCGGCCGCACCGTCTTGGCCGGCACCGCCGTTACCGCCGGTCCCGCCGGCGCCGCCGGAACCGCCCGCGCCGCCGTTACCGGAGGCCGAGCCACCCAGGCCACCGGCGCCGCCGGTACCGCCGCTGCCGCCGATATACCCGTCCTGGCCGGCGCCGCCGGCGGTGGTTGCGTCATCGCCGTCGGCACCGAGGCCACCGCTACCGCCGGCCCCTCCGGCTCCGCCGTTGCCATGGTCGCCACCATTGCCCCCGGCACCGCCGGTTCCACCGGTGGCGTTGACCGCGGTGGCGTGGTAGCCGGCGCCGCCGTTGCCGCCGTTGCCGCCGTCGGGTGCGATTCCGCTGTTCCCATTGGCGCCGGCGGTTCCGGACCCGCTCAGCCCACCGGTGCCCGCGGCACCGCCACCACCGCCGGTACCGACCGTCCCGGCATCGCCGCCGTTGCCGCCGGCCCCACCGGTGGGGGCGGCCGCGTCACCGTCGGCACCGGCCCCCCCGTTGCCGCCGACCCCCGCTGCACCGCCGCCGCCGCCAGCACCGCCGTCGCCATTCGCACCGGCCGCACCCGACAGGCTGCCGCCGCCCCGCCGGCACCACCCTGGCCCCTTTGCCCCCGGCCCCGCCATTGCCCCCGACACCGCCGTTGCCGGCGCGTCCGCTGTCGACGCCGGTCTGGCCGACTGATCCGTCACCGCCCGCCCCACCGGCCCCGCCGAGACCACCGATCCCGCCTGCACCCCCGGCGCCGCCTACCCCGAACAAGACGCCGCCGTTGCCCCCGGCACCGCCGTTGCCGGCGCGTCCGCCGGTATCGCCGGCGCCGCCGGTGCCACCCTTCGACGCGGCCTGCTCTCCGGCGCTACCGGTCGCACCGTCGCCACCGGCACCGCCGTTGCCACCGTTGCCGGATGCACCGATCGCAAAGAAGTCGACCGGGGGGTTGCTGGCGCTGTTGCCGCCCGCCCCGCCGTCACCACCCGCACCGCCGTTGACACCGAGGAGGCCGTGCCCGCCGGCACCACCGTCGCCGCCGTTGCCCCACCATTCGCCGCCGTGTCCGCCGTTGCCGCCGTTTGCGCCCGCCCCGCCATCGCCGCCGGCCCCACCGTTGCCGATTCCTCCGGTGTTGCCTCCGTTTCCGCCGGCCACCCCGGCGATGTCGGAGTTCCAACCGGCGCCGCCGTCACCGAAGAACAGGCCACCCATCTGTCCATCCGGGTTGTCCTGGGAGGTTCCGTCGACGCCGTCGCAGATCAGGCCGCAGGCACCCATGGGGTCGGTGAACGGGGCGAACCATTGGTTGATCTGGTCATCGACGGCGGCCCCGAAGGGGCTGTTGATCCAGGCTTCGAGGGTGGCGTGCAGCGGCAGATAGAACACCACCTGCCAGGTCTGGGCGAACCAGTCGTCGGCTGCCGCCGGTCCCGGATCATGGTTGGCGAAAACATCTGTCAACCAATCGAATTCGTCGGCATGTGCCGGTGCGAAGCCGACCGCCCAGAGCACTCCCGCTGCGATACCCGCCCCAAACAACTGCGTGCGCGGTGCGCGGGCACGGTGTCTACCGGTCATCTGGACTGCCCCGTATCTGCGTGACGGTCGAGGGTGCGCCTAGCCGGGAGAGCCCGATTGGCCCTGGCCTCCCGCGCCGTTGCCACCGTTGCCACCGTCCCCGCCGATACCGAAGATGCCGCCGTTGCCGCCGTCCCCGCCGTTGCCGCCGACACCGCCGGGGGCGGTGTTGTTGGCACCGTTGCCGCCCTGGCCTCCGTTGCCCGACGGCAGTGGCGAAGGCAGGGCGCCGCCGGCACCGTTGCCGCCGTTGATGCGGCCGGTGCCGCCGGTGCCGCCGGCCCCGCCGAGGGCACCGTTGCCACCGTCGCCACCGTTGCCGCCGTTGCCGTTGCCGCCGGTGAAGGTGCCGGTAGCGCCGTTGCCGCCGTCGCCGCCGACGGCCCCGGCACCGCCCTTGCCGCCGGTGCCGCCGACGCCCTGGGTGCCTGCAGTGCTGCCGGCGGTGGAACCACCGAGTGCACCGGTACCGCCCGCGCCGCCCTTGCCGGCGGCCCCCGCGTTGCCGCCGTCGCCGCCGGCGCCGAGGCTGCCGTTGGAGCCGGCCACACCGGTGACGCCGCCCGCACCGGTGCCGCCGGAGCCCGCATTGCCGCCGATACCGCCCTGGCCGCCCGATCCGCCGGAACCGTTGATGCCGACACTGCTACCGGTGCCGGCGTTTCCGCCGACTCCGCCGGCGCCACCGTGACCGCCGAGTCCACCGGCGCTACCGCTCTGACCGGCCCCGGAGTTGGCCCCGGAAGTACCCGCGGTGCCGGTGTAGCCGGCGCCGCCGTTGCCGCCTAGGCCGCCGTTGCCACCGGATCCGGCGTTGCCGCCGGTGCCGGTCGCGGCCTGGGCGCCGTTGCCACCGAGCAGTTTGCCGCCCACACCGCCGTTGCCGCCGGCTCCACCCGTGCCACCCTGACCGCCGTTGCCACCGCCGGTGCCGGCCACCGCGCTGGAGGTTCCGGCGGTGCCGTTGGCGCCGGTTCCGCCGCCGCCGCCGTTGGCGCCGTTGCCACCGGCACCTCCGGCGCCGGCCGCACCCGAATCCTCGCCACCGTTACCGCCGGCACCACCATTGCCACCAGACCCACCGTTGCCACCGGCAACCCCATCACCGGAACCGGCCACCACCCCGGTATTGCTGACCCCGGCAGTGCCCGAACCACCCGCACCACCCTGACCACCGGTACCGATATTGCCGCCATCACCACCGGCGCCACCATTGCCACCGGACACCCCGGCACCGGCATTGGTCGCCGACGGGTCATACCCATCACCACCGGCACCACCATTGCCCGCCGGACCCGTAACCCCGTCACCGACACCACCCGCAGCCCCACCATTGGCACCGGCCGCACCACCGGCACCACCCTGCGACGAATCACCACCATCGCCACCATCACCACCACCACCGGAATTCCCCGCAGAGTTGAGCTGGCCCGCCACACCATGGGCACCACCACCGCCATCGCCACCCTTGGCCCCGGCACCACCATCACCGCCATCACCACCGGTACCCGACAACCCCACCGAACCCGAACCACCGACGGCCACCCCACCACCGACACCACCGGCGCCACCGTCGCCACCCTTACCGGCCGCGCCCGCATTTCCACCATTGCCACCATCGCCACTGCCACCGTTGCCGAACGACCCCGCCAGCCCCGCAGCACCGGCACCGGCATCCCCACCATCGGCACCCGTCCCCCCGGCACCACCCTTGCCACCATCACCCGACACCGAACCACCCAGGCCACCGGCACCACCGTTGCCACCGGAACCACCATTGGTCCCCGACGTACCACTAGCCCCCGGCGACGAACCCGCAACACCGGACTGACCCTCGGTACCCGAACCACCCGCACCCCCGGCACCACCGTTACCGATATTGCCGCCATTACCCCCAACACCACCGTTACCACCCGAAACCCCAGCACCCGCACCAGAATTCGCCGCCGACGGGTCATAACCCACACCACCAGCACCACCATTACCCGCCGGACCGGTGACGCCGGCACCGTCGTTTCCGGCCTGCCCGGTGCCGCTGCCGTCGCCGTCGAGGCCGCCGGCACCACCGGCGCCACCCTGCGAGGAGTCCCCGCCGTTGCCCCCGTTGCCACCGGCGCCCGCCGCGCCGCCCGATCCGGCCGTCCCGGCGGCCCCGGCGGCGCCGTTGCCTCCGTTACCGCCCTTGGCGCCGTCACCGCCCTCACCGCCGTTACCGCCGGAACCGTCGGTGCCCGCGGCGGTTCCCGCGGTCGAACCACCGGCACCGCCCGCGCCGCCGGCACCGCCCGCGCCGGCGCTTCCGGCGCTGCCACCGTTGCCACCGCCGCCCAGGCTGCCGCCGGTGTCCGAGCCGCCCGCAACGCCCGAGACCCCGGCGGCCCCGGCGGCACCGCCACCGGCGGCGCCACCGTCCCCACCGCTGCCACCTTCGCCGCCGTTGCCGTTGGTGCCCACCACGCCCGAGGCGCCGGTGCCGCCGAGGAGTTTGCCTGCGGCACCACCGTTGCCGCCTCCGCCGCCGGTGCCGCCGGTACCGCCCTTGCCGCCGTCTCCGCCTGCGGCGCCGTTGGTCAGTGCGGAGTTGTCGACACCCGCGGCTCCTATGCCGCCGCCGCCGCCGTTGGCGCCGTTGCCACCGGCACCTCCGGCGCCGGCCGCACCCGAATCCTCGCCACCGTTACCGCCGGCACCACCATTGCCACCAGACCCACCGTTGCCACCGGCAACCCCATCACCGGAACCGGCCACCACCCCGGTATTGCTGACCCCGGCAGTGCCCGAACCACCCGCACCACCCTGACCACCGGTACCGATATTGCCGCCATCACCACCGGCGCCACCATTGCCACCGGACACCCCGGCACCGGCATTGGTCGCCGACGGGTCATACCCATCACCACCGGCACCACCATTGCCCGCCGGACCCGTAACCCCGTCACCGACACCACCCGCAGCCCCACCATTGGCACCGGCCGCACCACCGGCACCACCCTGCGACGAATCACCACCATCGCCACCATCACCACCACCACCGGAATTCCCCGCAGAGTTGAGCTGGCCCGCCACACCATGGGCACCACCACCGCCATCGCCACCCTTGGCCCCGGCACCACCATCACCGCCATCACCACCGGTACCCGACAACCCCACCGAACCCGAACCACCGACGGCCACCCCACCACCGACACCACCGGCGCCACCGTCGCCACCCTTACCGGCCGCGCCCGCATTTCCACCATTGCCACCATCGCCACTGCCACCGTTGCCGAACGACCCCGCCAGCCCCGCAGCACCGGCACCGGCATCCCCACCATCGGCACCCGTCCCCCCGGCACCACCCTTGCCACCATCACCCGACACCGAACCACCCAGGCCACCGGCACCACCGTTGCCACCGGAACCACCATTGGTCCCCGACGTACCACTAGCCCCCGGCGACGAACCCGCAACACCGGACTGACCCTCGGTACCCGAACCACCCGCACCCCCGGCACCACCGTTACCGATATTGCCGCCATTACCCCCAACACCACCGTTACCACCCGAAACCCCAGCACCCGCACCAGAATTCGCCGCCGACGGGTCATAACCCACACCACCAGCACCACCATTACCCGCCGGACCGGAGGTGGCACCACCGCCGGTGCCCGCGATTCCATCGGCGCCCGCGGTACCCGTCCCGCCCGTGCCGGCCGCGCCACCCGTACCGGCCGCACCGCCGTCGACGTCGGAATCGCCGCCGTTGCCGCCGTTGCCACCGGCGCCGAGTTCTCCGTGCGAGCCCGCCAGGCCCAGCACGCCGGCGGCACCGTTACCGCCGTTGCCGCCCTTGGCGCCGTCACCACCGTCACCACCGTTACCGCCGGAGCCGTTGTTGCCGCCCGAGCCGCCGACGGTGCTGCCACCGCCGCCACCGGCGCCGCCTTGACCGCCCGAACCCGCAGTGCCCGAGGAACCGCCGTTACCCCCGGCACCGTTGTTGACCAGGAACGTGGCGTCACCTTCGGCCCCTTCACCGCCGGCGCCGGCCGAACCGCCGTTACCCCCGACGCCGCCGTTGCCGCCGTTGCCGTTGACGCCCACGGTGCTGTTGGCACCGGTGCCCGCATTGCCGCCACCACCGCCGGTGCCGCCCTTGCCGCCGGTGCCGCCGGCACCGCCTTCGCCGCCATCTTCTCCGGCGGTCAGCCCCTTCGCGCCGGCATAGCCGCTTCCGCCTTCCCCACCGGATCCGCCGAGGCCGCCACCGCCGCCGTTGCCCGCGGTGCCGGGTGCTCCGGCGTCGAGGCTCTGCTGATCGCCGGTCCAGTTGCCGCCGTTGCCGCCTTTGCCGCCGTCGCCGCCGAGGCCGCCGCTGCCGCCCACACCGGTCAGGCTGCCGGTCCCGCCGGCCCCGCCGTTACCACCGTTCCCGCCCAGGCCGCCGTTACCGGCCGCCCATCCGCCGTTACCGCCGTTGCCGCCCGCGCCGCCGGAACCGCCGTCGCCGCCGTCACCGCCGTCACCGGCCAGTTCGGCGGCCGCACCGCCCATCCCGCCGTTGCCGCCCCGCGGGGCGGTGGCCATGAGGCCGAACAGCTGCATTCCGCCGGATTCGGCGCCGCCGTTGCCCGGGGTCGCCGCGCTGAAGTCGTAGCCGTCACCGCCGTGTCCGCCGTTGCCGCCGCCGAGGTTCCGCTGGCCATCGGCACCGTCGGCTCCGGCTTGGCCCGAGCCATGGAGCCCACCTACACCGGCCGCACCCCCGACACCACCAACCCCGGCCTCACCCGGATTCGCCCCCGCACCCCCGGCACCACCATCAACACTCCACCCCACACCATCAGCACCATCACCACCATTACCCCCAGCACCCGACTCACCCCCATCGCCACCAACACCCCCATCACCGTTAACCCCGCACTACCCCAACCAACAACCCCACCCCCAGCACCACCCACACCACCGGCGCCACCCGCGCCACCATCGCCCCCACACCCGCATCCCCACCAGCACCCGCACCCACCACAAACGACCCATCCCCGACAGCACCATCACCACCAGCACCGCCAACACCCCCAACACCCCCATTGCCACCCGCACCCCCAGCACCACCCACAGCAAACAACCGCGACGCACTACCACCCCCGCGCCACCCGCACCCCCAACACCACCAACCTCACCAACACCACCCACGCCACCAACAAAACCCACATCACCGGCGGCCCCCACACCACCATCACCACCGACACCACCGGACCCACCCGCGGCAAACAACCACCCCACACCAGCGCCCCCATCACCGCCGGCACCCCCCGGCTCACCCACACCACCAACACCACCAGCGCCCCCCGCACCACCAACACCCATCAACGACCCACCAGCACCCCCATCACCACCCGCGAAACCCCCACCCCCAGCACCACCGGCACCCCCATCGCCAAACCACCCCGCAGCACCACCATCACCACCGGCAACACCACTCAACGAACCGTCAAAACCCGCCCCACCATCACCGAACAACCACCCACCCGCACCACCATCGGGATCCTCCGCCGTCCCCGCCGCACCATCACCAATCGCAAACGACCCCAACAACCCATTCACCGCACCACCGACCACCACCCCCAACTCCGACCCAATCCAGGCCTCCACCCCCGCATGCAACGGCGCATACACAAACTCCTCAAACAACGCCCCCCAATCCCACGACCCCCAATCCCCGAATCCGCCACCCCCACAACAGACCCACCCTCAACCCACCAATCCCCATCCCCCACATCCGCCCGAACCACCCCACCCCACGGCCCCAACCCCAACACCACACACACACCCACCGCCGAGCCCACCGAACCCGCCCCGCGACCGCGACGCCCGGGCCGCTCACCGCTACCCCGGCGGCGATCTGAAACCGAACCCATCCCCACACGCCGATTGCGAGCCATTTCGATTTCCTCCCGACACGAGGCAACGGGTCGCTGAAACAACCCTTAACATCGGAGACGCTAACTGGTTGCAACCCAAGATTGGGTGAAGTTACTCACACTTTTTTTGGTGTATTTCACTGATCTTGTTCTCAGGTTGTGATAATGAGCCTGTTTCCGCAGCTCAGCGCCCCTGTTGGCGTCCGACCATCAAGATCAACGGAAAGACGCTTTTCAGGCTCCATGACCGGAAATCTGCCCGCGATTACCGATCTTCGGACTCGGTGGGGGTCCGGACGGACCACAGTGCGACCGCTTCCGAAGATGACCGAGGGTCAGCCGGAGGCGCCGGCCTTCCCGGGGCCGCCGGGGGCTCCGGGGGCTCCGGAGGCGCCGGCGGTGCCTGGCTGCCCCTGCACCAGCGTCTGCAACAGCCCGATCGGACCACCGGCTACGCCGCCGGGACCCTTCGCTCCGCCGGCGCCGCCACCCCCGCCGGCACCCCCGACACCCGCGGTTCCGCCGGCACCGGCCGCTCCCGCGGTGCCGTGCGCCGAGGCACCGGCCGCACCTCCCATGCCGCCGTCGCCCCCGGTGCCACCGGCGCCACCCGTACTTCCGTTGGCCCCGTTGCCCCCGTTGCCTCCGATGAGTGTGCCGAGTGCCGAGACGGTCGCGGTCGCGTTTCCGCCGGCGCCGCCGGCGCCACCTGCCGCACCGACGGCTCCGACGCCGCCGGTGCCGCCCGCGCCGCCGGTGCCACCGTTGCCGCCGTTGCCGGAGATCGAGCCGCCGGCGCCCCCGGCTCCACCGTGACCACCCAGTCCACCGCTGCCGCCGACCGCGTTCGGACCGAGCGTTCCGGCGGCCCCGCCGTCACCGCCATTTCCGCCGCGACCCGAATTGATCAGGCTGAGCAGCCCGCCGCTGGTAGCAGTGCCGCCGAGTCCCCCCGTACCGCCGGCGGCACCAGCACCGCCACCGCCGCCCTTGCCGCCGTTGGCGGCGGTGTTGCCCGCCAACGTGCCGATGAGCGCGCTGGAATTGCCGCCGTTACCGCCGTTTCCGCCGATTTGACCGCTGGTGGTCGAAGTAGTTCCGGGGCCGCCCGCGGTCGCGGGGGTGACGGTACCGATGACACAGACGCCCAGGAATATCGTGCAGGCCTGATCCGCGCCGTTGACGCCCGGCGCCGCTTGCCCGGCCGGTGCCGGCTGAGTTCCGGTGGCGCCAACGCCGCCCTTGCCGCCGTCGCCGCCTGCGCCGCCGTTGCCGATGTTGCCGCCCGCGCCACCGTTGCCGCCGTTGCCCCCGGTCCCCGCGACAGCGGTGGCCGCTGCACCGTTGCCGCCCGCGCCACCGTTGCCGGCCGCGCCGATGGGACTGGTGCCGCTCAATCCGGCCGCGCCCGCGTCCGCTCCGGTGCCGCCGGCCTTACCGCCGGCTCCCCCGAAGGTGGAATCCCCGCCGTTGCCGCCGTTACCGCCGGCGCCCAGGCTGCCACCGGATCCCGCGACACCCACGACGCCGGCCGCACCCTGCTGTCCGGTTCCGCCGGTGGCTCCGTCGCCGCCGCGGCCGCCGTCGCCGCCTATTCCGTGGGCACCGCCGGTACCGCCCGCCGTCGTCCCACCGGCCCCCGACGCCGCCGTCGCCGCCACTTCCCGCGGCACCCGCGGAACCGCCGTTGCCTCCACCACCACGCCCTGCACCGATATCGGTCCCCCCAGCGATCCCGGATGCCCCGAGTGCCCCGTTGCCGCCCGCTCCGGCATTGCCGCCCCGCCCGCCGTCACCGCCGTGGCCACCGGCACCGTTGACGCCCACCGAGCTGTTGATTCCGGTGCCCGCGTTTCCCCCGGCACCGCCGGCGCCGCCGTGCCCCCCGCTGCCGGCCGCACCACCGGCTTCACCGTTGCCGAGTCCGACTCCGGAGACCCCGGCCATGCCGACGTAGCCGGCGCCCCCGGTCCCGCCGGCACCGCCCGCTCCGCCTTGCCCGCCGTTTCCGGGCAGTCCAGGTGATTCCGGTGTGCCGCTTCCGGTTCCGTTACCGCCGTTGCCGCCGATACCGCCTGCACCGCCGACGCCACCGGCCCCACCGGCGCCGGTCTGGCTGCCCGTCCCCCGGATCCGCCGGCGCCGCCGTCGCCGCCCTTGCCGCCGCTACCGCCGGCGTACCCGCCGTTGCCGCCATTGCCTCCGTTACCCCCGGCTCCCCGCTCCCCGTCGCCACCGACGCCGTTGATCGCGCTGGCGTTCCCGCCCGCACCCCCACTTCCACCGGTCGGACCTGACGAGTCGCCGGCCGCCTGCACGGTGAACGCATCGGGGGACGCCATCTCCGACATTCCCAGAGTCGGCCGCAGTCCCGTTGCGCCGTAGGCGAATCCGTCACCGCCGTGTCCGCCGTTGCCGCCACCTGTGGCAACGGCGCCGGTGTTCCCGTCGGCTCCTGCTTGGCCCGAGCCATGGAGCCCACCTACACCGGCCGCACCCCCGACACCACCAACCCCGGCCTCACCCGGATTCGCCCCCGCACCCCCGGCACCACCATCAACACTCCACCCCACACCATCAGCACCATCACCACCATTACCCCCAGCACCCGACTCACCCCCATCGCCACCAACACCCCCATCACCGTTAACCCCGCACTACCCCAACCAACAACCCCACCCCCAGCACCACCCACACCACCGGCGCCACCCGCGCCACCATCGCCCCCACACCCGCATCCCCACCAGCACCCGCACCCACCACAAACGACCCATCCCCGACAGCACCATCACCACCAGCACCGCCAACACCCCCAACACCCCCATTGCCACCCGCACCCCCAGCACCACCCACAGCAAACAACCGCGACGCACTACCACCCCCGCGCCACCCGCACCCCCAACACCACCAACCTCACCAACACCACCCACGCCACCAACAAAACCCACATCACCGGCGGCCCCCACACCACCATCACCACCGACACCACCGGACCCACCCGCGGCAAACAACCACCCCACACCAGCGCCCCCATCACCGCCGGCACCCCCGGCTCACCCACACCACCAACACCACCAGCGCCCCCCGCACCACCAACACCCATCAACGACCCACCAGCACCCCCATCACCACCCGCGAAACCCCCACCCCCAGCACCACCGGCACCCCCATCGCCAAACCACCCCGCAGCACCACCATCACCACCGGCAACACCACTCAACGAACCGTCAAAACCCGCCCCACCATCACCGAACAACCACCCACCCGCACCACCATCGGGATCCTCCGCCGTCCCCGCCGCACCATCACCAATCGCAAACGACCCCAACAACCCATTCACCGCACCACCGACCACCACCCCCAACTCCGACCCAATCCAGGCCTCCACCCCCGCATGCAACGGCGCATACACAAACTCCTCAAACAACGCCCCCCAATCCCACGACCCCCAATCCCCCGAATCCGCCACCCCCACAACAGACCCACCCTCAACCCACCAATCCCCATCCCCCACATCCGCCCGAACCACCCCACCCCACGGCCCCAACCCCAACACCACACACACCCCCACCGCCGAGTGCCGGAAACCTCGAGCCATTTGAGTCACCCCGAATCCGTCAGCGCATGTGATGCGTGGTATTGGGCCCTTGCTTGCCGCTCAGAGTACGGTTCGGCGGAGCCTCATCCACCGAAATGAACACAGGAAAGTCAACGGCAGCTCTGCGGCGACCCTCAGATATTCCGCGCGGCTCAGCCGACCGACCAGGGCTTGAACGGGTTGACCGCGAACTGGATGACCCGATACGGCGCCCGGTCACGCGGCTGGGTATTCCACTGGCTGACGAAGACGCGGAGTTCATCCAGGGTCGAGCCCGGTGAGATGTAACCGCCGTAGGGCTGGGCCAGCCGGTTGTCGAACGGCGACGGCAGTGTCTCGACCGGCACCGGCGCCTCCGGCCAGTCGGCGTGCTGGACCACCGTGGTCACCGGCGCGGTACCCAACCCGGTCGGGTCGTAGGCCACCCGCACTTCCATGTTCCCGGTGGTGCCGTTGAAGTAGGACAACACCGGTTTTCCGTCCACCTGGCGCAGGCTCAGTTCGCCGACCTGGTCGGTCCACAACGGGGTGGGCGGGTGTCCCCAGCCGTCGGTGGACGACCAACCCTGCCAGGCCGATCGGTCGGTGAACTTCCCCGGTGCCACCCGGTACAGCCGCACCGGGGAGCTGCGGTCGAAGTTGTTGGCCACCAGGTACACCCAGCCGGTGTCCGACTCCGGCGTCGGTATCGGGTCGTAGTAGCCGCTGATCTGCGACTGCCCGGAATCCTGGTAGGAGGCCGACCGTACCGAGCCGGGGACCGTTCGCCAACCCGGTTGCGCGGCATCGGCTTTCACCAGCCGCGAGGACTGCGGTACCAGCATCTTGGCGGTGGTCACCATCAGGTAGTTGGTCCGGTTGATCGAAACCACCCCGGCCGGCAGTTGGGTGCAGCCCGCCGGTGCGGGATCGGCCAGCAGCGGCCGGTCCACCCCGAGCACTCCGATGTAACGCATCCCGTCGGGGTCGTCGACCGAGTCGGGGTCGACGCGCAGCGCGATCGGCGAGTACCAGCCGCCGTAGCCCACACCCTGCCCGGCGAAGCTGTCGCCGCAGATCTGCAGCACCGCGGCGGGGAAGGCCATGAACTCGCACAGGTCGGTGGCGCCGATTCCGTAATCACCGGTGGGAGTGCCGGTTCCGGCCGCCGGACCGACCCGGACCACCTGCCCCTCGGCCAGCGGCCACAGAATCGGGTGCGGCGCCGGGGCCGGTGGGTCCGCCTGGGCGACCGGGAGCCCGCCGGTCAGCGCCGCCAGCGCCGCAGAGGCAAGACATCCCGCCGAGCGTGCAACCATTGCGAAATTCTGGGCGAATCTTCGCAGCCGGTGCACGTTCGGCGCTTCAGGCGGCCAGAGCGTTGCCGGGAGTTATCCCGCCGCCAGCAGTTCGGCGATCTGAATCGTGTTGAGTGCCGCACCTTTACGCAGGTTGTCCCCGGAGACGAACAGCGCCAGTCCGCGGCCTTCGGGCGCACCCGGGTCGACCCGGATCCGCCCCACCAGCGAGTCGTCGGCGCCGGCGGCGGCCAACGGGGTGGGCACGTCGGTCACGGTCACGCCCGGCGCGGCGGCCAGCAACTCGGTGGCGCGCTGCGGCGACAGCGGCCGGGCGAACTCGGCGTTGATCGACAGCGAGTGACCGGTGAACACCGGCACCCGGACACAGGTTCCGCTGACCAGCAATTCGGGGACACCGAGGATCTTGCGGCTCTCGAAGCGCAGCTTCTGGTCCTCGTCGGTCTCGCCGGACCCGTCGTCGACCAGCGAGCCGGCCAGTGCCACCACGTTGAACGCGATCGGCGCGACATAGCAGTCCGGCGCCGGGAAATCGACCGCCGCACCGGAGTGCACCAGTCCTTCGGCGCCGTCGGCGACCGCCCGGACCTGGGTGGCCAACTCCTGTACGCCGGCCAGCCCGGACCCCGAAACCGCCTGGTAGGTCGAGACGATCAACCGGGTCAGGCCGGCTTCGTCGTGCAGCGGCTTGAGCACCGGCATGGCCGCCATCGTGGTGCAGTTCGGGTTGGCGATGATGCCCTTGGCCAACTTCGCTCCGCGCACGTCGCGGTCGAAGTTCACCTCGGCGACCACCAGGGGCACCTCGGGGTCCTTGCGCCACGCCGAGGAGTTGTCGATCACGGTGGCCCCGGCGGCGGCGAACCGCGGTGCCTGCACCTTCGACATCGCCCCACCCGCGGAGAACAGCGCGATGTCCAGGCCGCTCGGGTCGGCGGTCGCGGCGTCCTCGACCTCGATCTCGGCGCCCCGGAATTCCAGCTTGCGCCCGGCCGAGCGGGCCGAGGCGAAGAACCGCACCTGATCTGCCGGGAAGTTGCGCTCGGCGAGCAGGGTGCGCATCACCTGGCCGACCTGGCCGGTCGCACCGACCACACCGATGGAGACCATGATTAGCGCCCCGTCCCGCCGTAGACGGTGGCCGCCTCGTCGCCGCCGAGGCCGAACGCCTCGTGCAGCGAGACCACGGCCTTGTCCAGGTCGTCTTCGGAGCACAGCACCGAGATCCGGATCTCGGAGGTGGAGATCAGGTCGATGTTGACGCCGTTGTCGGCCAGCGTCTCGCAGAAGGTGGCCGTCACACCGGGGTGGCTGCGCATCCCGGCGCCGATCAGCGACACTTTGCCGACCTTGTCGTCGTAGAGCACCTCGGTGAAGCCGATCTCGCTCTTGAGCGATTCCAGCTTGGCCACCGCGGCCGGGCCGTTGTCCCGCGGGCAGGTGAAGGTGATGTCGGTCTTGCCGTCCTCGACCTTGGAGACGTTCTGCAGCACCATGTCGATGTTGATGTCGGCGTCGGCGACGCCGCGGAAGATCTTGGCGGCGTAGCCGGGCAGGTCGGGGATGCCGACCACGGTCACCTTGGCTTCACTGCGGTCGTGAGCGACTCCGGTCAGGATGGCGTCTTCCATGGGGATGTCCTTGATCGATCCGGAAACGATGGTGCCGGGCTTGTCCGAGTAGGAGGACCGGACATGGATGGGCAGGTGGTAGCGCCGCGCGTACTCCACGCAGCGCAACATCAGCACCTTGGCGCCGCACGCGGCGAGTTCGAGCATCTCCTCGAAGGTGACGGTGTCCAGGCGCTTGGCGTTGGGCACGATCCGCGGGTCGGCGCTGAAGATCCCGTCGACGTCGGTGTAGATCTCGCAGACGTCGGCCTTCAGGGCCGCGGCCAGCGCCACCGCGGTGGTGTCCGAACCGCCCCGGCCCAGCGTGGTGACGTCCTTGGTGTCCTGGCTGACGCCCTGGAAACCGGCGACCAGCACCACCTGGTCCTCACCGAGCGCGGCCTGCAGCCGGCCTGGGGTGACGTCGATGATCTTGGCCTTGCCGTGCACCCCGGTGGTGATGACGCCGGCCTGCGAGCCGGTGAACGAGCGGGCCTCATGCCCCAGCTCCTCGACGGCCATCGCGACCAGCGCGTTGGAGATCCGTTCGCCGGCGGTCAGCAGCATGTCCAGCTCCCGGGCCGGCGGCTCGGAGCAGACCTGTTGGGCCAGGTCCAGCAGGTCATCGGTGGTGTCGCCCATCGCCGAGCAGACCACTACGACCTGGTTGCCGGCCTTCTTGGTCCCGACGATGCGCTCGGCGACCCGGCGGACCCGGTCGGCATCGGCCACCGATGATCCGCCGTATTTCTGTACGACGAGCGCCACGGGTCGTCCTTTCAGGTCCGGATGGGGTGAACAGACCTAGCCAGGATAGTGGGACGCGCGCGTGCTAGGAATTCTGGCCGTCGAAGGAGGAATCGCCGAAGGGATCGCGGACGGTAATCCCGTCGAACTTGCGGAAGTCACGGTCGTGGGTCCAGATCGTCGAGATGCCGTGCTGGTGCATGAGTGCCGCCAGATGAGCGTCCGGTACCAGGTTGCCTCGGGGGCTTACCCCCGCCGCGACCCGCCGATAAACCTCCCAGAACCCGTCTGCCTCGCCGACGAACCGAACATGGGGCCGGGAGACAAATTGATCGATGTTGGCGCCGGCGACCTCAGGCGACAATGGCGCATCTAGCAGACCTGGGTGCGTGACGATACGCAGATAGCCGAGGGCGACTGGCCACAACAGGTAAACAAGGCCGGGACCGGCGAGGAATCGTTCGACAAGCGCCCTTGCCCGATCGTGAAACGGGCTCGCGCGATGCGTTGCGTAAACGAGGACGTTGACGTCGAATGTTTCACTCACCGGTCCAGGACCGTCCAGACCGCATCCTTGTCATCGAGGTCGACGCGGGGGCGCAGATCTGCCGTGGTCCATGCGATATCGACCACCGGCCGGGGACTGGCTGCGAGCGCCTGCGCGAGCAGTTCGGATACCAACTGCCCCAGAGTCTTGCGCTCGGCGCGCTGACGAATCTTCAACCTGCGCAGAATGTCGTCATCAAGGTCGATTGTGGTCCTCATGCATCTGATGCTTCCATTGATCGCATCTGATGCGCAATCCACTTGCGCTGCGAGTTTCTCCTGCTTTCCTCGGCGCGGTAGACTTCCCTACGTGCTGCGCGCGCTCCTGCTCGGACGCCGCGACGGGGTCTGACCGAGACCGGCTTCCCGTCGCGGGTTTCGTCGATGCGCCGGTCTGAGTCCCCTGGACACGTCCTGACTAGCCGGAGCGAACATCATGACTACTTTTTCCAGCCCTTCCAGCGCTGACGCTTTCACGTCTTCCCGCGCCATCACCAAGCCCGCGGGTCCCCCCAGTCCGGGCCAGCCGTCCTGGAACCCCCAGCGGGGTTCGGCGATGCCGGTCAACCGTTACCGCAGCTTCGCCGACGAGGTCGAGCCCATCACACTGTCGGACCGCACCTGGCCCGACCGCGTCATCGACCGTGCCCCGCTGTGGTGTGCGGTCGACCTGCGCGACGGCAACCAGGCGCTGATCGACCCGATGAGCCCGGCCCGCAAGCGCCGGATGTTCGACCTGCTGGTGTCGATGGGCTACAAGGAGATCGAGGTCGGGTTCCCCTCGGCCAGCCAGACCGACTTCGACTTCGTCCGCGAGATCATCGACGACGGCGCGGTGCCCGACGACGTCACCCTGCAGGTGCTGACCCAGTGCCGTGACGAGCTGATCGAGCGCACCTTCGAGGCCTGCTCGGGCGCGCCGAGCGTGATCGTGCACTTCTACAACTCGACGTCGATCCTGCAGCGGCGGGTGGTGTTCCGCGCCGACCAGGACGCGGTGCAGGCGATCGCGGTGGCCGGGGCCCGCAAATGCCTGGAGGAGGCCGCCAAGCACCCGGGCACCCGGTGGCGCTACGAGTACTCCCCGGAGTCCTACACCGGGACCGAACTCGAGTACGCCAAGCGGGTCTGCGACGCCGTCGGCGACGTCATCCAACCGACGCCGGACAACCCGATCATCTTCAACCTGCCCGCCACCGTGGAGATGGCGACCCCGAACGTCTACGCCGACTCGATCGAGTGGATGAGCCGCAACCTCGCCCGCCGGGACTCGGTGATCTTGAGCCTGCACCCGCACAACGACCGCGGCACCGCGGTGGCCGCCGCCGAACTGGGCTATCAGGCCGGGGCGGACCGGATCGAGGGCTGCCTGTTCGGCAACGGTGAGCGCACCGGCAACGTCTGCCTGGTGACGCTGGGGCTGAACATGTTCTCCCGCGGCGTGGACCCGCAGATCGACTTCTCCAACATCGACGAGATCCGTCGCACCGTGGAGTACTGCAACCAGCTCAACGTGCCCGAGCGGCACCCCTACGGCGGTGACCTGGTCTACACCGCGTTCTCCGGCAGCCACCAGGACGCCATCAACAAGGGCCTGGACCAGATGAAGATCGACGCCGACGCCGCCGACTCCGACGTCGACGACATCCTCTGGCAGGTGCCCTACCTGCCGATCGACCCGCGCGACGTGGGCCGCACCTACGAGGCGGTGATCCGGGTCAACTCGCAGTCCGGCAAGGGCGGCGTGGCCTATGTGATGAAGACCGACCACGGCCTGGTGCTGCCGCGCCGGCTGCAGATCGAGTTCTCCCGCGTCATCCAGCAGCTCACCGACGGCGAGGGCGGCGAGGTCACCCCCAAGGAGATGTGGGATGCCTTCGCCGACGAATACCTGAACCCGATCACGCCGCTGGAACGGATGCACCAGAAGTTGATCGCCGCCGAGACCGACGACGGCACCGACCGCATCGAAGCCGTCGTGCTGGTCGACGGGGTGGAGACCGAGATCGCCGGTGAGGGCAACGGCCCGCTGGCGGCATTCGTCGATGCGTTGGGGCACATCGGCGTCCAGGTGAACGTGCTGGACTACTCCGAGCACGCCATGAGCGCCGGCGAAGAGGCCCAGGCCGCGGCGTATGTGGAGGCGCAGATCGGTGGCAACACCGTGTGGGGTGTGGGGATCGCGCCGTCGATCACCACCGCGTCACTGCGGGCGGTGGTCTCCGCGGTGAACCGGGCGGCTCGCACGTAGTCCGCGGGCACGTGCACACCCCAACGACAGGTTGCGCTCAGCTTCAAGTCGGTGGATAGTCAGCCACATCGGCTTAGGTCGGATACTCACCGAAGTCCGGTAAGGCAGATCGGGGGGCACCGTGAGCATTCGCCGGATCACACTCCTGCCGGGCATCGTCCTAGGCGCTGCCCTGGGCGGTGTGGCACTGGTCGGCGCAGTCGCCAACGCTGACCCGTCGAATCAACCGTTCAGCCCCAACGACTTCAGCCACTGGCCGTCGTCGCAACTGGGCTCGGACTACGACTATGACTTCACCGACTCCAAGGATCTCGGGTCGATTCCGGGCATCAACTACACCGCCTACCAAACCACGACGAACTGGCAGATCTTCGACTCCGACGGCAACACCACCGGCTCATTCGACAGCATCCTGACGCATTACCAGCTCGGCCCACCATTCCCGTTGGTCCCGTTCGCCTACGTGGTCGACTCCAACGTGGTCAGCGACAGTGCCGGTACCGGCCTACCGGCCGGGACGACGTGGGATGCCTCCGGTTTGCAGTTGGCCGGGTTCACGCTGTTCGGTTCGCAATCGGTCAGCTTGCCCGACGACATGACCGCGGACTTCTTCACGTTCTTCGGCATCGCCAACGAAGTGGTGACATCGGACGCGGGCATCACGGACTACCTGTACGTGTTCGGTCCCGACCCCATCCTGCTCTTCGACATCCCGGCCTGAGGCCGCCTCAGAACAGCGAGATCTGGTCCCCGGGAGCCCCGTCGTCGACGAAGTCCTCGATGCCGGTGCCCGGGACGACGCCGCCGACCCCGCCCACCCGCGCCATGAAGTCGTCGTCGGAGACCGTCGGCACCCCGAGTTCGTGCGCCAGATAGCCCTTGCCCTGCTCGGGCCGGTCGTCGTTGCAGATCACCAGTGAGGTGTGGGCGTCGACGACGTCGCTGTAGGCCAGCCCGGCGTGCAGGATGCGTTCGACGAGTTCCTCGTGGGTACGGGTGCATTCGGCCGACAACGCCACCCGCATGCCCTGCACCAGCGGGCGGCCCCGCACATAGCGGCCCGGGTTGAGGTAGGCGCACGGCATCCGCGAGGCCAGCGCCTTGAGCGGTCGCAGTTCCTCGTGGGTGATGCGGCCGTTGGGCCAGCACCGCCGGGTCACCGGCCGCACCGGCAGCCACACGTCGCGCTCCCGGGCGCGCTGCAGGGACGGCTGCAGCACCCCGGCCAGCACCCGGGCGTCGTCGAGCGCGTCGTGCGCCCGGGTCTGCACCACGCCCCAGTGCGCCGCCAGCGTCTGCAACCGCAGGTTGGGCAGCCCCAGATCCAGCCGGCGCGCCAACTCCAGCGTGCACATCACCGAGTCCACCGGCAGCACGGCGCCGGCCATCTCGGCTTCGGCGGCCAGGAAGGTGTAGTCGAATGCGACGTTGTGGGCGACCAGGGTGCGTCCGGCCAGCAGTTCGGTGATCTCGTCGACGACGTCGGCGAACTGCGGCTGGCCGGCCAGCATCTCCGCGGTCAGCCCGTGCACATGCGTGGGGCCCGGGTCGGTGCCCGGATTGACCAGGTGTGACACCGACTGCTCCACCCGGCCCTCGGCGTCGAGCGCCAGCGCGGCGACGCTGAGCACCCGGGCCTGGCCGGGCCGGAAGCCCGAGGTCTCGACGTCGACCACCACCCAGCCGTCGCCGGGTTCACGGGCCGGGCGCCCCCACCGCGCACTCATGTGACGAGGATGACATGCCCCGGTGACGTATGCGGGTCCCCACCGCCCGTGTCGCCGACTTAACCGGCGGCCCTAAACTCACGGCCATGATCACCGCCCGCGGACGCCTGGCGCTGGCCGCCGGCGCCACGGCCCGGTGGGCGTCGCGGGTGACCGGCCGCGGTGCGGGCGCCATGATCGGCGGCCTGATCGCGATGACCCTGGATCGCTCGATCCTGCGGCAGCTCGGCGCCGGCCGACGCACCGCGATCGTCACCGGCACCAACGGCAAGTCGACCACCACCCGCATGCTCGCGGCCGCACTGGCCGACCTGGGCCCGGTGGCCACCAACTCCGAGGGCGCCAACATGGACGCCGGGCTGGTCGCCGCGCTGGCCGCCGACCGGACCGCGCAGCGGGCCGCCCTCGAGGTCGACGAGATGCACGTCCCGCATGTCTTGGACGCAGTAGATGCCGCGGTGATCGTCTTGCTCAACCTGTCCCGCGACCAGCTGGACCGGGTCGGTGAGATCAACGCCGTGGAGCGCGCGCTGCGCACCGGCCTGGCTCGGCATCCGGACGCGGTGGTGGTGGCCAACTGCGACGACGTGCTGATGACCTCGGCGGCCTACGACTGTCCCCGGGTGATCTGGGTGGCCGCGGGCGCCGGCTGGTCCGGCGACTCGGTCAGCTGCCCGCGCAGCGGCGAGCTGATCGACCGGCGCGACGGCCATTGGCGTTCCACCGGAAGCGATTTCAGCCGCCCCACCCCGCAGTGGTGGTTCGATGACGACGCGTTGTACGGCCCGGACGGGCTGGTGCTGCCGATGCGGCTGGCGCTGCCGGGAACCGTCAACCGCGGCAACGCCGCCCAGGCGGTGGCCGCCGCGGTCGCCCTCGGCGCCGATCCCGCCCAGGCGGTGGCCGCGGTGTCGGCGGTCGACGAGGTGGCCGGCCGCTACCGCAGCGTGCAGGTCGGCGAGCACACCGTGCGGATGCTGCTGGCCAAGAATCCGGCCGGCTGGCAGGAGGCGCTGTCGATGGTCGACCACCACGCCGCCGGGGTGGTGATCGCGGTCAACGGCCAGGTGCCCGACGGCGAGGACCTGTCCTGGCTGTGGGATGTGCGCTTCGAGCACTTCGACCAGGTGCAGGTGGTGGCGGCCGGCGAACGCGGCACCGACCTGGCGGTGCGACTGGGCTATGCCGACGTGGCGCACACCCTGGTGCACGACACCCTCGCGGCGATCGCGTCGTGTCCGCCGGGGCACGTCGAGGTCGTCGCCAACTACACCGCGTTCCTGGCGTTGCAGCGGAGGTTGGGTGATGGCTGAGCCGGTGCGGATCGGGCTGGTGCTGCCGGATGTGATGGGCACCTACGGCGACGGGGGCAACGCGGTGGTGCTGCGCCAGCGCCTGCGCCTGCGCGGCATTCCCGCCGAGATCGTCGAGATCACCCTGGCCGACCCGGTGCCCGAGTCGTTGGACCTCTACACCCTGGGCGGCGCCGAGGACTACGCGCAGCGGTTGGCCACCCGGCACCTGATCACCCACCCGGGCCTGCAGCGCGCCGCGGCCCGCGGTGCCCCCGTACTGGCGATCTGCGCCGCCATCCAGGTGCTCGGGCACTGGTATGAGACCTCCGCGGGGGAACGCGTCGACGGGGTGGGCCTGCTGGACCTGACCACCTCCCCGCAGGACGCGCGCACCATCGGCGAAGTGGTCGGCACACCGCTGTTGGCCGGGTTGACCCAACCGCTGACCGGATTCGAGAACCACCGCGGCGGCACCGTGCTGGGGCCGGACGCGTCGCCGTTGAGCGCGGTCACCAAGGGGGCCGGTAACCGGGCCGGCGACGGTTACGACGGCGCGGTGCAGGGCAGCGTCATCGCCACCTATCTGCACGGGCCGTGCCTGGCCCGCAACCCGGAGCTGGCCGACCTGCTGCTGGCGAGGGTGGTCGGTGACCTGCCGCCGCTCGAGCTGCCCGAAGTGAACCTGCTGCGCCGAGAACGGTTGGCATGACCGGGGACCCCGGCGTCGCCGAAGCCGCGATCGAGATCTCGCAGCGGCTCTACGACCGCCTGGCCGAAACCATCGGGGTCATCGAGGATCAGGTGGCCCGGGAATCACCCGAGTTGGCCGCGGACTCTCCGCTGTTGGCGTTGCTGCACCAGACCGTCAGCGCCAACGTCGACGCGTATTTCTCGGCGATCCGGCACAACATTCCGGTCGCCGAGGTCACCGCGCCCGCCGTCGCACTCGAGCATGCCCGGCGACTGGCGCAACGCGGGGTGCCGGTCAACGCACTGGTGCGCGGCTACCGGCTGGGCCATTCGGTGGCACTGCAGGTGGTGCTGGAGGAGATCCGTTCCGCGCGCATGGATCCCGACCTGAGCCTGAGTGTGCTCGGCGCGATGTCGACGTTGATGTTCGGCTACATCGACGAGATGTCGCAACAGGTGGTGGCGGTCTACCAGGCCGAGCGGGAACGCTGGCTGGACAGTCGAAATGCGGTGCGCGCGTTGCGGGTCCGCGAGATCCTCGCCGACGAGGGCACCGATGTCGATGCGATGACGACCGCGATCCGCTACCCGCTGCGGCGCACCCATGTGGGGATCGTGGTGTGGTATCCCGACGCCAACGAGGACCGGCTGACCGCGGCGGAGGGATTCGTCAAGCAGCTGGCCGACACGCTGCCGGTGCACGGCGCGCCGTTGTTCATCCCCGCCGACAGCACCACCGGGTGGGCGTGGCTGCCGCTGGCCTCGGAGGCCGCGGACGGCGTGGTGGAACGGATCCGCGCCGGCGCCCACGACGCGGCCGATCAGCCGTGGGTGGCGATCGGCGAACCGCTGCCCGGTGTGGAGGGTTTCCGCCGGTCGCATCAGCAGGCGCTGGCCGCCCACACCCTGGCCGCGGCGTCCGGGGTGCCGGCCAACCGGGTCAGTGCCGCCGGTGATCCCGGATTGTCGGCCGCCGCGCTGCTGGGCGGTGAGAACGTGGCCGCCGCCCGGGCCTGGGTCGCCGAGGTGCTCGGCCCGCTGGCCGCCGACACCGAGGGCGACGGCCGGCTGCGCGACACCCTGCGGGTGTTCCTGCGGACCGGTTCCAGCTTCAAAGCGGCCGGTGAACAACTGCACTTCCACGTCAACACCGTCAAATACCGGGTGCAGCGGGCCGTCGAGCGGCGGGGCCGCCCGATCGCCGAGGACCGCCTGGACGTGGAGATCGCCCTGCTGCTGTGTCAGTGGTACGGCACCAGCGTGTTGTCCCCCTTGTCTCCCGAAGCCGAATAGCCGGCCGTTTCTTGGCCGCGCGGGACGAGCGGCCCGCCCGCCGCACTGCCTAGCGTCAGCATCATGAACACCAATACGGCCAGTGCGATCTGGCAGGACAAGAAACGCCACCTGTGGCTGCTGGGCCTGGTGGTGCCCACCATGTTGTTTCTGATGCTGCCCCTGGTGTGGGCGATGAACCAGGCCGGCTGGCACCTCGCCTCCCAGATCCCGCTGTGGATCGGGCCGTTCCTGGTCTACCTGCTGCTGCCCACGGTGGACCTGTGGGTCGGCGCCGACGGGCAGAACCCGCCCGACGAGGTGATGGAAGCCCTGGAGAACGACAAGTACTACCGCTACGCCACCTACGCCTACATCCCGTTCCAGTACGCCAGCGCCGTGTTCGGCGCCTACCTGTTCACCGCATCCGATCTGAGCTGGCTCGGCTACGACGGTCCGCTGGGCTGGCTGGGCAAGATCGGGGTGGCGCTGACCACGGCGACGGTCGCCGGGGTCGGCATCAACACCGCCCACGAGCTGGGCCACAAGCGGGAGTCGGTGGAGCGCTGGCTGGCCAAGATCACCCTGGCCCAGGTCTGCTACGGCCACTTCTACGTCGAGCACAACCGCGGCCACCACGTCCGCGTCGCCACCCCGGAAGACCCCGCGTCGGCGCGGTTCGGCGAATCGTTCTGGGAGTTCTTGCCGCGCAGCGTGATCGGCGGCATCCGGTCGGCATGGCACCTGGAGGCGCAGCGCATCCGCCGGACCGGCCGCAGCCCGTGGAACCCGCGCACCTGGGCGGACAACGACGTGCTCAACGCGCTGGCGATCTCGGTGCTGTTCTGGGGTGTGCTGCTGGCCGTGTTCGGCGTGGCACTGATCCCCTATCTGCTGATCAACGCCCTCTACGGATCGTCGCTGCTGGAGTCGGTGAACTACCTGGAGCACTACGGGCTGGTGCGGCAGAAGCTGGACAGCGGCCGCTACGAGCGCTGCACGCCGCAGCACAGCTGGAACTCCGACCACATGGTCACCAACCTGTTCCTCTACCACCTGCAGCGGCACAGCGACCACCACGCCAACCCGACCCGGCGCTACCAGACGCTGCGCAGCTTCGACGACTCACCGAACCTGCCGGCCGGCTACGGCGCGCTGATCGGGGTGACCTACTTCCCGCCGGTGTGGCGGAAGCTGATGGACCACCGGGTCCTCGAGCACTACGCCGGTGACATCACCCGGGCCAACATCTCGCCGCGCCGCCGGGAGAAGATCCTGGCCCGCTACGGGGTGTCGGCCTGATGGCCGGCTACGGCTGCCCGGGCTGCGGCTACGTCTACGACGAGGCCGCCGGGGAACCCCGGGAGGGGTTCCCGCCCGGGACGCCCTGGCAGCAGGTGCCCGACGACTGGACCTGCCCGGATTGTGCGGTACGCGAGAAGCTGGATTTCCAACCGACGGGAGAGAACCGATGAGCGACTACAAACTGTTCCGGTGCCTGCAGTGCGGCTTCGAATACGACGAGGCGCTGGGCTGGCCGGAAGACGGCATCGCGCCCGGCACCCGCTGGGCCGAGATCCCCGAGGACTGGAGCTGCCCGGACTGCGGCGCGGCGAAGGCCGACTTCGAGATGGTGGAGGTGGCGCGGCCGTGAGCGACGCCGGCACGGTGATCGTGGGCGGCGGACTGGCGGCGGTCCGCACCGCCGAACAACTGCGCCGCAACGGCTACACCGACCCGATCACCGTCGTCGGCGCCGAGGACCACCCGCCCTACGACCGGCCACCGCTGTCCAAGCAGATGCTGCGCGGCGAGGTCGACGACGTGGCCTTGAAACCGACGGCGTTCTACGACGACAACGCCATCACGTTGCGGCTGGGGGCGGCGGCCTGGGCCGTCGACGTCGACGCGCACACCGTGGCGTTGGCCGACGGCGAGACGCTCGGCTACGACCGGCTGGTGATCGCCACCGGCCTGGTGCCGCAACGCATCCCGTCGTTGGGCGAGGTGGACGGCATCTGTGTGCTGCGGTCGCTCGACGACTGTGTGGCATTGCGCGGGCGGGCCGCCGCGGCGCGTCGCGCCGTGGTGATCGGTGCGGGGTTCATCGGCTGTGAGGTCGCCGCCGCACTGCGCAGCCGGGGGTTGGCGGTGGTACTGGTGGAGTCGCAGGCCGCGCCGCTGGCCGGGGTGCTCGGTGCGCAGGCCGGGGCGTTGATCGCCCGACTGCACCGCGACGAGGGCGTCGACGTGCGCACCGGGGTGCAGGTGGCCTCGGTTACCGGCGACGATCACGTCGAGGCGGTGACGCTGTCGGACGGCTCGGTGCTGGCGGCCGACCTGGTGGTGGTCGGTGTCGGGTCGCGTCCGGCCACCGAATGGCTGACCGGCAGCGGTATCGACGTGGCCGACGGCGTGGTCTGCGATGCGGTCGGACGGACCGGCGCCGCGGATGTGTGGGCGATCGGTGATGTGGCGTCGTGGCGCGATGCCGCCGGCGCGCAGGTCCGCGTCGAGCATTGGAGCAATGTCGCCGAGCAGGCCCGGATCATGGTGGCGGCGATGCTGGGGTCGGCGCCGGTCGCGGCCGGGGTGCCCTACTTCTGGAGCGACCAGTACGACGTCAAGATCCAATGCCTGGGGCATCCGCGCGCCGGGGACACCGTGCACCTGGTCGAGGACTACGACGTGGCGAGCCGCCGGTTCCTGGCCTATTACGAGCGCGACGGGAGGCTGGCGGCGGTGGTGGGTGCCGGTGTGCCGGAGAAGATCCGCGCCGCCCGCGCCCTGATCGCCGGTGGGGTGGCGATCACCGACGTGCTGCAACCGGTTTAGTTTCTCCCCGGCCGCCAGCCACGGGACCGTAGCGCCGCGGTTACCCGCGCGATCACCTCGGCGGGATCGTCTTCGTTGATGACGCGGATGTTGTTCCGGCCCAAAGCTTCCAACTTGCGTTGGCGCTTGTGGTCCCTGACGTATTGCAGGCGGTCCTTGCGGTGTTGATCGCCGTCGTACTCCGCGGACACCAGGTACTCCTCCCATCCCTCCCCCGCAAGCGGGCGGTACCCCCAGTCCAGGAAGGCGAACGGCCGGTAGCCGCGGTCGCAGACCGGGATCTGGGTGGTGGGGATCGGGAGACCGGCGTCGATCAGCAGCAGTCGCAGCCCGGTCTCCTTCGGAGAGGCCGCCCCGGCGTCGATGAGCGGCAGCACGCTGCGCAGCCGGCGCAGGCCACGGGCACCTTTGTGGTGCTCGGCGATCAGCAACACGTCCTCGGCGCGCAACGAACGGGCGCGGGCCAGCGCGTCGAGCCGAGCCAGCGCGTCGCCGCGGGGCAGCAACCGGCCCAGATCGTAGGCGGTGCGCGCCGGGGTGGTGACCGGGATCCGGCCCGCCTGGGTGATCTCGTCGTCGCGCAGGGTTTCGTCGTGCACGATCAGGCCGGGCTGCTTCCGCATGGTGCCGTCGATGAGGTCGATGTCGATGTCGTCGTCGACCCACTCCGCGTAGTGCAGGCCGGACGCCGCGACTCCGGCGATCACCCCAGTTCGCCCGGAAGCCAGCCAAGCGGCCGTCGCCCGATCACGGAGGGTGGGGGTGGAGTGCTTCGGCAGATAGATCCCGCGGTACAGCGGGCGGTACCACCGTTTGAGTTCGTGGCGGGTCACCCGGCCGGCGGCTATCGCCGCGCCGGCTACGAAGACCCCTTCCATAGCGGCAGAGTGCCAGCCGACACCGACATCGCGTTCTCCCCTTCCCTCCCCTTCGCCGAGACCGACGTTTTGCAGAGAAAGTGCGAGAAGGGTCCTGCAAAACGTCGGTTTCGCGGGGAGAGAGGCCGGCGGGTGCGCCCCGCGGGCGGGGGATCCGGCTCAGGCCATCGCGCGGCGGCCGGTGAAGGCCCGCCCCAAGGTCAGCTCGTCGGCGAACTCCAGGTCGCCGCCCATCGGCAACCCGGACGCCAGGCGCGTCACGCTCAGCCCGGGGATGTCCCGCAGCATCCGCACCAGGTAGGTGGCGGTGGCCTCGCCCTCGGTGTTGGGGTCGGTGGCGATGATCACCTCGCTGACGTCCACCCCGTCGATGCGCTCCCCGACCCGGTTGAGCAGTTCACGGACCCGCAACTGGTCCGGGCCGATCCCCGATAGCGGATCCAGCGCCCCGCCCAGTACGTGGTAGCGGCCGCGGAACTCCCGGGTGCGCTCGATGGCCGCGACGTCCTTGGGTTCCTCGACGACGCAGATCTGGGCGACGTCGCGGCGCGCGTCCGAGCAGATCCGGCAGCGCTCGGCATCGGAGACGTTGCCGCAGACCTCGCAGAACCGCACCCCGTCACGGACTTTGGTCAACACCGCGGTGAGCCGATCGATCTCCGGCGGTTCCACCGACAACAGGTGGAACGCGATCCGCTGGGCGCTCTTGGGCCCGATGCCGGGCAGCTTGCCCAGCTCGTCGATCAGGTCCTGAACCGGGCCTTCAAACAAGGGGGAACACCTAGGCCCCCGGCATGCCGAGTGCGCCGCCCATGCCGCCGGCCAGCGGAGACAGCCGCTCCTGGGCCAGTTTGTGCGCCTTCTTCGAGGCGTCGGCGAGCGCGCCCACCAGCAGATCCTGCAGCGTCTCGATGTCCTCGGGGTAGACGACCTTGGGGTCGATCTGCACGGCGAGCACCTCACCGCTGCCGTTGGCGGTGACCTTGACCAGCCCGTTGCCGGCTTCGCCGTGCACCTCGGTGACCGCCAACTCCTGCTGCGCGGCCAGCAGTCGCTGCTGCATCTGCTGGGCCTGAGCCAGCAGCGCCGACATGTCGGGCGGGCCTCCTGGTTGCATGACACTCCCCTTGCATCGTCGTTCGCGAGGTCTCGACCGGGTTGCGGCTTGATTTCAGCTGGGCAGACCCCGCGCGTGTGAGAAACCCAGCGTAGTCGGCATCGGCCTACCGTGGCGGCGTGCGCCTACCAGTTCTCTCGCGTGTCGGTATCGCGGTCACCGCAGGCCTGCTGGCGGCGGCCGCGGTCCCGAGCGCCCCGCTGTCCTCGGCCGCCCCGAACAACATCGCCGGGATGATCGTGTTCCTCGACCCCGGCCACAGCGGCGCCGGCGACCCCGCCGCGCTGAACCGCCAGGTGCCCAATGGCCGCGGCGGCACCAAGAACTGCCAGACCACCGGCACCGCGACCAACTCCGGCTACCCCGAGCACAGCTTCGCCTGGGACACCACGCTGCGACTCCGTCAGGCCCTGACCGCGATGGGTGTGCGCACCGCGATGTCCCGCGGCGACGACAACGGGCCGGCACCGTGCATCGACGCCCGTGCCGCGGCGGCCAACGCGCTGCATCCCAGCGCCATCGTGTCCATCCACGCCGACGGCGGGCCTGCCGGCGGCCGCGGATTCCACGTCAACTACTCGGCGCCGCCGCTGAACCCGGCCCAGGAGGGGCCGGCCGTACGGCTCGCCCAGGTCATGCGCAGCCAGTTGCAGGCCTCGGGGATTCCACCGGCGAACTACATCGGCACCGACGGCCTCAAGGGCCGGGCCGACCTGGCCGGGCTGAACCTGGCCGAGTACCCGTCGGTGCTGGTCGAGTTGGGCAACATGAAGAATCCGACCGACGCGGCCCTGATGGAGAGCCCGGCGGGCCGGCAGCGCTACGCCGAGGCGATGGCCCGCGGGGTCGCCGGCTTCTTGAGCAGTCAGGCGCAACTGCCCTGACCCGACCGGGTGCGCGCCCGGTGATCCGCGGCTAGCGTGGATGGTGATGTCTGTTCGGCCGGCCGAAACACCGACATCCCACGCGCGGGGGGTGCAGCTTCTGCTGGATAGCTACCGCAACATCCCCGACGGCGAGTCGGTCCGGCTGGCCAAACCCACCACCAACCTGTTCCGGGCGCGCGCCAGACGCCGGGCGCCGGGACTGGACACCTCGGGGCTGGCCGACGTCATCGCGGTGCACCCGGAGACACGCACCGCCGACGTCGGCGGGATGTGCAGCTATGAGGACCTGGTCGCCGCCACCCTGCCGTTCGGGTTGGCGCCGTTGGTGGTCCCGCAGCTGAAGACGATCACCGTCGGGGGTGCGGTCAGCGGCCTGGGAATCGAGTCGGCGTCGTTCCGCAACGGGCTTCCGCACGAGTCGGTGCTGCAGATGGAGGTGCTGACCGGTGCCGGTGAGCTGCTGACGGTATCCCGGGACAAACACCGCGACCTGTTTCAGGCGTTTCCGAATTCGTATGGCACGTTGGGGTATTCGACGCGACTGCAGATCGAGCTGGAGCCGGTCAAGCCGTTCGTCGCATTGCGGCACATCCGGTTCGATTCGCTGTCGGAGCTGGTGTCGGCGATGGACCGCATCATCGACACCGGCGGGTTCGACGGGGTCGCGGTGGACTACCTCGACGGGGTGGTGTTCAGCCCCGCGGAGAGCTACCTGTGTCTGGGGATCCAGACCGATGTCCCCGGCGCGGTCAGCGACTACACCGGCCAGCGGATCTACTACCGGTCGATCCGGCATCCGGAAGGCGTCAAGGACGACCGGTTGACCGTCGCCGACTACCTGTGGCGTTGGGACACCGACTGGTTCTGGTGTTCGCGGGCGTTCGGGGTCCAGCGGCCGCTGGTGCGGCGTTGGTGGCCGCGGCGGTACCGGCGCAGCAGCGTCTACGCGAAACTGGTTGCCTACGACCAGCGTTTCGGCATCGCCGACCGGATCGAGAAGCGTCACCACCGCCCGCCGCGGGAACGGGTCGTCCAGGACGTCGAGGTGCCGTTGGGGCGCTGCGTGGAGTTCCTGGACTGGTTCTTCGCCCACGTGCCGATCCAGCCGGTGTGGCTGTGCCCGTTGCGACTGCGCGCCGACGAGCAGTGGCCGCTGTACCCGATCCGGCCCAACCGCACCTACGTCAACATCGGGTTCTGGTCGTCGGTCCCGGCCGGTGCCACCGAGGGCGCCACCAATCGGCTGATCGAGGCGAAGGTCGGCGAACTCGACGGCCACAAGTCGCTGTACTCCGACTCCTACTACACCCCGGCGGAGTTCGACGAACTCTACGGCGGCGCGGCCTACCGGGCGGTCAAGGAGATCTACGACCCCGATGCGCGGCTGCTGGACCTCTACGACAAGGCGGTGCGGCGGCGATGACGACGGCCGGCCGACTCAGCCTGGCCCAGGTGCTGCAGACCCTGGCGACCGACGGCCGGCTGCCGCTGCGGTTCACCGCCTACGACGGATCCACCGCCGGGCCCGAGGACGCGCCGCTGGGGCTGGATCTGCTGACCCCGCGGGGCACCACCTACCTGGCCACCGCACCGGGCGACCTGGGGATGGCCCGCGCCTACGTCGCCGGGGACCTGGGGGTGCACGGCGTTCACCCGGGCGACCCCTACCTGCTGCTCAAGTCGCTCGCCGACGAGCTGCACTTCAAGCGGCCCTCCCCGCGGGTGCTGGCCTCGATCGTGCGCTCGATCGGGGTGGAGCATCTGGTGCCGGTCGCGCCGCCGCCGCAGGAGCACCTGCCCCGCTGGCGACGCATCGCGGAAGGACTGCGGCACAGCAGATCTCGGGATGCCGATGCGATCCACCATCACTACGACGTGTCCAACGACTTCTACACGTGCGTGCTGGGCCCGTCGATGACCTACACCTGCGCGGTCTACCCGGATCCGGGCGCGACGCTTGAGCAGGCCCAGGAGAACAAGTACCGGCTGATCTTCGAGAAACTGCGCCTGTCCCCCGGCGATCGCCTGCTGGACGTGGGCTGCGGCTGGGGTGGCATGGTGCGTTACGCCGCCCGCCACGGGGTGCATGCGATCGGTGCGACGCTCTCGGCCGAGCAGGCCCGTTGGGCGCAGCGCGCCATCGACGACGAGGGGTTGTCCGACCGTGCCGAGGTGCGGCACTGCGACTACCGCGACGTGCCCGAGTCGGGGTTCGACGCGGTCTCCTCGATCGGGATGACCGAGCACGTCGGTGTCGCGAACTACCCCGGCTACTTCGGGTTCCTGAAGTCGCGGCTGCGCCCCGGCGGACTGCTGCTGAATCACTGCATCACCCGCGCCGACAACCGATCCGGCCCCAAGGCAGGGGATTTCATCGACCGCTACGTGTTCCCCGACGGGGAGTTGGCCGGCTCGGGCCGCATCATCAGCGAGATCCAGGACGCCGGCCTGGAGGTGCTGCACACCGAGAATCTGCGCGGCCACTACGCGCTGACGCTGCGGGATTGGTGCGCCAACCTGGTGGCGCACTGGGACGAAGCGGTCGCCGAGGTCGGTGTGGCCACCGCGAAGGTGTGGGGCCTGTATCTGGCGGGGTCGCGGTTGGGCTTCGAGCACAACGTGATTCAGCTGCACCATATGCTGGCGGCCAACGGTGGCGACGTCGGCGGGACGGCCGGGGCCGGGATGCCGTTGCGGCCGTGGTGGCGGCCTTAGCGCCGGGCGAAGGCCGGGGCGCGCTCGGGTCGCACCCCCACCCCGACCAGGAACGCCGGGATACCCGCCAGCCACGGCAGCCTGGTCAACACGGTGCCCACGGCCGCGGGCGGGCTCAGGTTCGCCCCGCGCAGGATCGGGCCCAGCGCCCGGTGCGCCACCCGCTGTGCGGTCTGGGTGATGACGGTGGGCACCTGACGGCGCCGTTGCACGGCGGCCAGCTCACGCCGGCTCACCCGGCCTTCGCGTAGCGGTTGCGCCAGGATGGTCGCGGCGGCCACCGCGTCCTGCACCGCCAGATTGATGCCGACACCGCCCACCGGGGACATCGCATGCGCGGCGTCGCCGATGCACAGCAGGCCGTCGATGCTCCAGTGCCGCAAGCGATTCACCCGAACATCGAGGTGTTTGACATCGTCCATGGTGCGCAGTGCCGCAGCGGATTCCTCGGCTTCGGGGATGAGCTCCACCACGTCCCGGCGGAACGCCTCGATGCCGCGCGCCCGCTTGTCCGCATCGGTGCCTTTGCGCCCCAGATAGGCCACCTGATAGTAGCTGTCGCGGGGGATCATGATCGCGGCCCGGCCGGGGCCCAGGCGGGGCAGCAGGGTGGGTTCGCCGGCGCGGTCGTTGGGCAGCCGGAACCACCACACATCGAAGTTCACCGGAAACTCTCGGGAGTGCAGGCCGGCCTCGTGGCGCGCGATGGACCAGCGTCCGTCGCAGGCGACGGTGAGGGCGGCACGCAGTTCGCCGTCGCCGTTCCCGTCCCGGTAGCGCACCCCGGCCACCCGGCCGTCGTCGTGCAGTAGCCCGGTGACCTCGGTCTGCATCCGCAGGGTGAACGTCGGCTCGGCCTGCGCGGCTTCGGCGAGCAGGTTGAGCAGATCCCACTGCGGCACCATCGCGATGTAGGGGTGCGGCTGGCGGCGCAACCGGCCGAAGTCGACGACGGTGACGTCGCGGCCGGCCACATCGAGGCTGACCTGGTGAATCTCACTGCGGGCCAACGTCTCGAAGCGTTCCCACAATCCGAGTTCGTCGAGCAGCCGCAACGTGGTGGGGTGCACGGTGTCGCCGCGGAAGTCCCGCAGGAAATCGGCGTGCTTCTCCAGCAGCGTCACCTGCACGCCCGCCCGGGCCAGCAGCAGACCCAGCACCATGCCCGCGGGTCCGCCACCGACGATCGCGCAGGTGGTGGTGTCCGTCATGTCGCCCATCGCGGTGCCACGTTACGCGGGTTTGAGGTGCCGTCCCGGCGGTTATCCGCATCTGGGCAAGGGGGGACCCATCATGATGGTGAAAACGCAGCCGACCACCAGCACTCCGACCGCCACCGACGGCAGACTCGGCTTGGCCGAGGTCTTGATGCTGCTCGCCGGCGGCGGGCAGCCGCCGCTGAAGATCTCCGCCTACGACGGCAGCAGCATCGGGCCGGGCGACGCGGCGCTGGGGGTGGAGTTGCTGACCCCGCGGGCCACCAACTATCTGGCGACCTCGCCGGGCCAGCTCGGCATCGCGCGGGCCTACGTCGCCGGTGATCTGGAACTGCGCGGGGTACATCCGGGCGATCCCTACCCGGTGCTAAACGCCTTGACCGATCTGGAGTTCCGGCATCCGGCGCCGCGGGCGCTGGCCAACATCGTGCGCTCTATCGGGCTCAAGAACCTCAAGCCGATCGCGCCGCCGGCGGAGGAAGCGCCGCCGCGCTGGCGCCGGGCCGTCGACGGTCTGCGGCACTCCAGGGCCCGCGACGCCGACGCCATCCACCACCACTACGACCTGTCCAACACCTTCTACGAATGGGTGTTGGGCCCGTCGATGACCTACAGCTGTGCGATCTACCCGCGCGCCGACGCGACGCTGGAGGAGGCCCAGGAGAACAAGTATCGGCTGATCTTCGAGAAGCTGCGTCTGCAACCCGGCGACCGACTGCTCGACGTGGGCTGCGGCTGGGGCGGCATGGTCCGTTACGCCGCCCGCCACGGTGTGCACGTACTCGGGGTGAGCCTGTCGGGCGAGCAGGTGGCGCGGGCCCAGCGCGACATCGTCGCCGAGGGCCTGTCGGAGCTGGCCGAGGTGCGCTACAGCGACTACCGGGATGTGCGCGAGGCCGGGTTCGACGCCGTTTCGTCGATCGGGGTCAGCGAACACATCGGGGTGCGCCACTACCGCTCCTATTTCGGTTGCCTCAAATCGAAGCTGCGCACCGGCGGGTTACTGCTGAATCAGTGCGTGACGCTGCCGGACAACTCGACCTACCGCGGTGACGCGTTCACCGACCGGTACGTGTTCCCCGACGGCGAGATCACCGGGTCGGGCCGCGTCATCTCCGCCATCCAGCAGACCGGGCTGGAGGTGCTGCACGAGGAGGACTTCCGGCACCACTACGCGATGACGCTACGGCAGTGGGGCCGCAACCTGGTGGCGCACTGGGACGACGCCGTCGCCGAGGTCGGGCTGGGCCGGGCCAAGGTGTGGGGGCTCTACATGGCGGCGTCGGTGCTGTGCTTCGAACGCAACCTGTTCCAGTTGCATCAGGTGCTGGCCAGCAACGTCGACGACGACGGCGACGACGATCTGCCGCTGCGGCCTTGGTGGCAGCCTTAGCAGGCCGTGGTCAGTCCCCGCCGATGCGGCGGGCGCCGAGTTCGTTCTGCAGGAGTTCCAGGGCGACTTCTTCGGGGTCGCGGCGCGGCGCGGCGTCGGCGCCCGAGGCGGCGTCGTCGGCGACCTCGGCCAGCATGGCCTCCTCGTCGGCGCGCCGGGCCGATTCGGCGTCGACCGGTGCGGATGCCGCGGCGTGGCCGCCGGCGGGCCCCCCGGTTTCGCAGCGCACCCGCCAGTTCACCCCCAGGGCGTCTTTGAGGGCCTCGGTGATGACGTCGGTGTTGCGCGGTTCGGACAGTCGCCGGGCCAGCGAGGGTGTTTCGTGGGACAGCACCAGCGTGTCGCCCTCGACGGCGCGCACGGTCGCGGCGGCCAGCATCGCCTCGGTGGAGCGACTGCGTTGACGCACCTTCTCTCGCACGGTGCTCCACACGGAGCGCACGGCGGCCGCATCGGGTTCGCCGGGAGCAGCCGACACGGGGGCCGCCGGTGCCGGGGCCACCGGGGCCGGGGGCGCTGCGGCGGGGGGCGCTGCTGCGGCGGGGGCCGGGTCGGGCTGGCGGACCGGTTCGGGTTCCCAGGCCGGGGTGGGTGCCGGACGCGCCTCCGGCGGCGGGGACGACGCCGTCGCCGCGGGCGCCTGGGAGCGCCGGGTGAACTGCTTGGCGGCGGGTGCCGGCGCAGCAGGGGCCGGAGCGGGGGCAGCAGGGGCGGGAGCCGCCGGAGCGGGAGCCGCGACCGGCCGGGCCGGTGCGGCGGAGGCGGCCTGTGCGGCAGGGGCGGGCCGTACCGCCGGAGCGGGCCGTGCCGCGCCCGTCGCGGTCGCCGGGATCGACATGTCCAGCCGGCCCTCGATGCGCTCCACCCGCTGCAGCAGCGCGGCCTCGGTGTCGGCGGCCGACGGCAGCAGCAGCCGGGCGCAGACCACCTCCAGCAGCAGTCGTGGTGCGGTGGCGCCGCGCATCTCGCCGAGGCCGGCATGCACCACCTCGGCGTACCGGGTCAGGGTGGCCGGCCCCAGCCGGGCGGCCTGCTCCCGCATGCGCTCCAGCATGTCTTCGGGCGCGTCGACCACGCCCTTGGCCACCGCGTCGGGGACGGCCTGCAGCACGATCAGGTCCCGGAACCGCTCCAACAGATCGATGGCGAACCGGCGCGGGTCGTGGCCGGCGTCGACCACCGCCTCCACCGCGCCGAACAGCGAGGCGCCGTCCCCGGCGGCCAGGGCGTCGACCGCCTCGTCGATCAGGGCGACGTCGGTGGCGCCCAGCAGGCCCAGCGCCCGCTGGTAGCGGACGTGGTTGACGTCGGGGTTGCCGTCCATCGGCTCGGAGCCGGCCAGCAGCTGGTCGAGCACCGAGAGCGTGTCCCGCGGGGAACCGCCGCCGGCACGGATCACCAGCGGGTACACCGCGTCGTCGACCGCGACGTGTTCCTGTTCGCAGATCCGCCCGATCAGTTCCCGCATGGTCCGCGGCGCCAGCAGCCGGAACGGGTAGTGGTGGGTGCGGCTGCGGATGGTCGGCAGCACCTTCTCCGGTTCGGTGGTGGCGAACACGAAGATCAGGTGGTCCGGCGGCTCCTCGACGATCTTGAGCAGCGCGTTGAATCCCGCGGGGGTGACCATGTGCGCTTCGTCGATGATGAAGATCCGGTAGCGCGACTGGGCGGGCGCGTAGAAGGCCCGGTCCCGCAGATCACGGGTGTCGTCGACGCCGCCGTGGCTGGCCGCGTCGAGTTCGACGACGTCGATGCTGCCCGCCCCGTTGGGGGCCAGCGCCACGCACGAGTCGCACGTCCCGCACGGCGTGGGCGTCGGGCCTTGCACGCAGTTCAGCGAGCGGGCCAGGATGCGCGCCGACGACGTCTTGCCGCAGCCGCGGGGCCCGGAGAACAGGTAGGCGTGGTTGATCCGGTTCGCCGACAATGCCGCGCACAACGGTTCGGTGACGTGCTCCTGCCCCACTACTTCGGCGAAGGTTGCCGGCCGGTACTTGCGGTAGAGCGCCACGCCAGCAGGGTACTTGTTCGCGCCGACGGCGGTGTAGCCCCGGCGGATTGCGCACTACGGTTTGGGGCGCAGAAAACCCAAGGTGTTCCACATCGGGCTGAAGTCACGCTGGTTGAGGGTCACGAACAACCGGCCGCCGGAGTTCTGGTCGGCGGTTTGGTACTGCAGCAGCGGTCCATGGCCATGGACGTCGGTGACGACCGCGGCGTGCCCGTGCTCGCTGACGACGCCGCCCGGGTCGTAGACGACGATGTCGCCGATCCGCGGCTCGTTGAGCCCGCCCTCGAACGGCACCCGGTCGAAGTACCGGTCCAGGCCGTTGGTGGGGAAATGGTGGTACAGGTCGGAGACGTTGACGCTGGGATCGTGGTTGCGCCACCAGCCCAGCGACTGGATGTAGTGCTCCACGAGCGGGTAGCACTGGCCGTCGCCGTAGACCACCGGGTTGCCCAGTGCGGCCTCGGCGGCGTTACCCCGGAAGATGTCGAGTTCCTCGACGGCCCGCTGCGGCAGCGGCGCGGGCTCGGCGGATGCGGCCGCAACCGGCTGCACCGGGCGCGGGTCGACCGGCGGTCCCGGCAGCGCGTGCGCCGCGGGGAATGGTCCCAGCATCGCGAACGCGGCCGCCGCCACCGCCGCTTTGGCGCCGAATCCCGGCACGTCAGCCCAGCAGCTGTTCGGCCGCGGCCAGCAGCGCGCAGGTGGCCAGCCCGTCGACGGCGTCGCGCAGGTCTTCGGCGGACGGGAACGACGGGGCGATCCGGATGTTCTTGTCCTCGGGATCCTTGCGGTACGGGAACGACGCCCCGGCCTCGGTGACCGCGATGCCGGCGTCCTTGGCCAGCGCGACGGTGCGACGCGCAGTGCCCGGCCAGACGTCGAGGCTGATGAAGTAGCCGCCCTTGGGGTCGGTCCAGGATGCGATCTTCGACTCGCCCAGCCGGCTCTGCAGGATCTCGGCGGCCAGCTCGAACTTGGGCGCCAGGATCTGCTGGTGGCGACGCATGTGCTGCCGCACGCCCTCGGCGTCGCCGAAGAAGCGCAGGTGCCGCAGCTGGTTGACCTTGTCCGGCCCGATCGAGCGCTTGCCGGCGTACTGCAGATACCAGGTGATGTTGCCCAGTGAGCCGCCGAAGAAGCTGACGCCCGCCCCGGCGAAGGTGATCTTGGAGGTGGAGGCGAACACGTAGGGCCGGTTGGGGTTGCCGGCCGCGGCGGCCAGCCCGAGGATGTCGATCTGGTGCGGGAATTCGGCGGTCAGGGTGTGCACCGCGTAGGCGTTGTCCCAGAACAGCCGGAAATCCGGCGCGGCGGTCTTCATCTGCACCAGGCGGCGCACCGTCTCCCAGGAGTAGGTGACGCCGGTCGGGTTGCCGAAGATCGGCACCGTCCACATGCCCTTGATCGCCGGGTCGGCGGCGACGAGTTCCTCGATCAGGTCGACGTCGGGGCCGTCTTCGCGCATCGGGACCGGGATCATCTCGATGCCCAGGGTCTCGGTGATCGCGAAGTGCCGGTCGTAGCCGGGGACCGGGCACAGGAACTTGACGGCCGGCTCCTGACTCCAGGGCCGCGGCGAGTCCACGCCGCCGTGCAGCATCGAGAAGACGATGACGTCGTGCATGAACTCCAGGCTGGCGTTGTTGCCGGCGATCAGGTTGGGCACCGCGATGCCGAGCAGCTCACCGAAGATCGCCCGCAGCTCGGGCAGCCCTTGCAGGCCGCCGTAGTTACGGGTGTCGGTGCCGTCGTCGCTGCGGAAGTCACCCGCACCGGGCAGGGCCAGCAGTCCGTTGGACAGGTCCAGCTGCTCGGGCGCGGGTTTGCCGCGGGTGAGGTCCAGCGCGAGCTTCTTGGCCTGCAAGTCGGCGTAGTCGCGCTGGAAGCGCTCATACTGCGCAGTCAGGTCGGCACGGTTGAGGGTATGCAGCGACACGGGTGCGCCTTTCGACGTCGAAGGCCCGACATATAAGGGGACCCCGCGCACCCGCCAGAGCCCATTGACCCTTGCTGCCTTCCGGCCCTGGGGGAGTTCACAGGATGGACGCCGCGCGGGGTCCGAGAGACGAGTCTAGCGGTGATCGGATGCGTCGCGAAGCCGGGCAGGGTGAGCGGTGCGCAAAGCACCCAGCGGACTCAGCTACCATTGCCGACGGAGGATTCGCCTAGTGGCCTATGGCGCTCGCCTGGAACGCGGGTTGGGTTAATAGCCCTCAGGGGTTCAAATCCCCTATCCTCCGCACCCGAGACAGGTGCGGCCGGACCGACAGTTTTGCTGGTCCGGCCGCACCTGAATCACTACTGACGAGCATGGGAGGTGGCGTGAGTCGTACCGTCGCCACGGTTTGGCACGCGTCGCTCTCCGCTCTCGCCGCGCTCCTGTACTTCCTGTTCGTGTTGCCCCGCTGGTGGGAGCTGACCGGTTTCGCCCCGCACACCCTGGGCACCGTGATGCGGATTCTGCTCGGTCTGCTGATCGGCGCGACGGCCGTGCCGGTGTCGGCGGCCCTCAAGCAGGCCCGCAAGCCGGAGTTCGGCACCCCGCAGTTGGCCCTGTCGCTGCTGTCCGGTGCCGCGGTGGCACCCCTGGTAGCGGGCACCCTGATCCTGGGCACCGCGATCAGCGAGATCTGGCTGTCGCTGGACGACGCCGGCATGTGGCTGTTCGGGATCTACGGGGCCGCGGCCGCGATCGCCCTGCTGGGCATCGGCGCGTTCTACCTGGCCTCGGTGGCCGAGCAGCCGGCGCCGCCGCCCAAACCGATCAAGCTCAAGACCCCCAAGCAGCCCAAGCGTGGGCGCCGCGGCAAGAAGGCCGAGGCGGCCGAGTCCGAAGCCGAAGCCGAGGCACCTGTCGAGGACGCCGACGAGACCGTGGACGCCGGGGACGACGAGGCCGACGGCGAGGACGCCGCGGAAGAGACCGTCGAGGTCGAGGCGGACGACGCCGCGGAAGAGACCGTCGAGGCCGCGGCCGAAGAAGCCGGGGACACCGAAGAACTGCGCCCGACCGGCAAGCGTCAGGCCAAAAAAGACGGCTGACCGGCTGCCTGCCGGACTACCCTGGACGCTATGACCGAGCATCTCGGTGCGTTCCCACCGCGCGAAAGCGCACTCGCCGAACGACTGGCGGCCTCAGCGACCGCCGACCGGGAATTTCAGACCATCCTGCAGCAGGCGGTAGCGGCCACCGTCGAGTCCCGGCGGCGCCTGGATGCCCTCGAGGCCGAGATCCGGGAATCGGCCGGCGCTTGGGCAGGCCTGGACACCCCGGCCGGCAACCGAGAGTTCCAGCAGTATCTGGCCACCAAGACCCGTGAGATCCATCGGATAGTCGCCGACGCGGCCGACGACAGCCGCCGGCGGGCGAACGCGGTGTCGGCCCTGGCCGACCGCTATCCGGCCGGTTAGAAACGCCGTTCGAGAACCGTTACGGCTTCGGGGACCAGTCCCACACCGACATGTCGTCGCGCGGGTACTGGCTGCAATTCTCGGTCGACTTCGCGACGACGCCCTTGTTGTTGAAGAAGATCTTGGCGTGGTTGGGCCACGACACGGTCAGCGGGTCGGCGAAGTTGGTCGCCAACTCCTCGGAGTAGGCCCGCCGCTGCGCGGCGTCCAGCGAGAAGAACCAGTGCATCTTGTCGATGGTGGCCTGCTGCACCTGCACGGGCTTGTTGTGCATGTCGATCATGTAGCGCTCGTAGTAGACCGGCGAGAAGTCCCGGCTGGCGGCCAGCATCTGCTCGGCGCTGCAGTCGGTCTTGATCACCCGGCGCGGGATCGGGAAGTCGTCGGTCGCGTCGGCGGCGGCGGTGGCGGGCAGGATTGCGGCGCTCAACGCGGCGGCCGCAGCGGCCACGATGGCGCCCCGGAAAATCGGGCGGTGCTTACGCATGGAATCCACTGTAGCCATTCCCCCGGTCCTCTCCTCTAATCGGTTGTTCGGCCGCCGAACCCGCCGGTGAGACCCGTGAGCCGGGTGAAGCGGGTGAGACGAATGCGGCGGTGAAACGACCGCGCAGCCACTCGAACTCGTCACGCAATGCTACATAACTTTAGCCATGCTACCTAATTAGTTTTCCGGCCCCGGGCATGGAATCGCTCACAGCCGGCTACCGGTTGTGCGCCAACTCCCCGGTCGCCTCGTCGGCGTCGCGGCGTGCGCGTTCGGCCGCGACCCGATGCCGGGCGGCCTTCCCCCCGACGTGCGGCAACACGTTGATGGGCCACCAGAACCAGCGGCCCAGCAGGGCGGCGATCGACGGTGTCATGAATGCCCGCACGATCAAGGTGTCGAACATCAGCCCCAGCCCGATGGTGGTGCCGATCTGGCCGATGATGCGCAGGTCGCTGACCGCCATCGACGCCATGGTGAACGCGAACACCAGTCCGGCCGAGGTCACCACCTTCCCGGTGCCGCCCATCGCCCGGATGATGCCGGTGTTCAGCCCGGCGTGGATCTCCTCCTTGAGCCGGGAGACCAGCATCAGGTTGTAGTCCGACCCCACCGCCAGCAGGACGATCACGCTCATCACCAACACCAGCCAGTGCAACTGGATGCCGATCAGGTACTGCCAGAACAGCACCGACAGCCCGAACGACGCGCCCAGCGACAGCGCCACCGTTCCCACGATCACCAGCGCGGCGATCAGCGCACGGGTGATCAGCAGCATGATGACGAAAATCAGGCACAGCGAAGCGATCCCGGCGATCAGCAGGTCGTAGTTGGAACCGTCGTGCATGTCCTTGAACAACGACGCGGTCCCGCCCAGGTAGATCTCGGCGTCCTCGAGCGGCGTCCCCTTGAGCGCTTCCTCGGCCGCCGTCCGGATCTTGTCGATGTGCGAAATGCCTTCGGCGGTAGCCGGATTGCCGCGGTGACTGATCATCATCCGCACGGCCTTGCCGTCCGGGGATAAGAACATGTTCATCGCACGCTTGAAGTCCGGGTTCTCGAAAATCTCCGGCGGCAGATAGAACGAGTCGTCGTTCTTGGCCTCGTCGAACGCCTTGCCCATCGCGGTGGCGTTTTCGGCCATGTCGTCCATCTGGGCGAAGATCCCGGACATGGTGCTGTGCATCGTCAGCATCATCGTCCGCATGGTCTCCATGGTGTCGATCATCGGCGGGAAGGTGGCGAGCATCTGCGGCATCAGCGCATCCATGTCGCCCATGTGCCCGATCATCTTGTCCATGCTCTCGCTCATCGGATCGACGCTGTCGACCATGTCGAACGCCGAGCGCAACGAGAAGCAGATCGGGATGTCGTAGCAGTGCGGTTCCCAGTAGAAGTAGCTGCGGATCGGCCGCCAGAAATCCTCGAAATCGGCGATGTGGTCCCGGATCTCGTAGATCTGCTGCTGCAGGTCGTCCATGTCCACCACCATCTCGTGGGTGGTGCCGGCCAGTTGGCTCATGAAGCCGTGCATCTGGCGCATGGTGGCGATGGTCTCGCCCATCGCCTCGGCCTGGGTCAGCATGTCGTCCATGCGCTTCTTCTGGAACTGCATGGTCTGCATCTGACCGGCGTTCTGCATGCTGATCTGGAACGGGATCGAGGTGTGCTCCAGCGGGGTGCCCTGCGGGCGGGTGATGGCCTGCACCCGGGAGATCCCGACGACCTTGAACACCGCCTTGGCCAGCTTGTCGATGATCAGGAAGTCCGCCGGGTTGCGCATGTCGTGGTCGGCCTTGATCAGCAACACCTCGGGCAGCATCCGGGACTGCGAGAAGTGCCGGTCGGCGGCGGCGAAGCCCTCGTTGGCGGGGATGTCGGTGGGGATGTATTTGCGGTCGTCGTAGGCCGGCGTATAGCCCGGCAGTGTCAGCAGGCCCACCGCCGCCACCGCCAGCGCGGCGACCAGCACCGGCGCCGGCCAGCGGACGATCACCGTGGCCACCCGCCGCCAGCCGCGGGTGCTGGTGGCGCGCTTGGGGTCGAACAGGCCGAATCGGCTGCCGACGGTGATGATCGCCGGGCCCAGCGTCAGCGCGGAGAAGACCGAGACGAGCATCCCGACCGCGCAGGGGATGCCCAGCGAGACGAAGTAGGGCATCCGGGTGAAGTGGAGGCAGAACACCGCGCCGGCGATGGTCAGGCCCGACCCCAGGATGACGTGGGCGACGCCCTCGAACGCCGTGTAGTAGGCGCTTTCGCGGTCCTCCCCGTTCTGGCGCGCCTCGTGGTAGCGGCCGATCAGGAAGATCGCGTAGTCGGTGCCGGCGGCGATCGCCAGCGAGACGATCAGGTTGACGGCGAACGTGGTCAGCCCGACCCAGTGGTTATGCCCCAGGAACGCCACCACGCCGCTGGCCGCGTTCAGTTCCATGTAGACCATGCCCAGCAGCACCGCGACGGTGATGATCGACCGGTAGACCAGCAGCAACATGGTGAGGATCACCCCGATGGTGACCAGCATCATCTTGAACATCGACTTGTCGCCGGCGTGGTTCATGTCCTTGGCGAGTGCCGCGGTGCCGGTGACATAGACGGTCAGCCCCGGCGGGGTCTGGACCGAGTCCACGATGTTGCGGACGGATTCGACCGAGTCGTTGGCCGCCGCCTGGCCGATGTTGCCGACGAGGTTGACCTGCACGTAGGTCGCTTGGCCGTCGGCGCTCTGGGCGCCGACGGCGGTCATCGGGTCGCCCCAGAAATCCTGGACGTGCTGGACGTGGGCGGTGTCGGCTTTGAGCTTCTCGACCACCTCGGCGTAGTACTCGTGCTCGGCGTCGCCGAGTTTGTGGTCGGCCTCCAGCACGATCATCGCGGTGCTGTCGGAGTCGGACTCCTTGAAGACCCTGCCCATCTCGGTCATGGCCTGCATGGAGGGGGCGTCGGTGGGGCTGGCCGACACCGCGTTGGCCTTGCCGACCTCTTCCAGCGGCGGCACCGTGGCGACCAGTACCGCGATCAGCGCCACCCACGCCAGGATGATCGGGACGGCGAACCTGCGAAGGGTGCGGGCGATGAACGGCCGGTGCGTCTGATCGCTGCCGGTGCGCGTTCCGATCCCGCTCATGCCGCCTTCAGCAGGCAGAACGTGTAGGCGTTGACCTCGTTGGAGACACGTTCGGCCTTGACCTCGCCGTCGACGGTGATCCGGCAGCCGATGCTGTCGCTGTCACCCTGGGCCTGAATGCTGCCCACCACCGAGGGCAGGGTCGTGACGATGTCGAGCTGCCACGGCAGCGGAACGTCCTCGACCCGTTGCGGTTCGGAGTTGACGTCGAAGTAGCTGATGTCGGCGATGGTTCCGGGCGGGCCGAAGATCTCGTAGGTCAGGTGCTTGGGGTTGAAGGGTTTGGTCTCGTCGTTCTGGCCGTCGGAGTACGACGGGCGCTTATCGGAGCCGAACTGGCCGTGAATCTTGTGCACGGTGAAGGCGGCGACGGCGGCCACCACCACGATCACCAGGGGTATCCACACCCGGCTCAGCACCTTGAAAATCGAAGTCCCCTTCACCACGAGCTTTGGGTACCCTAACCCACGCCGACGGGCGTAAGCGCACGCTACCGGACTTTCCGGCGGATCGCCCAGCCCGCTCCGGCGTCGACGCCCCCGCCGCGTTTCGCGTTGACTTTGCGTCCAGGGCGGTGCTTACTCGCACTTTTGCGCCCCGAGCGCAGAGTCAACGGGGCGGGTGGCGGTCGGTGTCCCGGCTGGGCTGCACCCGCTTGGGTTCGCCCGGCATCTTCGGGTAATTCGGCGGGTAGGGCAGATCCCCCAGACCGTGGGCCTCGTCGGCGGCCGCCATCTCCAGCAGCGGTTGCAGGGACTGCGGATGATCGCCGATGCCGCTCCACGGGTCACCGCGCCGGGCCAGCAGCGCCGGCACGGTGGCGATGGTGAAGTCGTCCGCGTCGACATCGCCCGCCAGTTCCTCCCAGGTCAGCGGGGTGGAGACGGTGGCGATCGGGGTGGCCCGCGCCGAATACGCCGACGCCATGGTGCGGTCGCGGGCGTTCTGGTTGAAGTCGACGAAGATCCGCTCGCCGCGCTCCTCCTTCCACCAGGAGGCGGTGACGGTATCCGGTGCGCGCCGCTGCATCTCGCGGGCCAGCGCGATACCGGCGCGACGGACCTCGATGAAATCCCAGTCGGCGCTGATCGGAAGGTAGACGTGCAGGCCGCGACCGCCGGAGGTCTTGACGTGGCCGACCAGCCCCAGCTCGTCGAGCAGCGGGCGCAGCACGTCCAGCGCGACCGCGCGGGCCTCCGCGAAGCCGGTACCGGGCTGCGGATCCAGGTCGACGCGCAGTTCGTCGGGATGGTCGGTGTCGGCGCAGCGCACCGGCCAGGGATGGAAGGTGACGGTGCTCATCTGCACGGCCCACAGGATGTCGGCGGGCCGGACGACCTTGAGGACGTCGGCGGTGCGCCCGGAGGGGAACGTCACCCGGCACGTTTCCACGTTCTCGGGGTGTCCCCGGGGCAGTCGTTTGGAGTAGACCTCGGCACCGCCGATCCCGTCGGGGAACCGTTGCAGGTGCGTGGGCCGGCCCGCCAACCGGTTCAGCAGCGGGCCGCCGGCCACCGCCAGGTAGTAGTCGGCCAGTGCCCGCTTGGTGCCGGCGGCGCCCAACCGCGGGTAGTACACCTTGTCGCCGCTGGTGAAGCGGACGGCGACGCCGTCGACATCCAACTCCTCCGCGCCGGTCACCTCAGGCCTCCAGCACGTCGCCCAGGTCGTAGTTCAGCGGCACCTCGAGCTGGTCGAAGGTGCAGCTCGCCGGGTCGCGGTCCGGGCGCCACCGCAGCAGTTTCACGGTGTGCCGGAAGCGCAGGCCTTCCATCTGGTCGTAGGCCACCTCGGCGACGCGTTCGGGCCGGATCGGGATCCACTGCTTGTCGGCCGCGGAGTTCCACCGGCTGGCCTCCCCGTCGCGGACCTCGCCGCTGCGCAGCGGCTCCAACTCGGCCTGCAGGGCCAGCCGGTCGGCGTCGCTGAACGCCGCGGCCCCGCCGACCATCACCAACTCCCCGTCGGCGTCGTAGAGCCCCAACAGCAGCGACCCGATACCGGTGCCGCTCTTGTGCACGCGGTAGCCCATCACCACGCAGTCGGCGTCGCGGTGGTGTTTGACCTTGACCATGTCGCGTTTGCCCGGCAGGTAGGGCCCGTCGACGCGCTTGGCGATCACCCCGTCCAGCCCGGCGCCCTCGAAGGTGTCCAGCCAGCGGGTGGCCTGCTCGGGGTCGGCGGTGGCGCGGGTGACGTGACAGCTGGGACCGGCACCGATCAGCTCGGCCAGCGCGTCGCGTCGCACCCGGAACGGTTCGTCGAGCAGCGCGCGTTCCCCGGTCGCCAGCGCGTCGAAGCCGATGAACCGCGCCGGGGTCTGCTCGGCCAGTTGCCGCACCCGGCTCTGCGCGGGGTGGATGCGCTGGCTCAGCGCGTCCCAGTCCAGCCGGGTGCGCCCGCCGATCTCACGGGGCACCACCACTTCGCCGTCGAGCACGCAGCGCGGCGCGATCTCGGCCCGCAGCGCGTCGAGCAGTTCCGGGAAGTAACGGCCCAGCGGCTTACCGGTGCGTGACTGCAGCACGACGTCGTCGCCGTCGCGGAACACGAGGGCGCGGAAACCGTCCCACTTGGGTTCGTAGGACCAGCCGCCGTCGCCGGGGACCGTGGCCGCGGCCTTGGCGAGCATCGGGGCCACCGGCGGCGACACCGGCAGGTCCAGGCGCGGGTCCATGGTCTCCATGATGGGCGCCGGCGCTCAGCGGCGCAGGAACTCCACGATGTGGCGGGCCAGCTCCTCGCCGGCGTCCTCCTGCAGGAAGTGCCCGGCGTCGTGGATCACCGGGTGTGCCCGGCCGTGCGCCCCGGCCATCTCACGCTGGAAGATCGGCGCCATCGCCCCGGTGATCGGGTCGCCGTCGCTGAAGGCGACCAGCATCGGCGTCGACGACGCGCACAGCGCGGCCCACGCGGCCCGGTTCGCCGGGGCGGCCGGATCGGCCGGGTCCGTCGGGATCAGCGACGGCATGGTCCGCGGTCCGACGCTGTAGCTGTCGTCGGGGAACGGCGCGTCGTAGCCGGCCCGCACCGCCTCGGTCATCGGCCGACGGCAACCGGACTGCACGAACCATCCGACGTTGATCTCCGGCGCGCTCTGGATCGCCTCCTTGAAGCGCCACCAGACCTCCGGCATCGGGATATCCCCGGTCGGCAGGCCGGTGTTGGCGACGACGACGCCGCTGAACCGCTCCGGGTTCTCCGCGAGCACCCGCAGCCCGATCAGCCCGCCCCAGTCCTGGCAGACCAGGGTCACATCACGCAGGTCGAGGACGTCGAACGCCAGCGCCCGCATCCATTCGACGTGACGGGCATAGGTGTGGTCCTCGGCGCGGGTGGGCTTGTCCGAGCGGCCGAAGCCGACCAGATCCGGGCAGATCACCCGGTAGCCGGCCTCGGCCAGGATCGGCATCATCTTGCGGTACAGGTACGACCAGGACGGTTCGCCGTGCAGCATCAGGATGGGCGGGCCGTCGGACGGGCCGTCTTGGACCCAGGCCACCCGCAGCGTGCCGCCGTCATCGTCGTCGAGGTCGCAGTACTGCGGGGGGTAGGCGAAATCGGGGAGTGCGGCGAACCGCTCGTCGGGGGTGCGCAGTATCTGCATGAAGCGACGATAACGTGCGGGTATATACCCCCGGGGGTTTCTGGTAGGCTGGCGGCAACACCGACCAAGGAGGATTCATGTCCGTCGCATTGAGCACCGCGGTGACCGGCTCCGATTTCGACACGGTCGTCGCCAAGACCCGGGAAGCCCTGAAGGACAACGGCTTCGGCGTTCTGACCGAGATCGACATGCAGGCGACGCTGAAAGCCAAGCTCGGCGAGGAGATGGAACGCTACCTGATCCTGGGCGCCTGCAACCCGCCGTTGGCACACCGGGCGGTGACCGTCGAGAAGCGCATCGGCGTGCTGTTGCCCTGCAACATCGTGATCCGCGAGGACGTCGAGCATCCGGGCACCGTGCTGGTGGAGGCGATGAATCCGGCGCTGATGGCCCAAGTCGTCGACAATCCGGCGCTGGCGCCGATCGCCGACGAGGTAAGCGGGAAGATCGGCGCCGTCATCGATATCCTTTCGGGTGCGTAACGCGCACCTGAAAGGAACCGCCGATGTGCTATCCCGTGCCGTGTCGAGTCTGTGGCAAAACCACCTGGGCCGGTTGCGGTGATCACGTCGCCGACGTCCGCGCCCAGGTTCCCCCCGAGCAGTGGTGCGAAGGTCAGCACGACCAGCAGCACGCCCCGCACTCCTGATCCCCGTCGGCCACGCCGTCGCGGCTAGTCTCGTTCTCAGCTACCCAACGAACGAGGAGATGCAATGACGGCGGGGGCCTCTCGCGTCGGAACGACGTTCGGTAAGTACCAGATCACCCGGTTGCTCGGCCGCGGCGGCATGGGCGAGGTCTACGAGGCCTACGACACCAGCAAAGACCGGACCGTCGCGCTGAAGATCCTGCTCGACCACTATTCGGGCGACGAACGGTTCCGTACCCGGTTCCAGCGCGAGTCGCGGGCCACCGCGATGCTGCGGGAACCGCACGTCATCCCGATCCACGATTGGGGTGAGATCGACGGAAGCCTCTACATCGACATGCGTCTCATCCAGGGCGCGACCCTGCAGGAACTGATCCGTCGGGGGCCGATGCCGCCGCAGCGGGCCGTGGCGTTGATCGTGCAGGTCGCCGCCGCGCTGGACGCCGCGCACGCCCACGACCTGATCCACCGTGACGTCAAACCGCAGAACATCATCGTCACGCCCGCGGACTTCGTCTACCTGGTGGACTTCGGCATCGCGGCGATGCCCGGCGAGTCCAGCCTGACCGCGACCGGGACCCAGATCGGATCGGTCGCCCACATGGCGCCCGAACGCTTCACCGACAAGCCGGTCGGCAGCGCGGTGGACGTCTACGCGCTGGCCTGCATCCTCTACGAAATGCTCACCGGCAGAACACCGTTCCCGACCGGGAGCATCGAACAGACCATCTCCGCGCACATGTCCGCGGCGCCGCCGCGCCCCAGCCAGACCGACCCCCGTATTCCGGCGGCCCTCGACCAGGTGATCGCACAGGGCATGGCCAAGGATCCGGCACACCGCTTCCGCACCGCCGGCGCCCTGGGTGAGGCGGCGCAGCGCGCGCTGCAACCCGCGGCACCCGCCGCGCCGTTCCCCGCTCCCCCGCCGGCCGGCGCGCCGTTCGCCAATCCCGGCGCGCCCACCGCCGCGTTCCCCACCGCGGCATCCGCCCCGGTGCAGTCGGCACCCCCGGTGGCGCTGTCGGCTCCGACGGTGGCCGCACCGGAACCGGCGAAGGCCCACTGGACCGGGTATGCCGCACTGGCCGCGGCGTTGCTCGCGCTGACGGTCGCCGTCGCCGGGCTTTTCGTGCCGAAGTCCACCGGCGTCGCACCGGAACCGTCCGACGATTCCACCGCGTCCGGGGTTGCGTCGACGGCCTTCAGCGCCTCGGAGATCAGTGCGGCGAAACACGATGTCTGCACCGCGACCGACGTGGCCCGCTCCGCGGTGCAGCTCAACACCAATATGACCAACCCCGAGCCGGGCAACGTGATCGGCGATCTGGCGGTGGGCACCAATGCGCGACTGGCGCTGGCGCACAGCTCCGACTACCTGCGGATGCATCTGGCGGCGGCGCCGGCCACCCCCGCCGATCTGGCCGTGGCCGCCACCGGCTACGCCGACACCCTCAGCGAGCTCGCGATGGGCTACCTGGCGGGGCGGACACCCGACGACGAAGTCCAGCAACCGCTGCGGGACAAGCTGATCGACCAGCTCGACACGCTGGTCGCGCTCTGCGACTGATCGCCCGGCTATACCCCGGTCGCGCGCTCCAGGTCGGCCAGCGCGGTGTCGAGGTGGCCCAGCAGCCGTTGCAGGTGCGGCACGGACCGACGGCAGCCGACCAGCCCGAAGTCGAGGTTGCCGGCGTTGCTGACCACGGTCATGTTCAGCGCCTGGCCGTCCAGTGCGATCGACATCGGGTAATTGCCGTCCAGGCGGGCGCCGCCCCAGTACAGCGGTTCGGCCGGGCCGGGCACGTTGGAGATGACGATGTTGAACGGCGGCTTGGCCGTCGTGACGAATCCCGGGACGGCGGCCAGCGCCAGCGGTGCCATGTTGGCCGCCGACAGCGCCAGCGCCTGGGTTCGCGGCAACTCGCTGAACACCTTCTTGTTGCGGCGCATCGAGTCGCTGATGATCGCCAGCCGCTGCGCCGGATCGGTCTGGTCGGTGGCCAGGTTGCACAAGATCGCGCCCACCTTGTTGCCGCCGGAGTCGGCTTCGGCCTCGGTGCGCAGGCTCACCGGGACCATCGCCACCAGCGGATGCTCCGGCAGCGCCCGCTGCTCGTCGAGGTAGGCCCGCAGCGCACCGGAACACATCGCGAGCACCACGTCGTTGAGGGTGACACCGGCTGCGCGTTTGACCGCGATCACCCGCTGCACCGGCCAGGACTGCGCCGCGCACCGGCGGGCGCCGCCGATGTTGACGTTGAGCATGGTGCGCGGCGCCTCGAACGGCAGCGTCAACTGCTGTTCGAGCAACGCGGCCCGCGCCAGCTTCACCGTCGACGGCCCGAGTGCGGCAACGTCTTTGACCATCCCGGTCAGCTGCTGCAGCGGCGACGGCGCAGCCGGGCGTGGCCGTGGGCGCGATCCAGCGGCGCTCGGTGACCACGGGGCGGACAGTTCCGGTGCCCGCGGATCGGTCGACAGGGTGCGGCTGAGCAGGCGCAGCAGCGAGACACCGTCGATCAGCGAATGGTGGATCTTGACGTAGACGGCGAAGCGGCCGTCGTCGAGCCCCTCCACCACGTGGGCCTCCCACAGCGGCCGGTGCCGGTCGAGCAGGCTGCCGTGCAGCCGCGACGTCAACTCCAGCAGGTCGCGCACCCGGCCCGGAACCGGCAGTGCGGAGCGTCGCACGTGGTACTCGAGGTCGACGTCGTCGTCGAAGGCCCAACTCAGGTTGGAGAACCCGCCGAGAATCTTCGCCGGGCGCTTCTGGAAGGCCGGCTGCAGATCGCGGGAGCGCAGCAACTCCCGGTAGATCTCGCCGACGAACTCCGGTCCGGCCCCCTCGGGCGGCTCGAAGAGCATCAGGCCACCGACGTGCATGGGGTGCTCACGCGTCTCGGTCATCAGGAATACCGAATCGGTCGGTGACATCAGTTGCATCAACCCATTAGACCCCGTCTGACGTCGGCGGCGCTTGCTAGTCTTTCCCGGTGCGTCGCCGGCCCGTCGTCTGTGTCGCCTCGGGCCTGTGCTTGCTGGTGGCGGGGATCGTCGCGCCCACCGCCCCCGCGGAGCCGGATGCTTCCGCCGTGGCGGGCCGCACCGTCTTCCTGGATCCGGGGCACAGCGGCGCGACCGACGCCTCCTTCTCCCAGCAGGTGCCCAACGGCCGCGGCGGCACCAAGCCGTGCCAGACCAGCGGCACCTCCGCTGACGACGGCTACCCCGAACACGCCTTGAACTGGGATGTCACCAACCGCATCCGGGCCGAGCTGGATCGCCTGGGCGTGCACACCGAACTCTCCCGCGCCGACGACTCCTCGGCGGGTCCGTGCATCGACGCGCGCGCCGCGGCGGCCAATGCGGCGCATCCGGACGCGATCGTGTCCATCCACGCCGACGGCGGGCCGGCCTCGGGCCGCGGCTTTCACGTCAACTACTCGCACCCGGCGCTCAACGACGCCCAGGCCGGCCCGGCCGTGGCGCTGGCCGGCGACATCCGAGACGCGTTGACGGCGGCGGGTATTCCGCAATCGAGCTACCTGGGATCCGACGGCCTGTTCGGGCGGGCGGATCTGGCCGGGCTGAATCTGGCCGAATACCCGGCGGTGCTGGTGGAATTGGGCAACATGCGTAACGCCGAGGACGCGGCACTGCTGGAGAGCCCCGACGGGCGGGACCGCTATGCGGCGGCCGTGGTCGACGGGATCGTCGCGTTCCTGTCCAGGTGACCGTGGTGCGACGCTTCAGCCCTACCGCCCGAACGTTTTTCGTCCTGGCCGCCGTGCTGACACTGCTGGCCGGCTGCGCGCAGGACACCACCCCCACCGTCATCACCGGGCATCCGGTGGCGATGCTCTACGACCCCGGCCGGGTCGGCGGGCTGCGCGCCTCGGAGGGGCCCAGCGGCCCGCGCAACGGACTGCCGCCGATCACGGCCCGCGTGCACAACTCCGACGGCGGGGAGATCGACCGGTTGTCGCTGCTGGCCGTCGATGACATCGAGGAGTTCTGGACGCAGCACTACGCCGACGCGCTCGGCGGCCGGTTCAAGCCGGTCTCGACGCTGATGTCCTACGCCTCCACCGATCCGTCCGGCCCGTCGGTGTGCGGCGCCAACGTCTACAAACTCCCCAACGCGATGTACTGCCGACCGCTGGACACCATGGCCTGGGATCGGGCCAAATTTTTGCCGACGGCTCGAAAGTACTTCGGCGACATGGCGATCAACGGAACCCTGGCACACGAGTACGGGCATGCGCTGCAGAACATGGCCGGGATCGTCAATCCGCTGACCAGCACGCTGGTCCGCGAACAGCAGGCGGACTGCTTCGGCGGGGTGTACCTGCAGTGGGTGGCCGCGGGCCACTCCTCACGCGTCCAGTTGAGCACCGGGGACGGGCTCAATCACGTGCTGGCCGGTCTGATCGTGATCCGCGACCCGGTGTCCACGCCGGATAACCCGGTGTCGATCTCCGACGAGCACGGCACCGCGCTGGATCGCGTCGGCGCGTTCCAGACCGGGTTCGACGGCGGCGCGGAGATGTGCGCCGAGATCGACATGAACGAGATCCGCAAGCGCCGCGGCAATCTGCCGCGCGCCCTGTTCGATTCGGAGTACGAGCAGAGTGATCTGACCATCGACGAGCCGGTGCTGACGATCCTGATGGAGCAGTTGGGCCAGATCTTCGGGTTGTCCCGGCCGCCTGAGCTGTCGCTGTCGACGTCGTGCCCCGGCGGCCGCACGCCCGACCCGGTGTCCTACTGCCCGGATGCGCACACCGTGGCCGTGGACCTGGCCGGCCTGCAGGAGATGAGCAGGCCATCAGACCAGTCGGCGACCGGCCTGCCCCAGGGCGACAACACCGGCCTGTCGGCGGTGACATCGCGGTATGCCCTTGCGGTGCAACACGAACGCCAGGTCGGATTGACCTCGGCGGCGGCGGGGCTGCGGGCGGCGTGCCTGACCGGGGTGGCGCAGCGGCGGATGGCCGAGCCGATGACGCTGCCCTCCGGCGCGGGCCTGACGTTGGGCAGCGGCGACCTAGACGAGGCGGTCACCGGGTTGCTGATGAACGGCATGGTCGCCAGCGACGTCGACGACAACACCGTGCCGTCGGGTTTCACCCGCATCCTGGCGTTCCGCTCCGGGCTCTACGGCGACGCCGACGGCTGCTTCGAGCGGTTCCCGTGATGGGCGCGCCGGTATGAGCCACCCCGACGACCCGCGCCGGCGGCCACCGGATCAGCGGACCAGGCACCTGCCGCCGCGGGCGTACCCGCCGGCGCAGGTTCCGCAACCGCAGCAGCCCCAGCGTCCGCCGCAGCGCCCGCCGCAGGTGCCGCCCCAGGTGCCGCCGCAGCCCCCGCCGCGGGCATATCCGCAGCGCGTGCCGCCGCGCCCGCAACCGGGCCCGCCGCAGCCGCCGCGGGGTCCACAACCCCCGCAGTGGCGCCCGCCGGGGCCACCGCCGCACCGGCCCGCACCGCCGGCCGCTCCCCCGCGGATACCGCCGTCCCCGCCGCGGCAGTCTCCCCCGCCGCGACAGCCCTGGTATCTGGAGGGCCGGCAACCCCCGCCGCCCGCGCACGAGCCGCACCGGCAGCCCCCGCCGGAGCACCGGCACCCGCCGTCGGGCCCGCGGCCGCCCGTGCCGCAGTCACCTCCGTCGCGCCCGCAACCCCGGGTGATCCCGCCGGCACCCCAGCCCAAAGCGGCTGTGCCGCAGCAGCGGTCGAACCGGGGCATGGCGATCGCCGTCGGCGCCGTCGGGTTGGTCGTGCTCGGCATGCTGCTGACGTTGGTGGTGCGCGGGCTGGCCGGCGGCTCCCCTCGCAGCGAACTGGATGTGGCGGCGGCGCAGAACGGTGTGCGCCAAGTGCTCACCGACCCGGTCAACGGCTACGGGCGCGACGGCGTCACCGACGTGCGCTGCAACCAGGGCGTCAACCCGAAGGTCCGCAGGGGCGACAGTTTCACCTGCTCGGTGATCGTCGACGGCAAGAACCGCGAGGTGCTGGTGGAGTTCACCGACGACGAGGGCACCTACGCGGTGGACCGGCCGAGGTAGCGGGTCACCTACGCGAGATCGGGCTCACGCAGGTCGCTACTCGCACTTTTCCTGCGTGGAGAGCATCTCGCGGCACAGTTCCGCACCCCATCCGCAAAAAACCCCGCTACCTGCATAGACAGGCGCGGGGCTTCTGGCGGTGGCGGAGGGATTTGAACCCTCGGTGGGGGGTTACCCCACACACGCTTTCGAGGCGTGCTCCTTAGGCCGCTCGGACACGCCACCGCCAGACAGCGTACCCAACGAGGGGCCCGTCATCCCAATCGCTGCCGGGCGAAGAAGGCTTCCAGTGGCGCAGCACACTCTTGTTCGAGCACGCCACCGCGCACTTCGGGCCGGTGATTGATCCGCCGATCACGCACCACGTCCCACAGCGAGCCGACCGCACCGGTCTTGGGTTCGAACGCCCCGAACACCAACCGGGCCACCCGGGCGGCCACCAGCGCGCCCGCACACATGGTGCAGGGCTCCAGGGTGACGGCCAGCGTCGCGCCCGTCAGCCGCCAGCCGTCGCCGAGCACGGTGGCCGCCGCGCGGATCGCCAACAGTTCGGCGTGCGCGGTCGGGTCGCCGAGGGCTTCGCGGGCGTTGGCGGCCTGCGCCAGCACGGTGCCGTCGGCGCCGACCACCACCGCACCCACCGGCACATCGCCGGGGCCGGCCGCTGCGGCCGCCGCCAGCGCGGCGCGGATCAGGTCCTCGTCGGAGGGGAGGGCGGTCACCGATCGCGGCGCGGCAATGCCGCGGTGAGCTGCTCGTCGAATCCCATCTCGGCGGCGATCCGGTGCAGTTGCTCGTCGATGGACGCATCGGGGTCGTCGAGGATCACGCTGAGCACCGCGGCGGGCAGTCCGATGTCCGACAGCACGCCCAGGTCACCCTCCTCGAACGGGTCGGCGTCTTCGAGATCGTCGGCGTCGATGTCGGCGTCGATCTCGTCGAGCACCTCGTCGGCCAGGTCGTAGTCCAGCGCGGCGGTGGCATCCGACAGCATCAGCCGGGCCCCGGCCGGCCCCGGGCGGATGATCACGAAGAACTCGTCGTCGACGTTGATCAACCCGAAAACCGCTCCGGAACTCCGCAATTCGCGTAGCTCGGTCTCCGCGGTGGACAAGCTGGTCAGCGCGGCGGCACGCATCGCCGTACACCGCCATTTGCCGTCCTCGCGCACGACGGCCACCGCGAAACCGTCCAGCGAGTCCGCCGGCCGGCCTGGCGCGGACGCGCCCTGTGCTCCCATGGGCGCCTACGGTAGTCGCCGTCTACGCCAATGACCAGCGTGTGCCAACCTGGACAGGTGGCGGTAAGCACAGTGAAAACTCCGGTGTGCGTTCTGGGGCTCGGCCTGATCGGCGGGTCGGTGCTGCGTGCGGCCGCGGCCGCGGGCCGTGAGGCGTTCGGCTACAACCGTTCGGCCGACGGGGTCAACGCCGCGGTCGCCGACGGCTTCGACGCCACCACCGAGTTGGAGTCGGCCCTGGAGCGGGCCGCGGCGGTCGGTGCGCTGATCGTGATCGCCGTCCCGGTCCCGGCCCTGCCGATGCTGCTGGGCCCCATCGGCCGGCTCGCACCCGACTGCCCGCTGACCGATGTCACCAGCGTCAAGGGCGCGGTGCTGCAGGCGATCACCGATGCCGGGCTGCTGTCACGTTTCGTCGGCGGCCACCCGATGGCGGGCACCGCCCACTCGGGTTGGCCGGCCGGGCACGCCGAACTGTTCACCGGCGCACCGTGGGTGATCAGCGTCGACGACCACGTGGATCCGGACGTGTTCGGGCAAGTGCTGGAGCTGATCCTGGACTGCGGTTCGGTGGCGGTCCCGGCCCGCTCGGACGAGCACGACGCCGCCGCGGCCGCCATCTCGCATCTGCCGCATCTGCTGGCCGAGGCCCTGGCGGTGACCGCCGCCGATGTGCCGCTGGCGTTCGCACTGGCCGCCGGGTCCTTCCGGGACGGCACCCGGGTCGCGGGCACCGCACCGGATCTGGTGCGGGCCATGTGCGAGGCCAACGCGCCGCAACTGCTACCCCGCCTGGACCGGGCGATCGCCCTGCTGACCGCGGCGCGGGAGTCGCTGGCCGACGAGAACTCGGTGGCCGACCTGGTCAATCCCGGCCATGCCGCGCGCACCCGCTACGACTGTTTCCCGCGCAGCGAGATCGTCACCGTCGTCGTCGGCGAGGACGACTGGCGCCGGGAGCTGGCCGCGGCCGGCCGGGCCGGCGGGGTGATCAGATCCGCGTTGCCAACCCGGGATAGTCGATGACGAATCCGTCGGCGTCGACGGTCAGGGTGGTCCCGCGGGCATCGGTGCCCGGCGTGTGCACCTTGATGCCGCCGCCGGGGCCCGCGCTGCTGTAGCCGGCGGTCGCGGCCACCACCGACATCTCCGGCAGGTTCAGATACAGCGTGGGCAGGGTGATCGAGGCCGCCCGCTCGTGCAACCGGGCGCGCCGGATCGGCAGCGTGTTGAAGAACGGGCTGAACAGCATGTCGACATCGAGCGCGCCGTCGTAGCCGGCGCGGGTCTGGCCGCGGGCATCGGTGATCAGCCACATGTTCTCTTCGTCGCGGGCGATCACCAGTTGGCGTTCGCGTTCGGCGAGTGTGACGGTCAGGCCCAGCCGTTTGGTGGCCCCGGATTCATCGGTGTGCAGGTCGTAGTAGACGCCGAACGCCGCGTGCTCGGCGGTGGCGCCGGCCACGATCCGGCCGTTGGCCCGGATCCGGTTTCCGGTCAGCTGGATGCGCACCGATTCCATCCGCGGGGCGTCGGGAGCCCGCCAGGTCAGAATCGCCGGCCAGGTGCCGGACGGGGCTGCACTCACCGGACCACCGTAAGCGACGGGCCCGCGATCCGCTGTGACACCGGGCGAGGAAATGGCCGAGAACCCGTTGATTTCCTCGCGTGAACCGGCAAGATGGCGTTCATGAGCAGCGACCCGACTGTGCCCTCCGACCCTGCGCCCGGCGACGTCGGCACGCCGCCGCCTGCCGCGGCGATGCCGTTGACCCGTGCCGGAGCGCTGTGGAGCGCGCTGATCGCGGGTTTCCTGGTGCTGATCGTGCTGTTGGTGTTCATCACCCAGAACACCGGTCCGGTCGAGTTGGTGTTTCTGACCTGGACGTGGAGCCTGCCGACGGGGGTGGCGATCCTGTTGGCCGCGATCTGCGGCGGGCTGGTGACCGCCTTGGTCGGCACCGCGCGGATCTTCCAGCTGCGGCGCGCCGCCAAGAAGTCGCTGGCGGCGCAGCGCTGACTCAGTTCGCGGCCGCGCCGGCGTCCCGGTCCCGGTCGGGCTCGGACATCCGGGCCTGATTGCGCGGCAGCAGATCCCAGACGTGTTCGGTGCCGTTGACCGATGCCGCGGCGGCGTGACCGGACCGTGAGTACAGCAGCCGGGTGATCGACACGTAGTCGATCGGGAACGACAGCAGCCGCTGGGTGCCCAGGATCTGGTGCAGGATCACGTTGATCACGCCACCGTGGCTGAACACCGCGACGGTGTCGTCGGGGTCGGCGCCGGCGGCCACGTCGGCGAGGGCTTCGGCGACGCGGGCACTGAACGCGGCCTCGTCGACGCCGGCGGGCAGCAGGCCCTGCGCCATCCGGGCCCAGTCCTGCGGCCGCTCGGTGCGCAACTGCTCGACGGGCAGGTAGCCGGCCAGTTCCCGGTCGTATTCGGCGAACCGCTCATCGATGTCGATGGTCAGCCCGCGCTGGGCGGCCAACGGTTCGCCGGTCTGGATGGCCCGGCGTTGCGGGCTGCTGACCAGCCGGGTGATCGGGAAGCGTGCCAGCGCATCCGGTAGGCGTCGGGCCTGCTCGAACCCGGTCTCGGACAGCTCGGGGTCGGAGCCCTGGCCGTACTCGCTGCGAAGCGGGAGCGCGTGGCGGATCAGCAGCAACTGCACGCTGTCACCCTAAAGGCCCAGTTGGAACCGCCGTCACGGGGTGACGATGTTGAAATTCGGGTCCGGGGCGTCGAGCACCGTCAACAGTTTCGGCAAGGCGCTCTGATCCCCGGACACCTCCAGCGTCCCGCTGCCCGACAGCGCCCCCAGCATGGCGAGTTTGCCGGCCGCGGTGACGGTGGCGTCGGCGCTGTCGGGGTCCGCGGGCGCCTTGCGGTGCACCAGCACCCCGTTGCGCAGGGTTAGGCGGTGATTGTCGCCGGTGTCGGCGAAGACGACGTCGAGGGCCAGGTCCAGGTCCCAGCAGCGGGGGCCGTTGACCCGGATGGCCAGGCTGTCGAAGAGTTGCTCGACGCTGAGCTGGGCGATCAACGCCGGGGAGCCGACCTGCCCGGCGGTGCCGAATTTCCCGGTGCGCAGTTCGGTGGCCCCGGACAGGAAGAAGTTGCGCCAGGTGGCGTTCTCGGCGCCGTAGGCCAGCTGGTCGAGGGTGTCCGCATAGCGGGCGCGTGCCCCGGCATGATCGGGTTCGGTGAACATGACGTGGTCGAGCAGCGTTGCCGCCCAACGGAAATCGCCCTGTTCGAAGGCTTCTTCGGCGAGTTCCACCACTCGGTCGGGTCCACCCATGGCGGCGACGTAGCGCGGGCCCAACGCCTCGGGCGGGTGCGGCCACAGTCGCGCCGGGTTGCCGTCGAACCAGCCGAGGTAACGCTGGTAGACGGCTTTGACGTTGTGACTCACCGAGCCGTAGTAGCCGCGGGCGTGCCAGGCGTGCTCCAGCGCCGGGGGCAGCTGGAACCGCTCGGCGATCTCGACGCCGGTGTAGCCCTGATTCAGCAGTCGAAGCGTCTGGTCGTGCAGGTAGGCGTACAGATCGCGTTGCAGGCCAAGGTATTCGGAGATCCGCTCGGTTCCCCAGGTGGGCCAGTGGTGCGAGGCGAAGACGACGTCGGCGCGGCCGGCGAAGGTGTCGATGGCCTCGGTGAGGTATCCGGCCCAGGCCCGGGGGTCGCGCACCAGCGCGCCGCGCAGGGTCAGCAGGTTGTGCATGTTGTGGGTGGCGTTCTCGGCCATGCACAGGGCACGGAATTGCGGGAAGTAGAAGTGCATCTCGGCCGGGGCCTCGGTGCCGGGTGCCATCTGGAACTCGATCTGCACACCGTCGACGATGCGGGTCTGTCCGGTCTCGGTGATGGTGACGGTCGGAACGATCACCGATACCTCGCCGGTCGAGGTGTTCTGCCCCAGGCCGCAGCCGACCTGTCCCTGCGGGCCGCGCTGCAGCATGGTGCCGTACATGTAGCCGGCGCGACGCAGCATCGCCGGTCCGGCGTAGACGTTCTCGGCGACCACGTGCTCGATGAAGCCCTCCGGGGCGATCACCGCCACCCGACCGGCGTCGACGTCGGCTTGCGTGGTCACGCCCAACACGCCGCCGAAGTGGTCGACGTGGCTGTGGGTGTAGATCACCGCGACCACGGGGCGGTCCCCGCCGCGGTGCTCGCGGTAGAGCGCCAGCGCGGCGGCGGCGACCTCGGTGGAGATCAGCGGGTCGATGACGATGATCCCGGTGTCGCCCTCGACGAAGGTGATGTTGGAGATGTCGAAGCCGCGCACCTGGTAGATGCCCTCGACGACTTCGTAGAGGCCCTGTTTGGCGGCGAGTTGGGACTGCCGCCACAGCGACGGATGCACCGAAGTCGGCGCGTCGCCGGCGAGGAAGTCGTAGCTGTCGTTGTCCCAGACCACCCGGCCATCGGCGGCGGTGATGACGCACGGACTCAGCGTGGCGATCAGGCCGCGGTCGGCGTCGGCGAAATCCGTTGTGTCAGCGAAGGGCAACGCGGACAGGTGGGCGGCGTGGGCGGCTTCGATCGTCGGGCTGACCGGGACCTGCTGGCGTTCCATGGCGCACAGCTTGCCATCGATGCGGCCGCGGGGGCGGTTTTAGGTCAGCGGCGTCGCCGGAACGTGTTCCACGCGTGACGCAGTCGGGCCGACCAGGTGGGATGGCCGACTCGTTCTCGGGTTTCTCGCGCCTGGTGCGCGTAATCGCGGATCGACTCGTCGCCTTCTTCAGCACGCATGGGCTCACCTCGTCGCGGGGTTGTCGGGCGGTTCCGGGTCGCGCTCGGGGGCCAAGCGCTCCGGGACTTCTTCGGGCGCCAAGCGCTCCGGCGGCTCGGCGGGGGCCAAGCGCTCCGGCGCTTCTTGCGGCCGGGCCGGTCCGGGTGGCGGTTCGGGATTCATCCGGTGCGCCTACCCGGTGGGCCTGGGGCGTAAACCCGGCTGGTGAGCGTGCGCAGTTGTACGGCGAAAGCGGCGTGTCGCCGGGCAGACACGCACGTTCGCGAGTGGGGAGGGCTAGCGGGGCAGGCGGACGGTGAACTCGGTGCGGCCTGGTTCGCTGGTGACGGCGATGCTGCCGCGGTGCGCCCGGACCACCGCCGTGGCGATCGCCAGCCCCAGGCCGGTGCTGCCGCCCTTGCGCGACCGCGACGTGTCGCCGCGGGCGAAGCGCTGGAAGATCTCCGGCAGGAACTCCGCCGGAATGCCCGGGCCGTCGTCGGCGACCCGCAGCACCGCGTCGTCGCCGTCCACCTCGACGCTGAGCGTCACCACCGTTCCGGCGCCGGTGTGCACCCGCGCATTGGCCAGCAGATTGGTCAGCACCTGATGCAGCCGGGCCGCATCGCCGGGGGCGGTCACCGGCTCGTCGGGCAGATCCAGCTGCCAGCGGTGATCCGGGCCGGCGACGTGGGCGTCGCTGAGCGCGTCGACCGCCAGCCGGGACAAATCGACCGGTTCGTGCTCCAGCGGCCGGCCGGAGTCCAGCCGGGCCAGCAGCAGCAGGTCCTCCACCAACTGGGTCATCCGCTCGGTTTCGGACTGCACCCGGCTCAGCGCGTGGGTCAGGGCCTGCGCGTCGGCACTGTCGGCGACCGGGATCCGTTGGGCCAGCTCGGTGTAGCCGCGGATCGCGGCCAGTGGGGTGCGCAGCTCGTGGCTGGCGTCGGCGACGAACTGGCGCACCCGGGTCTCGCTGTCCTGCCGGGTGGCCAGCGCGGTCGCGATGTGCTCGAGCATCCGGTTGACCGCGGCACCGAGTTGTCCGACCTCGGTGCGCGAGTTGGAGTCGGATTCGGCGACCCGCACCGGCAGCGTCGCATCGCCGCGGTCCAGCGGCAGGTCGGCGACTTCGCCGGCGGTCTGGGCGACCCGGCGCAGCGGGGCCAGTGCCCGCCGGATGACCGCGCTGCCGGCGCTGGCCACCGCGGCCACCGCGACCAGGGTCAGCAGCCCGAAGATCAGCAGCACCCGCACCAGGGTGTCCTCGACGGGCGCCAGCGGCAGCCCGGTGACGATCACGTCGTCGCTGTGCCGGGATTCGGTCGCGACCACCCGGTAGCGGCCGATGCCGTCTAAGCGGCGGGTCACCGGGGCCGCGCCGAGGGTGACGCCGGCCAACTGCGCCGTGGCGGTGGGGCTCAGGTCCTCCCGCAGCCCCGAGATGCTCAGATAGCCGGCATCGGCCACGTCGTCGCCCCCGCCGGGTTCCCGCACGGCGCCGACCATTCCGGCCTGCTGGCCGGGGGCGTCGAGGAAGTCCGGGCCCGGGCCCGGCCGCGGCCGGTGCTGGCGGCGCCCCGGCGGTGGCGGCGGTTGGGCGTGCAGCCGCGACGAGCGGCGCGCGGCGTCTTGGAGTTGATGGTCGAGCTGGCCGACCAGGTACTGGTACAGCGCCAGTTCGGTGACCGCGCCGATGCCCAGGCAGGCCAGGGTGAGCAGGGCGATCTGCCCGACCAGCAACCGGGACCGCAGCGACCAGTTACGCCACGCGCCGGTGTGCGGCGCGTCAGGGAGCCGGCTTGAGCACATACCCTGCGCCGCGCAGCGTGTGGATCATCGGGGGGCGGCCGTTGTCGATCTTCTTCCGCAGGTAGGAGATGTAGAGCTCGACGATGTTGGCCCGGCCGCCGAAGTCGTAGTCCCACACCCGGTCGAGGATCTGCGACTTGGACAACACCCGCTTGGCGTTGTGCATCAGGTAGCGCAGCAACTCGAATTCGGTGGACGTCAACGTGATCGGGTCACCGCCGCGGGTCACCTCGTGGGAGTCCTCGTCGAGGACCAGATCCCCGACCACGATCTGGGCTCCGGAGTCTGCGGTGCTGATCCCGGTGCGGCGCAGCAGCGCGCGCAACCGCAGCACCACCTCTTCGATGCTGAACGGCTTGGTGACGTAGTCGTCGCCGCCGGCGGCCAACCCGGCGATACGGTCCTCCACCCCGTCCTTGGCGGTCAGGAACAGCACCGGCAGCAGCGGGTTGATCTCGCGCAGCCGGGTCAGCACGTCCAGGCCGCTCATGTCGGGCAGCATCACGTCGAGCACCACCGCATCGGGGCGCTCGGCCTTGGCCGCCGCGATCGCCGCGGCGCCGTCACCGGCGGTGGTGGTGTTCCAGCCCTCGTAGCGCAGCGCCATCGACACCATCTCGGCCAGCACGGGCTCGTCGTCGACCACCAGCACGGTCACCGGCTTGCCGTCGGCGCGCGACATCACGACACGTTCCGCCGATCCCCGTGACGCAGTCATCGCGTTCCAGTATGTCGGTCGCCCCGCTATCTTCATCGGATGGCACGCACACCCCAGGAAATCTTCGACCACCACCTCGCCGCCCTGCTCGCCCAGGACGTCGAGGAACTACTCGTCGACTACGACGACGAGTCGGCGTTGATCACCGCCGCCGGCGTCGCGCAGGGCCTCGGCGGCATCCGGGCCGCGTTCGGCCAACTGGCCTCGGCGCTGTCCGGTGCGGAGTTCACCGTCAAATCGCAGACCTACCACGGCGATGCGCTACTGCTGGAGTGGACGCTGGACGCACCGGCTTTCGCCGTCGACGGCGTGGACACCTTCCTGTTCGGCGACGACACGATCCGGGTGCAGACCATCTCCCAGCAAGCCCGCTCGAAAGCCTGACGCACCGGGTAGGTTCAGGCTCCGTGGACCTCGAAGCGGTGGCGCAATGGATGTCGGATCGGCAACTGGGCGAGGGCCCGCTGGAAGACATCACCGAGCTGGCCGGCGGAACCCAGAACGTCATGCTGCGGTTCACCCGGGCCGACCGCGGCTACGTGCTGCGGCGCGGTCCGCGGCACCTGCGGCCGCGCAGCAACGCGATCATGCTGCGGGAGACCCGCCTGCTGTCCGCGCTGACCGGCACCGACGTGCCGCACCCGCCGCTGATCGCGGTCTGCGACGACCCCGCCGTGCTCGGGGACGCGGTGTTCTATCTGATGGAGCCCGTCGAGGGGTTCAACGCCAGCGGCGAACTGCCCGCCCTGCACGCCGGTGATGCGACGGTCCGGCACGGGATGGGACTGTCGATGGCCGAATCCCTGGCCAAGCTCGGCGCCGTCGACCATGTCGCGGTGGGGCTGGCCGACTACGGCAAACCGGACGGCTTCCTGGAGCGTCAGGTGCCGCGGTGGCTGGCGGAGCTGGATTCCTACCGGCAGTTCGAGAACTATCCGGGCCCGGACCTGCCCGGCCTGGACGAGGTCGCCGCCTGGCTGCAGGCCAACGTGCCGACGTCGTGGCGGCCGGGCATCCTGCACGGCGACTACCACGCGGCCAACGTGATGTTCTCCCCCACCGGGCCGCAGGTCGCGGCGATCGTGGACTGGGAGATGTCGACCATCGGCGATCCGCTGCTGGATCTGGGCTGGCTGTTGGCGACGTGGCGCCAAGACGACGGTTCCAGCGTGTTCAGCCACACCCTGACCGGCATGGACGGACTGGCCTCCCCCGCCGAACTAGTGCAGCGCTACGCCGAGGGCAGTGATCGCGACCTGACGCACCTGGACTGGTACAAGGTGATGGCGGCGTTCAAGCTGGCGATCGTGATCGAGGGGACGCTGGCCCGGGCCTCGGCCGGTATGGCGCAGCAGGAGGTCGGCGAACAACTGCACGAGGCCGCGGTCTGGCTGTTCGACCGGGCCCAGACCTGGATGGCGGGTGCGGCATGACCGTCTCGCCCGAGGTGATCGAGACCATCGACCGGATCGTCACGGCCGACACCCGCCGGCTGACCGACATCTTCAAGGACCTGCACCGCAATCCCGAACTGGGTTTCGCCGAGGTCCGCACCGCGCGGATCGTCGCGCAGGCGCTCAGCAACCTCGGGTACACGGTGACCACCGGGATCGCCCGCACCGGCGTGGTGGGGGTGTTGGCCAACGGCCCCGGCCCGGTGGTGATGTACCGCGCCGACATGGATGCGCTGGAGGTTCCGGAGGCCACCGGCCTGGATTACGCCAGCGCCAATCCCGAACTGGGGCATCTGTGCGGCCACGACGCGCACGTGACCTGGATGCTCGGGCTGGCCAAGGTGCTCGCCGAGACCACCGACTCCTGGTCGGGCACGGCGGTGCTGGTCGGGCAGCCCGCCGGGGAACCGACCCGCGGTGCCCAGCACATGATCGACGAGGGCCTCTACGACGTGGCACCCCGCCCGGACGCCTTCGTCGCGGTGCACACCGCGCCCATCCCGGTGGGCATGGTCGCCGCGGAGGGCGGCGAACAACTGGCCGGCACCGACCAGATCGACATCGTCTTCCACGGTGTCGGCGGGCACGGATCGATGCCGCAGTACGCCCGCGATCCGGTGCTGATGGCCGCTCAGGCGGTCGTGCAGTTCCAGAGCATCGTCAGTCGGGCCGTCTCGCCCAGTGAGACCGCGGTGTTGACCGTCGGCGCGATCCAGGCCGGTACCGCCTACAACGTCATCCCGGATCGTGCGGAGCTCAAGGTCAACCTGCGCTGGCTCAATCCCGCCGTGCGCGAGCAGATGCTCGCCGGCATCCGGGCGATCTGTACCGGGATCGCGCGCAGCTACGACATGCCCGACGAGTTGCTGCCGGAGATCACCCTCGCCGGCGGCGCCGGGCCGTTGGTCAACGACGCCGCGCTGACCGAGCGGGTGGCGGGCGCCCTGGAGGGCATGCTCGGCGCCGCGAACGTGGTGCGGCAGTTGCCGGCGCTGACCGGCTCGGAGGATTGCCATCTGCTCAAAGGACCCCACCACGAGGTGCCGCTGGCCTATCTTCTGCTGGGAGTTGCCGACGCTCAGGTCTACGCAGAGTCTGCGGCGAGGGGACAAACCTTCCCCTATGCGCCACATTCGCCGGATTATGTAGTCGACCTCTCCGCAATACCCGTCGGTACCAAGATTGTGGCCCGTGTAATGCTATTTTTGCTTACTTCCAGTAGGCCGTCGTAGTAATTACGCTCCCCGGAGTTGCTAAAATACTTGTGCGGTCCACAAGAACGAGCTAAGGTTTATTGCTGTGGACGATCGTCACAAAGACCCAACCGTAGTGTTGCCCTACCTCGTGGGCCGGCCGCTCGGCGCGACCGAGGTCTACGAGGCATTCGGGTACCGCAAGTCCGCCTACTACAAGGCGGCCCACGAGGGACGGCTGATCAGTGCCGACAATCTGATCCGCGTCGCCAGGTACTTCGGGCTCAATCCCGTCGACCTGCAGGTGCGGTTCGGCTTGATCGAACACGACTCCGTCACCGAGTACCTGGAGGAGTCGTCGCGGCCGCTGCGCCTCGGCGACCTCAAGGCGGATCTGGACAAACCGCCCGTCTAGCGCGGTCTCCGAGAAGTACCGTCGACGCATGACGTCGGCCTTCGTGGGTGCCACCATGCTGGTGGCCCTGTACAGCCTCTGGGTGCGTCGCGACACGTGGTGGTCACGCTGGGAGATCGGCGTGACCGTGGCCATCGCACTGGAGACGTGTGCCGTGGCATTGATGTCGCCTTGGGCTGCGCACCATTTCGGGCCGCTGCTGCACCGGGCCGTGCGACTGTGGAACGTCCAGCAGTTGGCCGGTCATCTCTGCTTCGTCGTCGCGATCGCGGCGAACATCTATCACATGCTGCCGCGGATGACCGACTACCGCAGAGCCCGTCCGATGTTCCGGCGGCAGGTGGTGCTACCGGTACACGTGGGCGCGGTCGTGCTGATCGGACTGTTCGTCGCCGCCGACGCCGGCTATCACCCCGACGGCTTCGCGACCGCCAGCGGCAACCCCTGGCTGGACGCGTACTGGGTGACACTGTGCCTGTTGCTCATCTATCTGTCCGGCTATGCGACCCGGCTGCTGCTGGTGTTGCGATCGGATTCGCGGGCCAAGGAGACCATCGAGCTCTATGCGGCGTCGGCGGCCTTCGCGCTCGCGGGCTTGGTGGCGCAGATCAGCACCACCTGGATCGACGCCGACGTCAGCACCCTGGTCTGGTTGTGCGCGTGCGTATCCATGACTATCTTCACCTACGGCTCGGCCCGCTCCTGGAAGGCCAAAACCGCCTGGTTCGCCCACAACGGGCGCGCGATGCCGGAAGCCAAGCCCCCGCAAGCAATGTCGTGAGAACGCGCAATGGTCTCAGCACTCATTGCCGCGCCACCGGTAATCGTCGCCGATAGCCTCCGAGGTCGCCGCGCCACCTGCGCGGTCGTGTTGATCGGGTGCGCGCTGTGGAATCTGCCACAGATGCCGGGCCAACTGTTCCTGATCGCGGCCATCACCGCCACTATCGTTCGTATGCCGGTGCGCCCCCGCCCGATGATCCCGCCCTGCGCGGACGTCTTCGCCATCCAGTGCTGGTTCGACGCCGAGAATCGGGCGAAGGTGAGTGATGCCCGATGATCGGCGCGATGATCGGCGCCACCGTCGCGCTGGTCCTGTACAGCCTGTGGGTTCGCCGCGACACCTGGTGGTCGCGTTGGGAGAACGCCGCCAGCTTCGCGCTGGCACTCGAGGCCTGCGCACTGGTGCTGATGTCGCCGTGGGCCAGTCGCACGATCGGGCTGCAGATACACCGCAGCCTCGGAGTGTGGAACGTTCCGCAACTGCTCGGCCACCTGGGCCTGATCGTGGCGGTGACCGCGAACATTTACCACATGCTGGTGCGGATGGCCGACCACGATCAGGTGCGAATGATCATGCGTCGGCAGCTGCTGATCCCGATTTCGCTATGCTTGGCGGTAATGGTCCCGGCATACCTGCGTTCCGATCAGCAGTACCAGCCTGACATCTTCGCCGCTCCCAGCAATGACGCGTGGATGATGCTGTACGAGATCGTGGGCTGCGCGCTGGTGATCTACCTGAGCGGTTACGTCTCCCGGCTGATGCTGACCCTGCGTCACGACCCGCGGGCCAAATCCACCATCGACATCTTCCTGGTATCGATGGCGTTTGCGACCGCGGCGTGCCTGATCGTGGTGGGCTCCAGTTGGGTCGACGGAGACGACGCCACTCCCGGCATCTGGTTCTGCATCTGCATGGCGGTAGCGACATTCGCCTTCGGGTCGGCGCAATCCTGGAAAGCGAAGAGTTCCTGGTTCACCCCGGTAGCGGGCGGACGGTGAACGGCTCATGGTCAGTGCCGATTTCATCACCTCTGCGTTCATCGCCGGCACGCTCACGATGGTGGCGTACTGCCTGTGGGTACGCCGCGACACCTGGTGGTCACGCTGGGAGGCCGGCGCGACCTTAGCCATCGCCATGGAGGGGCTGGCACTGTTGCTGCTGACCCCGTGGGCCGGCGACGAGCTGGGCCCGGCACTGCACACGGTGACGGGGTTCTGGAACCTCCAGCAGTTGGTCGGATGGCTGTGCCTGCTGGTGGGGGTGCTCGCGAACGTCTACCACATGCTGGTTCGGCTGACCGATCCCGCGAATGTGCTGCCGATCATGCGCAAACATCTACTGGTACCGCTCGGGCTGGGTGTCACGGTGCTGCTGGTGACGTTCGCCAAGTCCGAACGCGGTGCCGTGCCGGACATGTTCACCACCCTCAGCGGGGACATCTGGCTGACCGTCTACGAGGCGACGTCCGGCGCGATCGTGCTGTTCATGAGCGCCTACGTCAACCGGCTGTTGCTGGCGCTCCGGCACGACCCGCGAGCGAAGGCGACGCTGACCCTGTACGTGGTGGCGATGCTGTTCGCGGTGGCGGCGCTCGCCGTGGCCGTCATCTCGATCTTGTTCGGGCACTACGCCGGCCCGGCGATCTGGGCGTGCATCTGCCTGTCGGTGGGCGTCTTCGCCTACGGGCTGACGCGGTCGTGGCAGGAGAAGACCGCCTGGTTCACCGCCAACGCCCCGGTGGTCCGCCCGTAGTCCACGCTGACTGTGGGCGCAGCCCGCATTCCCCCCGTTGACGCTGCGCTCAGGGCGCAAAAGTGCGAGTAGGGCCCGCCCTGGATGCAAAGTGAACGAGTTCTAGTAAGCCCGCGAACGGGAAAACCCCGGCCGGAGCCGGGGCTTTCCTGGTACTAACACGGTGCGCCCGAAGGGATTCGAACCCCCAACCTTCTGATCCGTAGTCAGATGCTCTATCCGTTGAGCTACGGGCGCCGGTCTTCAGTTGTCGGTCGAGCAAGCCCGGCCGTTGCGGAGGCGAGAGGATTTGAACCTCCGGTCCCCCGTAAAGAGGACAACTCATTAGCAGTGAGTCCCATTCGGCCGCTCTGGCACGCCTCCTCGAACTCGTTGAGGGTACCGGATCACTGCCCCAGTTCTAAAACCGCGGGGTCATTGCCGCGCCGTCATGCCCTGCGAACAGCACACATATGCTGTGGTCCGTGACCGTCCACCTGCGCCCGGAGATGGCCGCGCTGCCGGCCTACGTCGAAGGCAAGACCGTCCCCGGATCGATCAAACTGGCCAGCAACGAGACGGTGCTGCCGCCGCTGCCCAGCGTGGTCAAAGCCGTCGAGGCCGCCCTGGCGACCATCAACCGCTACCCGGACAACGGCTACGCGGCGCTGCGCGCCCGACTGGCCGAACACGTCGGCTTCGGGCCCGAGCATGTGACGGCCGGTGCGGGGTCGGTGAGCCTGTGCCAGCAGCTCATCCAGATCAGCACCGGCGCCGGCGACGAGGTGATCTTCGGCTGGCGCAGCTTCGAGATCTACCCGCTGCAGGTGCGCACCGCCGGCGCCGTCCCGGTCCAGGTGCCGTTGCGCGCACACACCTACGACCTGGACGCGATGCTGGCCGCCATCACCGACCGCACCCGGCTGATCTTCGTCTGCAACCCGAACAACCCCACCTCCACCGTCGTCGACCCCGACGCGCTGGCGGCGTTCGTGGCCGCGGTGCCGCCGCACATCCTGGTCGCCATCGACGAGGCGTATGTGGAGTACATCCGCGACGGCCTGCTGCCCGACAGCCTGGGCCTGGTGCGCAGGCACCCCAACGTGGTTGTGTTGCGAACCTTTTCGAAGGCCTACGGGCTGGCCGGGCTGCGGCTGGGCTACGCGGTGGGCGCCCCGGAGATCATCACCGCCCTGGGCAAGGTCTATGTGCCGTTCACGGTGTCCAGCGTGGCCCAGGTCGCCGGGATCGCCTCGCTGGACGCCGCCGACGAACTGCTGGCGCGCACCGACGCGGTGGTCGCCGAACGGGTCCGGGTGTCGGCGGCCCTGCGCGACGCCGGATTCGAGCTGCCGGATTCGCAGTCCAACTTCGTGTGGCTGCCGCTGGCCGAGCGCACTGCGGACTTCGTGGCGGCGGCCGCGGCGGCCCGTCTGGTGCTGCGCCCGTACGGCGAGGACGGTGTGCGGGTCAGTATCGGCGCGCCGGAGGAGAACGACGCACTGTTACGGTTCGCACAGACGTATCGCTGAGGAAGGAACCGTTATGCACGCGACCGCGACTGCCACCGTCGCCGCTTCGGCGGCCCAGGTGTGGGCCGTGCTCACCGACTACGAGGGCATGTCCTCCTGGGCGCCCGGTTTGAAGATCACCGTGATCACGCCCGGCGCCCCCGAGCCCAACGGGGTGGGCGCGCAGCGTCGTATCCAGGCGGTGCCGGGGATGGCTCCCCTGGTGGAGGAGATCATCGCCTTCGAACCGGAGCGGCGGCTGAGCTACCGCGGCGTCAAGGGTGTGCCGTTCCGCAACTACGTCGGCGAGGTGACGCTGGCGCCGGCCGGAGCCGGAACCCAGATCAGCTACACCGTCAGCGCCGACAACTCGTTGCCGCTGGTGGCCTCGATGTTGGCGAACGGACTGCTGTTCGGCCTCAAGCGGGCCGTGAACAAGGCCGGATAAGGAGATCCCCCGATGACTGACGCACGCACGACGTTCGACGCGCTCCGGGCGCGCACCGACACCATCGCCGACGCCGAGCTCGACGCATTCTGGGCGACGCTGCCGCCGGCCACCCTGGAGCAGATGATCGGGGAGTGGCGCGGCGGCGAGTTCGTCACCGGCCACAAGATGAACGGCCTGTTGGAGAAGGCCCGCTGGTACGGCAAGACGTTCAAGTCGATCACCGACGTGCAGCCGCTGGTCTGCCTGGACGACGACGGCAACAAGTTCTCCAACGTCAAGCTGGGCAAGGGCGAGGCGAGCCTGTGGACCGAGGAGTTCCGCGGCGAAATGGTGGCGACCATGGTCTACGACGGCCAGCCCACCCACGACCACTTCAAGCGCGTCGACGACGACACCGTGCTGGGCATCATGAACGGCAAGGCGGGAGTCTTGGACAACGGCCGGTACTTCTACTTCTTCCTCGAGCGGGACTGACCGTCGGGATCACGTAGCCGGTCGGCGGTGGCACGGTCGAGCAGATCGATCAGCGCCGGGTCGTCACGGACCAGCCGGCCGTCGCCGGGATCGAGTTCCACGATCTGATCGCATTCGTCGAGCAGTCGCGCGTAGATCCGTTCCCGTTCGGCGGTGCTGTGCTCGGCCCCGGTGTCCAGGTAGGCGGTGGCGTATCGCCTGGCGTTGGCGATCGCGGCCTGGCCGCGGCCGCGTCGGCTCAGCAGCGAGACGGCGACGGTGACCGCGAGCACGCCCCCGATCACCAGCAGCGACACCCCGGTGCCGATCTCGACGACATCGACCGGTTCGGCGGAGTTGATGAACGGCACGTTGTTCTCGTGTAGGCCGTGCAGGATCAGCTTCACGCCGATGAAGCCGAGGATCACCGCGAGCCCGTAGGACAGGTAGACCAGCCGGTCCAGCAGACCTTCCAGCAGGAAGTACAACTGCCGCAGCCCCAGCAGCGAGAACGCGGTGGCGGTGAACACGATGTAGGTGTCGCGGGTGAGGCCGAAGATCGCCGGCAGTGAATCGAGCGCGAAGATCACGTCGGTGCCGGCGATGGCGACCATCACCAACAGCATCGGGGTCATTGCGCGGCGGCCGTCGACGATGGTGAACAGCTTGTCGCCGTCGTAGTGCTCGCTGGTGTGGATGACCCGTTTGGCCAGCCTGATCGCGACGTTGTCGGCCTTGAGGGCCTCGTCACCGCTGGCCGAGCGCAGCATGCTGCCCGCCGTCAGCAACAGGATCAACCCCAGGAAGTAGAACGCCCACGCGAAGGTCTCGATGAAAGCCGCGCCCAGGAAGATGAAGCCGGTCCGGGCAACCAGCGCGAACACGATCCCGAACAACAGCACCTTCTGCTGATCGGCCGGCGGCACCCGGAAGCCGGCCATGATCACCAGGAAGACGAACAGGTTGTCGACCGACAGCGCCTTCTCGGTCAGATACCCCGCGAAGTACTCCCCGCCGGCGGCCATCCCGCCGAACACCAAGATCCCCACCCCGAAGAGCACCGCGATGCCGACGTAGCCGGCCGACCAGATCGCCGCTTCCCGCAACGTCGGGACGTGTGCCTTGCGGACATGGCCGAAGAAGTCGAATCCAAGCAGCCCCAGCAGGCCGATGATCGTCAGCGCCCAGACCCACCCAGAAACGTTCATACGTCACCCACGTTATGCGGGCGGTACGACGTCGAGTTGGCGCGCAGGTTGCGGGGCTATGACCGGCCGGTGAAGGCGATCAGCTGTTGCAGGGCTGATGCGGGCGCGCCGACGTCGACGGGCTCATCGAATCCCGCGCGCACCCGACCCTCCGGGGTGATGATCGTGCGGGCCAGGCCGAGGACGTAGGTGGCCAGCGACTCCACGCCGTCCAGCGTGCGGCCGGTCGCCGTCGCGTAGTCCCACGCGTGTACCAGGAACTCCAGCGCCAAGATCCCGACCAGCGTCCTGGCCGGCATCTCGGCGGGTCCGACGCTGACAACGCCATCCAGCCCGTGGCGGCGCCAGGCATCCAGGGCGGCCCGGGCGGCGGGCCCGACCCGGTGTTCCGGCGAATCGGTGGGACTGGGCTCTGGGAGTTCGGCGCCCGCCGGGCCACCCAAGACCGCGATCGAATGCAGCAGATGGTCGGTCAGCCGGGCCACGTCGAACTCGGAACACGGCGTCGGTTTGGACCAGTCGTCGCTGGTGATGCCGCTCAGCACCCGCTGCAGCACCGCCCACGCGGCATCCGCTGCGGCGAGTTCGTCGGCGGGCGGATCGCCAGAGCCGGGTCGCAGTTCGGAGGTCATGCGACCAGGCTACGGTTTGACCATGGGCCAATACGAATCCGTAACCGTCGAGATCAAAGACCACGTCGCGCAGGTCACGCTGATCGGACCGGGCAAGGGCAATGCGATGGGTCCGGCGTTCTGGGCGGAACTGCCGGTCGTCTTCGCCGAGTTGGACGCCGACCGCGAGGTGCGGGCGATCGTGCTGACCGGCTCCGGCAAGAACTTCAGCTACGGGCTGGACCTGGCCGCCATGGGCGGCACCCTGACCCCGATGATGGCCGACGGCGGTGCGCTGGCCCGGCCGCGCGCGGATTTCCACCGTGAGCTGCAGCAGATGCAGGGGTCGATCACCGCGGTCGCCGACTGCCGCACCCCGGTGATCGCCGCGGTGAGCGGTTGGTGCATCGGCGGCGGGGTGGACCTGATCTCGGCGGTCGACATCCGCTACGCCTCGGCGGACGCGAAGTTCAGCGTGCGCGAGGTGAAACTGGCGATCGTCGCCGACGTCGGCAGCCTGGCCCGGCTGCCGCTGATCCTGTCCGACGGGCACCTGCGCGAGCTGGCGTTGACCGGCAAGGACATCGACGCGGCCCGCGCGGAGAAGATCGGTCTGGTCAACGACGTCTTCGACGACGCCGAGGCCTGCCTGGCCGCCGCGCACGCGACCGCGGCCGAGATCGCCGCCAACCCGCCGCTGACCGTGGCCGGGGTCAAGGATGTGCTCGACGAGCAGCGCACCGACCGGGTGGCGGCCAGCCTGCGCTACGTCGCCGCCTGGAACTCGGCGTTCCTGGCGTCCAAGGATCTGATGGAGGGTATCGGCGCGATGATGGGCAAACGCAAGCCCGAGTTCACCGGCGAGTGATGGCCTGGCTGCTGCTGCTCGGGGCGATCGGGTTCGAGGTCGCCGGCACGCTGTCGATGCGTGCCTCCGACGGCTTCAGCCGATGGCAGTGGGCGATCCCGGTGGCCGTCGGCTATACCGCGTCGTTCGTCTTGCTGGCGATGGTGCTCAAGCGCGGCATCCCGGTGGGGGTGGCCTACGGTGTCTGGTCGGGCATCGGCGTGGCCTTGACCGCTGTTTTGGCCCGATTCTTGTTCGACGACCCGTTCACCCCGATGATGGCCGGCGGCGTGGTGCTGATCGGCGCCGGGGTGTACCTGATGGAGATCGGAGCGCACGCGTGAGTTCTGAAGTGCCCCACCGGCAGCCGACGCTGGCAGACATCATCGCCACACTGGACGTCGACCGCGTCGACGACGAGCACTTCGTCGCCACCCAGATGGACAACCCGGCGCACCACATCGTCGGCGGGCACATCGCCGGCCAGGCGCTGATCGCGGCCAGCCGCACCGCGCCCGGACGGGTGCCGCACAGCGTGCACGTCTACTACCTGCGGGCCGGGGATGCCCGCCGCCCGGTCGACATGCACGTGGAGGTGGCCCGCGACGGCGGCACGCTGTCCACCCGGCAGGTCACCGCGCGCCAGGACGGCCAGATCCTGCTCGAGGTGTTGTCGTCGTTCACGGTGGCCGTCGACGCGCCGCAGTATCAGCAGCCTCTCCCCGATGTTCCTGCGCCGGAATCGCTTCCGACGTCGCAGGAGCAGCATGCCGCCTACGCGTCGGAGCTGGGCGGCTACTGGGTGCAGCCGCACCCGTTCGACGTCCGCTACATCGACACGCCGCCGCGGCTGGCCATGGATACCGGCACTCCTTCGCCGCGACTGCGGATGTGGTGGAAGCCCGTCGACGCGGTGCCCGCCGACCCGGTGATGCACAGCGCGCTGCTGACGTATCTGACCGGCACCAAGATGGTGGAGACCGCGCTGGCGATGCGGGCCACCAATCAGGCGGCCACGTTCAACGCTTTGATCGACCATGCGTTGTGGTTCCAGCGACCGGTCGACCTGTCGGACTGGGTGCTCTCGGATCAGTTCACCCCCAGCGGCGTCGGCGGACGCGGGCTGACCAGCGCGACGCTGTACAACCGGGCCGGCCAGCTGGTGTGTGTGGCGACGCAGGAACTGTATTTCGGGCGGGGCCGGTCATGACCGCCGACGGCCGGGTGCGCCTGCCCGCCGATCTGGATTCCGTGACCGCGATCGGCGCCGAGGACCACTCGGGTGTCGATTCCGCAGCCGTGGAACGGATCTGGGCCGCCGCCCGGCACTGGTATGCCGGTGGCCTGCATCCGGCCATCCAATTGTGCCTGCGGGTCGACGGCCGGGTGGTTCTGAACCGCGCGATCGGGCACGGCTGGGGCAACGGCCCGTCGGATCCCGTTGACGCGGAGCTCGTTCCGGTGCGGGTGGACACCCCTTTCTGCGTGTATTCGGCCGCCAAGGCGATCACCAGCACGGTGATGCACATGCTGGTCGAGCGCGGGGCGTTCTCGCTGGACGATCGGGTCAGCGACTACATTCCCGGGTACGGCCGTCATGGCAAGGCCCGCACCACTATTCGTCACGTGATGACCCACAGTGCCGGGGTGCCGTTCGCGACCGGGCCCAAACCCGACCTGAATCGGGCGGACGACCCGGAGTACGCCCAGGCGCAGCTGGCCAACCTGCAGGCGATCTACCCGCCGGGGCTGATGCACATGTATCACGCGCTGACCTGGGGGCCGCTGACCCGCGAGATCGTCCGGGCCGCCACCGGGCGCGACATCCGTGAGGTGCTGGCCACCGAGATCCTCGAGCCGCTGGGGTTCCGGTGGACCAATTACGGGGTGGCGCCGGCCGATATCCCGCTGGTGGCGCCCAGCCATCCCACCGGCGTGCAGCCCACCGGCGCGGCGGTGGCGGTGTTCCGCAAGGCGATCGGCGGGTCGGTGCACGAGATCATCCCCGTCACCAACAGCCCGTTCTTCCTGACCACCGTGGTGCCGTCGTCGAACACCATCTCCACCGCCGACGAGCTGTCCCGATTCGCCGAGATCTGGCGTGGCGAAGGCGAATCGGACGGCGTGCGGGTGCTGTCGGCGGCGACGATGCGCGGCGCGGTGCGGCAGTGCCGACGGTTGCGGCCGGACGTGGCCACCGGGCTGGCGCCGTTGCGCTGGGGCACCGGTTTCATGCTGGGTTCGGAGCGGTTCGGGCCGTTCGGCCGCGGCGCGCCGGCGGCGTTCGGGCATCTGGGTCTGGTGAACTGCGCGATCTGGACCGACCCGCAGCGTGGACTGTCGGCGGGGTTGATCTCCAGCGGCAAGCCCGGCCAGGACCCGGAGGTCAAGCGGTACCGGGCATTGATGGACACGATCAGCGCGGAGATCCCCCGCACAACCCGTTGACGCCGCACCCATGGCGACGAAGTGCAAGTGGGGTGTGACCTGGGTGCAGTATGAACGGGGTGGGAACGCGACCGCGGCCGCCGAGTTCCTGAGTGGGTGACTCGACGGCCGCGGCGCTTGAACGGTACGCCTTAGCCGGGGACGCCAGGCGTTCCGTTTGCTCCATCGGCGCCGTCGATGCCGGGTGTGCCGTCCGGGGTGCCCCCCGGGCCGCCGTCCCCGCCGGCCCCGCCAGTGCCCCCGTCGCCGGCGGCTCCACCGGTCCCGCCACCGGTCGGCACGCCACCGTTGCCACCGTTGCCGCCCGCGCCGCCGCTGGCACCGAGACCACCGGTGCCCGCAGTTCCGTCGACGCCACTGGTGCTGTTGCCACCGGTTCCCCCGGCGCCGCCCTTACCGGCCGCACCGCCATCACCGCCGTCACCGCCGGCCAGTCCGTCGCCGGCGGAGTTCACGCCGCCATTGCCGCCGGCCCCGCCCGCGCCACCGGCACCACCTGCGCCACCCATTCCACCGGCGCCACCCTGACCGCCGACCGAGGTGCCACCGGTGCCACCGGCCCCACCGTTGCCGGCGGATCCTCCGTCGGTGCCGTTGCCGCCCGCGCCATTCGCAGAACTGCTCCCGGCGGTACCCGCGGTGCCGTTGCCGCCCACGCCACCGGCGCCCCCGGCGCCACCGTTGCCGTCGACTCCGGCGCTGCCGGCGTTGCCGTTGGTGCCACCGGTACTGACACCGCCGGCACCCGCGGTGCCGCTGGCAAGGCCGCCGGCCCCACCGGTCCCGCCCCTACCGCCGTCGAGGCCGTTGCCGTTCGCGTCGACACCGCCCTTTCCGCCCACGCCGCCGACACCACCGGTGCCACCGTTGCCGGCATTGCCACCGTTACCGCCGTTGCCGCTGACCGCCGTGCCGCCGGCCCCGCCGCTGCCGCCGCTGCCGCCGTCACCACCGTTCCAGCCGTCACCGCCGGCGCCGGATGGGTGGGCAATTCCCTTGTGCCCGGGCGCGCCGGCCCCGCCGCTGCCGGCGTTGCCACCGTTGCCACCGTTGCCGGTGCCGGTCGCTGCGCCGCCGACCCCGCCGTCACCACCTTCGCCGCCGTTGAGGCCGGCGCCGCCGCTGCCGCCGACGCCGGCGGTGCCACCGTTGACCGCACCTGCGCCACTACCGCCGTTGCCGCCGTTGCCGCCGTGCCCGCCGGGCCCAGGCTGGCCGCTGGCCTGCGGAGTGAGCGCGCTGACCCCGCCCGCACCGCCGGCGCCTCCGTTACCTGCGTGGCTGACGCCGAACGGGTTGCCGACGGCCGAGACGCCGCCGCTGCTGCCGCCGGTACCGCCATCGCCGCCGTCACCGCCGACAAACAATCCGGCTCCGCCGACGCCGCCGGTGCCGCCGTTACCGCCGGAGGCGGTGCCGTTGCCACCGTGACCACCGGCCCCGGCATCACCGGCGGTACCGCCACCACCGGTCAGCGTTGCCGCCGCCGCACCGCCGGCACCACCATTACCACCGTTGCCGCCGGTGCTGGCGACATCGGCACCGGTGGCCCCGTCGGCGCCGTTGCCGGCGTCACCACCGTGGCCGCCGGTGCCCGAGGCGCCGGCTCCTCCGGCCCCGCCGTTGCCGCCGTTGCCGCCCTTGCTGAAGATGGTGCCGCTGCCCGACGTCCACCCGGTGCTCTGCCCGCCGTCGGCGCCCTTGCCACCGTCGCCCCCGACGCCGCCGTTGCCGGCCGTCACGGCGCCACCGGCGCCACCCTGACCGCCGTTGCCGCCGAGATAGGTTCCGCTACCGGCGGCACCGCCGAGCCCACCGGTGCCGCCCTTGCCCTCGGCGGTCGCGCCGCCGAGCCCGCCGCTGCCACCGGAGCCGCCGGTGGTCTGGATGCTGTCGTCATCGGTGGCCGCATCGCCTGCGTTGCCGCCATTGCCGCCGGCGCCACCGTTGCCCTCGACGCTGTTGCCACCGGCACCGCCGACACCGCCGTTGCCGCCCTTGCTGGTGCCGAAGCCGCCCTCGCCGCCGGCACTGCCGGCGCCGCCGGTGTTGGCGCCCTCGGAAGCGCCGCCTCGCCCGCCGATACCGCCGTTACCGCCGGTCGTTCCGTCACCGCCGTCGCCGGACGACCCGCCGTTGCCGCCGACGATGCCGTTGCCGGCCGTGCCGCCGGTGCCGCCGTTGCCGCCCTTGCCCAGGTAGTCGCCGGTGTCCTCGTCCCGGTAGCCCTCGCCACCGTTGGCCGCGTTACCTCCGTCGGCACCGGTCCCGGTTTCGCCGGCCTGCCCGAAGGAGCCGTTGAACTTCACCCCACCGAGCCCGCCGGTGCCGCCGGCACCTCCTTGACCGCCGTTACCACCGTTGAGGTGACCCGCGATGCCGTCATCCACCCCGTTGGCCGCGGCGCCGCCGTTACCGGCGACGCCACCGTCACCGCCCTGGCCACCGTTGCCGAAGTAATAGCCGCTGCGGCCGCCGACCCCGCCATTGCCGCCCCAGCCGCCGATGTCGCCGTGGCCGGTACCACCGTTGGCGTAGCTGCCCGCGGCGCCATCGGTGCCCTTACCGCCCTGGCCGCCGTTGCCACCGTTGCCGAAGAACCAGCCGACCGCGTCACCGCCGGCACCGCCGACCCCGCCGACCGCGCCGACTCCGACACCGTCACCACCGTTACCGCCGTCACCGCCGAGGCCCATGAACGTACCGCCGACGCCGCCGGCGCCGCCGGCGCTGCTCTCGAAACCGTCACCGCCGTCGCCGCCGTTGCCGAACCAGCCGGCCGCACCACCGTCGCCGCCGGCCACGCCGGCCTCGTCGCTGCTCCAGCCGTCGCCGCCGTCGCCGAACCACAGTCCGGCGTCGCCGCCGTCGGGGTTGTCGGCGGTGCCGTCGGCACCGTCACCGATCAGGAACAGTCCGGACGATTCGTTGATCCAGCCGTTGACCCACTCGCCGAGGTCACTGTTGATCCACGCCTCGACACCGAAATGCAGTGGCTCGTAGAACCATTGGTCGATGATGGTGCTCATGTCGAAGAAGCCGGCGGCCGCGCCCAGCGGGGCATCGGCGGCCGAGGTCGCGGGGTCGAACCAATCCCACCCGAAGTCGAACCCGTCGGCCTGAGCCGACGGCGGGGTCGCCAGGGGCGCCATCCCGAACGCCAGGAATGCACCGGCCGCACCACCGGCTCCGATGATCCGGTTGCGGCGCGTCCGGCCGGCTTGACCGCGACGCCGGCTGCTGCTGTGACGACGACTCATTGAGGAACACCTTTCTAAGATGTAAAGCGCTGGGGTAGTTGAGTTTTGATAAGCGGTTTCAGGAGAAGATGTCGTCGAGCAGGTCTTGTAGACCGCTGAAGACGTTCGTCGCTTCCGCGCTGGCTCCGCCGTCATCGAAAAGGTCGTCCGGTATCACCGGCAGTTCGACACCCGCCATCGGCGGCGTCACGACGACCGCGCCTTTCCCACTCCAACCGGAGCCGAGCAGCGCCCCCACGATCTGACCCCACGCCTCCCAGGCCGCGATGGGGCCGATGGCCTGGCCGTCCATGGCGATGGTGTTGAGCAGTGGCACGCCGACCATTTCCAGTCCGATGCCGTTGAAGATTGAGCCGCCGACCGCCGGGATCGACGCGACTACTTCGCCACCGGTACCCAGGACCTCGTACGGGCCGACCGACACCGAGCCGGGAGTGAGGAGGCCGCCGAAGGCAAACTCCAAGTGGTCCAAGCTCATTCCGACGGGGAGGAATCCTGCGTCGTTGATCATCGGCAGTAGGAAGTCGAGGCTGAGCGTGGCGCCGTTGAGGAAGCCACCCCAGGTGTTGGCGATGATCTCACTGAAGCCGTCGCCGTCGTCGATGCTGTTCATCATCGCGACCCACGGGCTGATGCCGGGACCCAGTGAGCCGATGATGACCGCACTCAGCGGTGACGTAAGCCAGTCGACGACGGCCGTCACCGACTCGGCGTCGATGTCGGGCGGCAGGAAGCTCGGCAACTGGTTGTACAGGAAGGCGTGGCCGGTCAGTCCTGCCCCGTCGAGGGTGTGCTGCGTGACGAGACCCTTTGTCGCGGCGAGCATGTCCTGCACCGCCCAGCCGTCACGAACCGCTACCCAGCGGTCCTGGATCTGGGTGTTGATGTCGGCCAACGTGCTGCTGCTCGGGTCGTCCAGGAACTGCTGGGTGTAGCCCATCCAGTTGGCGAACAGCTGCTGCCAGGCCACCCCGGGGGCCAGCATGTAGTTGTTGAGCAGCGTTGTGGCGTTGGCCGACGCGGTGTTGAACACGTCCTGCCAGGTGTCGACGATGCCGGGCAGCCCCGTGAGCGCGACATCGATGACCGCGGGCGCCGCGGGTGCCGGCGCCGCCACCGGTGTGGCGGCGATCAGGCCGGTCCCGGCGATGACGACGCCGGCCGTTGCGTAGGGGCGAAGAATGGCGTGCAAGGGAGCTCCTTCGGTCATGTGACTCAGTGCCCGAAAAGTAACTGAGCATGACCTGAAAAACACCAGTCCTAGGGATGAGGTCCGCAAAGTTAATCGCCCGTACTCGCACTGGCAATCGCCGGGACGCGGATAACGCGAGGTAGACAGTTTTGCGGCGCTTTACAGCAAACTATTGACCGGCATTTAGTGGTTCAATTGGAAATTACCGACTGGTAAGAATTGAAACATGTTCAGCCTGACCTATTCCGCGTCGAGACGGTGCGAAATACCTTGCTGAACTGCTGCGACATGCACAATCGACGATTTCCTCGCGCGAGACGAAAAAACGCTTCTCAAGTGCCGAACCTCCCGCACATTCATCAACATAAGCAAACTTTTGCGCCGACAATTCTTGACGCCTGTCAACCGCTGTGACCAGCGGTCGGAACGGAAAGCGCGCCGCGCGAGCAGGCGACGCTGCGTCCGGCGACGCCGGTTGAGGCCACGGCCTACCTGAGAATCCGTCAAACTGTCACGGCAGGGATCCCGGTCGTCGAATGCCGTGTCCGGCGCGCCCCGGCCGGCCTCATCTGCGCGCCGGTCCTACGGCAGACGTCACCCAGGGCGATCGCCTGCGGCCGCGACAGTCGCTCCAGGTAGTGCACGCGGATCGCCCGCGCGTAAGTCGCCACGGCGGGCCGGTGCAACCCCCGGCCCTCGTCGGTGATGCAGGCCAGCACCGCTCGCCGGTCGCCGGGGTGTTGACGCCGTGCGACCAGGCCCCGCGCCTCCAGTCGTGTGATCAGTTGGGTCACACGACTGGGCGCCATGGCGAATTCCTCTGCGATGTCGCCCATTCGGACAGATCCCGACGCCGATCGGGCCAGCAGATCCAGCACCAGAACACCGAACAGGGGCAGACCGTGTTCGGTGATCAGTCGATGGTTCAACGCCGCAAACAGTCGCAACGATGACTCCATGAACAGCTGTACACACGCGCCCTCTGCGGGGTCGAGCGCGGGAAGCTCCCATATCGCCCGTTCAATCGCCGTCCGGCGTCCCATGCCGGGCGATGGTAATGAGGAGGCGTGCTGCCAGTGGGGAGAATTCAGAAGTATTTGCACCAGGGGCCGCGATGTAACGCCGTGCGGCTCGACTTAGTTCGGCTTGACCCGAAGCTCGGCCGCCGCCATCGATTCGTTGATCTGCTGGCAGCTGGCGCCCAGCGCCAGCATCTGCTGTCGGGACATCCGGTTCACATACAGCACCCGGATCAACTGGGCGTAGGTCTTGCGGGCCTCGGCCGCCCGATTCCGGCCGGCGGGGGTGATCTCGGCCCGCACGCCCCGACCATCGCCGGCGAAGCGGGCCCGCCGCAGGAGCCCTTGCGCTTCCAGGCGACCGGTCAGCCAGGTCACCCTGCTGCGCAACAACATCAACGCGCCGGCCAGTTCACTCATCCGCGCGGATCCGGAGTCGGACTTGGCGAGGACTTCCAGCAGCCGAAGTTCGAACAGGCCGAGCCCGTGCTGCTCCGTCAAGGTCTGGTTCAGCGCGACCACCAGACGCGTCGACGATTCCGCGAACTGCTGCCACGACCGTTGCTCGAGGTCGTCAAGTCCTGGCAACCACAGCGCCGGTGCACCGGCACCCATCTGCTCCACGGCGGGCGACGGTACCGAATTGCGTTGCAGAACAGCCGCCGAAATCGCGATGGACCACATCATGACGACCAGATGACTACCGCCACGCGGCGGCCCGCAACTCTCACCGGAATGTCATCGATGCTGCTCCGAGCACTTTTGGCCCACGGCCCGCAAACTCTACTACCGCGCCTAGTTGATTCAATCGGAAACTAACTCGCGGGTAACGATCAGAACACGTTCTAGCGCGACGCTTAGGTAGCTAGACGGCGGGTCACATCGATGTCTAACACGGAATATCGACCCGGTCCCGGCTAATTCAAGTTAGCTGCATGTCCTAGTAATAGAACGAGCGACCACCCACCGATATCGACGTCCTCCATATCCGGTTTTCGCCTGGGAGCAAACGCCGGAAAAGTCGACTGAGGGTGCCGTGGGAGTACCGCACGTCGGTCAGTGCACCAACAAATCACGTCGATGATGCCGCATGCTCCGCGCCGATACACAGCCCGGAGGCTAGAGCGTCGGCTTCGTCTGACCCAGACCGACATTGATACGGCGGCAGTTCTCCTCGAGGGTGGTGAGCTGGCGGCGAGACAACGAACCGATGAGATGGGCCTTGACCCCCTGGGCGTAATCGCGGCTGGCGTGCACCGCCACGCTGCGTCCCTCTTCGGTGATCCGGGCCACCACGCCGCGTCGATCCGCGGAATTCTGTTCGCGCTGAACCAGACCCCGCTCCTCAAGCCGGTGGATGCGCTTGGTCATATGATGCGGATTCGCCGCCAGAGCATCGGCCAGATCCCCCATCCGCGCGGCACCGTCGGCGGACCTGTCGAGAATGTCGAGGACCCGCATGTCGATCACCGAGAGGTGGTGCGCTTCGGTGAGACAGCGGTCCATTGCGGTGTGAAACCGCAACGCGGCGTGCAGATAGTTCTGCCATGACCGTTGTTCGGCGATGTCGAGGCCCGGCAGATCGCTGGCCGTGCGACGACGGGACGGGCGCGTCATTCTCGACATGCTAGCCAGGGGTGGCGGCATTTAGCGAGCGATGTTCCATATATACGAACTCACATTGGACAATACCGGATTCCGGGCACGGCGGCCGAGCCATTCGCGGATGTCAATTCGACATGAGAAGTATAGTCGTGCAGGCGATTTCGGCATGCGGCGCGCTGCATGCCAGCGATTGACCCGCGGATCCTCCGCGGGGTCGCGGCGGCACTCCTCGGCAGGACGCCGTCGGAGCCTGGCGGATTGCCCCCCGGATTCGACACGTTCGGGTAGCCGCCGCGGGCCAGCCGCCCGTCCTGGAGCGCAGTCCGCAACCAGCCTTGGTTACGGGCGGAGTTGTGGTCCCGGCAGGTCCCGTCGTAGACCCGGATCGATAACACGCGCTATGGGTAGGAATTGTTCACCGGCGCTGGGAATTCAGAGCCGTCGGCGAAGTTGACTCTGCGCTCAGGGCGCAAAAGTGCGAGTAGCGACCGCCCTGAGTGCAGAGTCAACGAGAGAACGGGACTGGCGGTGGCGGAGGGATTTGAACCCCCGGACGGTGTTAGCCGTCTCTCGCTTTCAAGGCGAGTGCATTAGGCCGCTCTGCCACGCCACCGCCGGAAATCGTACCCCGGGCGCCACAATGCGTTCGGGCCGGATCGGGCCGGTAGTAGCGTGTTCGGCATGCGTGCCATCGTCGTCGAATCGCCCGAGGTCCTGACATGGCAAGAGGTGCCCGATGTGGCACCCGGCCCCGGTGAGGTGCTGATCCGGGTGGCCGCGGCCGGGGTCAACCGAGCCGACCTGCTGCAGGTGATGGGGGTGTATCCGCCCCCGCCGGGGGCCAGCGAGATCGTCGGCCTGGAGGTCTCCGGGGTGATCGCCGCCGTCGGTGACGAGGTTACGAGTTGGTCGGTGGGACAAGAAGTCTGCGCGTTGCTGACCGGCGGCGGCTATGCCGAATTCGTGGCGGTGGACGCCCGGCAGGTGTTGCCGGTGCCGGCCGGGGTGAGCCTGGAGGACGCCGCGGGGCTTCCCGAGGTGGCCTGCACGGTCTGGTCGAACCTGGTGATGACGGCCGGCCTGTCCGAGGGCCAACTGCTGCTGGTGCACGGCGGCGCCAGCGGGGTGGGCAGCCACGCCATCCAGGTGGCCCGCCAGTTGGGCGCGTGGGTGGCAGTGACGGCCGGGTCGGAGGCCAAGCTGGAATTCTGTCGGGAACTGGGTGCGGAGATCGCGATCAACTACCGCGACGAGGACTTCGTGGCACGGGTCCGCGAGGCCGGCGGCGCCGACGTCATCTTGGACATCATGGGCGCGGTCTACCTGGATCGCAACGTCGATGCGCTCGCCGACGACGGGAAACTGGTGATCATCGGGATGCAGGGTGGGGTCAAGGGTGAGCTCAACATCGGCAAGTTGATCAATCGGCGCACCCGGGTAATCGGGACCGCGCTGCGCGGACGGCCGGTGGACGGCCCGCACGGCAAGGGCGCCGTCGTCGAGGCGGTCACCCGTGAGGTGTGGCCGATGATCGGCGACGGCCGGATCAAGCCGGTGATCGGTGCTCGGCTGTCCATTGAGCAGGCCGGCGAGGCGCATCGACTGCTGGCGTCGGGGGATGTGACCGGCAAGGTCGTGCTGACGGTGTAGGAGCCGGCGGCGAACGTGCGCAGATTGCCGATTTTCTCGGCGTGTCTGGGTGCAAACGCGCACGCTCGCCCCCAGAGGAACCGGGCGCCGACGTAACATCATTGGCGAAACGATTGGTGACGGCCCTGCCGTCCGATGACTCCCGGGAGGCACCTGCTATGGCTACCGAAACCATGTCGGCTACAACGGATTCGGACGCCTCATGAGTACCCGGATGCCGCGGCAGCGGATCGACGTCAGCGACGAGGTTCTGATGGTTCCCGCGCCGCCGCTTCCGATCCTCGACGAGCCGTACAGCATTCGTTTCGCAGACCAAGACGGCGACGCCGCGATGATCTCCGAATGGATGAACCGACCGCACCTTGCCCAGACATGGGGCTACGCGTACCCGCCCGACCAGTGGCAGCGGCATCTGGACGTCCAATTCGGGGGCAGCTATTCGCGTCCCTACGTCTACAGCGTCAACGGTGAGCCGCTCGGGTACATGGAGTTGTTCCGTGCCGCAAAGGATGACCTGTCCACCATTTACGACGCCGATCCATACGACGTGGGCTTACACGGCGCCATGGCGGATCCCAACATGGTTGAAAAGGGCCACGGGAAGAACATCTTCGGTCCGTTGGTCTCGAGTATCTTTGCGGCCGAACCGCAATGCCGACGTGTCATCGGAGACTCCCAGGCCGCCGGCTCCTACGGCCGTCGATTCTGGGAACGGCGCGGCGGCGCCTTCCTGGGCGAACACTACATGTCCACGTGGGATCAACACATCGTGCTGTTCGCCTGGCCGCGGACCCCTGACGACATCCCTGGCTATCGCGAGTCCTCTTAACGCCGTAAAGGCGACCGAAGGGCGGTGACGGATCAGTATCTGTCACCGCCCTTTTCGTATCTGCTGAGCACACCTAGGCCGCCGCGAGGGTGCACAGACTGTCAGGATTCGCGGTGTGTCGCGGAACAGACACGCACCCTCGCGAGGAGGGGCCGACTACGGGCGAATCCCCGGCCCCGACATCGCGTGTCGGGACCGGGGACTCCGCGGTCTGTCCGAAGGCCAATCGGCGAGGCCAGCCGTTACGGCGCGCCCGCACCGCCGATGCCGCCGGCGCCGCCCTTACCGACGGTGCTGCTGCCACTGGTGGCCTTACCGCCGGCCGTACCGTCGGTCCCGGCCGAGCCGGCGACGCCGTTGCCGTTCGCACCGCCCTGGCCGCCGTCGCCGCCGTTGCCGCCGCTACCGGCCCAGTTGGACTTGCTGGGCTTGGAGGCACCGTTGACACCGTTGCCGCCGTTGCCGCCCTTACCGCCGGATCCGGCCATACCGGTGCTGCCGTCGGCCTCGGTGCCACCCTGGCCACCGGTGCCGCCCACGCCGCCGTTACCACCGGAACCACCGGTGCCACCGCCGCCGGTGCCCTGACCGGCCAGGCCGTTGTAACCAGCACCGGGTGCACCACCGGTACCACCGTTGCCGGCCTGACCACCGGTGCCGCCCTTACCGGCCACCCCGGCGTCGCCGTGTGCCCCGGCCCGGCCGTCACCGAGCGCGACACCACCGGCACCGCCGGCGCCGGCGTTACCACCGGTGCCACCGTCGCCGCCCTGTCCACCGACACCGCCCATTCCGCCGGCACGGCCGGGCAGACCGAGGCCGCCGTCAGAGCCCTTGCCGCCGGTGCCACCGTTGCCACCGGTCCCGCCGGTGCCGCCGGCACCACCGGAACCACCGAGGCCACCCGCACCACCGTCGCCGGTGACCGTGCCGCCCGCACCGCCGACACCGCCGATGCCACCGGCACCGCCGGCGAACCCGCTGGCGCCCTTGGCGCCGCTGCCGCCCTGACCACCGGCCATCCCCTGGCCCTGCGGGTCCTTCGGGGTATTTTGACCGGCGCCACCGTTGGCTGCGGTCGAGGTGTTGTTGCCACCCTTGCCGCCGCTCCCGGCGTTACCGCCGGTTCCGCCGGTGCCGTGCTGTCCGGCGGCGCCGCCGTTACCGCCGTTACCGCCGGCCGCACCGGCACCGGTGGCGGCATTGGTGCCGGAGGTACCGGCTGCGCCGTTACCGCCGTTGCCGCCCGTACCGCCGTTGCCGTATTCGGCAGTGGAGTTTCCGCCGACACCACCGTGGCCGCCGGCCTGCGCGAGTCCGCTGCCCAGGGTCACGCCGTTGCCACCGTTGCCACCGGTTCCACCGGAACCGGCCGCGCCCTCGGCACCCGAGACACCGCTGTCGGCTTCGGTCACACCGTCGCCACCGACGCCGCCCGCTCCGGCCGCACCGCCCGCACCGGCGACGCTGCTGCTGTTACCGCCCGCACCACCGTTACCGGCGGCAGCGTTCGTTCCGCCGCCGGCGCCGTCGCCACCGCGGCCACCGGAGCCGGCATTACCGCCCGCACCACCGTTACCACCGACGCCGCCGACACCATCGGCTCCACTGTCGCCATCGGTCGCCGTGCCGCCCGCACCGCCGGCGCCACCGACACCACCGGCGCCACCGTCACCGGCCGTACCGGTCGCGTCGCCACCGGTACCGCCATTGGCGCCGCTACCCGCCGTGGCATTGGTGCCCGCGCTGCCGTCTGCGGCGTCGCCGCCCGCACCGCCGTTGCCGCCGACACCGCCGACACCACCGGCACCACCGTCACCGGAGATGGAGCCACCGGCACCACCGGCACCACCGTTACCACCGGCGGTACCGGCCTCACCGTCGGTGCCGTCGACACCACTGGTTCCACCGGCCGCACCGTGGGCACCGGCACCACCGTTACCACCGGCACCGCCGTGCCCGACGGTTCCGGCGTCGCCACCGGCACCACCGTCACCGCCGGCCTGACCGGCCGCCGCGTTGCCACCGGCACCACCGTTACCGCCGTTGCCGCCGAGCACGGCGCCGTCCTGACCGGCCGCACCGGCGGTACCGTCGCCGCCGGTACCACCGGCACCACCGAGACCAGCGGTTCCGGCGGTGCCACCGGCACCACCCTTACCGCCGGATCCGGCGACGAGTCCGCTGCCGCCGCCGGCACCGGCACCACCGTTGCCACCGTTGGCGCCGTCGCCGGTGTTGCCGCCGTCGCCACCGGCACCGCCGGCGCCGTCCACACCGGCCTGGCCGTTGGTCGCGACACCACCGGTGCCGCCGGCTCCACCGCTACCACCGGCGCCACCGCTGCCGTTGGTGCTGGTGGCATCGCTGCCGGCCCCACCGTTGTCACCGCTGCCCGCGGCCGCATCGGTACCGTGCGCGCCGTTGTCGCCGGCACCACCGTGACCACCGCGGCCACCGACACCACCGACACCACCGGCACCACCGTTGCCTTCGACGGTGCCACCGGCACCACCGTTACCGGCCGCTCCACCGTGACCACCGGCCGTGCCATCCGTGCCGTCACCGTTGATGTCGGTGGTTCCGTCGATACCCGCCGAACCGGCACCACCGTTACCACCGGCACCACCGGTACCGATCGCCCCGGCGTTACCGCCCTGACCACCGCTACCGCCGTCCTGGGCGGTGCCGTCGGCCTGGACAACACCGGCGCCACCGTTACCACCGGCGCCGCCGTCGCCACCGACGAGGCTGGTGCCGTCCTGCCCGTCGGCGGCTTGCGCGCCACCCTGGCCGAGACCACCGCCGCCGCCTGTTCCGGCCTGGGCACGGTTACCACCGTCGCCACCGGTACCGCCGTTGCCTGCCGCGATGCCTTCGGCGCCGTCGCCACCGTGACCACCGGCACCACCGTTGCCGGCCGCCCCGGCGTCACCGCCGACACCACCGACGCCACCGGCGCCTTGGCTGGCGTTGCCGCCCTGGCCGCCCGCGCCACCGGCGGCCGCGTCACCGCCCTGGCCGCCGTTGCCGCCCGTCTCACCGGCAGCACCGATCACACCGGCACCACCGTTACCGCCGGCACCACCGACGCCACCGGCACCACCTGCGCCCGCGTCACCGGCGACCGTGCCGCCGTCACCGCCGGTGCCGCCGGCACCGCCGACGCCACCGTTACCACCGGTGGTGCCGTTGCCGTCGCCGTCGGTCACACCGGCTTCACCGTCGCCACCGCGACCGCCGGCGCCACCGGTGCCACCGTTGCCGAACGCACCGGCCGCACCACCGTTACCACCGTTACCACCGGCCTGGCCGGTCGCGCCGTCGGCGAGCAGGTCGCCGTTACCGCCGGCGCCACCGTCGCCACCGTTGCCGCCGCCGCCGGCCGCACCGGCGGCACCGTCGTTGCGGTAGGTGACGCCATCACCGTTCAAGCCGCCCTTGCCGGCCTGGCCCGCCGTGCCGCGATCCCCGCCGGCCCCACCGTTACCGCCGTATCCCGCGGTGTCTTCGGTTCCGCCGCCGGCGCCGTGACCACCGCGGCCACCGTCGCCGGCGTCACCGGCCGCACCGCCGTTACCGCCGATCCCACCGGTGCCGTCCAGGCCCGCCTTGCCGTTGGTCGCGGTACCGCCCTGACCACCGTTACCACCGGTGCCGCCGTTACCACCCTGGCCGCCGTTGCCGCCGTCGGTGCCGTCGCCGCCGTTGCCGCCGCTACCGGCAACCGCGTCGGCACCGGCGAGGCCCGCAACACCGGCGCCACCGACGCCACCGTTACCACCCGCACCGCCGACGCCGCCCAGACCGCCGTTACCGGAGATCTCGCCGCCCTTACCGCCGTTACCGGCGTGGCCGCCGGCCGCGCCGTCGGCGCCGGTCCCACCGTTGGCCAGTGCGGTCGATCCGGCGGTGCCGTGGGCACCGGCGCCACCGTTACCGCCAGCGCCACCGTTACCGATGGGTCCGGCGTCACCGCCGTGGCCTCCGGCGCCACCGGCCTGGATGGTGCCGTCTGCCAACACCATTCCGTTGCCGCCCTTGCCGCCGGCGCCACCGTTGCCGCCGATCGCAACGGCGCCGGCGTTACCGGCGTCGGCCTGCGTGGTGTGGCCGGCGTCCCAGCCGCCCTCACCCGCGTTTCCGGCGGTACCCCGGACGCCGCCGTCGCCGCCGTCGCCACCGCTGCCGGCCACCGCGCCGGTTCCGCCGCCGGTGCCGTCCGCACCGCGGCCACCGTCACCGGCGTTACCGGCGTTGCCCGCGTTGCCGCCCAGGCCGCCGAGACCGTCCGCTCCGGCACTGCCCGCTGTCGCGGTACCGCCGGCACCACCGTCTCCACCGGCGCCACCGTTACCGCCGATACCGCCATCGCCGCCGTCGGAACCGTTTGCACCCGAGGCCCCGGTACCCGGGGTCACCAGTGCGGCAGTGCCATTGGCGCCGTGTCCGGCGTTGCCACCGGCACCACCGGCGCCACCGACGCCACCGGCGCCACCGTCACCGGCGTCCGAGCCGCCCGCGCCACCGACGCCACCGGAACCACCGACACCACCGTGACCACCGTTGGTGCCATCGCCGTTGCCGTCAGTCACCCCGGCTTCGCCGGCCGCACCGGCGCCGCCGTTACCACCGGCGCCACCGTTGCCGGCCGTGGCCGCGTCACCACCGTGGCCGCCTGCGCCACCGCCCTGGCCGAGGTCACTGCCGGTGATCAGGCCGACGCCGACGCCACCTTGACCACCGGCGCCGCCGTCGCTGCCGAGACCGTCCGTACCGGTCGCGCCCGCCGCACCGTCACCGTCGACACCGATACCGCCGAGGCCTTCGGTGCCCGCGATGCCGGCGTCGGCACCGTCACCACCGGCACCACCGTTACCGGCGTTGGTCGCGCCACCGCCGCCGAGGCCGGTGCCACCGGTGCCGGCCGCACCGGCGTCACCACCGTCGCCGGCGTCACCGCCGGCGCCACCGACACCGGCTGCTGCGGCACCGCCCTCGCCGCCGACACCGCCCTGGCCGCCGGCACCGGCGTTACCGCCGTTACCGCCATCGGTGTCCGCGATCATCGCGTCCGCGCCCGCACCGCCGTTACCGCCGTTACCGCCACGCCCGGCGTTGCCGCCGACGCCACCGTTACCGGCCGTCGCACCACCGGCACCACCGGTGCCGCCGTTGCCGCCCACACCGCCGAGGTAGCCCGCGGTGCCGTTGCCGTCGATGTCGGTGAACCCGTGCACGGTCGCGCCAACACCGCCGGCACCACCGGCACCACCGTTGCCGACGTTGCCGCCGCTGCCGCCGACACCACCGTTACCGCCGCCCTGGCCGATGTCGGTGCCGGCGATCAATCCTTCACCGGCGCCACCGGCGCCACCGATGCCGCCGTCGCTGGCGACACCGTCGAGGCCTGCGCTGCCATCGGCGCCCTGGATGCTGCCCGCGCCACCGGTGCCGACCGTGCCGGTCAGACCACCGTCGGCCCCGGCGCCACCGGCACCACCGTCGCCCGCGGTGTCGCCGCCGCCACCGCCGAGGCCCTTGCCACCGTTACCGGCGACACCGCCGTTGCCGCCGTAACCGGAGTTCCCGCCGGCGCCGCCGGTGCCGTCGGTGGCCGCACCACCCTGGCCACCGTTACCGCCGTTACCGCCGGCCCCGGCATTGCCACCGTTGCCACCGTCGGTGTCGGCCACGGTCGCGTCGGCACCATCGCCGCCGTTACCGCCGTTGCCACCGATACCGCCGACACCACCGGCGCCACCGTCACCGGAGACGCTGCCGCCCTGGCCGCCCTGGCCGCCCTGGCCGCCCACGCCACCCTGGTAGCCGTCGGTGCCGTGGCCGTCGTTGCCGGTCTCGCCATGGACGGTGGCACCTGTGCCACCGGTTCCACCGACACCACCGTTGCCGACCGAGGCGGCGTTTCCGCCCTGGCCGCCCTGGCCGCCGCCCTGGCCGATCGTCGAGCCACCGATCAGGCCGAAGCCGTCACCACCGCGACCACCGTCGGCCCCGTCGGCGTGCTGTCCGACTTCACCAGCAGCGCCGATGGCACCTTCGTCGACGCCCGCGCCGCCGGCGCCGGCATTGCCCGCGGCGCCACCGTCTGCTCCGTCACCGCCGTTACCACCGTTGCCGGCGTTGGTCGCGCCACCGCCGCCGCCGCCCCAGCCGCCTTCAGCCGCGGTACCGGCGTCGCCACCGTTGCCCGCCGCGCCACCGGCACCACCGGTCCCGTTGGCCGCCGCACCGCCGACACCACCGTTGCCGCCCGCACCACCGGCACCCGCGCCACCGCCGTTGCCGCCGGAGCCGTCGTAGGTGTCGGCGTTCAACGCCTCGCCGCCGTCACCACCGGCACCACCGTTGCCACCGGCGCCACCGGCGCCACCGTTGCCCGAGTTCGACCCGCCGATACCACCCGCGCCGCCATCGCCACCGACGGCACCGGTCCCACCGGTCGTCCCGTCGTAGCCGATCGTGGTCCCGTCGACCGCCGCCGCGCCGTCACCACCGGCACCGCCGACACCGCCGTCGCCGTCGGTACCGGCCGCACCGCCGGTGCCGCCGTGGCCACCGGCCTGGGCCACGTTGCCGAGGATCAATTCGCCGTCGCCGCCGCGGCCGCCGGCACCGCCGTTGCCGCCGCCGCCCTCGGCGCCGGCCGCACCCTGCTCGGCCTGTTCGGTCGCGCTCGCGTTCCAGCCACCGGCACCACCGGCACCGGCCGCACCGCGGTTACCACCGGTGCCGCCCTGTGCACCGGATCCGGCAACCGCATTCGTGCCACCGCCGGCACCGTCACCGCCGGCACCGCCGTTTCCGGCGTCACCGGCCGCGCCACCGGTACCACCGCGGCCACCGTCGCCGTCAGCGCCGGCGTCTCCGGCGGTCGCCGTACCACCGGCACCGCCTTGACCGCCGACACCACCGGCACCACCGTTACCGCTGTCGCCACCGCCGATACCCACGGTGCCGTCGCCGCCGCTGCCGGCTATCGCGTCGTCGCCCGCTTGACCGTCCAGGCCGTGACCACCGGCACCACCGGTACCGCCGACACCACCGGCACCACCGGCACCACCGTTGCCGGCGGTGGTACCGCCGGCACCACCGATACCACCGGCACCGCCGGCGCCACCGTCGACGCCATCCGTTCCGTTACCGCTGATGTTCGTGCTGCCGGCGATGCCGGTCGCACCCTGTCCACCGGTACCACCGGCGCCACCATCGCCGACCGTTCCGGCGTCGCCGCCGTTACCACCCTGGCCACCGGCCTGGACCGTGCCGTCGCCGAGGACCTCGCCCGCGCCGCCCGTACCGCCGTTACCGCCGTTGCCGCCGGTACCGTCTGCACCCACCGCGCCGGCGGCCGCATACGTGGTGCCACCGCTGAAGCCACCGGCACCGCCGGCACCGCCGACGCCGGCGTCACCACCGGCACCGCCATTACCACCGTTTCCGGCTGCCACTCCGGTACCGCCACCGGCGCCGTCACCACCGTTACCGCCGACGCCGGTCCTGCCCGCGGCGCCGCCGTCGCCACCGATGCCACCGGCGCCGTGCGCACCGGCCGTGCCGTGCGTCGACGCGCCACCGGCACCGCCGGCGCCACCGACACCACCGACACCGCCGTTGCCGGCCGTGCTGTCCGCGTCACCACCGTTACCGCCGTTGTCGCCGGAACCGGCCGCCGCGTTCAGACCCGCAGTGCCGTCGGCGCCAGCGCCACCGACACCACCGGTGCCACCGCGGCCACCGACACCACCGGCACCACCGTTACCGGCTTCGGAGCCACCGGCACCACCGGCGCCACCGACACCACCGGCACCACCGGCCAGACCCGTCGTGCCATCACCGTTGGCGTCGGTGTATCCGGCCATGCCTTCGGCACCGGCGCCGCCGTTACCGCCGGCACCACCGTTGCCCAGCGAACCACCGTCGCCACCGGCACCGCCGGCACCGCCCGTTCCGCCGGCGACCGTCGCGTCCGCGCCGTCGCCACCCCGACCGCCGTCACCGCCGCCGGTCGCCGCCTCGCCTACCGAACCCGCAGCACCGTTGGTCGCACCGGCACCACCGGCGCCGGCCGCACCGGCCACACCCGCGTCACCACCGCGGCCACCCTGGCCACCGTCGATGTGCGTGGCATCACCGTCGGCACCGTCACCACCGTCACCACCGACACCGGCCGCACCACCGTTACCACCGTCACCGCCGTCACCGGTCTTGCCCGAAGAACCCAGCAGACCACCGGCACCGCCGGCACCACCGGCGCCACCCTTACCGCCGACGCCACCGTTACCACCATCACCGGCGGCACCGCCGTCAGCACCGGGCGCGGTGGCGTCGACACCGTCGCCACCGTTGCCGCCGTTACCGCCGTCGGCGCCCTGGCCGCCGGCACCGCCTTGGCCGCCGGACCCGATCAGCCACGAACCCTTACCACCGGCACCACCGTTACCACCGGCGCCACCGGCAGCACCGGTCGCGCCGTCTAGACCTACGCCGCCGACGGCGCCGGCCAGGCCAAGCGCACCGTCACCACCGACACCACCGTTACCACCAACGCCATAAGCAAAACCGATACCGGCACCACCGGCACCACCAACACCACCATCACCACCGTTGACACCAGCGCCACCAGCGCCACCATCACCGCCGACACCCATGAACCAACCACCGGCACCACCGGCACCACCATCACCACCATTGATACCGGCACCACCAGCACCACCATCACCGAAACTACCCGCCGCACCACCAGCACCACCGGTGCCATCAGCAGCCGTCCCACCGGCACCACCATCACCGAACCACAGACCACCAGCACCACCGGCAGCCTCAGCCAGCGTGCCCCCATCGACACCGTCCTCACCGTTACCGATCAGCAGCGTGCCAAAACCGAAGATATTGATGAAGTCCGCAACCGACGACCCGAACGAACTGTCCAGGAAATCCTGACCGAACTCATGCAACGGGTCATAGAACAACGACCCGAACCAATCATCAGCAGCCGCCGAACCCGGCACCAACGCCAACGACGAATCAAACGACAAACCCACATTCGACAGCAACGGCTCCCACGACTCACCGTCGAAAATCGTCTCCCACGACCCCGGCGAACCCAGATCCGCAAACGCCTCCGTCAGATCCGCACCAAACCAGTCCAGATCATCAGCCCGCGCCACCGGCGCCCCCGCCAACGGCGCCATCCCAAACGCCAAAAACGCGCCCACCGCACTACCGGCCCCCAACAGACGCCGGCCACGCCGGCGACCGTCGGCGCCGTTGAAACCACGGCGTTCTGCGCGGTGCTGCTTTCCAGTCATGTGGGACTCCCTATTCTGCTGCGAACCCATGTCGGTGATGGTCTGTCGAATCAAGTTTTGGTGTGTTTGACGGTGCCGAGGACTCAGCACAGCCGGCGGAATCTCGGTGGCTGATTCAGGTTGTGCCACGCCGCATTTCGGCGCTGACGGGCGCTTCCGCGCATGGCATTATGAGCGGACCCATTGGTGACGGCGTTGCCGTCCATGGAGATCCAGGAGGAATTTTTGATGGCTACCGAAATCGCACCGGCGACAACGGATTCGGGGGCGATATGAGTTCGCTGATGGCACGGCAGCTGGCGAACGTGTCCGAGGAGGTTCGCGCCGTTCCACCGCCGCCGCTGCCGGTGTTCCCCGAGCCGTACAGTGTGCGTTTCGCCGACCCGGACGGCGACGCGGAGTTGATCTCCGACTGGATGAACCGGCCGCACCTGGCCGAGACATGGCATTACGACTACCCGGCCGACCAATGGCGCCAGCATCTGGGCATCCAGTTCTCCGGCAGTTACTCCCGGCCGTACGTCATCAGCATCGACGACCGTCCCATGGCCTACATGGAGCTGTTCCGAGCCGCCCAAGACGACGTCTCCGTCCTCTACGACGCGCATCCTTATGACGTCGGGTTGCACATCGCCTTCGGCGAGTTCAGCATGCTCAAGCGCGGGCACGGGGGTCCGCTGTTCTTCGCCCTCGTCAACAGCATGTTCGAGATCGAACCGCAATGCCGGCGGATCATCGGAGACACCCACGCTGCGGAAGACTCGTTGGGACGCCGCGCCTGGCAGCACCGTGGCGGCACCTTCCTGGGCGAGCACTTCGTACCGAAGTGGAACCAGCGCATCGCGCTGTTCTGCTGGCCGAGGACGCCGGAGGACATTCCGATCCACAGCGCAGACGCCTAAGACCGGTCGCCGGGGGCGGCGGATCATCATGATCCGCCGCCCTTGCCACCTGTACCACCGGCGCCGCCCTGACCGGGCGTCGCACTGTCGGTACCGCTGGCGTTGCCGCCGTTGGCCCCGGCCGATCCGGTCCCACCGGGCAGGCCGCTGCCGCTCGCGCCACCGGTACCACCGGTGCCGCCCTTGCCGCCACCACCGGCAGACCAACCGTTCTTGCCGGTGCTGCCGTTGCCGCCGACGCCACCCTTACCACCGGTGCCACCGTTGCCGCCCTTGCCGTCGGCACCATCGGCGCCCACGCCACCGGCCGAACCGTCGCCGTTGCGGAGTGCGCCACTGGCGCCACCGGCGCCCGCGGAGCCTCCGGTACCGCCGACACCACCGGTGCCACCGGTGCCACCGGCACCGGCGGTGTTGCCCTTGGAACCGGTGCCACCCTTGCCGCCGACGCCACCGTCACCGCCGTTGCCGCCGGAACCTCCGGCACCGCCCTTACCGCCGGCGCCACTGTTGCCGGATTCGGTGCCGCTGGCACCGCCGGCACCACCTGCGCCGCCCGCGGCACCGGCAGTGCCGTCGCCACCGATACCGCCGGTACCGCCGACGGCCCGCTCGCCACCCGTGGTTCCCGTGGTCCCGGTCGTCCCGGCAAGGCCCTGGCCACCGGCGCCGCCCTGACCACCGGCGCCGCCGTTGCCGTGCAGTGCGGCGTCGCCGCCCACGCCACCGTCGCCACCGGCCTGGGCCGCGGTCGTACTGGTCGCGTTGGATCCGGTGCCACCGTTACCGCCGGCCCCACCGTTTCCGGTGCTGCCCGCGACGCCGGCCGCGCCGCCGGCCGCCTGCGTGGTGTGGTCGCCGTCCCAACCGCCGGCCCCGGCCGTGCCGACCGCGCCCGCCGTGCTGGAGCTGTTGCCACCGTTGCCGCCGGAACCGGCAACCGCACCGCCACCGCCACCGGCGCCATGACCACCGCGGCCGCCGTCACCGGCGTTACCCGCGGAGCCGGCCGCACCGCCGACGCCGCCGGCGCCGTCGGCACCCGCCGCGCCGTTGGTCGCGGAACCGCCATAGCCACCGTTGCCGCCGGTGCCACCGTCGGCACCGTCACCGGCCGTTCCGGTGGCGTCGCCACCGTTACCGCCGTTACCGCCGCTACCGGCGGCCGCGTCCGCGCCGGCCAGACCGTCGGCCGCGTCGCCGCCGTTACCGCCGGCGCCACCGGTGCCACCGACACCGCCACGTCCGCCGTCACCGGAGACCGTGCCGCCGGCACCACCGTTGCCACCGGATCCGCCGTCGCCGCCGCCGACACCGTTGGTGCCGTCGCCGGACGCCTCGGTGATCCCGTGGGTACCGGCCGCACCCGCGCCACCGTCACCACCGGCACCACCGGTGCCGACCGTTCCGGCCGCGCCACCGTTGCCGCCGTTACCACCGGTCTGGGCGAAACCGTCGGCGAGAATCTGGCCGGTACCACCGTTGCCGGCCGCGCCGCCGTTACCCCCGGTGCCGAGTGCACCGTCGTTGCCGTCCGCGGCAGGTCCGCCGCTACCGACGCCGCCGGCACCACCGGCGCCGACCGCGGCGCGGTCACCACCGGCGCCACCGTTACCGCCGTTCCCCGCGACGTGGTTCACGCCGCCACCGGAACCGGCCGCACCGGTACCACCGTTACCGGCGTTACCGGCGTTGCCGCCGTTACCGCCGACACCCGCGGCGCCGTTGATGGCACTGCCACCCGCACCACCGGCACCACCGGCCGCAGCGTCGCCACCGGCGCCACCGTGACCACCGGCCGCACCGTTGACGCCGACGGCACCGTTGCCACCGTTGCCACCGCTGCCGCCGTGGCCACCGGCACCACCGACACCGGCGTTACCCGAGACCGTGCCACCGGCACCGCCGTCGCCGCCCTGGCCGCCCATCGCACCGCTGATGCCGTCGATGCCGTTGCCGGACCCATCGGTGGTTCCGTTCGTGCCGGAGGCACCCGCACCGCCGGCACCGCCCGCGCCGCCGTTGCCGACCGCGCCCGCGTCCCCGCCGGTACCACCGGCGCCACCGGCCTGCGCCACGCCGCCGATCAGGACGCCGCTGCCGCCCTTACCGCCGGCTCCACCGTTACCGGTGGAGACATCGCCGTCCGCGCCCGCCTTGCCGTCGGCCGCGATGGTGCTGTTGCCGCCGATACCGCCGTTACCGCCCGCGCCGCCGAAGCCCGCGTAACCGCCGCTGCCGCCGTCGCCACCGTCGCCGGCCACGAGGTCGCTGCCGCCACCGGCACCGTCACCACCGTTGCCGCCACGACCGGCCGCACCGCCGGCACCACCGTTACCGCCGATACCGCCGGCACCGGCAGCACCCTGCGTGCCGTTGGTGGCGGCGCCGCCGAGGGCACCCGCACCACCGTGACCGCCGACGCCACCGTTACCGCTGATGCCCGCGTCGCCACCGTCCTGGCCGTCGGCGCCGCTGCCGGCCGCCGCGCTCTGTCCGTCGGTGCCCTGGGCGACGCCGCCGACACCACCGGTACCGCCGGTGCCGCCGCGGCCACCGGCACCACCGTTGCCGGAGATGCTGCCGCCGGCACCGCCGACGCCACCGTTACCGCCCGCGCCACCGTTGGAACCGTCGGTGCCGTTGCCGCTGCCGTCGATGACGCCGTTGGCACCCAACGCACCGGCGCCACCGTTACCGCCGGCGCCACCGTTACCGATGGTGCCGGCCGCACCGCCGATACCGCCGTTGCCGCCGGCCTGCGAAGTGCCGTCGACGAGCAGTTGGCCGAGACCACCGTGGCCGGCGTTGCCGCCGTTGCCACCACCGCTCAACGATCCGTCCGTACCGTCGATGCCCGGGCCGCCGCTGCCGGTGCCACCGGCACCACCGAGTCCGGCTGCGGCACGGTCACCACCGGCACCACCGTTGCCGCCGTTGCCGGCCGCGGCGTTCACGCCACCGCCGGCGCCGTTGCCGCCCGTGCCACCGTTCCCGGCGATACCGGCGTTACCGCCGTTGCCGCCGTTGCCGGCGAGCCCGTTGACGGCGCTACCACCCTGGCCGCCGTCGGCGCCCGATGCCGCGTCGCCACCGGCGCCACCGTTGCCACCGTGGCCACCGTTGACCCCTGCGGCACCGTTGCCACCCGTACCGCCGCTGCCGCCGTTACCGCCGTTACCGCCGTTACCGCCGTTGCCCGAGATCGAGCCGCCGGCGCCGCCGTTGCCGCCCAGCGCACCGGCCGTGCCGATGGCGCCATCGGTGCCGTGCCCGTCACCACCGGTGGATCCGGCCGCACCGATGGTGCCGTGACCACCGTTACCGCCGTTACCGCCGTCGCCGATGTTGCCACCGTCGCCACCGTTACCGGCCTTGCCACCGGCCTGGTGGCTGCCGACGGCGTTGCCGCCGTTGCCGCCGTTACCGCCGTCGCCGCCGTGCGTCGCCGCGGCACCGTCGATGCCGTCGGCTCGGTGCGTGCCGTCCGCGTTGGCACCCCCGGTGCCGCCGGTACCGGCGGTACCGATGTCACCGCCGTGACCGCCGTTGCCGCCGGAGCCGGCCAGAGCGTTCACGCCGCCGCCGGCACCGTCGCCACCGTCGCCACCGTCGGCGCCGTTACCGGCGTTACCGCCGTTACCGCCGACCGTTCCGAAACCACCCACGCCGGCCTTGCCGTTGGTCGCGGTGCCGCCTGCACCACCGTTACCGCCGTTACCGCCGTTACCCGCGTTACCGCCGTTGCCGCCGTCACCGCCGTCGCTGCCGACACCGCCGGTGCCGGCGATCGCGTCCAGGCCGGCCTTGCCGACGAAACCGTTGCCGCCGTTGCCGCCGTTGCCCGCCAAGCCGGCGCCGCCACCGGCGCCACCGTCACCGGAGATCGTGCCGCCCGCACCACCGGCACCACCGTCGCCGCCGTTACCGCCGGACTGGCCGTTGCGGCCGTCGACCGAGGCGGCCGTGCCGTTCGCACCGTTGCCACCGATGCTGCCGGCGCCACCGAAGCCGCCCGCACCGCCGTTGCCGTAGGTTCCGGCGTCGCCGCCGGCACCACCGATGCCGCCGTGCTGCGGGTTGCCGTTGGCCAGCAGCTGTCCGCTTCCGCCGCGTCCGCCGTTGCCACCGTTGCCGCCGGTGCCGGCGCCGCCGTTGCCACCGTCGACCGCCTTCTGGCCGTCACCGCTGAGGCCGGCCTTGCCGCCGAGACCGAAGTCGCCGCGGTCACCGCCGTCGCCGCCGTTGCCGCCGCGGCCGGCTGCCGCGTTGGAACCGCCGCCCGCGCCGTTGCCACCGTTGCCACCGTTGCCGGCGTTGCCCGCAGCACCACCCTGGCCGCCGTTGCCGCCGATACCGGCCGCACCGTCGTTGCCATCGGTCGCGGTACCGCCGACGCCGCCCTGACCGCCGTGTCCGCCCATGGCGCCGGAACCGCCGTCGCCGCCGTGTCCGCCGTCGCCGCCGGCCAGGCCGCTGCCGAACGCCGCGGACTGTGCCGAGGTGCCGCTGGCACCGTGACCGCCGCGTCCACCGGCTCCACCGGCACCACCGGCACCACCGGCACCGGCATCGCCGGACTCGGTTCCGCCGTCGCCGCCCTTGCCGCCGTTGCCGCCGGCGCCGCCCGCGGTGCCGTCCGTGCCGCTGCCGCCGTTACCGGCGCCGTCGACCACACCGTCGATCCCGGCGATACCGGCCGAGCCCGCGCCACCGTTGCCACCGGCGCCACCGACGCCGACCGGACCGGCCGCACCACCGTCACCGGCATGGCCACCGTCCTGCGCGGTGCCGTCCGCGCGGGTGATACCGGCACCACCGTTACCACCGGCGCCACCGTTACCGCCGGTCGCCGCGGCACCGGCCGCGCCCTCGGCGGCCTGCTCGGTGAGGCTGGCGTTCCAACCGCCCTGGCCCGCGGAGGCACCGGCCTCGCCGCGGACACCGCCCTGGCCACCGGAGCCACCGGAACCGGCCTGGTCCGCGGTGCCGCCGCCGGCGCCGTGGCCACCGTTACCGCCGTTACCGGCGTTGCCCGCGTCGCCGGCGTTGCCGCCCGCGCCACCGACACCTTCGGCACCTGCCGCGCCATTGGTCGCGGTACCGCCGAAGCCACCGTTACCGCCGGTGCCGCCGTTACCACCCACGGCACCGTCACCGGCGTCGCCGCCGTCGGTGCCATCGCCGCCGCTACCTGCGACAGCGTCGGTTCCCGCGGTGCCGTCCGCACCGCTACCTCCGTTGCCGCCATGGCCGGCTGCGCCACCGTTACCACCGACACCGCCGTCACCGGACACGGTTCCACCGGCGCCACCGACACCACCGGTGCCACCGTTACCACCGTCGGCACCGTCGGTGCCGTTGCCGTCGACGTCGGTGATGCCGTGCACCGTCGCACCGGTACCACCGTGACCGCCGGCACCACCGGTGCCGACCAAGGCCGCGTTGCCACCGGCACCACCGGTGCCACCGCCCTGACCGGTGTTGGTTCCGGAGATCAGGCCGGCACCGGCGCCACCCTGGCCGCCGGCCCCACCGTCGCTGCCGACGCCATCGTTTCCGGCCGCACCGGCTTCCGCGGCACCGTCGGTTCCGGTCCCACCGAGACCCGCGGTACCGGCGGCACCACCGTCGGCACCGTCGCCGCCGGCACCACCGTTGCCGGCGTTCGTGCCGCCGCCGCCGCCGAGGCCGACGCCACCGACACCCGCGGTACCGGCGTCGCCACCGTCACCGGCGGCACCACCCGCGCCGCCGAGGCCGTCGGTGGCGTCGCCACCCTGGCCACCGACACCGCCCTGACCGCCGTTACCGGCGTTACCGCCGTTGCCACCGTCGGTGTCGACCACCGACGCATCGGCGCCCGCGCCACCGGCGCCGCCGTTGCCGCCGCGTCCGGCGTTACCACCGGCACCACCGTTTCCGGCCGTGGTGCCGCCCGCACCACCCTGGCCGCCGTTGCCACCGGTACCACCGGTGAATCCGGCAGTGCCATTGCCGTTGGCGTCGGTGATACCCGCGACGCTCGCACCGACGCCGCCGACACCGCCGGCACCACCGTTGCCGAACGCTGCCGCGTCACCACCGGCACCACCGACACCACCGGCCTGACCGGTCAAACCATCACTGGCCAACCCGACACCGGCACCACCGTTACCACCGGCCGCACCATCACTGTGCAGACCGGCCTCACCGGCGCCACCATCGCCACCATCGGCGTTCGCGTCCACACCGGCACCACCGACACCACCGACACCGGCAGCGCCACCATCGGCACCGTCACCACCACGACCACCGTTACCGGCGGCATCAAAGCCACCGCCACCCAGGCCCGCACCACCGGCGGCAGCCAGACCCGCGTCACCACCGTCACCGGCGTCACCACCGGCACCACCGTCACCGGCCGCCGACGCGCCACCGGCACCACCGGCACCACCGGCGCCACCGGCACCGGCCGCACCACCATTGCCACCGGCCTCGCCGGCCACCGTCGCATCCGCCGCCGCGCCACCGTTACCACCGGTCGCACCCTTGCCGCCGGCACCACCGGCACCACCGGTACCCGAGTTGCTACCCGCAGCACCACCGGCACCACCGGTACCACCGGCGCCGCCGACACCACCCGCGGTGCCATCACCGTTGATGTCGGTGATACCCGCCGCACCTTCGGCACCCGCACCACCGGCACCACCGGCACCACCGTTGCCGTCGGTGGCCGCGTCACCACCGGCACCACCGACACCACCGGCCTGACCGGTCAAACCATCACTGGCCAACCCGACACCGGCACCACCGTTACCACCGGCCGCACCATCGCTGTGCAGACCGGCCTCACCGGCGCCACCATCGCCACCATCGGCGTTCGCGTCCACACCGGCACCGCCGACACCACCGACACCGGCAGCGCCACCATCGGCACCGTCACCACCACGACCACCGTTACCGGCGGCATCAAAGCCACCGCCACCCAGGCCCGCACCACCGGCGGCAGCCAGACCCGCGTCACCACCGTCACCGGCGTCACCACCGGCACCACCGTCACCGGCCGCCGACGCGCCACCGGCACCACCGGCACCACCGGCGCCACCGGCACCGGCCGCACCACCATTGCCACCGGCCTCGCCGGCCACCGTCGCATCCGCCGCCGCGCCACCGTTACCACCGGTCGCACCCTTGCCGCCGGCACCACCGGCACCACCGGTACCCGAGTTGCTACCCGCAGCACCACCGGCACCACCGGTACCACCGGCGCCGCCGACACCACCCGCGGTGCCATCACCGTTGATGTCGGTGATACCCGCCGCACCTTCGGCACCCGCACCACCGGCACCACCGGCACCACCGTTGCCGTCGGTGGCCGCGTCACCACCGGCACCACCGACACCACCGGCCTGACCGGTCAAACCATCACTGGCCAACCCGACACCGGCACCACCGTTACCACCGGCCGCACCATCACTGTGCAGACCGGCCTCACCGGCGCCACCATCGCCACCATCGGCGTTCGCGTCCACACCGGCACCACCGACACCACCGACACCGGCAGCGCCACCATCGGCACCGTCACCACCACGACCACCGTTACCGGCGGCATCAAAGCCACCGCCACCCAGGCCCGCACCACCGGCGGCAGCCAGACCCGCGTCACCACCGTCACCGGCGTCACCACCGGCACCACCGTCACCGGCCGCCGACGCGCCACCGGCACCACCGGCACCACCGGCGCCACCGGCACCGGCCGCACCACCATTGCCACCGGCCTCGCCGGCCACCGTCGCATCCGCCGCCGCGCCACCGTTACCACCGGTCGCACCCTTGCCGCCGGCACCACCGGCACCACCGGTACCCGAGTTGCTACCCGCAGCACCACCGGCACCACCGGTACCACCGGCGCCGCCGACACCACCCGCGGTGCCATCACCGTTGATGTCGGTGATACCCGCCGCACCTTCGGCACCCGCACCACCGGCACCACCGGCACCACCGTTGCCGTCGGTGGCCGCGTCACCACCGGCACCACCGACACCACCGGCCTGACCGGTCAAACCATCACTGGCCAACCCGACACCGGCACCACCGTTACCACCGGCCGCACCATCGCTGCTCTGGCCGGCCTCGCCCGCCGCGCCGTCAGCCCCGTTGGCGTTCGCGTCCACACCGGCACCGCCGACACCCGCGACACCGCCGGCACCACCATCGGCACCGTCACCACCGCGACCACCGCTACCGGCCGCGTCGCCGCCGCCCCCGCCGAGGCCCGCACCACCGGCCGCGGCCAGGCCCGCCGCGCCACCGTCACCGGCGTCACCACCGGCACCACCGTTGCCGGTGGCCGACGTGCCACCGGTGCCGCCGGCACCACCTGCACCACCGTTTCCGGCGTTGCCGCCGGCGCCACCCGCGGCACCATCCACGGTCGCATCGTCGGCAGCACCGCCGTCGCCACCGATACCACCCTGGCCACCGGCACCGCCGATGCCACCGTCACCGGCGTCGGTGCCACCGGCACCACCGGTACCACCGGCGCCGCCCGCACCGGCGTTGCCACCGGCGGTTCCGTCGCCGTTGCCGTCCGTGCTGCCATCGGTGCCGTCGGCACCGCGGCCACCGGCACCACCGGCGCCACCGTTGCCGCTGGCGGCCGCGTTACCACCGGCACCACCGACTCCACCGGCCTGACCGGTCAAACCATCACTGGCCAACCCGACACCGTCGCCGCCGGCGCCACCCGCACCGCCGTTGCTACCGGCACCGACCTCGCCCGCACCACCGAGGGCGCCGCCATCGGTACCACTGCCGGCCGCACCGGCCGCGCCGCCGTTCGCACCGTTACCACCGACACCACCGGCACCGGCCGCGTCGAAGTCGCCGCCGCCCAAGCCCTTGCCACCGTCGGCCGCCTCACCGGCCGCGCCACCGTTGCCCGCGTCGCCACCGGCGCCACCGGCACCGATGGTCGAGGTACCACCGGCGCCACCGGCTCCACCGGTTCCACCGGCACCGGCGTCGCCGCCGCGGCCACCGGTTCCACCGGCGACCGACGCGTCGTCTGCCGCACCACCGTTGCCGCCGGTACCACCGGTACCGCCGGCCCCGCCTACGCCGCCCGTGCCGGAGTTGGTGCCTCCGGCGCCACCGGTGCCTCCGGCGCCACCGTTACCGCCGGTCCCGCCGGCCGTCCCGTCACCGTTGATGTCGGTCTCGCCGTGCACGCCGGTTGCACCCTGGCCACCGATACCACCGGCGCCACCGTCACCGTCGGTCCCGGCGTCGCCGCCGTTGCCGCCGCGGCCACCGTCCTGGACGGTGCCATCGGCGAGCACCTCGCCCTTACCGCCGGCGCCACCGGCACCACCGTTACCCGCGGCGCCATCCGCGCCGACGGCGCCCGAGGCCGCCGTCGCCGAACCGCCGCTGGAGCCACCGGCACCACCGGCACCACCCTGTCCGGCCACCGAGTCGGCGGCGCTACCGCCCTTACCGCCGGCACCGGCCGCCGCCTGGGTGTCGCCCGGGGCGGCGCCACCGGCACCGGCACCACCGGCACCACCGTTACCCGCGGCCCCACCGGCGCCACCGTCGCCACCGATGCCACCGGCGCCGTGCGCGCCGGCCGTGCCGTGCGTCGACGCGCCACCGGCGCCACCGGCGCCACCGACACCACCGACACCACCGTTGCCGGCCGTGTTGTCCGCGTCGCCACCGTCGCCGCCGTCTTCACCGGAACCGGCTGCGGCATCGATACCCGCAGCACCGTCGGCGCCCGCGCCACCGACACCACCGGTACCACCGCGGCCACCGACACCACCGGCACCACCGTTACCGGCTTCGGAGCCACCGGCACCACCGGCGCCACCGACACCACCGGCACCACCGGCCAGACCCGTCGTGCCATCACCGTTGACATCGGTGTATCCGGCCATGCCTTCGGCACCGGCGCCGCCGTTACCGCCGGCACCACCGTTGCCCAGCGAACCACCGTCACCACCGGCACCGCCGGCACCACCTGCGGTTCCGGCGACGGTCGCGTCCGCGCCGTCGCCACCCCGACCACCGTCACCGCCGCCGGTCGCCGCCTCGCCTACCGAACCCGCAGCGCCATTGGTCGCACCGGCACCACCGGCACCGGCCGCACCGGCCACACCCGCGTCACCACCGCGACCACCCTGGCCACCGTCGATGTGCGTGGCATCACCGTCGGCACCGTCACCACCGTCGCCACCGACACCGGCCGCACCACCGTTGCCACCGTCACCGCCGTCACCGGTCTTGCCCGAAGAACCGAGCAGACCACCGGCACCGCCGGCACCACCGGCACCACCCTTACCGCCGACGCCACCGTCACCACCATCACCGGCATCGCCGCCCGCGCCACCCGGGGTGACCGCATCGCTACCGTCAGCGCCGTTGCCGCCGTTACCGCCGTCGGCGCCCTGGCCGCCGGCACCGCCCTGGCCGCCGGACCCGATCAGCCACGAACCCTTACCACCGGCACCACCGGCACCACCGTTGCCGCCGGCATTGCCGAACTGACCGTCTAGAGCGAGAGTGCCGACGACACCGTCCGCGCCGGCCAGGCCGAGGGCGCCGTCACCACCGACACCACCGTTACCACCAACGCCATAAGCAAAACCGATACCGGCACCACCGGCACCACCAACACCACCATCACCACCATTGACACCAGTGCCACCAGCGCCACCATCACCGCCGACACCCATGAACCAACCACCGGCACCACCAGCACCACCATCACCACCATTGATACCGGCACCACCAGCACCACCATCACCGAAACTACCCGCCGCACCACCAGCACCACCGGTGCCATCAGCAGCCGTCCCACCGGCACCACCATCACCGAACCACAGACCACCAGCACCACCGGCAGCCTCAGCCAGCGTGCCCCCATCGACACCGTCCTCACCGTTACCGATCAGCAGCGTGCCAAAACCGAAGATATTGATGAAGTCCGCAACCGACGACCCGAACGAACTGTCCAGGAAATCCTGACCGAACTCATGCAACGGGTCATAGAACAACGACCCGAACCAATCATCAGCAGCCGCCGAACCCGGCACCAACGCCAACGACGAATCAAACGACAAACCCACATTCGACAGCAACGGCTCCCACGACTCACCGTCGAAAATCGTCTCCCACGACCCCGGCGAACCCAGATCCGCAAACGCCTCCGTCAGATCCGCACCAAACCAGTCCAGATCATCGGCCCGCGCCACCGGCGCCCCCGCCAACGGCGCCATCCCGAACGCCAGAAACGCGCCAACGGCACTGCTAGCGCCCAGAAGCCGTCGGCCGCGCCGACCCTGCTGACCGTTGCCGGAAGTGTTACGCCGTACCGCCATTTGGGATTTCCTATCTGTGTGGCCCACAGTTGTGCTCGTGTTGTCTGTCGATTAGTTCTGGATCGGCTGGCCTGATCAGCAGGCTCAGCCGGTGTAGCCCAACGCTTCGGCGATCTGGTTCGGAATGTCGTTGAACCACTCGGCCGCCAGACCGAAGAATTCGCCGTTGATGCTGAGCAGACCCAGATCTGTCAGGCCCAATCCGTCCAGCAATCCGTTGATGTCGAGGGTCCCGAAGCCGAGGTCGGTCAGCAGCGAGTCGATCGTGACGCCGTCGAGCCCGAGGCTGGAGACGATGGTGTTCAGATCGTTGCTGTCCAGGCCCAGCCAGCCGAGCAGGGTGCCCAGGGTCGGGTCGCCCAGGATGGACGTCATCACGTCGGTGATGAAGTCGTCGATGTGGACCTCGTCGAGGCCCAAGCCGCCGAGCATGCTGCCGATCGAGACACCGCCGAGCAGGTCTTCGATGGCGTCGTTGAGGTGCTGGTCGCCCATCCCCAGGCCGTTCAGCAGGCCCTCGATCGAGATGCCGCTCAACCCGAACCGGTCGATGACCATGTCGAGGTCGATGTTGTTGAAGCCCAGGTTGTTCAGCATCTCCTGGATGTTCATGTTCTGCAGCCCGAGGCTCTCGATGAAGCTCTGCAGGCCGATGCTGCTCATGCCCCAGTCGGTGAACAGCTCCAGGACCGAGGTGTTGGCCAAGCCCATACCGTCGAAGATGCTGACCATCAGGTCGTTCAGGGTCGGGTTGAAGCCCAGGTCGGTGAGGAACTCCTCGAGCGTGACGTTGCCGCTCAGGTCGCCCAGTTCGCCGAAGAGCCAGCCCAGGTCCATGCCGCCGATGCCGACGGCGCCGACGAGTTCGGTGAGGGTGGCGTCGTAGAGCCCCAGGTTCTCCAGGGTCTGCCCCACCGTGTTGGTGCCCAACAGGGCGTTCAGGGTCGGGTTGCCGATCTTGTCGACCAGCGAGGCCATGTCCTCGGGGAACCCGGGGATCTGCGATAGCGGGGTGTCGCCGACCGGAACCGTCTCGCCGGGCAGGTAGACCGTCGAGAGCATCTCGGTCATCTTGATGTCGAGGAACGGGGTCTCCGGCGGGATGCCGAGGGTGTTCTCCCCGATCGTCATCTCCGCCATCAGCTCGCCCAGCGTCATCGAGCCGAAGTCGGCCATCATGTCGTCGAGAGTGGTCCCGGGCGGGAACATTCCGGCGAACAGGTCCAACAGGCCGGTGTCACCGGTGAAGTCCGGGCCCATCATGCCGCTGTTCAGCATGTCGATCAGGGTCTGCTCGCCCATCTCGCCGAACAGCATGGTGATCCCGGAGCCGATGGTCACGTCGCCCAGTCCGAGTTCGGCGAACAGATCGGTCAGCGGCGGGTTGCCCAGCGAGTCGGTGATCAAACCGCCCACGGTCCAGGTCGGGTCGACCAGGCTGGACAGCGATTCGCTGCCCTGCGCGCCGAGGAATTCCTTGATCAGACCGCCCACGGTGGCGCCCTCACCGAGGAAGCTCATGACCAGGTCGGTGAGCGTGGGGTTGCCGATGTCGACCCCGGGCATGTTGAGCAGTGCGATCAGCAGGCTGGCGATCGAGTCCTCGGGGTCGATGCCACCGAGATCGGTCAGCAACTCCGCCATGCTGGGGTTGTCGATGCCGGCGCCGTGCAGCAGGCCGATCAGCAGTTCGGAGAGCTGCTGGGTGCCGATGCCGAACTCGTCGAGCAGGTCCACCGGTGTCATGTGGCCGTAACCGGCACCGTCGAGCAGGTCGAGGATCAGCGTCTCCAGCGGGACGTTGCCGATGCCGGCTTGATCCAGCAGGTCGATCAGGGTGGTGTCGCCCATGCCGGACAGGTCGACCACGCTACCGATGTCGAAGTTCGCGTCGATCGACTGGCCCGGAGTCAGCAGCCCGTTGAACAGCGGGATGCTGAGGTCGCCGGAGCTGAAGCCCTGGGTGCCGTTGAGGAAGGCGTCAAGCAGTGTGGCCGGCGCGCCGAGCAGAGCCGACAGCGCGCCCATCGGGTCGCTGAAGTCGAAGATCTGGTCGATGAGCTGCTGGGAGGCGGCGAACATCGCCATCCACGGGCCGAGGCCGGCGAGCAGTGAGTTGATCCACAGCGGCAGTTCGATGTCGATCTGCGCCGGGAACGGCATGATCTGGACGCCGATGCTGGGCATCGCGTTGGTGAAGATGTTGATGACGTCGGGGATGCCCGAGATCGCCTGATCGGGGTGGGTGAAGATGTGCTGCAGCAGGCCCCACATGTCGACCGAGTTCTGGTTCAGCGCCTGCAGGTTGGCCACCGTGTTGTTGAACAGGTCGGTGTAGGCCGAGAAGAAATCGCCGTCGGCGGTGAGTGCGACGGACCGGTGCTGCACTGCCGAAAGCTGTTGCAGCTGCGGCAGGTTCGACGCCACGGTCGGTACCGCGACGAGCCCCGCTCCGACGACGGCCAGACCGGTGGTGATGTAGGGACGAAGTGTTTGCTGCATGACGCCCTCCCGGACGGAAGTTCCGAAGTTGCTGTACCGGTCTTGCCGCTTACCCACCGAGCACCTCGGCGATCTGGTCGCCCAGGCCGTCGAGCCAGTAGGCCATCGAGCCGAAGAACTCCTCGATCTGGGCGTTGATCAGCGTGATGTCACCCATGCCCAGGGAGGCCAGCAGTTCATCGACGGTCTGAGTGCCGAAATCGCCCAGCAGCGACGTGACGGTCGAGGTGCCGAACAGCGATTCGACGAGTTCGTTGAGGGTCTGCGCACCCAGGCCCAGGTCGATGAGCTGATCGTGGATGGTGGAGGTGCCGAAGAACTGGTCGAGCAGGTCGCCGAGCGACTGGCCGCCGATGCCGTATTCGTCGAGCATCTCGTTGACGCTGGCCGGGCCGAGCGCCTGACGGATGATGTCCTCGATGGTCATGCCGCCCAGGCCACCGTCGTCGAGGGCGTTGGCCACGGTCTGGTCGCCGAGGAACTGGTCGAGCAGGTCGCTGATGTGCTGGTCGCCGAGGCCGGACTCGCCGAGCATGTCGGCGATGGTCTGATCCGCCGGCACCAGCTGGTTGATCAGGTCAGACAGCGTGGTGGAACCCATCGGCCCGAGCAGGTCCGCCAGCGGCTGGTCGGGCATGTTCGCCAGCACCAGGTCGGTCAGGGTCATGTCGGCGTAGCCGGCGGCGCCCAGCATGTCGCCGAGCGTCTGGGCGAAGTTCTCCTGGATCATCTGGGCCAGCGTCATGTTGCCCATCTCGCCCAGCAGCGAGACGATCGAGTCGTCGGCCCCGTCGCCCAGCATGGAGCCGATGGTCATGCCGGCGAGCGACTCGGCCAGATCCGCGTCACCGCCCTTGTCCAGCGGAGTGGCCCCGGTGGCCCGGAGCACGTCGTCGATGGTCAGGCTGCCGATGATGCCCATGTTCTGCATGTTGGTGAGCAGATCGCCGATCGACATGTCGTAGATGCCCATCAGCTGGACGACGTCGGCGAGGGTGACGGTGCCGAAGCCCGCGTAGGTCAGGACGTCGTTCATGGTGGTGTTGCCGGCGTCGCCGAGGATGGTGACGATCATGGCGCCCACGTCGGCGTTGGCAATCCCGGCGGAGCTCAGCAGGTCCATCATGGTCTGGTCGCCCAGCCCCAGGCCGTTGAGCAGCGAGGTGATGACCTCGTGAGAGGTGAGGTCGCCGCCGCCGAGCGCGTCGATCAGCGAGGCCGGGGTCTGGCCGCCGAGGCCGAAGGCGTCCAGCGCGGTCTGCAGCAGGCCGTTGAGGGTCAGGTCATCGGCGCCGATGTCGCCGAGCAGTTCGTTGACCGTCGGGTCGCCGATCCCCATCGCGTTGAAGACAGACACACCCAGGTCGGCCAGCTTGAGGTCGGAGATGCCCAGGTCGTCGGTGATGTCGACGACCGTGGTGTTGTCGAAGCCCAGCGCGTCGGTGATGTCGATGACCAGGTCGGCCACCGCGACGTCGCCGATGCCCAGCATGTCCATGATCTCGTCGATGGTGGGGTTGCCGATGCCCACCGCGTCGAGGATGGTCAGGAAGGCGCTGGCGGCCTCGATGTCGCCCAGGCCGAGCAGGTCGACCACGTCGACCGGGGTCTGATCGCCCAAGCCCACCGTGTCGAGCAGGCCGGTGAGCATGGCCGAGACTTCCATGGTGCCGATGCCGGTCTGGTCCAGCAGGCTGGCGATCGTCTCGTCACCGATGCCGAGTCCTTCGACCAGGTCGTTGCCGGTCATGTCGATGACCAGGTTCTGACCGGCGGCCAAGATGCCGTTGAAGGCCGGGATGCTGATGCCGGCGATGTCGATGGTGCTGGTGCCGTTCAGGAACGCGTCGAGCAACCGCGGGAACGCGGTGAAGATGGCCGCGAACGGGTCCATCGGGTCGGTCGGGTTGAAGATCTCGTTGAGAATCTTCTGCATCTCGTCGTTGACCGTGACCAGCGGACCGATGATGCCCATGCCGATGGTCAGGATCGGCGACAGCAGCACCATGACCGGGTCTTCGCCGCTGATCGTCGGCATGATCTGGCCCAGGAAGTCGAAGACCTCCGGCAGTCGCGACAGCGAACTCGGGTCGGTGAAGATCTGCTCGAGCAGGTTGCCCCAGCCGTTGTCGGTGCCCATCGCCACCAGGTTGTTGGCGGTGTTCTCGAACAGGTCGGTCCACGGGGTGAAGAAGTCCGCGGTGAGCTGAACCGCATGGTTCTGAACGGCCGGAAGGCCCCGTTGGGGCTCAAGTTGAGGCCGCAGTACAGCCGTGGGGACCACACCGTTTACCGCGATCAATGCGGCACCAGCGATGGCGACGCCGGGGGTGACGTACGGGCGAAGCGCCAGCTGCATCATGCTCTCCTACGGGTACTGACTACGGACGTTGCTTAAACTTACATGAGTTTTTCCGATTGTCTAACGGGAAACGTTGTAAGGAAAAACTTCGTAGAAACCCGGTTGAATCGCACGTGATGCGATAGGAGTGCACCGTCGCGGACGAGTGTATCCCCATGTCGCGGTGACGTTCGCGTTATTTTCCGATGTTTGTTCAGCCGTCACTCATGGTCTGTCGACGACCTGGCCGATCGCTAAGGTAGGGGGCACCATGATCGCGACCAACCTGATGGACATGCTCCAGCTGCAGGCCAACCGTTACGGCGACAAAACCGCCTTGAGCTACTGGCCCGACGGCACGGCCGAACAGGACCGAATCAGCTACCGGGAACTCGACGTGCGAGCCCGCGCGATAGCCGCCGACCTCCAGCGCCGCGGTGCCGCGGGCCGCCATGTCCTGTTGGCGTGCGAACCCGGCATATACAACGCCATCGGCTACTTCGGCTGTATCTATGCGGGCGCCATTCCCGCGCCGATGAACGAGAACATCACCAGACTCAAGCTGATCGCCGCCGACATCAACGCCGGGTTCGTGCTGGCGACCACGACCATGCAGACCCGGATCCGCGGACCGATCGACGCTCTGACACCCGACAACCCACCGCAGTGGTGCCTCCTCGACGACGACGCCCACGACGCCCACGGCTGGATGCCGCCGCAGCTCGGCCCCGACGACGTCGCGCTCATTCAGTACACCTCCGGTTCCACCAAGGCTCCCAAGGGCGTGATGGTCAGCCACCGGAATCTGCTGCACAACATGGAGGTGTCCCGCCGGCGCTGGAACGGCCACGACGGCGATATCGCGATGTGGTGGCTACCCCAGCACCACGACATGGGTCTGATCGGCGGCATGCTGGAGATGCTCTACACCGGCATCACCACTTATCTCATGGCGCCCAACACGTTCATCAAACGGCCGCTGAGTTGGCTGGAGATGCTCTCGCGGCACCGGGTCACCATCACCGGCGGCCCGACTTTCGCCTTCGATCTGTGCGTCAAGACCACAACACCCGCACAGCGTGCGGCCCTCGACCTGTCCAGCGTGATACACGCGTGGATCGGCACCGAACCGGTACGCGCCGCAACGTTGCAGGACTTCGCCGCGGCATTCGCGCCGGCGGGTTTTCAGCTGAACAGCATTCAGGCGGCATTCGGCTTGGCCGAGGCCGCGCTACTGGTGACCGCGATGCAGAGCCCGGAGGTCGGGGGCGCCCGCTATGTCGATCGCGGCGAGCTCAGTCGCAATCACCTGGTCGACGTCCCCGCGGATCACCCCGACGCGGTGCCATTGGTCAGCTGCGGCCCGGCGCTGGACGACATGCGGGTACTGATCGTGGATCCGGAGACTCGGCTCGAGTGCCCGCCGGATCGGGTCGGTGAGATCTGGACTTCGGGCCCGAGCGTCGCGCTCGGCTATTGGGGACGGCCCGAGGAGACCGAACGAACCTTCGGCGCACGACTGGCCGACAGTGACGACGGCCCGTACCTGCGCACCGGCGACCTCGGCTTCCTTTGCGCCGGAGAACTGTTCGTCACCGGCCGGTGGAGTGACCTGATCACGATCCGCGATGTCAACTACTACCCCAACGACATCGAGGACACGGCCAGCCGCAGCGATCCGGCGCTGATGCCGGGCCGCTGCGCGGCGTTCACGGTCAGACCGGGCGGAGGGGCCGACGAGCAGTTGGTGGTGGTCCAGGAGGTCAACCGTGCGTCGTTGGAGACGGACCTGACCGGTGCCATCGAAGCCATCCGTGCGCGGATCCTCGCCACCCAGGGCATCGCGGTCAACGACGTGCTGTTGGTCGAGCCCACCCACGTGCCGACCACCACCAGCGGCAAGATCCAGCGCAGTGCGGCCCGGGAACGTTTCCAGGCAGGCGGTTTCACCCCGGTCGCCGAATGGCATGCGCAACCCGCACCCAAGGCCAATGCCGGGCGCCCCGACCTGGGCCTACTGGGCAGTGCGTTCAAAGCCGCCGCGCAACGGCGGTCACGGCAGGGTCGATAGGCCCTCAGTTGTTTCCGGGGCGGGGCACCCGCTGCCCCAGCTGATTGGCGACGAGCCGGCCCAGCCCAGCCATCAACGCACGCTGGACCCCGTTCGCGGCGTTGGTCGCCGGTTTGGGTTCGGCCCACTCCGCCAGCACCGACAGTTCCCCGGCGAGGTACTGGTCCCGGCACGCGCTGCGCTGGATCTTGCCGCTGGTGGTGGTGGGAATCCGCATCGGCTTGAGCAGCACGACCGCCTGCGCGTCGATGCCGTGCCGGGCCCGGACCTGTTCGCGGATCGATGCGATCAGCTCGTCGAGATCGGTGCCGGCCGCCTCGTGGTGGTGCACCTCCTGCACCACCACCATGTACTCGGGCGCATAGGGTTCGGTCGGCAGTAGGAACACCGCGCCACGACTGGGCATCAACGCCGGGTGGCAGGCCTGCACCGTCAGCTCGATGTCGTTGGGGTAGTGGTTGTAGCCGGCGATCGACATCAGGTCCTTGTAGCGGCCGGTGACGTAGAGTTCCTCGTCCCGGAAGAACCCGAGGTCGCCGCTGCGCAGGAAGGGACCCTCCCCGGTGTCGGCCAGGCGGGCGTTGAACGCGTGCTCGGTCTCTTCGGGGCGGTTCCAATAGCCGACGCCGACGCTGGGTCCGGATACCCAGATCTCGCCGACCTCTTCGGCGCTACGACGCAACCGGGTATCGGGGTCCACGATCAGCACCTGCTGATTGGCGGGCCGTACCCCGCACGCCACCAGGCCGACGGCCCCTTCGGCATCGGCGGGTGTCTCGACCACCTTGTCCTCGCTGATGGCGCTCCGGTCGAAGTAGGTGACCACCGGGACCGGCGACTTGGACATGCCGGTCACGCCGAGGGTGGCCTCGGCCAGTCCGTAGGCGGGAATGAAGGCCTCGGGGCGGAATCCGGACGGACCGAACGCCTCGGTGAAGGACCGTAGCGTCTCGGGGTTGATCGGTCCGGCGCCCAGCACCGCGATCGACAGACTCGACAGGTCTAGTTCCGCGCGCTGCTCGGCGGTGCTGCGCTTGACGCAGGCTTCGTAGGCGAAGTTGGGCCCGGCGGTGATGGTCGCCTGGAAACGCGAGATCGCCTGCATCCAGCGGATCGGGCGCATCAGGAACGCGCTCGGCGACATCAAGACGGTGCTGCGTCCCCCGTAAATGGTGCCCAGGATGCCGCCGACGAATCCCATGTCGTGGTACTGCGGCAACCAGGACACTCCACTGATCGGGCTGTTCATCACGGGCGCATCGTCCGGGGGGTTCAACGCCCAACGCATGACTTCGAGGTTGGCCAGGTAGTTGCGGTGGGTGAGCACGCACCCCTTGGGCACCCCGGTGGAGCCCGAGGTGTACTGGATCATCGCGAGGCTGTCGCCGCTGATGTTCTGCAGTTCCCAGCTCGAACCGTCGTCCTCGACCTCGTCCATGGCCAGCCACGTCAGCTTTGGACCGTCGCTCAATCCGTCGACGGCAGCCTTCATCTTGGCCTGGGTCTTGGCGGTCGCCAGGGCGAACCGGGCATCTGCTTCGGGGACTACCGTTTCGATCCGGCGGATCGGCCAGTGCTCGTCGACCGGGATCGCGACGGCACCGGCGTAGAAGCAGCCGAACAATCCGACGACGCTGTCCACCCCGGGGCGGCACAACACCAGCACCCGCTGTCCGCCGGCGCCGCGACGCTGCAGGCTGGCTGCTATCGAGCGGGCGCGCCGATCCAGATCCCGGTAGGTGACCCTCGCCTCTTCGGTGTCGCCCTCCGGGCAGAAGATGAACGCCGGGGTGTCCTGAAAACGCGCAGCCTGCTGCTGCATCAGGTCAACCAGGGTGTCCAGCTCCAGGGGCGCCAAGGAGCTCGTCAGTTCTGCCATGTTCTACGTCTGCCTTCAACAAGTGCGTGGGGAACGGCCCACAGCGTAGCTCGCGACGGCGGCGACGTCGGGCGAAGTGGGGGCGCCCGCCCGTCCCCGCTGCTGGGCGTCCGGTTTCCGCGCTTGCCCGGCCCACCGACTCCACCCCCTGCCGTGCGCTCGGACTTCACACACCCCAATCACCCCATGCATCCGGGACGACACACCAGTCTCGTCAGTAACCGGTCAGGAGTACATGGCGTGGTGCCCGCCTCTGAGCGACAACGGGTGTTAGTCGACTTGTCGGCACAGCGTGCGACGGCCATTACCGACATAACCGCCGCCCACCGGCCGCCGCCACGCTCCGCGGCGCCAGTCACCATCGGTGCCGCCACACTCCGCGGCGCCAGTCACCACCGACCCCACCACCGAGCCCGAGTCGACCGCCAATCAACGCCAATCAACTTGACATAACGATCAACTGTCGCTCAGAGGCGGGCACCACACCACACCCTCACCTGCGGTGACAATTGGGACATTTGAGGATGACGACACTGCGGTGACGGCTGGGAGCCCTGACCGACTCAGCCCAACGACGCCAGGGCACGCACCAACTGGTCCACCTCGGCCGTCGTCGAATAGTGGCTCAACCCGATGGTCACCGCTCCCCCGATGTCGTTGACACCGATGGCGTCCAGCACCCGGGAGCCGGCGTTGGCGATCGCCAGCACACCGTTGTCGGCCAGTCGCTGCACCACCCGCTCGGCGGGCACCTTCTGCACCGCGAAGCTGACCACCGGGATGCGCGCCTCGGGGCTGCCGATCACCATCACCAGCGGCAGCGACCGCAGCGAGCCCAGCAGATAGTCGAACAGCCGGTTGAGGTACTGACCGGCCGAGCGCATCGAGAGCGCCAGCCGCTCCGGCCGGCTCCCCCGCGCGGACTCGTCCAGCGAGGCCAGGTACTCCACACTGGCCACCAGTCCAGCCAGCAGCCCGTACTGGTGCAGGCCGACCTCCAGCCGCGCCGGCCCGGCCGCATGCGGGTTCAGCGATACCGAACCGAACGTGTCGATCAGCGCCGGATCCCGGAACACCAACGCCCCCACCGGGGGCCCGCCCCAGCAGGCCGCGTTGACGGCCACCACGTCGGCCTCGACATCGTTGATGTCGAGCAGCTGGAAGGGGGCCGCCGCGGAGTGGTCGACCACCGCCACGCCGCCCACCTCGTGGATCAGCTTGGTCACCGGCCGCAGATCCACCACGGTGCCCAGTACCCCGGACGCCGACGTCAGCGCCACCAGCCGGGTGGCCGGGGTGATCAGGTTCTCCCACTGCCAGCTCGGCAGATCGCCCGTCTCGATGTCGACCTCGGCCCACTTGAGCTTGGCGCCGTAGCGATTGGCGGCGCGCACCCACGGCGCGATGTTGGCCTCGTCGTCGAGGCGGGTCACCGCGGCCTCGTAGCCCAAGCTGACCCGTGACGACGCGGCATCCGACAGCGCGCTGAGCAGCACCGCACGATCCGGGCCCAGCACCACCCCGGCCGGGTCGGCACCGAACAGATCGGCCACCGCCTGGCGCGCGGCCACCAGCACCGCGGCACTGCGCCGGGAACCGGGGTGCGGACCGGACGCCTTTGCCAGGGATCCGCGGAACGCGGTCGACACGGTGGTCGCCACCGAATCCGGGATCAACATTCCCGTCGGCGAATCGAAATGAACCCATCCGTCACCCAGCGTCGGGTGCAGACCACGCACGCGAGCGACGTCATAGGTCATGGCAAGTACCTTAGAACTCTGAAAAATCGGCCTCGGGTGAACCTCTCGGAGAGCGAGATAGCTGCCCGCGTTACCGGCTGGTAAGACCTTTGCAGACATACTAGTGCAGTGCTTCCGGGGTTTGGAACGGTCTGGGCGTTGGCCGCAGCGCTGTTACTCCTGGTACTTCCCGGCACCCTGGTGGGCATCGGCGCCGGCCTGAATCGGCCGTTGGCCCTGACCGTCGGCCCGGCGCTGACCTACGGCGTGGTGGGCCTGGCCATCGTGCCGTTGGGCGCCCTCGGCATCCCGTGGAACGCGACCACCGCCCTGGTCGCCCTGCTGGTCGTCGGCGCCCTGGCCTACGCGTCGGCGACCGGGATCCGGCGGGCTCTCGACCGTCGTCCCGGCATCCACGTCGCGGCGGCCGCCACCGCGATCGGGCCGACGCTGACCGTCGCGGCGGGCACCCTGATCGGGGTGGTGCTGATCGGCTGGGCGGCGGTGCGCGGCATCCCCGACTGGCAATCCATCCCCAGCACCTGGGACGCGGTGTGGCACGCCAACACCGTGCGTTTCATCCTCGACACCGGGCAGGCCTCCCCCACCCATATGGGCGAACTGCGCAACGTGGAGACCCACGCCCCGCTGTATTACCCGTCGGCGTTCCATGCGCTGACCGCGGTGTTGTGTCAGCTCACCGGGGCCGCGCCCACCACCGCCTATACGGTGGCCGGCGTCGCCGCCTCGGTCTGGCTGTTCCCGGTCGGCGCCGCGCTGCTGACCTGGAATCTGCTGCAGCGGGTCACCACGGCCGGGCGCACCGCGCTGGCCTCGGGTGCGGCCGGCGCGCTGTCGGCGTCGTTCACCGCCCTGCCCTATGTCGAGTTCGGCACCGCGGCCATGCCCAACCTGGTCGCCTACGGGTTGGTGGTGCCGGCCTTCGCGCTGACCACCGCGGTGCGGACCCTGCGCGATCGGATTCCGGTCGCCACCCTGGCCCTGCTGGGGGTGTTCTCGGTGCACCTGACCGGGGGCGTGGTGGCGTTGCTGCTGCTGGGTGCCTGGTGGTTGTGCCCGCGCGACGGTGCGCTGTGGAACCCGCTGCGGGGCAAGCGGCGCGACGCGCTGGCGCTGGCCGGGGTGTTGGTGCCGACGGTGCTGCTGCTGATGCCGCAACTGCTCAGCGTGCGCAAGCAGGCCGAGATCATCGCCGGGCACGCCTTCTTGACCCATGAGGGCCGCAAGTCGGCGGTGCTCGACGCGTTGCTGATGCACACCCGCCACCTCAACGACTTCCCGATCCAGTACGCGCTGGTGGCTTTGACACTGGCCGGCGCGGGATGGCTGGCGGTGCGCAGGGTGTGGTGGCCGCTGGCGCTGTGGGCGCTGCTGGCGGTGGCGGTGGTGCAGTCCTCGGCGCCGACGGGCGGGTTCGTCGGCGCGGCGCTGGGCCCGTTCACCGACCTGTTCTACAGCGATCCGCGCCGGATCATGGCGGCGATGACGCTGCTGCTGGTGCCGATGGCCGGGGTGGGCCTGGCCTGGCTGGCCGCGATGGCGGCTTCCCGACTGCCGCGGCCGCAGGTAGCGGCCGCGGTGCTGGTGGCGGCGACGGCGGTCGGACTGGGCTGGCACTACCTGCCGCGGCACGCGTTCCTGTTCGGCGACAAATACGACTCGGTGCTGGTCGACGCCCGCGACCTGGAGGCCTACTCACACCTGGGGCAACTGCCCGGGGCCCGCGACACCGTGATCGGCAACGCCAACATCGACGGCAGTGCGTGGATGTACGCGGTGGCCGGCCTGCACCCACTGTGGACGCACTACGACTATCCGCAGCAGCAGGGCCCCGGCCCGCAGCGCTTCATCTTCTGGGCCTACGCCGACGACGCCGACACCGATCCGCGGGTGGCCGCCGCGGTGCGCGACCTCAATATCCGCTATGTGCTGATCAGCAGTCCGACGGTGCGCGGTTTCCCGCTGCCCGACGGGCTAGTGTCACTGGAGAAATCACGGTCCTGGGCCAAGATCTACGACAATGGCGGGGCAAGCATCTACGAATGGCAGGGAGGGGCAGCACGTTGAGCATCGGCGGTAACGGCTCCGACGACGCGGACGGCGTCGAGATCATCAGCGGCGCCGACCCGCGGCTGCTGGCCGCCGGCACGGACACCGACGCCGAGACCGGCGACGACGACGAGCGGTCGGTGACCGACCTGATCGAGCAGCCCGCCAAGGTGATGCGGATCGGCACCATGATCAAGCAACTGCTCGAGGAGGTGCGCGCCGCACCGCTGGACGACGCCAGCCGGGCGCACCTGCGGGAGATCCACGCGGCGAGCATCCGCGAACTCGAGGACGGCCTGGCCCCGGAGCTGCGCGAGGAGTTGGAGCGTCTGACGCTGCCGCTGCGCGAGGACGCCACCCCGTCGGACGCCGAGCTGCGGATCGCCCAGGCACAGCTGGTCGGCTGGCTGGAAGGGTTGTTCCACGGCATCCAGACCGCGTTGTTCGCCCAGCAGATGGCGGCTCGCGCACAGCTGGAGCAGATGCGCCACGGCGCCCTGCCGTCCGGCCAGCATCCCGGCGGGTCCAGCCACGGTCACGGCCACACCGGCTCCGGCCAGTACCTGTAACGGTAAAGCGGAATCCCCTTGTCTAGCAACGATCCTCACATCGAAACCCGGGACGCCTGGGTGGAGTTCCCGATCTTCGACGCCAAGTCGCGGTCGCTGAAGAAGGCGTTCCTGGGCAAGGCCGGCGGCGCGATCGGGCGCAACAACGCCAACGTGGTGGTGGTCGAGGCGTTGCGCGACATCACCATGTCACTCAAGCTCGGCGACCGGGTGGGCCTGGTGGGCCACAACGGTGCGGGCAAATCGACTCTGCTGCGGCTACTTTCGGGCATCTACGAGCCCACCCGCGGATCGGCGCGGGTGGTGGGCCGGGTGGCCCCGGTCTTCGATCTGGGTGTGGGCATGGACCCGGAGATCTCCGGCTACGAGAACATCATCATCCGCGGGTTGTTCCTCGGGCAGACCCGCAAGCAGATGGCCGCCAAGGTCGACGAGATCGCCGAGTTCACCGAGCTGGGCGACTATCTCGCGATGCCGCTGCGCACCTACTCCACCGGCATGCGGGTGCGGTTGGCGATGGGCGTGGTCACCAGCATCGACCCGGAGATCCTGCTGCTCGACGAGGGCATCGGCGCGGTGGACGCGGAGTTCTTGAAGAAGGCGCAGACCCGCTTGCAGGCGTTGGTGGAGCGATCCGGAATCCTGGTGTTCGCCAGCCATTCCAACGAGTTCCTGGCCCGGCTGTGCAAGACGGCGATGTGGATCGACCACGGCGCGGTGCGGATGACCGGCGGGATCGAGGAGGTGGTGGGCGCCTACGAGGGGCCCGACGCCGCCCGGCATGTCCGCGAGGTGCTTGCCGAGACGCAGGGCCGGGCGTGACCGAGACCGTCTACGCCGTCGTCGTCACCCACCGGCGCCCGCAGCAGTTGGCCGAATCCCTGCAGGCGCTGTGTTCGCAGTCCCGCACACCGGACCACATCATCGTCGTCGACAACGACGCCGATCCCGCGGTGGCCGACCTGGTGGCCGGGCAACCGGTGCCGACCACCTATCTGGGGTCCCGCCGGAACCTGGGCGGGGCAGGCGGTTTCGCGCTGGGCATGCTGCACGCGCTGGCCGCCGGCGCGGACTGGGTGTGGCTGGCCGACGACGACGGGCGGCCGGCGGACTCCGGCGTGCTGGCCACCCTGCTGGCGTGTGCGGCCCGCCACGGCCTGGCCGAGGTGTCGCCGACGGTGTGCAACATCGACGATCCGTCGCGGCTGGCGTTCCCGCTGCGGCGCGGCCTGGTGTGGCGGCGCGAAGTCGCCGACCTGCGCGACGGCGCGACCGGCGGCGACCTGCTGCCGGGAATCGCGTCGCTATTCAACGGGGCACTGTTCACCGCCGACGCGTTGGATGCGGTGGGCGTACCGGATCTGCGGTTGTTCATGCGCGGCGACGAGGTGGAGATCCACCGCCGGCTAGTGCGCTCCGGGCTGCCGTTCGGCACCTGCCTGACCGCCGCGTACCTGCACCCGTGCGGGTCGGAGGAGTTCAAGCCGATCCTGGGTGGGCGGATGCACACCCAGTACCCCGACAACGCCGCCAAGCGCTATTACACCTACCGCAACCGCGGCTACCTGATGGCCCAGCCCGGGATGCGGCGACTGCTGCTGCAGGAGTGGCTGCGGTTCGGCTGGTTCTTCCTGGTGTCGCGCCGCGATCCGGCCGGCCTGATCCAGTGGGCCCGACTGCGCGGACTGGGCCGCCGCGAACAGTTCGCCAAACCGGAGAGGCAGCAATGAGTTTCGACGACGTTGCCGCGAAGTCCAACACGTTCGCCCGGGCGCGGGCCGACCTGGTGGACGGCTTCCGCCGCCATGAGCTGTGGCTGCACCTGGGTTGGCAGGACATCAAGCAGCGCTACCGGCGCAGCGTGTTGGGCCCGTTCTGGATCACCATCGGCACCGCCACCACCGCGGTGGCGATGGGCGGGCTGTACTCCAAGCTGTTCCACCTGGACCTGGCCGTGCACCTGCCGTACGTGACGCTGGGGCTGATCGTGTGGAACCTGCTGAACGCGGCGATCCTGGAGGGCGCCGATGTGTTCGTCGCCAACGAGGGCCTGATCAAACAACTTCCGACCCCGTTGAGTGTGCACGTCTACCGGCTGGTGTGGCGGCAGATGATCCTGTTCGCGCACAACATCGTCATCTATATACCGATCGCGATGATCTTTCCCAAACCCTGGTCGTGGGCGGATCTTTCGGTGATTCCCGCGCTGGCGCTGATCGCGTTGAACTGTGTGTGGGTGTCGCTGTGCTTCGGGATTCTGGCCACCCGTTACCGCGATATCGCCCCGCTGCTGTTCTCGGTGGTGCAGTTGCTGTTCCTGATGACGCCGATCATCTGGAACTACGACACCCTGCGCGCCCAGGGCGCGTCGCGCTGGACGACGGTGATCGAGTTCAATCCGCTGATGCACTACCTGGATCTGGTGCGGCTGCCGCTGCTGGGGGCGCATCAGCCGTTGCGGCACTGGGCGGTGGTGCTGGTGCTGACCGTGGTGGGCTGGGCGGTGGCGGCGCTGGTGCTGCGCAAGTACCGGTCGCGGGTGGCGTACTGGGTGTAGCGAGCCGGGACCTCGGGTCCCGGGCTGTCCGCGTCGTCCCATCCGTCCCGTGCGTACCGTCGGGCGACCATGTGGATCTTGCAGAATCGGATATCACCGGCGATAGCACGGTGCAGAAGAACGGCGTCCCGCCTAGCCTGATAGCACTGCTGTCAGGAGGTAAATGCGCTGGCGCAGCGATCTCCCACCGGATGACCCGTGGCACGCCGGCTTCGATGGCGCTCATTAAGCTGCCCGGGTGACCGAAGCCAACCGCGGCCCCCTGCAACTGTCGACGCAGGTGTGGCGTTTCCTGGTGACCGGTGCGCTGTCGGCGGCGGTGGACTTCGGGCTGTATCTGCTGCTGTACCTGGTGTTCGACGTCCCGGTCGATGCGGCCAAGGCGTGCAGTTTCGTCGCCGGCACCACCACCGCCTATCTGATCAATCGGCGCTGGACGTTCCAATCCTCGGCGCACGCCGGACGTTTCGTGGCGGTGATGGCGCTGTACGCGGTGACGTTCGCGGTGCAGGTGGGCATCAACCATCTGGTGTTGGAACTCTTGGACTACCAGCGTTGGGCGCTGCCGGTGGCGTTCGTGGTGGCGCAGGGCACCGCGACCGTTATCAACTTCGTGGTGCAGCGGACGCTGATCTTCCGGTCCCGCTGAGCCGCCCCCAACGTGGGAGAGCTGGTCCGCGAGCATATGTACGCATCTTGGATTAATATGTACGCATGGCGGTGAAGCGGACGACGATCGAGCTTGACGAGGACTTGGTGCGGGAAGCCCAGTCGGTGACAGGACAGACACTGCGGTCGACGGTAGAGGCCGCGCTGCGACAGTTGATCGCCGAGTCCGACAGCGCCACCGCCGAGCGCCGCCGGCGGATCGCCGAGCATCTCGCGGACACCGACGCACAGGTCGACACCGAGGTTCTGCTCTCAGATCGGGCGTGGCGGTGACGCGGTGGCTACTCGATAAGAGCGCCCATGTGCGACTGGCGGGCGGTGCACCACTACCCGACGGTATCGACATCGCCGATCTGGCCCTCTGCGAGATGAGTGAACTCGAATGGTTGTACTCGGCGCGCTCGGCATCCGACTACGACAGTCAGGCCACCTCGCTGCGTCGGGCATTCCCGGTGTTGGCCACACCGCAGGATATCTTCGGCCGGGTGCGCCGCCTGCAGCACGATTTAGCCCATCACCACGGGATGTGGCATCGAACGCCACTCCCCGATCTGTTCATCGCCGAAACCGCCCTGCACCACGGGGCCGGCGTGGTGCACGCCGACCGCGACTACCCGCGGATCGCCGCGGTGCGTCCGGGCTTGCAGGTTCGCGAGCTGACGTGAGTGGGCAGCAGAGATCAGCCGAGCGTAGACGGGGGACGCAGGTCGGGGAACGTCGGAAAGTGCCGCACGTTGAGAGTGGCGAGTTCTAACCCGTTGATCTCCGCCGTCGCCGCGATCAGGTAATCCCCGAGCCCAATCCCGCTGTGCGCCCGCCGGCGATGACGCATCAGATCACCGGCACGACGCGCGACTACTTCGGTGACCTCCTCGATCCGGAAAGCCGAGAGCAACGCCGACACCGCACGCCGTTCCGCGGAACGCATACCACCGGTCACCTCCACCACCGAGACCGCGCTCATCCGGGCCCCGAGCGGGGGCGTCAGCATCGCGCGACACGGATCTGGCCGCTATCGAGGGCCCTTTCGGCGTGACGTGAGATGCCTTCTGCCGCCGCCAAAACGTCCAGGTGCGCAGCCTGTTCCTCGTCGAGGTAGATATTGATCCGGGTTTCCTTCCGCCCGCGAAAAACCCTTCGGCCCCCTAGGACCGTTTGGGGTTTGTCGGTACGACGTCCATGCCGCCGATCCCGATGCCGGGACCGATGCCGGGACCCGGACCGGGGCCGGTACCCGGTCCACCGATGCCGCCGCCGGTACCCGGTCCGCCGATTCCGGTGTCGGCGCCGTCGACGTTGACGATGTCGTCCTCGCCGTCGCCGCCGGGCATGCCGTTGGAACCGCCGTTACCCCCGCCCCCGCCGGCCGCCCGGTCGCCGTCGAGCAGGCCGTCGTTGGTCACCGAGATGGTCGCCCTGCCGCCGTTTCCGCCGGCGCCACCGTCGCCGATCGCCGATCCGGCACCGCCGGTACCCCCGTTGCCGCCGGTCGCGGCGCTGTCGAGGATGATGCCGCCGGAGTCGACGCTGATTTCGGCGTCGCCGCCGTAGCCGCCGTCACCGCCGGTGTGGCCGCCGGCCGCGGCACCGCTGGCGCCGCCGTTGCCGCCGGTCACGGTGCCCTCCGCGTAGCCGTCGACCGCGAACGCGGTGGCCTCGCCGCCGATGCCGCCTTGGCCGCCGTCGACGCCCATGCCGCCGACGCCGCCGGTCACCTGCGCGAAGATGCTGCCGTCGACGGCGATCAAGTAGCCCGAGCCGCCGGTGCCGCCGAACCCGCCGTCACCGGTGCCGCCGTCACCGCCGGTGACGTCGCCGGTGACGAGGTAGCCGAAGCCCAGGGCCAGCACCTGCGCGCTGCCACCGTCGCCGCCGAGCCCACCGTGGGAACCGGTGCCGCCGTTGCCACCGGTGACGGTGGCGTCCTGCAGCAGGCCACCGTCGTACACCTGGACGTAGGCTTCGCCGCCGGCGCCGCCCACACCGCCGTCGACGCCGGCGCCGGCACTGCCGCCGGTGATGGTGTTGTCGATGACCAGGGCGTCGAGGCCTTCGACCCGGACGAAGACGTTCCCGGCCTCGTTGGTGGTCGATCCCTGCCCGGCCGCGATGGTGTTGCCGACGATCGCCGCGCCCCAGGTGGCGCGCATGGCGATGTCGCCGGCGTCGGCGCCCAGCCCGCCGGTGGTGCCGATGAAGGTGTTGTCGGCGACGAGGCTGTCGGCGTCGACTTCGACGGCCACGCCGCTGCCGGTGCCGCCGGTCTGGCCAACGCCGGCCGCGGTGCCGTCTCCGCCCGTTCCGCCGGCGCCGCCCTGGAGTCCGTCGATGACCTCGCCGTCGCCCACGACCGCGGCGCCACCGCCGGCGCCGCCGCCACCACCGCCGTTGCCGGCCGCAGTGGTGCTGCCGTGGCTGCCCTGCCCGCCGGAGCCGCCGACGCCGCCGCCGGCTCCCGGGCCGTAGCTGCCGCCGGTGCCGCCGGTGCCGCCGTCGCCGCCGTCGCCGTAGCGGCCGCCGTCGTAGGCGATGCCGCCCTGTCCGCCGGTGCCGCCGGCCGCGCCGTCCTGTGCGAACGGGATGTAGTCGGCCCAGCCGGAGCTCGAGCCGTCGTCCAGGAGGGCTTCGGTGGCGCCGTGGCCGCCGTTGCCGCCCGTGCCGCCGGCACCGGCGTTACCGCCGACGGCCGGGGTGCTGCCACCGAGGCCGGCGCGGCCACCGTTGCCACCGGTGCCGCCGGTGCCGCCGGCGGTCGGGGCGGAGGTGACGACGCCGTCTTCGGCGGTGCCGTTCCGGCCGTCCGCTCCGGTACCGCCGGCGCCGCCGTTGCCCCCGTTGCCGGCCGTGCCGTCGGTGCCGTCTGCGGCGCGGCCCGCGTCGCCGTTGAGGCCACCGAGTCCGCCGGCGCCGGCGTGGCCGCCGTCCCCACCGGCACCGCCGTCGTATCCGGCGAGGTGGCCGGCGGTGCCGTCGGCGCCGGTGGCGCCGTTACCGCCGCGGCCGCCGTTGCCCCCGTTTCCGCCGACGCCACCGGCGCCGGCCGTGCCGCTGGTGCTGCCGGAACCGGCTTTACCGCCGGAGCCGCCGTTTCCACCGTCGGTGCCCGATTCGCCGGCACCGCCGGCGGCGCCGTTGCCGACGCCGGAAACGGCGTGGTCGCCGTTTTTGCCGGTGTAGCCGAGTCCGCCGGCACCGCCGGCGCCACCGTTGCCGCCGACGCCCTGGGTAGCGCGGGTCTGACCGTCGGCTCTCAGGCCGCCCAGGCCGCCGTCGCCGCCGGAACCGCCGGCGCCACCGTTGCCGCCGGCAACGCCCGCGGTGGTGCTGTTGTCACCGGCGCGGCCCGTCCCGCCGTGACCACCATTGCCACCGACACCGGCAGAGCCGTCTTCACCGGATGCAGCCCGGGACCCGTCACCGTTGTCGCCGCCGACACCACCACGGCCGGCATCACCACCATTGCCACCGGCGTGACCCGCTGTGCCATCAGGATTTTCCGCAGTGCCATCATCACCGGCAGCACCATGAGCGCCATCGGTGCCGCTACCGCCATCACCACCGACACCACCAGCGCCGTGCGCGCCAGCATTGGTGCCGGAACCGCCGAGGCCACCGTCACCGCCGGCACCACCATGGCCACCGGAAACACCCGGCCCCGCACCCGCAGCCACCGCGTCATACCCGTCACCGCCGCGACCACCGGCACCACCGTCGCCGCCATCGCCTTGTGCCGCAAGGGTTTCCCCATCAACGTTCAGACCACCCAGGCCGCCATTACCACCGGCGCCACCGGCCTGACCCGCACCACCATCGGGATCCGCCGCAGTACCCGCCTCCCCGGCCGCACCATCCTTGCCATCCCCGCCGTCACCACCCACACCGGCCACACCCGCGGCCGCACGGGACGTGCCATCGGCCTGCAAGCCACCCAAGCCGGCATCACCGCCCACACCACCGTCACCACCGGCGGTGCCTGCAGCCGCCGCGACATCCGAGGCAGCGTCGTAGCCAGCGCCGCCGGCACCACCATTGCCACCGACACCGGCAGAGCCGTCTTCGCCGGATCCAGCCCGAGTTCCGTCACCGTTATTGCCGCCGACACCACCGCGACCGGCATCACCACCATCACCGCCGGCGTGACCCGCTGTGCCATCAGGATTTTCCGCAGTGCCATCATCACCGGCAGCACCATGAGCGCCATCGGTGCCGCTACCGCCATCACCACCGACACCACCAGCGCCGTGCGCGCCAGCATTGGTGCCGGAACCGCCGAGGCCACCGTCACCGCCGGCACCACCATGGCCACCGGAAACACCCGGCCCCGCACCCGCAGCCACCGCGTCATACCCGGCACCGCCACGACCACCGGCACCACCATCGCCGCCATCGCCTCGTGCCGCACGGGTTTCCCCATCAACGTTCAGACCACCCAGGCCGCCGTTACCGCCGGCACCACCGGCCTGACCCGCCACGCCGTCCGGATGCAAAGCGGTTCCGGCCGCACCGGCGGCACCATCCTTGCCATCCCCACCATCACCACCGACACCGGCCGCACCCGCGGCCGCGCGCGCGACACCATCGGCCCGCAGGCCACCCAAGCCGGCATCGCCACCGACTCCACCATGACCACCGGCGGTGCCTGCAGCCGCCGCGACATCCGAGGCAGCGTCGTAGCCAGCGCCGCCGGCACCACCATTGCCACCGACACCGGCAGAGCCGTCTTCGCCGGATCCAGCCCGAGTTCCGTCACCGTTATTGCCGCCGACACCACCGCGACCGGCATCACCGCCATCACCGCCGGCGTGACCCGCTGTGCCATCAGGATTTTCCGCAGTGCCATCATCACCGGCAGCACCATGAGCGCCATCGGTGCCGCTACCGCCATCACCACCGACACCACCGGCACCGTGACGACCCGCAGCACTACCGCTACCGCCGACACCACCGTCACCGCCGGCACCACCATGGCCACCGGAAACACCCGGCCCTGCACCCGCAGCCACCGCGTCATAGCCGTCACCGCCGCGGCCACCGGCACCACCGTTGCCACCGACGCCGACGGTGCCCGCGGCGGCTCGGACGCCGGCTCCGCTGAGCCCGCCGACGCCGCCCTGGCCGCCGTTGCCGCCGGCACCACCGGCTTGACCCGCACCACCATCGGGATCCGCTGCAGTACCCGCCGCACCGGCCGCGCCGTCGGCACCGGCGCCACCGGCGCCACCGTTTCCGCCGACACCTCCGGCACCTGCAACGCCGTCCTGGGTTCCGCGGCCGCCGACACCACCGGCCCCACCGGCGCCACCGGTTCCGCCGTTCTCCCCAGCCGCACCCAACTGCGCGCCGTCGCGGCCCTGGAATCCGGCACCACCGCGCCCACCGGCACCACCGTCTCCGCCATCGCCTTGTGCTGCACGGGTTTGCCCGTCAGCGTTCAGGCCACCCAGGCCGCCGTTGCCGCCGGCGCCACCGGCCTGACCCGCGCCACCATCGAGATGCAAAGCAGTGCCCGCCGCACCGTCGGCACCGTCCTTGCCATCCCCGCCATCACCACCGACACCGGCCACACCCGCGGCCGCGCGCGCGACACCATCGGCCTGCAAGCCGCCCAGGCCCGCATCGCCGCCGACACCACCATGACCACCGGCAGTACCGGTAGCCGCAGCGACATCCGAGGCAGCGTCATAGCCGGTACCACCGGCACCACCGTTGCCGCCGGCACCGGCAGCGCCATCGGCGCCGTCGGCGGCCACGCCCTGCCGGCCTGAGCCGCCCGCGCCGCCGGCACCGGCAGCGCCACCGGCGCCGCCGGAACCGCCTGCGTAGCCGTCGGCATGGGTGGCATGGCCGTCGGCGCCCGCGGCACCGTGACCGCCCCGGCCGCCCGAACCACCCGCACCACCGGCCGCGCCAAGACCGTCCAGGCCGACGGTCCGGCCACCGCCACCGAGGCCACCGGAACCGCCGGCACCACCCGCGGTTCCCGACTCGCCGACACCACCGGCAGCCCCCGCACCGGAACCGAGCACCGCATCGGTGCCCGCCTTGCCGCTGTATCCGGCACCACCGACAGCACCGTCGCCGCCGGCGCCGCCGACACCTTGCTCGGCACGGCCCGAACCATCGGCCTTCAGGCCACCCAGGCCGCCGTCACCACCGGCACCACCACTGCCACCGGCGCCACCGGCAACCCCGGCACTCGTACTGTCGGCGCCGCGGAACCCGGCACCGCCGGCACCGCCGTTGCCACCGACACCGGCGAGCCCGTCGGCACCGGTGGCCGCACGTCCCGCATCGCCGTTGAGTCCACCTAGCCCGCCGGCCCCCGCATGTCCACCGGTACCGCCGGCACCACCGGCGTAGCCGTCGACATGGGTCACACCGCCATCGGCGCCCGCGGCACCATGCCCACCCCGGCCACCGGAACCACCCGCACCGCCGACACCACCGGCACCGGCATTTCCGGATGTGCTGCCGGCACCGGCGACACCGCCGGAGCCTCCGTTGCCGCCGGCGGTACCGGACTCACCGGCGCCACCGGTCGCCCCGGCTCCGGATCCGGCCGTCGCGTCGGCGCCGGCCGCGCCGTCATAGCCCCGGCCGCCGGCCCCGCCGTTACCGCCGTTGCCGCCGGCGCCCTGCAGGGCACGGGTGCCGTCGGTCTCCTGGCCACCCAGGCCACCGGCGCCGCCGGCACCGCCGCGACCGCCGTTGCCGCCGGCCACCCCCAGCGAGCCGTCGGCACCGCGGAATCCCGTGCCGCCGCCCCCGCCATTGCCGCCCTTGCCCGCCGAACCCGATGCGCCGTCGGCCGCGAAGCTCCCGTTGCCGGAGAAGCCCCCGGCGCCACCGTGCCCGGCGTCGCCACCGTTGCCGCCGGCGCGGCCGGCACGCCCGTCGGGGTCGCCGGCCACACCGCGGGCACCCGACCCACCGTGGGCGCCGTCGGTGCCGCTGCCCCCGGCGCCGCCGGCAGCACCGGTGCCGTGGGCACCGTTGGTCGCGCCCTGGCCCCCGGACCCGCCGGAACCTCCGGCCCCGCCGTTGCCACCGGATGTCCCGGCGGCGGCATTCGCATCGGCCCGGGCGTCGTATCCCGCACCGCCGACGCCACCGGCACCGCCGTCACCGCCGGCACCCTGCGCACCGCGGCCGGCACCGCCGGCAGTCAAGCCGCCCAGCCCGCCGGCGCCACCGGCACCACCGTTTCCGCCGGCGCTGCCGTGCGGTTGGGCTGCGGTACCGGCCGAGCCCGCGAAGCCCGCGCCGCCGTTGCCGCCCCGGCCGCCGACGCCCGCGAGGCCGTCCTGCCCGGCGGCCGCCTGCCCGCCGGAACCGTGGCCACCGCTGCCGGCCGCTCCGGCGTTGCCCCCGGCGCCGCCGGCCGTGCCGTCGTAGCCGTCGAGGTGGGTGGCGGTGCCGTCGGCACCGTGGGCGCCGTCGACCCCGGCACCGCCGGATCCGCCGTCGCCACCGAGTCCTCCGGCGCCCTGGCTGCCGGCCGCACCCGCGGCGCCGCTGTCACCGAGCCAACCACCCGCACCGCCGGCACCGGCTTGACCGGCCGCGCCACCGTCCCCGCCGGCACCGCCGTTGCCACCGCTGCCGGCCGCCGCGACGGCGGTTCCGGCCGCGCCGTCGGCACCGTCACCGCCGGCTCCCCCGGCACCGCCAATTCCCCCGGCACCACCTTTGCCGCCGGTACCGAACACCGAGCCGCGCCCGCCCGCACCACCGTTGCCGCCGGTGCCGCCGTTGGATCCGGCACCACCGGCGGCACCGGCCAGCAGGCCCGTAGCCCCCGCGGCACCGGCCAGCCCGGCACCGCCGTTGCCGCCGGCACCGGCATCGCTGAACATGCCCCACTGGGCGGCGTCACCGCCGTCGCCGCCGTGGCCGCCGGCCGCACCACCGTTGCCGCCGGCACCGCCGGAGCTGAACGACGAGAACATGCCCGCGGCACCGCCATCGCCGCCGGAGCCACTGCCGTAGCCGTCACCGCCGGCGCCACCGTCGCCGCCGTACAACCCGCCCTGACCGCCCGCACCGCCGTTGACGCCGGCCACCCCGTCGGCATCCCAGCCGTCGCCGCCGCTGCCGTACATCCAGCCGCCGGCGTAGCCGTCGGGGTGCTCGGCGGTGCCGTCGGCGCCGTCACCGAACGGCATCGCCCAGTTGATCTCGCTCCAACTGAAAGCCGCCGCCGGCCCGGGCAGGTCGAACACCTCTGCGCCGAAGCCGTCGAAGAACGTCGACCAACCGTCGGCGTCGAACACGGTCGCCCAGGCATCCTGGTCGGCCCAGTCCACACTCAGGCCGACGAAGCCGCCGGCCAGCTCGGAGCCGAGCAGGTCGATGAGCACGTCGTCGAGGTCGGCGTGGGCGGGCGCCGCGGTCCACGGCCCGAGTCCGAGGGTCAGGAAGGCACTGATGGCGCTGCCTGCGCCGATCAGCCGGCTGCCGCGACGGGTGATCTGACGGCGACCGGCCATAAACGCATCCCCTTAATAAAGAGTTCATAGATACCTAGAACTCACTTAAGGGCGACGTTAGCAGCGATTCCGAATTAATCGACTACAGGAGATAAATACAGACGTTCGTACTACATGTTTATGTCACGGCTCGATATAGCGGACTATCTGACAGGGCAAAACACCTCGGCTCGGACCGAAGTCTGAGCCGAGGTGCCTGCCTCGGGATTGGGTGGAACGGAGGGATCCGCCCCGCCGGTGTTACGGCACGTCGGCGCCGTTGCTGCCGGTCCAGGTGACACCGTCGGAGGTCTGACCGTTCTTGTTGACGGTTTCCTGAGACTGGCCAGTACCACCGGTGTTTCCCGTCCCGGTGCCGCTACCGCCGTCACCGGCCTGCAAGGCCCCGTTGGTGTAGCTACCCGGGCTGGTCGGACTGGTCGGTCCACCCGGACCGGTTGCCCCGACGTGCACGTAACCGGCTGCACCACCCTGGCCGCCGGCGACACCGTCACCACCGGTACCACCGGCGATCACGTTGTCGGTGGCGATCGCACCATCACCGAGCGCAGTGATCTGGGTGGAGGCTCCGGCGACCACGCTGCCGCCCTTGCCGCCGTCGCTACCGGCGCCGCCGTGGACGCCGGTGACCGAACCGCTGGCTTCTGCACCGGCGCCGCCGGCCAGGATGCTGGCCTTGCCGCCGTTGCCGCCGGTGCCGCCGGTTTCGGCGTCGCCGCCGTTGCCGCCCTGCACGGTGCCGTGGGCGGTACCGCCGCCGCCCCCGTCGGGACGACCGGCCTCGATCACACCGCTGGCGCCGTTACCGCCGACGCTGCCGGCATCGGTGGCGTCGCCGCCGTTGCCGCCGGTCGCCTCGGCGGTCAAGCCGGCCCCGCCGATGGTGCCACCGGCGTTGTCGACCACCAGGAAACCGGCGCCACCGTTGCCGCCGACGCCGCCGTCACCGGCGCCGCCCTCGCCACCGGTCGCCGACGCGTTGGTGATGCTCGAGCCCGCGCCGTTGGCGTAGATCTCGGCCATACCGCCGGCACCGCCGGTGCCACCGTCGGATCCGGCCCCGGCGTGCCCGCCGGTGGCGGTGACGTCGGTGATCTCGGCACCGTCGACGGCGATGACGTTGGCGGCACCGCCGGCCGCGCTGTCGCTGCCGTTGCCGCCGATGGCGTGGCTGCCGGTGATGCTGCTGCCGCCGGTGGCGACCAGCGACGCGTTGCCGCCGGCGCCGCCGTCGCCGGCCGCGCCACCGGTGACCGTGCTGTCTTCGATGCTGCTGCCGGCGTCCACGGTGACGGTTGCGGTGCCGCCTGCCGCGGTGGCCGAGGCCGCGCCACCGGTGATCGTCACGTTGGACAGGTCACCTTGGGCTTGGACGACGACGGCGCCACCGGTCTGGCCCGCTGCACCGGGTGCGCTTGCGGTGCCGTCTTCGCCGTTGCTGCCGGCGCCACCGGTGATGGTGCTGCCGTCGATGGTGCCGCCGCCGAAGACCAGGGCGCCACCGCCACCACCACCGCCGCCGCCACCGAAGCCGCCTGCTGCTGCGCCGGCACCGCCGTCACCGCCCAGACCACCGACCGCGTCCGGGCCGAGGCCCGCACCCTGGCCGCCGGCGCCACCGGCGCCACCGCTGGCGGTTCCGGCACCGCGGCCGCCGTGGCCGCCGGTACCACCGGATTGCGGTAGCAGGCCGCTCATGTCGTCCCCGTTGCCGCCGTTGCCGCCGGTACCGCCCGCACTGTCGGCGCCGTCGGTGCCGTTGCTGCCGCTGCTATCGGCACCGGCCGCACCGCCGGCACCACCGAGGGCACCGTCACCGCCATTGCCACCGTCACCGGCGGTGGCGTTGCCGCCGCCACCGGCGCCGTCGCCGCCGTCACCGGCGGTTCCGGCGTTGCCGCCGTTACCTCCACTACCCGCGGTCCCGTCGGCCCCGGTGACGCTGGTACCGCCGGCGCCACCGTTGCCACCGGCACCACCGGCACCCGCGTTGCCTCCGTTACCACCGTCGTCGTCGGTGCCGGCTGCAGCATCTGCACCGTCGGAGCCGTTGCCACCGGCAGCACCAATGCCGCCCTGGCCACCGTTACCGCCGTCGCCGTCCACGCTGCTGCCGCCGGCGCCACCGGTGCCGCCCGCGCCGCCCGCACCACCGGTCTGCCCGGTGACGCCGTCGGTGTCGAGGCCGACGCCGTTGCCCGCGGCGCCGCCGTTTCCGGCGTCACCGCCGCGGCCGCCGTTGCCGGTGTTGCTGGATCCACCGGTACCACCGTCACCGCCGTTGCCGCCGGCGCTCCAGTCGGGGCCGGTCAGGCTGCCGTTCATGGTGCCCGCGGGACCATCGGCGCCGATGCCGCCGTCACCGCCGTGGCCGCCGGCACCACCGTTACCGGAGTCACTGGATCCGCCGGCACCACCGGCACCGCCGTTGCCGCCGGGTCCACCGCCGAAGCTGCCGGTGAGTCCGTCGCCACCGTTGCCGCCGTCACCGCCGGTACCGCCGTCACCGGACTGGCTGTCGCCACCGGCTCCACCGGCGCCACCCTTGCCCGCACCGATGTTGCCGACGCCGCCGTTGCCGCCCGTACCGCCGGCACCACCGGTGCCGACCTTGCTGTCGCCGCCGTCGCCGCCGACGCCACCGGCACCACCGGAGACTCCCGCACCCGGACCCGACAACAGCCCGTCGCCGCCGTGGCCGCCGTTGCCGCCGGCACCACCGTTGCCGACATCGCCGGTGGCATTGCCGCCAGCACCGCCGGCGCCACCGAGGCCGATGTTCGCGCCACCCTGGCCGCCGTGACCGCCAGCGGCCCCGTCACCGGCGTCGGAATCGCCGCCGACACCACCGGCGCCGCCCTTGCCGCCGCCGAATCCGCCGGGGAGGGGATCGGCACCGTCACCGCCGGCGCCGCCGACACCGCCGAGGCCACCCGACCCGCCGGCACCGCCCGTGCCGCCGTCACCGCCGGTGAGGGTTCCGGTACCGCCTTCGCCACCGGCAGCACCGTCGCCGCCGTCACCGGTCGCCGCACGGGTGGTGTCGGCGTTCAGGCCGCCCTGGCCGCCTTGGCCGCCGGCGCCACCGTTGCCGCCGTCGACGCCGTGCAGGCGCGACGGGTTGCTTTCGTCACCGGCGGCACCCGCACCGCCGTCGCCACCGGCACCACCGGCGCCGGCCGTTCCGGTGCCGACCGCGTCGCCTCCGGCGCCACCGGCACCTCCGGCGCCACCGTGCTGGCCGGTGTCGGTCAGACCGACGGTGGTGTAGCCCTCACCGTCACCGCCGTCACCGCCGGCACCGCCGTCGCTGCTGGTACCCGTGTTGGCACCGGACGCACCGGCGCTGCCGTCCGACCCCGTACCCGTGCCGGCCGCACCGCCCACACCGACATCCCCGCCGCTGGCACCGTCACCACCGCTACCACCGGCGCCGGCAGTGTTGGCCGTGCCGCCGCCGGCACCGTCACCACCGGTTCCGGCCGTGCCGGCGTTACCGCCGTCGCCGCCGTTGCCACCGTTGCCGTTCACGCCGGAATCGCTGCTACCACCGTTACCACCGAGGCCGCCCTGGCCACCTGCGCCGGCGTTTCCGCCGTCGCCGCCGGCCTCGCCGCTGCCCGCGGCTGCGTTCAGGCCCGCACCGCCGTCACCACCGGCGCCACCGGTACCGCCGTTTCCGCCGCTACCGGCGACGTGGCCGCTACCGCCGGCGCCACCGGTGCCGCCGACGCCACCGCTGCCGCCGTGGCCACCGTCGGGGCTGCCGAGCGCACCGGCCGTCCCGTTGAAGCCCTGGCCACCGGCGCCACCGTCGCCACCGTTACCGCCGTCGCCCTGCAGCGCCTGGCTGCCGTCGGTGTTGTAGCCGCCCTGGCCACCGTTACCGCCGTTACCGCCGTTCGTTCCTGTGCCGCCATCGACGTTGAGGGCATCGCCGGCGGTGCCGACGGCACCGTCCTTACCGTCGCCACCGTTGCCGCCGACACCGGCAGCACCGTCGTCGGCCCGCGACGTGCCGTCGGCCTCCAGGCCGCCCTTGCCGGCGTTACCACCGGCACCACCGTCGCCACCGGAGGTTCCCGCCGCCGCACCGGCGTCAGAGGCGGCGTCGTAGCCGGCACCACCGGCACCACCGTTGCCGCCCTTACCGGCCGAACCGTTGTCGCCGTTTGCGGCCTGAGCACCGTCGCCACCGAAGCCACCGGCGCCACCGGCACCGGCGTTACCGCCGTCGGTGCCGTCACCACCCTTGCCGCCGTTGGGGTTAGCCGCGTCCCCGGCGGTACCGATCGCACCGTGGGCACCATCGGTACCCGAGCCACCGTCACCACCGACGCCACCGGCGCCGTCGGAGCCGGCAGTCGAACCGGTACCGCCGGTGCCACCGTTGCCGCCGACACCACCGTTGCCACCGGAAGTACCTGCTGCCGCGCCATCGGCGACCGCGTCATACCCGGCGCCACCGGCACCACCCTGACCACCAGATCCACCAACACCACTGGACGCCCGAGTGCTGCCGTCAGCCTCTAGACCACCCTGGCCGCCGTTACCGCCGTTGCCACCGGCCGTGCCATCGGTGCCGTGAATGCTGCTGGCGTTACCGGCAGTTCCCGCCGCGCCGTCCTTACCGTCGCCGCCGGCACCACCGACACCCGCGGCACCGTCGACCGCGGTACCGCCGCCTACGAGCTGACCGCCCTTACCGGCGTTACCTCCGGCGCCGCCGTCACCGCCGGCGGTTCCCGCCGCCGCGCCGGCGTCAGACGCAGCGTCGTACCCGGCACCACCGGCACCACCGTTGCCGCCCTTGCCGGCCGACCCGTTGTCGCCGTCGGCGGCCTGAGTGCCATCGCCACCGAAGCCACCGGCACCACCGGCACCGGCGTTACCGCCGTCGGTGCCGTCACCGCCCTTGCCGCCGTTGGGGTTAGCGGCGTCACCAGCGGTACCGATCGCACCGTGGGCACCATCGGTACCCGAGCCACCGTCGCCGCCGACGCCACCGGCACCGTCGGAGCCGGCGACCGAGCCGCCGCCACCGGTGCCACCGTTACCGCCGACACCACCGTTACCGCCGGAAGTACCCGCTGCCGCGCCATCGGCGACCGCGTCATAGCCGGCGCCACCGGCACCACCCTTGCCGCCGTCACCACCGACACCGGCGCCAGCCCGAGTGCTGCCGTCAGCCTCTAGACCGCCGACGCCACCGTTACCGCCGTTACCACCGTTCGTGCCGGTGCCGCCAACGACGTTGAGAGCATCGCCGGCGGTGCCGACGGCACCGTCCTTGCCGTCACCACCGTTGCCACCGACACCCGCGGCACCATCGTCGGCACGAGACGTACCGTCGGCCTCCAGGCCGCCCTTACCGGCGTTGCCACCGTCGCCACCGTCGCCACCGGCGGTTCCGGCCGCCGCACCGACATCCAATGCGGCGTCGTACCCGGCACCACCGGCACCACCGTTGCCGCCCTTACCGGCCGAACCGTCACCACCACTCGCCGCCTGAGTTCCACTGCCGCCGTTGGCGAAACCACCCGCACCACCGGCACCGGCGTTACCGCCGTCGGTGCCATCGCCGCCCTTGCCGCCATCGGGATTCACAGCATTCCCGGCCGTACCGATCGCACCGTGTGCACCGTCGGTACCCGAGCCACCCTTGCCGCCGACACCACCGGCACCGAACGAACCCGCAGTCGAACCGCTCCCACCGGTACCACCGTTACCACCGTTACCACCGTTACCACCGGAAGTACCTGCTGCCGCGCCATCGGCGACCGCGTCATAGCCGGCACCACCGGCACCACCCTGGCCACCAGATCCACCGACACCACTGGACGCCCGCGTGCTGCCGTCGGCCTCCAGGCCACCTAGGCCACCGTTACCGCCGTTACCACCGGCCGTGCCATCGGTGCCGTGAATGCTGCTGGCATTACCGGCAGTTCCCGCCGCGCCATCCTTACCGTCACCACCGGCACCACCGACACCCGCGGCACCGTCGACCGCGGTACCGCCGCCTACGAGCTGACCGCCCTTACCGGCGTTACCTCCGGCGCCGCCGTCACCGCCGGCGGTTCCCGCCGCCGCACCGGCGTCAGACGCAGCGTCGTACCCGGCACCACCGGCACCACCGTTGCCGCCCTTACCGGCCGAACCGTCACCACCACTCGCGGCCTGAGTTCCACTGCCGCCGTTGGCGAAACCGCCCGCACCACCGGCACCGGCGTTACCGCCGTCGGTGCCGTCACCGCCCTTGCCGCCATCGGGATTCGCAGCATCCCCGGCCGTGCCGATCGCACCGTGGGCACCGTCGGTACCCGAACCGCCCTTGCCGCCGACACCACCGGCACCGAACGAACCCGCAGTCGAACCGCTCCCACCGGTGCCACCGTTGCCGCCGACACCACCGTTACCGCCGGAAGTACCTGCTGCCGCGCCATCGGCGACCGCGTCATACCCGGCGCCACCGGCACCACCCTTGCCGCCGTCACCACCGGCACCACTGGTCGCCCGAGTGCTGCCGTCAGCCTCCAGGCCACCTTGGCCACCGTTACCGCCGTTACCACCGGCCGTGCCGGCGCCACCGTGAATGCTGCTGGCATTACCGGCAGTTCCCGCCGCGCCATCCTTACCGTCACCACCGGCACCACCGACACCGGCAACTCCGTCGGCCGCGGTACCGCCGCCTACGAGCTGACCGCCCTTACCGGCGTCGCCACCGGCGCCGCCGTCACCACCGGCGGTTCCCGCCGCCGCACCGGCATCAGACGCAGCGTCGTACCCGGCACCACCGGCACCACCGTTGCCGCCCTTACCGGCACCGCCGGCCGCACCCGAGGCCGCCTGCACGCCCGCGCCGGAGAAGCCACCCGCACCACCGGCACCGGCGTCACCGCCGTCGCCGCCCGCCTGTCCGGCCTTGCCGTCGGGGTCGGCCGCGGTGCCGGCCGCACCGATCGCACCGTTGGCACCGGCCGCGCCGGTACCGCCCTTACCGCCGACGCCGCCGGCACCGGCCGTCGAACCGGTACCGCCGTTGCCGCCGGTGCCACCTGCACCACCGTTGCCGCCGTCGGCACCGGCCACCGTGGACTGGAATCCACTGCCGCCGGCACCACCGGCACCACCGGCGCCACCGACACCGTCGGCCACCCGCGTGGTGCCGTCGGCTTGCAGTCCGCCCTGGCCGCCGTTACCGCCGTTACCGCCGGTGCCACCGGCCTGGCCGTGGGGATCGGCTGCGGTCCCCGCGGCACCGACCGCGCCGGCCTTGCCCGCGCCACCGTTGCCGCCGACACCGGCGGTGCCGTCGGCGGCGTTACCGCCTCCGACCAGCTGGCCACCCTTGCCCGCGTCACCGCCGGCCCCGCCGTTGCCGCCGGAGGTACCCGCCGCCGCAGCTCCGTCCGCGGAAGCGTTGTAGCCGGCACCGCCGACACCGCCGTTGCCGCCCTTACCGGCACCGCCGGCCGCACCCGAGGCCGCCTGCACGCCCGTACCGGAGAGGCCGCCCGCACCACCGGCGCCGGCGTTACCGCCGTCGCCACCGGCCTGACCGGCTGTGCCGTCGGGGTCGGCCGCGGTGCCGGCCGCACCGGCGGCACCGTTGACACCGGCCGCGCCGGTACCGCCCTTACCGCCGACGCCGCCGGCGCCGGCCGTCGAACCGGTACCGCCGTTGCCGCCGATCCCACCGGCACCACCGTTGCCGCCATCGGCACCGGCCACCGCGGACTGGAATCCACTGCCGCCGGCACCACCGGCACCACCGGCGCCACCGACACCGTCGGCCACCCGCGTGGTGCCGTCGGCCTGCAGGCCGCCCTGGCCGCCGTTACCGCCGTTACCGCCGGCACCACCGGTCTGCCCGTGGATGTCGGCCGCGTCACCTGCGGCGCCCGCCGCGCCGGCCTTACCCGCGCCGCCGTTGCCGCCCACGCCGGCCTGGCCATCGACACCGAACGCGCCGCCCTTACCGGCGTTACCGCCGGCACCACCGTGCCCGCCATCGGTGCCCGCCGCCGCACCGGCATCGGCTGCGGCGTTGTAGCCGGCGCCGCCGGCACCACCGTTACCGCCACGCCCGCCGACACCGTCGACGCCGTCGGCTGCACGGGTGCCGTTGCCGGAGTCGCCGCCGAGCCCACCGGCTCCGGCGTTGCCGCCGTCGGTGCCGTCGGTGCCGGCGGTGCCGTCGGGGTCGGCCGCGGTGCCCGCGGTACCGGCAACCCCGTCGACGCCGTCGGTACCGGAACCTCCGTTGCCGCCGGCACCGCCGACGCCGTGGTTGCCGGCAACCGAACCGGTGCCGGCCAGGCCACCGTGGCCGCCGGCACCACCGGCGCCACCGTCGGTGCCCGGTCCCGCCCCGGCGGCCACCGCATCCCAACCGTGGCCGCCCTTGCCGCCGTCGCCGCCGTCACCACCGGTGCCGGTGCCTGCGCGGGTAACGCCGTCGGCCTCCAGACCACCGAGGCCGCCGTTGCCGCCGCGGCCGCCGGACTGCCCTGCTGTGCCGTCGATGTCGGTGGCGTCGCCGTCGATTCCGTCGACGCCGTCCTTCCCGTCGCCGCCGTCGCCGCCGTCACCGGCGACACCCGCGGCCGCACGCGTGACGCCGTCGGCCTCCAGGCCGCCGCGGCCCGCGTTACCGCCCACACCGCCGTTACCGGCGGCGGTGCCGGCCAGCGCACCGCTGTCGGAGGCCGCGTCATAGCCGTCGCCACCCCGGCCGCCGTCACCACCGGCACCGGCCACACCGCTGAGGCCCCCGGCCGCAGTGGTGCCGTCGCCGTTGGCGCCGCCGACGCCGCCGACGCCGGCGTTCCCACCGTCGCCGCCGTTGCCACCGGCCTGACCGGTCGGGTCGTAGGCCGCACCCGTGCCACCGTCGGCGCCGTCGGCGCCATCGGTGCCGCTACCGCCGTTTCCGCCGGCGCCGCCGGCGCCGTGGACACCCGCGACGGCACCACTACCGCCGACACCGCCGGAACCACCGGCACCGCCGTGACCACCCGAGATCCCCGGGCCGGCCCCTTCGGCCAGCGCGTCGAAACCGTGCCCACCGGCCGCACCGGCACCACCGTTGCCGCCGTCGCCCTCGGCGGCGCGGGTCACTCCGTCGGCTTCCAGGCCACCCAGGCCACCGTTGCCACCGGCACCACCGGCGCCACCGGCCTGCCCGTCTGGGTCGGCCAGGGTTCCGTCGGCGCCGGCAAAGCCCGCACCGCCATTACCACCGGCACCGCCGGCGCCCGCGACGCCGTCCTCGCCGTCGGCGGCCTGCCCGCCTGCACCTACGCCACCGGCACCACCGAGACCGGCGTTGCCACCGACGCCGCCGGCCTGACCGTCGTAGCCGTCGCGATGGGTGGCGTCGCCGTCGGCACCGTCGGCACCGTCGGCGCCGTCGCCACCGGTGCCACCGTTACCGCCGGCCGCGCCCTCGCCCTGCGTTCCCGCCGCGCCCGCAGCTCCGGCGTCGGCGAACCAGCCGCCGGCACCACCGGCCCCGGCCTTACCCGCGGCACCGCCGTTACCGCCGGCACCACCGTTGCCACCGGATGTCGCATCCGTCTGCGCGGTCGTGCCGTCCGAGCCGTCGGCACCGTCGCCGCCGACACCACCGTCTGCGCCGGCGCCACCGTTGCCGCCGGCACCGCCCTTGCCGAACAGCACCGAGCCCTTGCCGCCGGCACCACCGGCGCCGCCGGCACCACCGTTTTGGCCATCACCGCCGGATGCGCCGGCCAAGCCCGCCGTCACACCCGCCAGTCCGAGGGCGCCGTCACCACCGAGACCACCGGCACCGGCCGTGCTGAACAGGCCCCACTGCGCGGCGTCACCACCGGCACCGCCCGCGCCACCGTCGCCGCCAGCCGTGACGGCACTGCCGCCGTCACCGCCGTCACCGCCGTGGCTGAACCACGCGAACAGGCCCGCCGCGCCGCCGTCGCCACCGTTGCCGGACCCGAAGCCGTCACCGCCGTCGCCGCCGTTGCCGCCGAACAGGCCGCCCTGGCCACCGGCGCCGCCGTCATCACTGGCACCGGTCCCATCGGCGTCCCAGCCGGCACCGCCGGAACCGAACAGCCAGCCACCGGCCCCACCGTCGGGGTTGTCCGCGGTGCCGTCGGCACCGTCGCCGAACGGCATCAGCCAGTTGATCTGGCCCCAGTCGAAGGAGGCATCCGCGGCCCCCGGACCGCTCCAGTCCCAACCTTCAAAGACCGCATCCCAGGCGGCCGGGTCACCCAAGCCTTCGAAGACTCCGTCCCAGGAGGCCGGATCGAACACCACGCCCCACGCGGCCTGATCCGTCCAGTCCACGCCGAGGTCGGAGACCGCGCCACCGAGGTCGGCACCGAACAAGTCCGCCCACACGTCGTCGATGTCGGCGTGCGCGGTCGGCGCCGCAGCCAGCGGCCCCATTCCGAACGCCAGGAAGGCCCCGACCGCGGTACCGGCCCCGATCACCCGGCTACTGCGACGGCCGCTGAACCCACTACGACGGTGACGGGACACAGGCACTCTCCTGAAAACTTGGTTTTGCTTAGAAAAAACTGTGAATCGGTAGGTTAGCAAAGTTGAATGGTTAGTCAACTAATGCGCGTAAAACACCAGAATGTGGCTATCATTGCTGATTCTTCGCGCGACCCCATGGCCGGCCGCAACGCCATTCAGGTGATTTTGCGGATAAATACGCTCAGTTTTTTCAAATAATTTGCGGTGCCCTGATTTTGCTGGTCCGCGGTTGACGACGACGCGGCCGCGCCGGGCCCCACGCGCCGACGGCACCCTGGGTTGCGACCGCTTCCTGCGCAACGCCAAGGCACCTCGGCCCGGTCGAGGGTCCGGGCCGAGGCACCACGCCCAGGCACCCGCCGGAGCGGCCGGAGCCTCCCCGAGCACTACGGGCCGTTAGCTCCGTCGGTTCCGGTGGCCACGACACCGGCGGGATTCACATCACTAGTGTTGTCGGTCACGTCGGACTCGTGGGGCGCGCAAGCGGGGGCCGCGATCACCACCCCGCATCACGGAACGTCGGCGCCGTTATAGCCCGTCCACACGATGCCGTCGGTGGTGCCGCCGTGAACCTCGACGGTGAACCACTGGCCGGCGCCGCCGGTGTTGCCGGCGCCGGTGCCATTGCCGCCGTTGCCGGCCTGGTGGTTGCCGTTGATATAGGTGCCGTCGACGCCGCGCACCCCGCCACTGGTATATCCCGCCGCACCGCCCCGGCCGCCGTCGATGCCGTCGCCGCCGGTACCGCCGGCCATCACGCCGTCGGTGGCGGTGGCGCCGTCACCGAACGCGAAGAGCGACGTCTCCGCACCGCGGGGGACGCCGCCACCGATACCACCGTCGATACCGGCCCCGCCGTGGGCGCCGGTCACCGTGCCGCTGGCCTCGGCGCCCTCGCCACCGGCCAAGATGCTGCCGCCGGCGCCGTCGGCGCCGGTACCACCGCCCGTGGCGTTGCCACCGTTGCCGCCGTGGACGGTGCCGTGTGCGATACCCCCGGCGCCACCGTCGGGGTGGCCCACGTAGACCATCCCGCCGGCGCCGTTGCCGCCGACGCTGTCGGTGCCGGTGGCGTCACCACCGCTGCCGCCGGTGGCCGATCCGTGCGCGAGCCCACCCTGGAGGGCGGCGAGCTCACCCCTAGACCCGTCGCCGCCCCGGCCGCCGTCGATACCGTCGCCGCCGGCGCCGCCCTGCGCCACGGTGGTGCTCTCGGTGCCGTCGATGCTGCCGCCGGGGTTGCTGACGGTCAGGAAGCCGGACCCACCGAAACCACCGACACCGGCGTTGCCCCAACCGCCATCACCACCGGTGGCCGACGCCGCGATGATGGTGCTGTCGGTGCCGGCGACCCATGCCTGGGCTACCCCACCCGCGCCGCCGATGCCACCGTTGTTGCCGGCCCCGCCGTTCCCGCCTTGCAGGGTGACATCGCCGATGACGCCGCCGGCTGAGGCGCGGGCGGTCGCCGATCCTCCGGTGCCGCCGTCGCTGCCGGCCCCGGCGTTGCCCCCGATCAAGGTGCTGTCGGTGACCGCACTCCCGGCACCCTCGGCGACGATCAGCACGTCACCGCCTCCGCTGACGCCCGTACCCACGCCCGCCTGCAGGGTGTTGCCGGTGATCGAGCCACCGGCAACGGCGACCAGCTCGACATGGCCACCGGAGCCGGGGACGTCGACGACGGTGTTGCCGCTGATCGTGCTGTCGATATCGACAAAGGCCCGCACGCCGGTGCCGGTTCCGCCGGTGGCTCCGGGGCCGTCCGCGGTCCCGTCGCCCCCGGCACCGCCGTCGCCGCCCGCCATCTCGGCAGCGCCGCCACCGGTCACGACGGCGCCACCGCCCCCGCCGCCGCCCCCGCCGCCGTTGCCCCCGGCGTCCGCGGTCCCGGCACCGCCGTGGCCGCCGGTCCCACCGGCGGTCGGGGCTCGAGCGCCATGCCGTCGTCGTCGACGGTGCCGTCCGCACCGTCGGCACCCCGGCCGCCGACCCCGCCGTCGCCGCCGCGGCCGTCCACCCCCGCCGCCCCGAGCGCACCCGCGGCACCGTCTGCCGAACCACCCATCCCGCCGTTGCCGCCGGCACCGCCGGCCGTGCCGTCGCCGCCATCGGCGCCGAGGATGCCCGCGGTTATGCCGTCGACACCGTTCCAGCCGTTGCCCCCGGCCCCGCCGTTGCCGCCGTTGCCCCACATCTCGCCGCCGTGGCCACCGTTGCCGCCGTCGGCACCCAGCCCACCGGCACCGCCGTCACCACCGTTGCCCCAACCACCGGCCAGACCACCGTTGCCGCCGGCCACCCCTTCGACATCCGACGACCAGCCGTTGCCTCCGTCGCCGAACCACAGCCCACCGGTCTGGCCGTCGACGCTGCCCTCGGTGCCGTCGGCACCGTTGCAGATCAGCCCGCAGGCGTCCCCGGTCAGCGGCGCGAACAGGAAGTTCACCACGTCGTTGACGCTGGAACCGAAGTCACTGGTGATCCAGTCCTGCATCATCTCGTGCAGTGGCAGGTAGAAGGTCTCCTGCCAGCTCTGCGCGAAGTCCGCGTCACCCCAGCCACCCTCGGACGCCCCCGGGTCCGCGGTGAACAGGTCGGTGAGCCACGCGAAGTCCAGCCCGAACAGCTCATCGGCCTGGGCGGGTGGTGCCGCCGCAGGCGCGACACCGAATGCCAGGAAAGCGGCGACGGTACTGCTGGCGCCTATCAGCCGGCGGTAGCGGCGCTTGGTGGATTCATTCCTCGCACGACCAGACATGACCAGAGCTCCTTAACGGGGGCATAACGATCACTCGGTAGAACCTGATAAAGAGGGACCGTAGATCGCTTATCGGGAGTTCGTCCGACAAATCGAATAATTACCGGATATCGCTATTGCCGGCGGACTCGGGTAACGCGTCACCGCAGTTCACAGGCTCAGATAGCCGGGTACATGGGCGCAAATGTTTGCTGAATGCAACGCCGGATCGCGGAACGATCTCGTTATTTCCCGGCGTGCGATAATTCGGCGGTACCGCGAGTCAGAATTACGCGGCTGCGTCATACGAAAATTACGTCCGCGGGTAGAGATATTCGGAAATTCGGGGTCACGGATTCCCGTACGCTCCAGCTGATCGGAGTTCTCGCCGCTTTCGGGGGAGCTATGCGGCAAACGTCGAATCGGCGACCGTCTCCGTCGGGCCGACACCCCGAACCGTTGCCAGGCCACCCCCGAAAACACCTCGACCCGGCCAGGGGGTGACCGGGTCGAGGCGCCTTCCAGGGGGTTAGTGAAAGGAAGTCGTCATCAGGGGTTGTTGGCTCCGTTGGTGCCGGTGAAGGTGTCGCCGTCGGAGACCGTCCCGTCGTTGTTGATGGTCTCGTAGGACTGGCCGTCGCCGCCGGTGATGCCGACTCCGGTGCCGGAGCCGCCGTCCCCGCCGGTCACATCACCGTTGGTGTAGCTGCCCGGTTCGGTGGACGCGACCGGGCCGCCCGGACCGAAGGCCCCGACGTGGACGTAGCCGGCTGCGCCGCCCTGGCCGCCGTCAATGCCGTCGCCGCCGGTCCCACCGACCACCGTGTTGTCGGTGGCGGTGGCACCGTCGCCGAGCGCGGAGATCTGGGTGGACTGTCCGTTGAAGACGCTGCCGCCGGTGCCGCCGTTGCTGCCGGACCCGCCGTTGACGCCGGTGACCGTACCGCTGGCCTCGGCGCCGTCGCCGCCGGCCAGGATGCTGCCCTTGCCGCCGGCGCCGCCGAGGCCGCCGGTTTCAGCGTCGCCGCCGTGGCCGCCCTGGGCGGTGCCGTGCGCGGTGCCCCCGCCGCCGCCGTCGGGACGACCGGCCTCGATCACCCCGCTGGCGCCGGCGCCGCCGACGCTGTCGGTGCCGGTGGCATCACCACCGTTGCCGCCGGTGGCGCTGCCGTAGGCGAGCCCGCCCTGGGTGGCCTCGAGCTCACCCCAGGAACCGTCACCGCCCTGGCCGCCGTCGGTGCCGTTACCGCCGTTGCCGCCGACGGCTTCAGCGGTCACGTCGGTGCCGCCGATGGTGCCGCCTGCCGAGTCGACCACCAGGAAGCCGGAACCCCCGTCGCCGCCGTCGCCGCCGTCACCGTCGCCGCCGTTGCCGCCGGTGGCCGAGGCGTTGGTGATGGTGGAGTCCGCGCCGATGGCCACGGCCTCAGCGGATCCACCGTCACCGCCGGTGCCGTCGTTACCGCCGGCGCCGCCGTCACCGCCGGTCACGGTGACGTTGTCGATGACCGCGCCGCTTTCGGCACCGGCCAGTGCGGTGCCCCCGTTCCCGCCGTCGCTGCCGGCTCCGGCGTTGCCGCCGGTCACGGTGCTGCCGGTGACGGTGCTACCGGGGCCGTAGGCGACAACCGTGACATCGCCGCCCAGTGCGGTGTCGGTGCCGGCGCCACCGCCCAGGGTGTTGCCGGTGATGGAGCCGCCGCCGGTGGCGATCAGTTCTACGCGACCGCCGTTGGGCCCGAGAACGTCGGCGATGGTGTTGCCGGTGATCGTGCTGTCTTCGTCGACGAAGGCCCGCACGCTGGTGCCGGTGTCGCCGGTGGCTCCGGGGCCGTCCGCGGTGCCGTCACCGCCGGCACCGCCGTCCCCGCCGGTGATGTCGGCGGTGCCGCCGCCGCTCACACTGGCGCCGCCGCCTCCGCCGCCGCCACCGCCGCCGTGACCGACCCCGTCGGCGGTGCCGGCGCTGCCGCTGCCGCCGGTCCCGCCGTTACCGCCGGTGGCTCCGTCGCCTTCGCCGGCACCGTTGCCGCCGGAACCGCCGTCGCCCCCGGCACCGTTGGCGCCGCCGTCGGTTCCCAGTCCGCCGTCACCGCCGGTCCCGCCGGCCGCACCCGTCTGCGCGTAGCCGTCGAACAGCAGGCCCGCACCGGCACCACCGTCGCCGCCCTGGCCACCGGTGCCACCGTTGCCGCCGAGGCCGTCGGCGGCGCCCAGGCCACCGGCGCCACCCGTGCCACCATTACCGCCGGCGGTCGGGGCGTCGACGACGAAGCCCTCGTCATCGACGGTGCCGTCCGCACCGTTCGCACCGCGGCCGCCGACGCCGCCGTCACCGCCACGGCCGTCCACACCGGCGTCACCGACCGCACCCGCGGCACCGTCGGCCGAGCCGCCCTTACCGCCCTGACCGCCCTGGCCGGCCTGGCCCGCGGCGGCACCGTTGCCGCCGGTGCCTCCGACGCCGCCGGTCCCGTCGCCGCCGTTGGCGAAGGTTCCGGCCAGACCCTCGGCCCCGGTCCCGCCGTTACCGCCGTTGCCGCCGGCGCCGCCGACACCACCGGTGCCGCCGATGCCCATCCACGACGAACCGTCGCCGCCGTTACCGCCCTGGCCGCCGATGCCACCGGCGACACCGTCACCGCCGACACCGGTCCCGCCGTCCTCGAAGCTGCCGGTGGCGCCATCGGTGCCCGACCAGCCGGCACCGCCGGCGCCGCCGTTGCCGCCGTTGCCCCAGGCGCCGAAGCCCAGCGAGTCCTGCGCCTGGCCCGAGGATCCGCCGTTGCCGCCGTTGCCACCGGCCAACTGTGCGGTGCCCGCGCCGCCGGCACCGCCGTCGCCGCCGTTGCCCCACATCTCGCCGCCGTGCCCGCCGTTGCCGCCGTCGGCACCCAGGCCACCCGAGCCGCCGTCACCGCCGTTGCCGATGCCGCCGGCCAGGCCGCCGTTGCCGCCGGCCACTCCTTCGATGTCGGAGTTCCAGCCGTCGCCGCCGTCGCCGAACCACAGCCCGCCGGTCTGGCCGTCGACACTGTCCTCGGTGCCGTCGGCGCCGTTGCAGATCACGCCGCAGGCGTCCCCCGTGAACGGCGCGAACAGGTCGTTGATCACGCCGTTCACGACCTGGCCGAAGTCGGAGTTGATCCAGTCCTGCAGGAAGTCGTGGAAGGGCAGGTAGGCGTTCTCCTGCCACATGATCGCGAAGTCGGGGCCGGCCAGGCCGCCGTCGGCGGTGCCCGGGTCGGCCCAGGTGTTGGGGTCGAACAGATCCCAGAACCAGTCCAGCCCGAAGTCGTCGGCCTGGGCCGGCGGTGCGACCGCGGGCGCCATACCGAAGGCCAGGAATGCGGCGGCCGCGCTGCTCGCGCCGATCACCCGGCGGTAGCGACGCTTGGTGGATTCACTCCGATGGCGACGAGACATGATCTCTGCTCCTTAACGGGGACATAACGGACATTCGACAAAAGCTGATAGCGAAGGACGTTAAGCCGCTTATCGGCGTTAGTCAAAGGAATTCCAAAATTACCGATCAGATGTCTTATCGCTTCGTGGATGTAATACGTTGCTGCAGGTCACGGGCATGTTTGCCGTGATAATAAGTCGAGTTGTTTGCTGACTTCGACGCCAGTTAACGCGAAACTCCGCATATTCTGGCCACGCGGCGCACACCTAAGACCACGAGTCATATTTACGCTTGCGTAACGTACGAAAGTTATGATTACAGGTGGACATATTCGGACGTTCGACGCAGTTTGTGGCCCGAAAGCCCGGGCCTTTCGGAGTTCTCGCCGGTTCTGGGGATGTTGAGGCTGGTGGGGTCGAATGGACGATCAGCGACGCCCGCCCGGTGCCCCCGACGTTGCCAGCTAACCCGGAAAACGCTGCGGCCCGGTCGGGAGACCGGGCCGCAGACGTTTCCTGGATGTGGGCTGGGAGGCGGGAGCCGATCCGTGGGCTCACCGCGGGGGCGCCCGCAATACCCACAAACGCGCTGCGGCCCGGTCGGGAGGACCGGGCCGCAGCGACTTCTTCGACGGTGCGTTACGAAGCGGGGGTGCCTGCCTCGCCGTCGGCGCCGCGCTCGCCGTCGGCGCCACCGTTGCCGCCGTTGCCACCGTTGCCGCCGATGCCATCGATATTGGCCGCAGCACCACCGGCACCACCGGCGCCGCCGGCCCCATCGTTGGTCGCGTCGACGTAGGTACCGCCGGCACCGCCGCCACCGCCATTACCGCCGGTCGCGGTCAGTTCGTCGCCGTGCTTGACACTGCCCAGACCGCCGTTTCCGCCGTTACCGCCGACAGCGCCGTTCTCGCCACCGGCACCACCGTCGCCACCGTTACCACCGGTCGCAGTGCCGTCGGTGGTGGTACCGCCGTAACCCTGGACCAAACCCTGGCCACCGTTGCCACCGTTACCACCGTTCTCGCCGCCGGCGTTACCGCCGTTACCGCCGATACCGGTTCCGGAGGCGGTTCCCGCAGTACCGCCACCGGTGGCCTGCACCCAGCCCTGACCACCGTTGCCTCCGGTAGCGCCGTCACCTTCGCCGCCGTTACCGCCGATGCCGGTACCCGACGCAGTTGCTCCGGGGACCTCAGCGGACACGTGACCCTCGCCGCCGTTACCACCGGTGCCACCGTTGCTGGCGTCACCACCGGTACCGCCCTGAGCGATACCGGTCACGACCGCGTCACCGTTGCCGTAGGTGCCGATATTGCCGTTACCGCCCTTACCACCGACGCTGCCTTCTCCCGTGGCATTCCCACCGTTGCCGGCCTGCGCGAGGGTGTCGGCATCACCGGTGCTGCTACCAACGGCCAGCGAGTGCGACAGCAGGATGCCCTCGCCACCGGCGCCGCCGACGCCGCCGTCCTCACCGGTACCGCCGTTGCCGCCGATGACTTTACCTTCGACGCTGCTGTCGACTGCGATCGCGCCCAGCCATGCCTGGCCGCCGTCACCGCCTTCACTGCCCTCACCGTCGGCCACGCCACCGTTGCCGGCGGTCGAGATACCGGTCGCGGTGCTGCCGGCCTTGTTGGCCTGGACCAGGCTTCGGCCGCCGGCACCACCATCACCGCCGTTCTTACCGTCACCACCATTACCGCCGGTGGATTCGACACCGTCGATCTTGCCGCCGTTCTCCGCCTGCACGCTGGCCACACCGCCGGCACCACCGACGCCACCGTCGGTGCCGTAACCACCGTTGCCGCCCTGAGCCGTGACGCCGTCGACCGAGCCACCGCCCCCGACGATGACCTCGGCCTTGCCGCCGGCTCCGCCGGTGCCGCCGTTGATCCCGGCACCGTCGTCGCCGTCGCTCATGACGCCGAACTTGGCGAAGGCCTGGAGACCGGCGTGCCCGCCGGCACTGTCGGTACCGGCCTCTGCGTCAGCAGCGTTGTCACTGCCGGCGCCACCGATGCTGTGCACGTCGGAGACCGTGCTGCCGTCACTGACCGTCAGGACCGCCTCACCACCGGCGCCACCGGTGCCCCCGTCACTACCGTCACCGCCAGCGCCACCTGTGGCAGAGCTGTCTTCCAACGTGCTGTCCTGCGTCACCGAGACGTTCGCGGCGCCACCCGCACCACCGGTGCCGTTGCCGATCGCATCGCCACCGGCACCACCGGTCACCTCGCTGTCGTGCGCAACACCGGTGCCGCCACCGGTGAGGGTGGCCGCACCACCCTGACCGCCGTCACCGCCGGCATCGTCGGCGCTGCCGTCACCGCCTGCGCCGCCTGCACCTCCTGTGACGGTGCTGCCGTCGCCGTCGATGCCACCCGCGTCACCCATGCCACCGGCACCGCCGGAACCGCCGGCATTAGCGGCACCCTGACCACCGTCACCACCGTCGCCGCCGGCACCGCCGATGGCCTCCACGCCGTCGGCGCTGCCTCGCACGCGGCCCATTGCGCCTTCGCCGCCGGTGCCGCCGGTTGCGCCGTCGGTGCCAGCGTTACCGCCGTTGCCGCCGTTACCGCCGGCCGCGGTGGCGTCAGTCGTGGTGGAGCCGTAGCCCTGGACCAGGCCCTGGCCACCGTTACCGCCGTTACCACCCACCGCGTCGGTTCCGCTCTCACCGGTTTCACCGCCGTCACCGCCCCGACCGATACCGGAAGCGGTTCCGTTCTGCGCCTGGACCCAGCCCATGCCGCCGTTGCCGCCGGTGCCGCCGTCGGCGTTACCGCCGTGACCGCCGAAGGCTTCACCCGAGGCGTAGGAGTTGATGGTCTCGGAGGACAGGTGCCCCTGACCGCCGTTACCGCCATGGCCGCCGTTGATAGCGCTACCGCCGTTACCGCCAGTCGCGGTTCCTGTCACCGTCCCCGTCTCATCCTCGGTGGACGTGTAGTTGCCGTAGGTGCCGATGTTCCCATCGCCGCCCTTGCCGCCGACACTGCCTTCACCGGTGGCGTTGCCGCCGTTGCCAGCCTGCGCGAGGGTGTCGGCATCACCGGTGCTGCTACCAACGGCCAGCGAGTGCGACAGCAGGACGCCCTGGCCACCGGCACCGCCGACGCCGCCGTCCTCACCGGTACCGCCGTTCCCGCCGATGACTTCGCCTTCAACGCTGCTGTCGACTGCGATCGCACCCAGCCATGCCTGGCCGCCGTCACCGCCTTCACTGCCCTCACCGTCGGCCTCGCCACCGTTGCCGGCGGTCGAGATGCCGGTCGCGGTGCTGCCGGCCTTGTTGGCCTGGACCAGGCTTCGGCCGCCGGCACCACCATCGCCGCCGTTCTTACCGTCACCACCATTACCGCCGGTGGATTCGACGCCGTCGATCTTGCCGCCGTTCTCCGCCTGCACGCTGGCCACACCACCGGTGCCGCCGGCACCGCCATTGGTGCCGCTACCGCCCACACCGCCGAAGACGTGGGTATCGGTGACCTGCGAGCCGTTCTTGGCAACAATCTCAGCCAAGCCGCCGGTGCCGCCGGTGCCACCGTTGTCATCACCAGTTCCGGCGTTGCCGCCGGTCACGGAGCTGTTGGTGATGGCACTTCCTTCACCTTCCGCAGTCAGGTTGGCCGAGCCACCGGCTGCAGTTTCACTGGCGTTACCGCCGATGATGGTGCTGCCACTGATCTTGCCGCCGCCACTGATGGTCGCGGTCGCCCCGCCGCCGGCGAAGTTCTCGCTGTTCGCACCGGCTTGGAAGGTGGTGTCTTCGACGCCACTGCCGGCACCGTCGACGTTCAGCGAGTTGTTCGCGCCGTTGTCGCCGTTGGCACCGTTGGCGCCGCCGTTGACACCGTGACCGCCCAGGACCACGCCGCCGTCGATCAGGCCCTCGTTGGACGCCGACATGGTCGCCGAACCGCCGCTGCCGCCGTCGCCGCCGTCGGCGGTGGCCGAGCCGGCACCACCGTTGCCACCGTTGCCACCGACTGCACGGCTGTCGCCGGTTTCGGACTTGATGACGCCGTCGCTGTCGACGCTGATGCTGGCGGCGCCACCGGCGCCGCCCTTGCCGCCGGTGTGACCATCCGCGTCGACGCCGCCGCTACCACCATTGCCGCCCGTGGCCTCGGCGCCGTCGAGAATCCCGCCGTCCACGGTGACCTCGGCGCTACCGCCCCGGCCGCCGATACCGCTGCCGGTACCGCCGGCACCGGCGTCACCGCCGCTCACCTCGACACCGGTGACGCTGCCGCCGCCGGTGACGGTGATGCTGCCCGAGCCACCCAGGGCACTGTCGGAGCTCACCCCGGCAGTAACCGAACTGTCGGCGACCGATCCACCGTCCACCGTGATCCGGGCACCGGGACCCTGCTGGTTACCGACACTGTTGCCGCCGGTGGCGCTGCTGTTGGTGATGGAGTCACCCTCACCCTTAGCAATGATGGTGGTGTCGGACGCGACCTTGCCGCTGACACCGTTGGCACCGGCACTGCCATCACCACCGGTAGCCGTGGCACCCAAAACCTCCGAGTCCTTACCCGTGGCCTGAATGTAGGTGTAGCCACCGTTACCGCCGACAACACCGGTACCGGTGCCGCTACCCGCGGTTCCGGCCGTCGCGGTGCCGTCCGCACGAGCCCCGTCGTTCAGGGCCGCAACCTGGCCACTGAAGCCGTTACCGCCCTTGCCGCCGGCGTACCCGGCACCACCGTCACCGCCGGTACCAGTACCACTGGCCTCGGCGTTGACACCGGTGGCAACCACACTGCCGATGCCACCGTTGCCGCCGGTACCACTCTCACCGAGACCGCCGTGACCACCGAACGCCTCACCGTGCGCAGAACCGCCCTGGCCAGACTTGCCGAACGCACCTTCGACATTGGCGCTGCCGCCGTTGCCGCCCTTACCGGCCGCCCCCGTGCCGGCGCCGCCGTTGCCGGCCGTGGCCTGACCGTAGGCCGTCGCACCCTGGCCCGCCGTCACCTGGGCGTAGGAGCCGTTGCCACCGGTGCCGCCGTCGCTACCGGCACCGCCGACGCCACCCTGAGCGACCGTGGCCTCAGTGCCATCCGCGGTGACCGTGCCACCGTTGGTGACGAAGACGTACCCGTTGCCGCCGACACCACCCTTACCGGCGTCCTCACCCGAACCACCGGCACCGCCCTTGGCGTGCGCTAGCTCCGGGCTACCCGCCTTCCCGACACTGCCATCGGAAGCCCGAACAATCGCCTGACCACCAGCACCACCGGTGCTGGCAGCGCCATCGGCGTCACCACCGACACCACCGGTGGCATTTCCGTAGGCGTGCTCGTTCACCCCGACCTTGTCACCATCATCGGTGATCCCGGCATCGACGTAAGCCGCGCCACCGTTGCCAGCCTTGCCGCCGTCGGTGCCTTCGCCACCCTCGCCACCGCGCGCGGTGCCCTGGGTGCTGGAATCCGCACCCCAGGCGCCGACCCGAGCCAGACCACCGTTGCCGCCGACGCCGCCGTCGCTGCCGTCGCCACCGGCCGCACCGATCGCGTGACCGTTGGTCACCGTGCCGCCGAGCTCAGCGATCACATCAGCCCTACCACCCGTGCCGGCGGTACCGCCGTTGGATGCACTGCCGCCGTCACCGCCGGTCGCAGAGCTGCCCTCGATGGTGCCGCCGCTGTTGGCGGTCACCGTCGCCGAACCGCCGGCCTTACCGCCGGCCTGGCCACCGGTCACATCCGTGTTCTTGATGGTGCCGTCGTTGGCGGTGATGGTGACCGAGCCACCGGCGGCGCTGTCGCTGCCGGCCCTCGCGGTGCCATCCACTCCAGAGACCGAGCCGCCGTTGTCGACGGTCAGCGTGGCACTACCGCCGGCGCCGCCAGAACCGGCGTTGCCCGCAGTGATGCTGCTGTCGTTGATCTCGCTCGCGGCGTCGTGAACGGTGACGGTGGCCGAACCACCGCTGGCGTTGTCGTTGGAGTCACCGGCCGTTACGTGCAGGTCGGTGACCTTCGCCCCGTCATAGATCTGGACCTCGGCGGCACCGCCGCCGTGGCCCGCACCACCGTCACCGCCGGTCGCGGAGCTGCTGTTGATCTCACTGCCCTCGTCGACGGCTTGCAGCGCAGCGCGGCCACCGTTGCCGCCGTTGGCGGTGGCGTTGCTGTTGCCGCCGTTGCCGCCGGTCGCGCTACCGGTTACCACGCTGTCTTTGGCCTGGGCCTGCATCCAGCCGGCCGCACCCTCGCCGCCGACCTTGCCTTGACCATCGCCGTCACCGCCGTTACCGCCGGTCGCAGTGCCGTTGCTGTAGGCGCCGCCACCATTGGCCGTGATCGAACCACCGCCGTTGGCCGTGGCGCCACCGCCCTTACCGCCGTTGAGTCCGTCACCACCGTCACCGCCACGCGCGGTGCCTTCAGCTTCGGCACCCGTGCCGCTGGAGAGGATGCTGCCCCGGCCGCCTTCACCACCGGTACCGCCGACTGCGGCAGTACCCCGGGTGGCGTCACCGCCGTCACCGCCGAACGCCTTACCGTGCGCGAGGCCACCGGGGCCAGCGGATCCACTGCCCGGGTATGCGCTTTGGATGTTGGCGACGCCGCCGTTACCACCCACGCTGCCGATACCGGTGCCGTCACCGCCGTCACCCGCGGTGGACTGACCGTAGGCCGTCGCACCCGAGCCGGCCGTCACCATGGCATACATGCCGTTACCGCCGGTGCCGCCGTCGAAGCCGTCGCCACCGACACCGCCCTTGCCGAAGGTGACCGTTTCGCCATCGGGGTCGCCGGTGACCGAGCCGCCGGCGCTGACGAAGACGTACCCGTTACCACCGGCGCCGCCCTTGCCGCCGCTGGTGCCGTCCTCACCGAACGAGCCGTTACCGCCGTCACCACCGATGGCGTGGGTCAGCTCCGCGTGGCCCGCAACACCGACACTGCCGTCCGGTGCCCGCAACCGCGCCTCACCACCGACACCGCCGGTGCTGCCAGAGCCGTCCGCGTTACCACCGGCACCACCGGTGGCGTTACCCGAAGCGAACTCGTCGACCCCGACCTTTCCACCCTGGTCGGTGATACCGGCGTCGACGTAGGCCGCGCCACCGTTGCCGGCCTTGCCGCCGTTGGTGCCGTCACCGCCGGCGCCGCCCTTCGCGGTGCCCTCGGTGCTGGAGTCCTCACCCCAGGCGCCGACGCGAGCCAGACCACCGTTGCCGCCGATGCCGCCGTCGCTGCCGTCGCCACCGGCCGAACCGATCGCGTGACCGTTGGTCACGGTGCCGCCGAGCTCGGCGATCACATCGGCATTGCCGCCGGCACCACCGGTGCCGCCGTCGGTCCCAGCGCCGGCGTTGCCGCCGACCGCCGAGCTACCGCTGATCGCGCTACCGGCGCCGTGCACGGTGAGGCCGGCCGCGCCGCCCGCGGCACCGGCCGTGCCGTTAGCTGCCGCGGTTGCGTCGCCACCGTCACCGCCGTTGCCGCCGGTCGCCGAACCGCCGACCGTACCGGCGTCCGCGGTGATGGTCGCAGTACCCGCGGCACCCGCGGCACCGCCGTTCCTGGTGCCGAGAGCGTCACCGCCGGCGCCACCGTTACCACCGGTCGCGAACGTGGTGTCCTTGCCGTCGACGTCGACGGTGTTGGTCACCGTGCCACCGTCGGTGGCCTCGATGGTGGCCGCACCACCGGCAGCGCCGGCAGCGCCGTTACGCGTGCCATCCGCGTGGCCGCCCTGCCCGCCGTTGCCACCGGTGGCGGTACCGCCCGCAACCGTGCTGGCACCGCTGGCCGAGATCGTGGCCGCACCACCGACACCGGTGGCCTGGTTGCCGCCGAAGGTACCGGTCGCACCGTCACCGCCGATGGCGTTACCCGTGGCACTGCTGGTGTCGGTAGCCGACACCGAAGCGACACCACCGGCGCCACCGGCGCCACCGATCCTGGTGGCGCTGGCCGCACCACCGTCACCACCGTCGCCACCGGTCGCCGAACCACCAGCCGTGCCACCGGTAGCGGTGATGGAGCCGGCCGCACCGTCACCACCGGCACCACCGGCGAAGCCGACGGTCCCGGCACCACCGTCACCACCGTCACCACCGGTCGCGGCACCGCTAGCGGTGCCCCCGTCAGCGGTGACGCTGGCCGCACCCGCGTTACCGCCGTGCGCACCCGCCTTGCCGCCGAACGCATCAGCACCGCTACCACCGGTTCCACCAGTCGCAGTGGTGGTGTCGTTACCGTCACCGTCCACCGAGTTGGTGATCACGCCGCCGTTGGTGGCCTCGATGGTGGCCGCACCACCAGTCCGGCCATAACCGCCGTTGACGGCGCCTTCGCCGTCGCCGGCCTGGCCGCCGTTACCACCGGTGGCGGTACCGCCCTCGATGGTGCTGCCATCGGTGCCGGAGATGGTGGCCGCGCCACCCGCTCCGGCGGCCTGAGTGCCGCCCAGGGCGCCCGTCCCGCCGGTGCCGCCGATCGCGGTGCCGGTCACATCACTGCCGGTCGCCGAGATCTCGGCTGCACCACCGACCCCGCCGGCACCACCAGCCCTGGCCGCGCTGGCGTCACCGCCGGTTCCACCGTTACCGCCGGTCACCACGCCGCTGGCCGTGCCGTCGTCTGCGGTCAGGGTGGCCGCGCCACCCTTGCCGCCGGTCCCGCCGAGGAAGGCACCGAAGCCGTCACCGGCACTGCCGCCGTCACCACCGGTGACCACCGTGGAGTCTTTGCCGTCACCGTCGACGGTGTTGGTCACCGTGCCACCGTTGTCCGCGGTGATGCTCGCGACGCCACCGGCACCGCCCTTGCCGCCGTCGGCGTTGCTGCCGTCACCACCGAGAACAGTGCCGCCCTCGACGGTGCTGTCGTTGCTGGCGGTGATCGACGCCGTACCACCGGCCCCGGCCGTCTGCCCGCTCGGGCCGGCGTTGCCGCCGTCGCCACCGACCACCGTGCCCGTCGCCGAACTGGTGTCGTTGGCCGTAATGCTCGCAGCACCCGCCGTTGCACCGTTAGCACCAGCCACAGTCGCGGTCGCGTCGCCACCGTTACCGCCGTTACCACCGGTGACCTCACCAGAAGCCGTGCCACCGTTGGCCGTAATGGTGGCTGCACCACCGGTAGTGCCGGTGCCGCCCTTACCGCCGACATCACCGGCACCACCGTTGCCGGCATTACCACCGGTCGCGGTGCCACTCGCGTCGCCACCCACGGAGGCGATGGTGGCCGCACCACCGGCACTGCCGTTGCCGCCGGCGTTACCGGCACCGCCGACACCACCGTCACCACCTTCACCACCGGTGGCCTCACCGGAAGCCGTGCCCCCGGTCGCCCGGATCGTCGCCGTGCCACCCTTACCGCCGGTACCACCGACACCGTCGGAGTTGCCCGCACCACCGGAACCACCGACACCGCCGGTGACCACACCGGTGGCCTCGCCACCGCCGGCCGCCGCGATCAGGCCGGTGCCGCCGGTACCACCCTTACCGCCGGCCGCACCGTCATCAGTGCCGCCGCTACCACCGACACCACCGGTGGCGGTAGCGCCATCGACCTTGCTACCGGCATCAGCCGAGTTGATCTCACCGACACCACCGGCACCGCCGACACCACCGTCGGCGCCCGCACCACCGACACCACCGGTCGCGATGGAGTCGGTGACCAAGCCACCGTTGACGACGATCCGGCCGATACCACCAGCACCGGCAGCGCCGCCGTCGCTGCCCAGACCGGCCTCGCCGCCGAACGCCTTGCTGTCCTCGATCTGACCACCCGCGGCGGACATCGACGCCGCACCACCAGCCGAGGAGTCACCACCCTCAGCACCAGTCAGGGTGCTGTCAATGATCCGGCCACCGGCCGAAGCGGACGCCGTGGCGCCGCCACCGGCCCCGCCCGCCCCGGCGTTGCCGCCGGAGGCGTTGACACCGTCGATCTCACTGCCCGCGCCGTCAGCCTTGATCGTCACCGAACCACCGGCGCCACCCTCGGTGGCGTTACCACCGACAGCGTGGCTGTCGCTGACGTGACCATCACTGTTTGCGCCGATGCCGGCGCTACCACCGGCCTTCCCGGCCGCACCGTGACCGCCAACCGCGGTGGAGTCGGAGATCACCGCACCGTTGCTGGTCGTACTCGTCTCGACACCGATCGCAGCGGTGCCACCGCCGCCACCGTTGACGCCGATACCGCTGTTGCCGCCGTTTCCGGCGGTCGCCACACCGTCGATGATGGTGCCGCCAGCGCCCATGCCGATGAGGCCGATACCGCCCTTACCACCGGTCAAGTCGTCATGACCGTCGCCACCGTTACCACCGGTGGCTACGCCCTGGACATCAGCGTCATCACCGTTGGCCCGCAGTTCGCCGAGGCCACCGGCACCACCGGTGCCACCGTCGTAACCGTCACCACTGTCACCGGAGTACGCCGCACCACTGACGTGCGCGTTGTCACCGAACGCCACCACCAGCGAGTAGGCACTGGTGCCACCGGTGCCGCCGTCGTAACCGTCACCGCCGTCACCCGCATGCGAGATCGCGGACCCATCCACGCTGGACCCGACACCATCGGCGTAGATGCGGGCCGAACCACCGCCACCACCGGTGCTGTCCTCGCCGTAGGCGTTACCACCGTTACCGCCGATCGCCGTGCCGTCGGTCGAGCCGCCAACGTCCCCGTAACCGCTGGCGATACGCGCATCACCGCCAAGACCACCGACGGCGTTGGTGCCGGTCGCGTCACCGCCGTTGCCCGCGGTCGCACTACCGGTCGCCGACTCACCCGCGAACTCGTACGAACCGTGCATCTCGGCGTCACCACCGGTACCACCGGTACCGCCGTCGGAACCGTCGCCACCGTTACCGGCCTGCAGGACGCCGTCGAAGACGACGCTGCCCTCGCTCGACCTCACGATCGCGTTGCCGCCGAGACCACCGCTGCCGCTGTCACTGCCCACACCACCGTCGCCGGCCGTGGCCTCGGTGTCCCTGATAACACCACCGCTGGCCGCGGTGACCAGCACCGAACCGCCGTCCCCGCCGGCACCGCCGTCGGAGCCCTCACCGGCGTTACCCGCGGTGAAGGTGTTGTCGGTGACCTGAGTACCGGTGCCGTCGGCCGTGATGGTGACGTCGCCGCCGTTGGCGGTCTCCGAGCCGGCACCGACCTGCAAGGTGTTTCCGGTGATCGACGCGCCGCCGGTCGCCTTCAGTGTCGCGTTGCCGCCGTTGATACCGGTCCCGGCGTCCATGCCGAGGATGGTGTTGCCGGCGATGGTGCTGCCCGCGTCGAGGTTGGCCTGGACGCTGCCGCCCGTGCCACCGGTCTCGCCCGGACCGTCCGCGGTGCCGTTGGCTCCGTCGCCGCCCTTACCGCCGGTGAGGCCGTCGGTCACCGCGCCGCCGCCGAGCACGCTGGCGCCACCACCGCCACCGCCACCGCCGCCGCCGTTGCCGGCTGCGGTGGTCGATCCGGCACTGCCCTGGCCACCGACACCACCGGCACCACCGGTGGTGTTCAAGCCGTAGGTGCCACCCGTGCCACCGGCGCCACCGTTACCGCCATCGCCGAAGCGACCACCGTCGTAGGCGACACCGCCTTCTCCACCGGTGCCACCGGCCGCGCCGGCCTGCGCGAAGCCGCTGTCGTCATCGAGCAGGCCCTCGGTGGCGCCATTGCCACCGTTTCCACCGTTGCCACCGGCACCGGCGTTACCGCCGACTGCCTGCGTGGTGCCGCCGGTGCCGGCGTGGCCGCCATCGCCACCCCGGCCACCGTCACCACCGGCAGTCGGGGCAGAGATCTCGACGCCGGAGGCGTCGGCCGTGCCGTGCTGGCCGTCGGCACCGGTACCACCGGCGCCACCGTTGCCACCGTTACCGGCGACACCGTCGGAGCCGCTGTCGGCCTGGCCGTCGCGACCCTGGCCGCCGGCACCACCGACGCCGGCGTCACCACCGGTGCCACCGGAACCACCGGCGTAGCCGTCGACGTGCGACGCATCGCCGTCGGCACCGGCGGCGCCGTGTCCACCGCGACCACCGGATCCACCGGCGCCACCTTCGCCGCCGAGGCCTTCTAGGCCGTTGTTGGTGCCCTGACCGCCGGCGCCACCGTTACCACCGACACCACCGGCGGAACCGGACTCACCGTCGCCACCGGCGGCGCCGTCACCGGCACCCAGTACCGCATCGGTGCCGTTCTGGCCGTCGTAGCCGCGACCACCGACGCCACCGTCACCACCGGCACCACCATCGCCCTGCGCGGCACGGGTGTTGTCGGTCTTCAGGCCGCCCTGGCCACCGTCACCACCGGCGCCACCGTTGCCACCGGCACCACCGGCCACACCTTCGGTCGTGCTGGCGAGGCCTTCGTGGCCGTCGCCACCCTTGCCACCGGCGCCACCGATACCGGCCGCACCGTCGGCACCGTCATCGGCCTGGCCGGTGCGGCCCGTACCACCGACACCGCCGTGGCCGGCGTTACCGCCGGCACCACCGACGCCACCGGCGTAGCCGTCGAGGTGGCCGGTGGTGCCATCGGCACCATCGGCACCGGCGCCACCGTTGCCGCCGGAACCGCCGGCGCCACCCTCGCCGCCGAGGCCCTCGACTCCGTTGGTCTTGCCGCTGCCGCCCTGGCCACCGTTACCACCGTTACCACCGGCGGTACCGTGCTGACCGTCGCCACCGGCAGCGCCGTTGCCCGCGCCTTCGGTCGCGTTCTGGCCGTTGAGGCCCGTGTAGCCCTTGCCACCGGTGCCACCGTTACCGCCGTCGCCACCGACACCACTGTCGGCACGGGTGTTGTCGGTCTTCAGGCCGCCCAGGCCCGCGTCACCACCGGCGCCACCGTTACCGCCGTTGCCGCCGGCCACCCCTGCGGTCTGGCTGTTCGTGCCGTTGAAACCGTCACCACCGTCACCGGCGTCACCACCGACACCGGCCGTACCGTCGGCACCGTCGCCGGCCTGGCCGTTGCGGCCCGTACCACCGACACCACCGTGGCCGGCGTTACCACCGGCACCACCGGCCCCACCGGCGTAACCGTCGACGTGACCGGCCGTGCCGTTGGCGCCGTCGGCACCCTCGCCACCGTTGCCGCCGGAACCACCGGCGCCACCTTCGCCACCGAGGCCCTGCTGGCCGGTGCTGCTTCCGCTGCCGCCCAGGCCACCGTTACCGCCGTTACCACCGGCGGTACCCGACTCACCGGCACCACCGGCAGCGCCGTTGCCGGTGCCCTCCTCAGCGTTCGCGCCTGCCTGCCCGGTGTAGCCCTCGCCACCGGCTCCACCGTTACCGCCGTCACCACCGGCACCCTGGGCCGCACGGGTGTTGTCGGTCTTCAGGCCACCCTGACCGCCCTGGCCGCCCTGGCCACCGTTACCGCCGTTGCCGCCGGCCAGCCCCGCGGTCTGGCTGTTCGCACCGGCGAAGCCGTCACCACCGGAACCGGCGTCACCACCGACACCGGCCGTACCGTCGGTGCCACTGGCGGCCGGGCCGTTTCGGCCCGTACCGCCGACACCACCGTGGCCGGCGTTACCACCGGCACCACCGGCGCCACCGTCGTAGCCGTCGACGTGCGCGACATTGCCGTCGGCACCGTCGGCACCCTCGCCACCGTTACCGCCGGAACCACCGGCGCCACCCTCGCCACCGAGGCCCTCCGCGCCCTGAACCCGACCAGAACCACCCTGGCCGCCGTTACCACCGTTACCACCGGCGGTGCCGTGCTGGCCGTCGCCACCGGCCGCCCCGTTGCCGGAGCCTTCGGTCGCGTTCTGGCCGTTCGTGCCCGTGTAGCCCTTGCCGCCGGTGCCACCGTTACCGCCGTCGCCACCGACACCACTGTCGGCACGACCGGAACCGTCGGCCTTCAGGCCGCCCAGGCCCGCGTCGCCACCGGCGCCACCGTTACCGGCGTTACCACCGGCCACCCCCGCGGTGTGGCTGTCGGCGCCGTTGAAGCCGTCACCACCGTTACCGGCGTCACCACCGACACCGGCCGTGCCGTCGGTGCCGCTGGCGGCCCGGCCGCTGTCACCGTTGAGTCCACCGAGGCCGGCCTTGCCGGCGTTACCGCCGGCGCCACCGGCGCCACCGTCGAAGCCGTCGAGGTGGCTGGCGTTGCCCTTGGCACCGTCGGCGCCGTCGCCACCTTCGCCACCGTCACCGCCGTCGCCACCGACACCACCGGCGCCGGCCTGGCCGGACGTGCTGCCGGAACCGGCCTTACCGCCGGCGCCGCCGTTACCGCCGGCGGTACCGGACTCACCGGCGCCACCGGCAGCGCCGTGACCGGAGCCCTGAGTTGCATTCAGCCCCGCATCGCCGTCGTAGCCGTCGCCACCGTCACCACCGGCACCACCATTACCGCCGACGCCCTGCGCGGCGCGGCCGCCGTTAACTTCCAGGCCGCCGAGGCCACCGGTGCCACCGTCACCACCGGCACCACCGTTGCCGCCGGAAACTCCTGCGGTGTCGCTGTTTTCGCCGTCGAAGCCCTCGCCGCCGTTACCACCGGCGCCACCGACACCCGCGTGGCCGTTGGTACCGTCGGCGGCCTTGACGCCATCGCCGCTCAGGCCGCCGATACCGGCCTTGCCGGCGTTACCACCGGCGCCACCGGCCTGACCATCGGTGCCATCGACGTGGTCAGCCGTGCCGTCGGTGCCGTTGGCACCCTTGGCGCCGTCACCACCGTTGCCACCGTTACCGCCGACGCCACCGGCGCCGGCGTCGCCTTCGTTGAGGCCCTGGCCGCCGACACCGCCGACGCCACCGTTACCGCCGGAACCACCGTGGGTTCCGGACGCACCGGCGCCGATGGTGTCGCCGTTGACACCGTTGTAGCCGTGGCCACCGCGGCCACCGGCGCCACCATCGCCGCCGTCGCCCTGGTCGGCGCGGCTGCCGTCGGTCTCCAGACCACCGAGGCCACCGGCGCCACCGGTGCCACCGGCACCACCGTTGCCGCCGTCGATCCGCTCCGCGGTGCCGTCGACACCCTGGTAGCCCTGGCCACCGGCGCCACCGGCGCCACCGGCACCGGCAGAACCGTCGGTACCACTGGCTGCACGGGTGCCGTCGCCGTTGGAGCCACCGACACCGGCGTGCCCGGCGTTACCACCGGCGCCACCGGCCTGGCCCGCGCCGCCGTCGATGCGGTCGGCGGTACCCGCGGCACCGACTGCACCTTCGGCGCCGTCACCACCGGATCCACCGTTGCCGCCCTCGCCACCGGCACCGTGGGAGCCGGCGGTGGCACCGCTACCACCGACGCCACCGTCACCACCTGCGCCGCCGTTGCCGCCGCTCTCACCGGCCGCGCCGGGAGCGTCGCCGTTTTCGCCTTCGTGGCCGTCGCCACCGCGACCGCCGGCACCACCGTTGCCGCCGTCGCCGCTGGCCGCCCGAGTGTCATCGGCCTTCAGGCCGCCCAGGCCACCGTTGCCACCGGCGCCACCGGCCTGACCGGCCTGCCCGTCGGGGCTGTCGACGGTGCCGTTGTTGCCGTTCGCGCCGTCCTTACCGTCACCACCGTTACCGCCGACACCGGCGGTGCCCGCCGCCGCGCGCGTTCCGTCGACCTCGCGACCGCCCAGACCGGCGTTGCCGCCGAGTCCACCGTGACCACCCGCGGTACCGGCGGCGGCAGCCGTGTCAGCCGCGGCGTCGTAGCCGGCGCCACCGGCACCACCGTTGCCGCCCTTACCTGCGGAACCGTCCGCACCCACCTGCGCGAACGCGCCGTTCCCGGATGCACCACCGGCACCACCGGCACCGGCGTCACCACCGTTGCCACCGGACTGGCCCGCACCGCCGTCGGGGTTGTCGGCGTCACCGGCCGTACCGGCGTCACCGTGGGCGCCGTCGGTGCCGCTACCACCGGCACCACCCACGCCACCGACGCCGTGCGCGCCGATGTTGGCACCTAGGCCCCCGGCACCACCGTCACCGCCGGCGCCACCCTTACCACCGGACGTACCGGCCGCGGCGTTGGCATCGGCGGCGGCGTCATACCCGGCACCACCGGCGCCACCGGCGCCACCGTTACCGCCGTCACCCTGCGCGGCACGGGTCTCGCCGTCGGCCTCTAGGCCGCCCAGGCCGCCCGCACCACCGGCGCCACCCTTACCGCCCTCCGTGCCGTCCGGGTCCGCGGCGGTGCCGTCGGTACCGGCGAAGCCCGCACCACCTTCACCACCCGCGCCACCGGCACCGGCCACACCGTCGGCGCCGTCGGCTGCCTGGCCACCCGCACCCTGACCACCGGCGCCACCGACACCGGCGTTACCGCCGGCTCCGCCGGCCTGGCCGTCGAAACCATCGATGTGGTCGGCGGTGCCGTCCGCACCGTCGGCGCCATCAGCACCCACACCACCGGAACCACCTTCACCACCGATACCGCCGGCGCCCTCGACCCCGCCCTTACCTGCGGTGCCATTGCTGGCGAACCAGCCACCGGAACCGCCGGCACCGGCCGTACCCGCGGCACCGCCGTTACCGCCGGCGCCACCATTGCCACCGGCCGTACCGTCGGGGTTCGTCGCGTCACCGGCTTCACCGTCGGCACCGGCGCCACCTTCGCCGCCCTCGCCACCGACACCGCCGGCACCACCGGCACCGCCCTTACCGAAGAAGTACGAGCCCTTACCGCCGGCGCCACCGTTACCGCCGGCTCCACCGTTGCCACCGTTGGTGCCCGCCGCACCCGCGATCGCGCCGGCGACACCCGCGGCACCGGCCACACCCGCGCCGCCGGCGCCACCGGCACCGGCGTCGCTGAAGACACCCCACAGCGCGGCGTCACCACCGCGGCCACCGTTGCCGCCGACAGCGCCTTCTTCGAGAGCAGTACCGCCGTTACCGCCGGCACCACCGGAGCTGAACCACGAGAACAGGCCCGCGGCGCCACCATCGCCACCGTGGCCGCTGCCGTAGCCGTCACCGCCGGCTCCACCGTCGCCGCCCCACAGACCGGCCTGCCCACCGGCACCGCCGTCCAAGCCTGCGATCGAGCCATCGTTGTCCCAGCCGTCACCACCGTCACCCCACAGCCAGCCACCCGCGCCGCCGTCGGGGTGCTCGGCCGTGCCGTCGGCGCCGTCACCGAAGGGCTTGAGCCAGTTGATCTCGCTCCAGTTGAAAGAGGAATCCGCAGCGCCGGGCAGGTCGAGCGCCTCGGCGCCGATCCCGCTCAGGCCAAGATCACCCAGGATCGCGTCCCAGGCGGAGCCGTCACCGAGTCCGTCCAGGAACGGACTCCAACTGGTGGGGTCCAGCACCTCCGCCCAAGCGTCCTGGTCGCCCCAGTTCACGCTCAGGTCGGCGAACGCGTCGCCCAGACCCTCACCGAACAGGTCGATCAGCACGTCGTCGAAGTCGGCGTACGCCTTGGGCATGGGCGTCAACGGCCCGAACCCGAACGCAAGGAAGGCGCTCAATGCGCTGCCGGCACCGAAGACCTGGTTGATCCGACGCTTGGCAGCACTTTGACGACGATGACGGGCCATGGCGAAATTCCCCTTAACTAGCACTCACTGACAGCACAGGAAACCTGTTGGAATCGAAGGTTAACAGTGATTCGAGACACGTCAACTGGAGTCCGGTTTAGGGAACTGGAGCGCGATTCACCGGTCGACCAACCGGTTTGCTGGGTCATAGCTTGTCTATGAGTAGAGAATTACCCCAAACCGCAGTGGAGTAGCCCGGAGAAATGGGCGTTGAACTGGCTTTCAGGATTCTGGGTCCGCTTAGCGAAAATCCAGCCGATTTGAAATACCCGTTCACCCCGTATGGGGTTTCGCTCAGGGAGAAGCCCGACAGGATCCCCTCGGGGCCGCGCACCGACCTAGGGTGTGATCGGCGTCACAGACGGCGGGTGGTACCCGGATGAGGGCGGCGACGCCGAACGCACCTCGGCCCGGTCGTGGTGACCGGGCCGAGGGGGTTGGTGGAGTTGGGTTGGTTTAGGTCGCGGGCGTCCCGGCGGCGCCGGCGGTGCCCTTCGTGCCATCCGCCTGGCCGTCGGTGCCGTCCTGCCCGTCGCCGGCCGTGCCGCCCTCGGGGGCGTTCTGCGAGGCACCGCCAGCACCGCCGGCCCCACCGGCGCCGTTGGACGCGCTGGTGACTTTGGTGCCGCCGTTGCCGCCGTCGCCGCCGCTACCACTGGTGGCACTGAGCCCGTCACCGTGCTTGATGCTGGCCAGACCGCCGGCACCGCCCTGGCCGCCGACCGCACCGTTGACGCCCCCGGCACCGCCGTCGCCACCGTCACCACTGGTCACCTCGGCGTTGGCGGCGTTCTGGATCAGAGCCATGCCTGCGTCCCCGCCGGCCCCGCCGTGGCTGCCGTCGGCACCGTTGGCGCCACCGTCCCCGCCGTCACCGGCAGTGCTGGTGCCGCTGGCGTCGCCGGCCCGGAAGCTGTCAACCCAGGCCATGCCGCCGGCGCCACCCTTGGCGCCGTAGCCGTCGCCGCCGTCACCGGCGTAGGTGGTACCGCTAGCCGACCCGCCCGGCTGGGTGTATTCGTCGACGTCGGTGGAGATGTGGCCCTGCCCACCGGCACCGCCGATGCCGCCGTCGTGACCGGCCCCGCCGTCTCCGCCGAAGCTGGTACCCGATGCGGTGCTCGACGCGTTGAAGGTGATGACATCGCCCAGGCCGCCCGTTCCACCGGTACCGCCGTCGATACCGTCGCCGCCGCGGCCGCCGGTCGCCTCGCCGGAGGCCGAGGACTCGTTGCCGAAGGCCAAGATCTGCCCTTTACCACCGGTGTTGCCCTTGCCGGCATCGCCGGTACCGCCCGCGCCACCGGTCACGGTGCCCGAGACGTCACTGTTGACGCCGGTAGCCTCGGCATCCGCTTCGCCACCGGCTCCACCGGTACCGTCGTCGGTGCCGCTTCCACCATTGCCGCCGTGCACGGTGGCATCGTGCACCGCACTGTCGTTCGTCGCGGTGACGACCGCCTTGCCGCCGGCACCGCCCTTACCGCCACTGTCGTCGCCGAATCCGGCGTTACCACCGGTCGCCTGCGTGTCGCTCACCGAACTGTCCGCTCCGGAGACCGTGCCGACGGCCGCTCCACCGTTGGCCGTGTCACTGCCATCGCCGCCGTCGAAGGTGGTGCCGGAGACCGTCCCACCGTCGACGCTGAGGTTGGCCGCGCCGCCCTTACCTGTGCCGCCGGAATCGCCGTCGCCGCCGGTGAGGTGGGTGTCGGTGACGGTCCCGCCGCCGGTGACGTGCAGCTGGGTCGAGCCGCCCAGCGCGGTCTCCGAGGTCTGGCCCGCGGTTATCGTGCTGTCGGCGACATGGCCGCCGGTGACGACGAGTTGCGCGCCCGGCCCTTGCACGTCGCCCAGGCTGTCGCCACCGGTGACATGGGTGTTGACGACGGTGTCACCCTCGCCCTCGGCCCGGATCTTGGTGTCGGAGGCCACCTTCCCGTTGACGCCGTCTTCGCCATCGGCGCCCCGACCGCCGGTGACGGTGCTGCCTGAGATCTCCGAGTCCTTACCCAGAGCCTGCATGTAGGCGTAACCGCCCTGGCCACCCACCACGCTGTCGCCGCCGGACGTCAATCCGGTGCCGTCGCCGCCCCGACCTGCGGTGGCGATGCCATCAGCCGTGGCGCCGTCGTTGAGCGCGCCGACCTGGCCGCTGTAGCCGTTGCCGCCGGTGCCGCCGTCGTAGCCGTCACCGGCCTGGCCGCCGTAGGCCTCGCCGGTGGCCTTCGCATCGGTTCCACCGGCGATCACACTGGCTTGTCCGCCGTTGCCGCCGTGGCCACCGCCGTTGCTACCGCCGTGGCCGTCGCCGCCGTCACCGCCACGCGCGGTGCCGTCGACCGATCCGTTGTCGCCGCCGAGGTCGTACTTGGCGTAGCCCGATGCCAGGCTGCCGGCCCCGCCGATGCCCCCGGTGCTGCCGGCGCCGTCGGCGTCCCCACCGTCGCCACCGATTCCCGCGCCGGTGGTCGTACCCCCGGCACCGAGGGACATGCCCGCGGTGACCGCGGAGCTACCGCCGCCACCACCGGCACCGCCGTCGGTGCCGTCGCCGCCGTTGCCGCCGGTGGCCGAGGCGTCGTGAACGGTACCGCCCTGGTCCGCGCCGATCATCGCGTAACCTCCGGCGCCGCCCGTGCCACCGTTGTCGTCACCGGTGCCGGCGTTGCCGCCGGTCGCGGTGCTGTCGATCACCGTGCCGCTGCCGGTGGCGGTAATCTCGGCCGAACCACCGATAGCGGTGCCGCTGGCGTCGGTGCCGGTCGCGGTGCTGCCGGTGATGGAGCCGCCGTTGGACGCGATCACCACCGCCCTGCCGCCGGCCTGCTCGCCGACGGCATCACCGGCGCTGGCTGTGCTGTCCGCGACGATGCCGCCGTTCCCGGCTCCCACCGCGCCCATCGCGCCGGTGACGCCGAGGCCGGTCCCGACAGCGCCGTCGCCGTCACCGCCGTCACCGCCCTGCGCAGTGCCCAAGGCGTTGGACCCGACTCCGTTGGCACCCACCGCGCCGATGCCGCCGGTGCCGCCGGTACCACCGTCGGTAGCGTCGCCGCCATCGCCGCCGGTACCAACACCGTGCGCGATGGCGCCGTCGGCGCTCTGGATGCCGCCTTGGCCGCCGTCACCGCCGAGGCTGTCCGCACCGGTGCCGTCGCCGGCATTACCACCGGTGACCTGGCCGTAAGAGGTACCACCCGAGTTGGCCCACAGGTCGCCCTGACCGCCGACGCCGCCCTGGCCGCCGTCACTGCCGTCACCGCCGGCCCCGCCGGTGGCGGTGCTGTTGACGCCGGTGTCGGTGTCACCGGTGATCACGCCGCCGTTGGCCTGGATGAGCCCGGCGCCGCCGAGCCCGCCGGTCCCGCCGTCGGTGCCGTCCCCACCGGAGTTGCCGACCGCGTCGGCGTAGCTCACCGACCCGCCGTCGGCAGCCACGATCAGCGCGCCGCCGCCACCACCGCCGATGCCGCCCTTGGCGTCACCGGATCCGGCGTTGCCGCCGGTAGCACTGCTGTGCGCGATACCACTGCCGGCGCCATTGGCCACGATGGCCGCGCCACCGCCGGTGGAGCCGTCGCTGCCCACGCCGGTGGTGCTGCCGGCCGCGCCGTCGCTGCCGTCACCACCGGTCGCGGTGCTGTCGGTGACGGTGGCGCCGTCCAGGCCGGCGATGACGGCGCCTCCCCCGCCGCCGCCACCGCCGCCTCCCCGGCCCGCGGTCGCACCGTCGGCGGCCGCCCCGGCCCCACCGGCGCCCCCGTTGCCGCCGGTCGTGCCGTCACCGATGGCACCGCCGTCGGCGCCGGCCCCACCGTTGCCGCCCGCACCGGCCGTGCCGTCACCGTCGGTGGCCACCGCGCCACCGTTACCGCCGGCGCCACCGTGACCACCGGTGAGCGCACCCGCGCCGCCGTCACCACCGGTGCCACCTGCACCGGCCGTGCCGTCGGTGGTCTCACCACCGTCGCCGCCGGTACCGCCCGACCCCCCGGTGCTCGCCGTCGAGAGGCTGTCGAGGTCGGTGCTGTCGACCGGCGCACCGGCGCCGCCGTCGCCACCGTTTCCACCGGCACCGGCCTGGCCCTGTTCGGAGCTGCCGCCGACGCCGCCGTTGCCGCCGTGCCCGCCGGCCAGCGTTCCCTCGGAACCGATGTTGCCGTCGCCGGTGGTGTCACCGCCGACGCCACCGTCACCGCCCCGGCCGCCGGTGTCGCTGCCGGTCGCGTTCGCGCCGGCACCACCCTGGCCGCCGTAGCCGCCGTGGCCGGAACCCTCACCACCGGCACCACCGGTACCGCCGTTGCCACCGACACCGTCGTCACCGACCGCGCCGCCGGTACCGCCGTTGCCACCGGTACCGCCGTAGACACCGCGGCCACCTGCACCACCGGTGCCGCCGCTGCCGGCCTGGTTGCCGGTGCCACCGGTGCCACCGACACCACCGGAACCGCCCACGCCGGTGGCGTCGGTGTGCGCCGGGCTCAGGCCGTTGCCGATGAAGTCGCCATCGGCGTCCTTGGCGGCGTCACCGCCGACACCGCCCGCACCGCCGTTGCCACCGTCACCCCGAAGGGCTTGCGTCTCGCCGTCGGCCTCCAGGCCGCCCTGCCCGCCGTTGCCGCCGTCGCCACCGCGGCCACCGGTGCTGCCGTTGCCGCCGTTGGTGCCGGCCACCCCGGCGTTGCCGGCTGCACCGGCCGCGCCGTCGCCACCGTCGCCGCCGACGCCGGCCGCACCGGCCGCCGCCCGGGTGCCGCCGACCTCGAGGCCGCCCAGGCCCGCGTTACCGCCGACGCCGCCGTCGCCACCGCTGGTACCGGGCACCGCGTCCGGGTCGGAGGCGGCGTCATAGCCGGCGCCACCGACGCCGCCGTTGCCACCCACACCGGCGTGGCCGTCCGCACCGGCTGCGGCGTGCTCGCCATCACCGGAGTCACCGCCGGCACCACCGGCTCCGGCGTTACCGCCCGTACCGCCGTTGCCGCCCGCACCACCGGTCGGGTCGGTGGCCGTACCGGCGTCGCCGGTCCGGCCTTCGGCACCGTCGGCGCCGCTCCCGCCCGCGCCACCGATTCCACCGGCACCGTGTTCGCCCTCCGTGGCGCCCTCACCGCCAGCGCCACCATTGCCACCGGAACCACCGTTTCCGCCGTCGGTGCCCGGCTCCGCAGTCGGGTCGCCGGCCGCGTCGTATCCGGCGCCACCGACGCCGCCCTGGCCGCCGTTACCGCCGGCGCCCTCGGTCCCGGCGGCGCCGTCGGCACCCTTGGCGGCGAACCAGCCGCCGGCGCCCCCGGCACCGGCCTTGCCGCCGACCCCTGCTTCGCCGCCCTGACCGCCGTTACCGCCGTCCGTGCCGTCCGGGTCACTCGCGGTGCCGGCGGTCCCGGCCGCCCCGGTACCGCCGACGCCACCGGCGCCACCGATACCGCCCGCACCGCCCTTGCCGCCCGCGCCGAACAGCATCGAGCCCTTACCGCCGGCGCCACCGTTACCGCCCGTGCCGCCAGCCTTGCCGGTGCCCCCGTTGCCGTCGCCGCCATTGGCGAAGCTGCCCACCGCACCGGCGAGTCCAACCGCGCCCGCGCCGCCGTCGCCGCCGTTACCGGCGGTGCTGAAGCCGCCCCATTGCGAGGCGTCGCCACCGGCGCCACCGTTGCCGCCCGCGTCACCGCCGGCACCACCGTTACCGCCGGAGGTGAACCAGGAGAACGGCCCGGCGGCCCCACCGGCGCCGCCGTCACCGCTGCCGTAGCCGTCGCCGCCGTTACCGCCGTCCCCGCCGAACAGGCCGGCCTGACCCCCGTTGCCGCCGTCGTCGCCATCGGTGCCGTCGGCGTCCCAGCCGTCGCCGCCGCTGCCGTACAGCCAGCCACCCGCGCCGCCGTCGGGGTCGGCGGCGGTGCCGTCGGCACCGTCACCGAACGGCACCAGCCAGTTGACCTGGCTCCAGTCGAAGGAGCCGTCCGCCGCGCCCGGCAGGCTGAAGTCGGCCGCGCCGGCGTTCAGGTCCAGGTCGGCCAGCACCGCGTCCCAGGTGGACTGGTCGCCGAGGCTGCCGAAGAAGGCCGTCCAGTCGGCCGGGTCCAGCACCGTCGCCCAGGCGTCCTGGTCGCCCAGGTTCGCGCCCAGCGCGGCGAAGCCCTCGCCCAGGTCCGTCCCGAACAGGTCGATCAGCACGTCGTCGAAGTCCGCATGCGCCGGCGGCGGAGCCCACGGTCCCATCCCGAAGGCGAAGAACGCGCCGATAGCGCTGCCCGCCCCGAACAGCCGGCTACTGCGACGGCCCTTGAAATTGCTCCGGCGATGACGCGCCATAACACCCACCCCTAATTGAATTCGAAATTCGTGTGCTCAACCTGAACGAAAAGGGATGTTAACAGTGAATCGTCTTCGGTCAACCCGAGTCGAATCTTGTGGAGATCGCGACGGTAGGACGGCGGGAAATCTACTCTCACCTGCGGTGATACGGGTCACCCGCTGGACAGATGTTAATGAGTAATCTGCTAGTTGCAGACATCTTCCAGGTTACTCGCAACTACTCGACAGTTAACGGGTGTTACCCGAGCACCTACTCTCACCTGCGATAACGTCACTTATTTACGATAAGGAAACTTATCAGTAGATAGCCGCGGGACGCCCGGAAGGCCTGTCGCGGCCGGCTTCGACGAGGCGCTGCAGCCGTCTTCCCCGGCCCGCCGCGGCCTCTCGCCGGTCCGTCACTGCCTCTGCCCCGACCCGCCCCCTGGGCTCCCCTACCCCCAATGAATCAGCCCCGGCCGCGCCAGTGGCGCAACCGGGGCTGAAATCCCGAATCTAGAAGCGGATCACTCCGACTTGCAGAGCTCGAACACCTTCTGCAGGCCCTCACCGAGCTGGTCGCGCAGCGGCTGCTGCACCTCGTCGTTGGGGGCGTGGCCGGCCAGGTAGTTGACGCTCAGCGCCTCGAGGGTGTCGCCCACCGCGGCGACCTCGGCGGCCAGGTCGGCCGGGGTGGCCGGGTTGGACTCGAGGCTCTGGTGCAGGTAGGTGCCACCGGCCAGCAGCGCCAGGCGGGCGCTGGTGCCCACCGCCATGTCACCGAGGATCTCGCCCGGCAGCGGGTTGCGCATGTTGGTGTTCAGCTGGTTGCTGCGACGCACGGTCTCCTGCGCGGCACAGACCTTGTCCTTGGCCTCGGCGGTCTGCTCGGCCGAGAACTTCGGCGTCGACGAGGGGTAGAACCAGCCGAAGATCGCCAGAACGATACCGATCACAGCCAGCGCCAGCGCCGCGATGGTCGGCACCGACAGCCCGGGGGCTGAGGTGGAACTTTGCGGAAAACCGCCGGTCTTGGGCTTGGCAGTCTTGGCCGTCGGGGCAGAATCAGAAGCAGGAGTCTCAGGCATTGCGCGATCCTAACGGGCGATACCCGATTAGTCACGCCGAACCGGGTTCCGGCGGGTGGGCGGTACCCTCATGTGCGATGTCGAGCACTGATTTCGAAACCACCGGACACCGCCTGACCGGATGGGGCCGCACCGCACCGAGCGTGGCGCAGGTGTTGTCGACCCCGGACGTCGACGTCATCGCCAAGGCGGTGGCCCACGCGGCCGATTCCGGGGGTCCCGCAAACCAACGCGGTGTGATCGCCCGCGGGCTGGGCCGCTCCTATGGCGACAACGCCCAGAACGGCGGCGGGCTGGTCGTCGACATGACCGCGCTCAACCGGATCCATTCGATGGACGCCGACACCGCGCTGGTCGACGTCGACGCCGGGGTGAACCTGGACCAGTTGATGCGCGCCGCCCTGCCGCTGGGCCTGTGGGTGCCGGTGCTGCCAGGAACCCGGCAGGTCACCGTCGGCGGCGCGATCGCCAGCGACATCCACGGCAAGAACCACCACAGCGCCGGCAGCTTCGGCAACCATGTGGTGTCGATGCAACTGCTGACCGCCGACGGCACGGTGCGGGAGTTGACCCCCGACGGCCCCGAGGCCGACCTGTTCTGGGCCACCGTCGGCGGCAACGGGCTGACCGGGATCATCCTGCGGGTGGTCATCGCGATGACCCCCACCGAGACCGCGTACTTCATCGCCGACGGCGACGTGACCTCCGGGCTGGACGAGACCATCGCCTTCCACAGCGACGGCAGCGAGGCCAACTACACCTATTCCTCGGCGTGGTTCGACGCGATCAGCGCGCCACCCAAGCTGGGCCGGGCCGCCATCTCGCGGGGTTCGCTGGCGACGCTGGACCAGTTGCCGGACAAGCTGGCCCGCGATCCGCTGAAATTCGATGCGCCGCAGTTCTTCACCGCCCCCGACATCTTCCCGAGCGGGCTGGGCAACAAGTTGATCTTCGGCGCCATGACCGAGCTGTGGTACCGCAAATCCGCCAGTTACCGGGCCAAGGCGCAGAACCTGACGCAGTTCTATCACCCACTGGACATGGTCGGTGAGTGGAACCGGGCCTACGGTTCGGCCGGTTTCGCGCAGTACCAGTTCGTGGTGCCCACCGAAGCGGTCGACGAGTTCAAGGCCATCATGCGCGACATCCAGGCCAGCGGACACTCGTCGTTCCTCAACGTGTTCAAGCTGTTCGGACCGGGAAACCAAGCGCCACTGAGCTTTCCAATTCCGGGCTGGAACGTCTGCGTGGACTTCCGGATCAAGCCCGGGCTCAACGAGTTCCTCAACGACCTGGACCGGCGGGTGCTGCAGTTCGGCGGGCGGCTCTACACCGCCAAGGACTCGCGCACCACGGCGGAGAACTTCCACGCGATGTACCCGCGTATCGACGAGTGGATCGCGGTGCGCCGTCGCGTCGACCCCGACGGGGTCTTCGTATCCGATATGGCCCGACGTTTGGAGCTTGTGTAAATGGTGTTCGACGCGACCGGTAACCCCCAGTCGATTCTGGTGCTGGGTGGCACATCCGAGATCGGCCTGGCGATCTGTGCGCGCTACCTGCGCAACGCCGCGGCCAACGTGGTGCTGGCCTGCCTGCCCGGCGACCCCGGCCGCGACGACGCGGTGGCCGCGATGCAGGCCGCCGGGGCGCGCTCGGTGCGGGTGATCGACTTCGACGCCCTCGACACCGCCGGGCACCCGGCGATGATCGAGGACGCCTTCAGCGCCGGCGACATCGACGTGGCGATCGTGGCCTTCGGCATGGACGCCGACGCCGAGGAGCTCTGGCACAACCAGGCCAAGGCCGTGGCGGTCGCCTCGATCAACTACACCGCGGCGGTGTCGGTGGGCGTGCTGCTGGCCGGCAAGCTCAGCGCCCAGGGCTCCGGGCAGATCATCGCGATGAGCTCGGTGGCCGGCGAGCGGGTGCGTCGCACCAACTTCGTCTACGGCTCCACCAAAGCCGGGCTCGACGGCTTCTATCTGGGGCTGAGCGACGCGCTGCGCGACGACGGGGTGCGGGTGCTGGTGATCCGCCCCGGCCAGGTGCGCACCCGGTTCTCCGCACACGTCAAAGAGGCGCCGCTGACCGTCGACAAGGAAGACGTCGCCGAGTTGGCGGTGGCCGCCGCGGCTCGCGGCAAGGAGATCGTCTGGGCGCCCGGGGCGTTCCGCTACGTGATGATGGCGCTGCGGCATGTGCCGCGAGCGATCTTCCGCCGGCTGCCGATCTAGCCGATGAGCCGCGCCGGCCTCGTGCGTCACACGCGTCTCGCGGCGGAAGGCTGTAACGAGGTGCCCGCCTCTGAGCGACAACCGTTGTCGCTCAGAGGCGGGCATCACGGCATACATCCCTTTTCCCGTGACAGTTGGGGCTGGAGGTGACCGTGCGTAGTGTCCTGAACACCCTGGCCCAGATGCTGCTGGCCGCCGCCATCGCCGTCGTCGTCGCCGCCGTCGCACTGGTGGCCATCGCCCGCGTGCAGTGGCCGGCATATCCGTCGTCGAACCAACTGCACGCGTTGACCACCGTCGGGCAGGTCGGCTGCCTGGCCGGGCTGGCCGCCGCCGGGCTGGCCTGGCGACGGGGCCGACGCGCCCTGGCGTGGTTGGCGGCGATCACCTTCACCAGCGCGTTCAGCGTGGTGACACTGGCGATGCCGCTGGGCGCCACCAAGCTCTACCTGTTCGGGATCTCGGTGGACCAGCAGTTCCGCACCGAATACCTGACCCGGCTGACCGACAGCCCCGCGCTGGCCGACATGACCTATCTGGGTCTGCCGCCGTACTACCCGCCGGGCTGGTTCTGGCTGGGCGGGCGCGCCGCGGCGTGGACCGGGATGCCGGCGTGGGAGATGTACAAGCCGTGGGCGATCACCTCGATGGCGGTGGCCGCCGCGATCGCCCTGGTGCTGTGGAACCGGATGATCCGCTTCGAGTACGCGCTACTGGCCACGCTCGCCGGCGTCGCGGTAACGCTGGCCTACAGCTCACCGGAGCCCTACGCGGCGATGATCACCCTGCTGCTGCCGCCGGTGCTGATCCTGACCTGGTCGGGGCTGCGCGCACGCGGCCGCGGCTGGGGCGCGATCGCCGGCGCCGGGGTGTTTTTGGGCTTCGCCGCCACCTTCTACACGCTGCTGGTGGCCTACAGCGCGTTCACCGTGGTGCTGATGGCGCTGCTGCTGGCCGCGTCACGGGCCTACCGCCGCGCCGGGCTGCGCAGCACCCTGGCCCCGCTGGCCCGCCTGGCGGTGATCGGGGTGATCGCCACCGCCATCGCCGCCATCACCTGGACGCCCTACCTGCTGGCCACCCGTCACCACCCGGTCAGCGACACCGGCAGCGCGCTGCACTACCTGCCCGGCGACGGCGCCGAACTGTCCTTCCCGATGCTGCAGTTCACCCTGCTCGGCGCGCTGTGTCTGCTGGGCACGCTGTGGCTGGTGGTCAAGGCGCGCTCCTCGACGCGGGCGGGCGCGCTGGCCGTCGGCGTGATCGGCATCTACCTGTGGTCGCTGCTGTCGATGCTGTCCACGCTGGCCCGCACCACACTGCTGAGCTTCCGGCTGCAGCCGACGCTGACGGTGCTGCTGGCCACCGCCGGAGTGTTCGGCTTCGTCGAGGGTGCGCGGGCGCTCGGGCAGGCCGCCCAGGGCTGGCACCGACTAGTGCATCCGGCGGCGACGGCGGTGGGGCTGGCCGGGGCGCTGGCCTTCACCCAGGACATCCCCGAGGTGCTGCGGCCCGACATCACGGTGGCCTACACCGACACCGACGGCCACGGCGAACGCGGCGACCGCCGCCCGCCCGGCCCGGCCAAGTACTACGAGGCCGTCGACGCCGCCATCGCGAAAGCCACCGGCAAGCCCCGCAACCAGACCGTGGTGCTCACCGCCGACTACAGCTTCCTGTCCTACTACCCCTACTGGGGCTTCCAGGGGCTGACAAGCCATTACGCCAACCCGCTGGCGCAGTTCTCCGCACGCGCCGCCGCCATCGAGTCCTGGTCGAAGCTGGAGACGCCCGCACAGTTCACCCGGGCACTCGACCAGCTGGCCTGGCCGGCGCCGACGGTGTTTTTGATGCGACCCGGCGCCGGTGACACCTACACGTTGCGGCTCGCCAAAGACGTCTACCCCAACCATCCCAACGTGCGGCGCTACACCGTGGAACTCGATGCGGCGCTGTTCGCCGGGCCGGGATTCCGCGTCGAGAAGATCGGGCCGTTCGTGCTGGCCGTCCGCACCTGACAGGTCGCCACGGGCTCCCCGATAGCATCTGGTCCGTGACCGATACGCGCGCCGATTACCGTATCGCTCGGGCCGTCGCCGTCATCGCCGGCGTACTGGGCACCCTCCTGGCGATCCTCACCCCGTTACTGCCGGTCAAACAGACCACCGCAGAACTCAACTGGCCGCAGAACGGCCAGCTGTCCAGCGTGCAGGCTCCGCTGATCAGCTACGTCGCCACCGACTTGGACATCAGCGTGCCGTGCCAGGCCGCCGCCGGGCTGACCCCGGCCAAGTCGGTGCTGCTGTCCACGGTGCCCAAGCAGGCGCCCAAGGCCGTCGACCGCGGGCTGCTGATCGAGCGCGTCAACGACGACCTGGTGCTGGTGGTGCGCAACGTCCCGGTGGTGGTGGCACCGCTGGCCCAGGTGTTGAGCCCGGCGTGCCAGAAGCTGACCTTCACCGCGCACGCCGACCGGGTGACCGCCGAGTTCGTCGGCCTCAAGTACGGGCCCACCGCCGAGAAGCCCGGTTCGCCGCTGACCGGGACCCGCAGCGGCTATGACTTCCGGCCGCAGATCGTCGGCGTCTACACCGACCTGGCCGGCCCGGCGCCGGACGGCCTGGAATTCCACGCCACCGTCGATTCCCGGTTCTCCTCGGCGCCGACGCCGCTGAAGCTGGCCGCGATGATCCTCGGGGTCGCGATGACGCTGATCGCGTTGATCGCCCTGCACGTGTTGGACACCGCCGACCACACCCGGCACCGGCGGTTCCTGCCGGCCCGCTGGTGGTCGGCGACGCCGTTGGACGCCCTGGTGGCCGCGGTGTTGGTGTGGTGGCATTTCGTGGGCGCCAACACCAGCGACGACGGCTACATCCTGACCATGGCGCGCATCTCCGAAGACGCCGGCTACATGGCCAACTTCTATCGCTGGTTCGGCACGCCCGAGGCGCCGTTCGGCTGGTACTACGACCTGCTGTCGGTGTGGTCGCACGTCTCGACCACCAGCATCTGGATGCGACTGCCCACCCTGGGCATGGCGCTGGCCTGCTGGTGGCTGATCAGCCGCGAGGTGATCCCGCGCCTGGGTCATGCGGTCAAACACAGTCGGCCGGCGGCCTGGACCGCGGCGGGCATGTTCCTGGCGTTCTGGCTGCCGCTGAACAACGGTCTGCGGCCGGAGCCCATCATCGCGCTGGGCATCCTGGCGACCTGGTGCTCGGTGGAGCGCGCGGTGGCCACCAGCCGGCTGCTGCCGTTGGCGATCGCCTGCATCATCGGCGCGATGACGCTGTTCTCCGGGCCGACCGGGATCGCGTCCATCGGCGCGCTGCTGGTGGCGATCGGGCCGCTGCGCACGATCCTGCACCGGCGGTCCAAGCAGTTCGGGCTGGCGCCGCTGCTGGCGCCGATCGCCGCGGCGGTGTCGATCACCGCGATCGTGATCTTCCGCGATCAGACCCTGGCCGGCGAGATCGAGGCCTCCACGCTGAAGTCGGCGGTCGGGCCCAGCCTGGCCTGGTTCGAGGAGCACGTCCGCTACGAGCGGCTGTTCCTGGCCACGCCCGACGGTTCGGTGGCGCGCCGCTTCCCGGTGCTGGCGCTGGGGGTGGCGCTGGCGGTGAGCGTGGCGATGGCGCTGCGCAAGGGCCGGATTCCCGGCACCGCGGCCGGCCCGAGCCGACGCATCATCGGGATCACCATCATCTCGTTCATCGCGATGATGTTCACGCCGACGAAGTGGACGCACCACTTCGGGGTGTTCGCCGGGCTGGCCGGGTCGCTGGGCGCGCTGGCCGCGGTGGCGGTGACGTCGGCAGCCATGCATTCGCGGCGCAACCGGACGATGTTCACCGCGGTGGTGCTGTTCATCACCGCGCTGTCGTTCGCCAGCGTCAACGGCTGGTGGTACGTCTCCAACTTCGGGGTGCCGTGGTCCAACGCGTTCCCCAAGTGGCATCTGGCGTTCGCCACCATCGGGGTGGGGCTGACGGTGTGCGCGCTGCTGGTGGCGGCCTGGTTCCACTTCGTCGACGGCGCCGAACGGCCGCCGCGCCGGCCCGGGCTGTCCGGGTATCCGCTGGCGATCGCCTCCTGGGTGCTGATCCTGTTCGAGGTGGTGTCGCTGACGGCGTCGATGATCGGGCAGTACCCGGCGTGGACGGTGGGACGGTCCAACCTGGCCGCGATCCCGGTGCTGGGCAGCGGCCGGACCTGCGGGCTGGCCGACGACGTGCTGGTGGAGCAGGACCCCAACGCCGGGATGCTCGCGCCGGTCACGGCGCCCGTCGACGAGGCCCTGGGGGCGACGTTCTCGGTCGGCTTCACGCCGAACGGGATTCCCGCCGACGTCTCCGCCGACCAGGTGATCGGCCCGCCCGGGTTGGGCCGGCTGGCCGACGACGACGCGGAGGTCTCCGGCGGCGAGGCCGGGACCGAGGGCGGCACCACGGCCCGCGAGGGCATCAACGGCTCCCGAGCGCGGCTGCCCTACAAGCTGGATCCGGCCCGGGTGCCGGTGCTGGGCAGCTGGCGGGCGGGCATTCAGGTGCCGGCGCAGCTGCGCTCGGCGTGGTACCGGCTGCCGGCCGACCGGGCCAACGCCGGGCCGCTGCTGGTGGTGGCCGCCGCGGGCCGTTTCGACCGCGGCGAGGTGACCGCGCAGTGGGCCACCGACGAGGGGGCCGCCAAGGACAAGCCCGGCGGCACCGTGGACTTCGGCGACATCGGGGCGGTGCCGGCGTGGCGCAACCTGCGGACGCCGCTGTCGGCGATTCCGGCCGAGGCCACCCAGATCCGCCTGGTGGTCCGCGACGACGACCTGGCGCCCCAGCACTGGATCGCGGTGACCCCGCCGCGGGTGCCGCAGCTGCAGACGCTGCAGGAGACGGTGGGCTCGTCGGATCCGGTGCTGCTGGACTGGTTGGTGGGGTTGGCGTTCCCGTGCCAGCGGCCGTTCGGGCACCGCAACGGGGTGACCGAGGTGCCCAGGTGGCGGATCCTGCCGGACCGCTTCGGCGCGGAGGCGAACTCGCCGGTGATGGACAACAACGGTGGTGGCCCGCTGGGGATCACCGAGTTGTTGGTGCGGGCGACGACGGTGCCCAGTTATCTGAACCACGACTGGTTCCGGGACTGGGGCGCGCTGCAGCAGTTGACGCCGTACTACCCGGCGGCGACGGTCGCGGAGCTGGAGTTGGGGACCGCGGTGCGGTCCGGGTTGTGGAGCCCGGCGCCGCTGCGGCACTGAGCCGGCGCCCGGCGTCGTCCCGCGCGTCCCGCCCGGCTCGCGGTTCCCACCTGCCCCTCGCGCCCCCGGTCTGGACCATGTGGCGTTGTGCCCGCCTCTGAGCGACAACGCGTTACCTCGGGTACCACCCGGCGTCGTCTCGGGCACCCCACCGGACTCGCGGTTCCCACCTGCCCCTCGCGCCCCCGGTCTGGACCATGTGGCGTTGTGCCCGCCTCTGAGCGACAACGCGTTACCTCGGGTACCACCCGGCGTCGTCTCGGGCACCCCACCGGACTCGCGGTTCCCACCTGCCCCTCGCGCCCCCGGTCTGGACCATGTGGCGTTGTGCCCGCCTCTGAGCGACAACGCGTTATCGCGGGCGACCATGTCGGACCCCGGTGCCAGCGTGGGTGCATGACGAACGCGATAACACTGCGCGGCATCGAACTGCGCTACGTCCTCACCCTTTTCCTGCACCACCGCGACTGCCCGGCCAGCATCGGCGAGATGGCCGACGAACTGCAGTCGCGCGGCTTCACGGTTCGCGGGCGGCCGTCCAAGGCGATCTCGGACGCGCTGCGCTGGGAATGCAACATCGGCCGGGTGTACCGCCGCGGGCGGGGCCGCTACGGGCCGGCGTACATGCCGCGCAGTACCGAGCATCGGATGCATCAGCGCGTGATGGCGTTGCGCGCCCGCGCCGCCGAACTCAACGTCCCGAGCGCGCCGCCGTAGCCGCCCCACCCCTCCCGCGGCCTGACATAACGTCCAGCTGTCGCTCAGAGGCGGGCACAACTCCCTATGGTCCAGACCCGGGACGCACGGGACATCCGGGGCCGATGAGACGGGTGGGGGCAACGGGGCCCCGCGGAACCGGTTCGGCCCCGGCCGGGACGGGTTCCCCGTACCGGTAGTCCGGTCGCATAACATCGAGGCTCGTGTCCTCCACCCAAGAACGGCCCCAGGACCAGCCCCAGCAGCGTTATCGGATCGCCCGGCTGATCGCGGTGATAGCCGGGATCGCCGGCGTCCTGCTCTGCGGCGTCACCCCGCTGCTCCCGGTCGAACAGACCACCGCGACCATCGCCTGGCCGCAGGGACTCGACGCCGACGGCCACATCACCGACGTCACCGCCCCGCTGGTCTCCGGTGCACCCCGCAGCCTGGACATCACCGTCCCCTGCGCGGCCATCGCCACCCTGCCCGACAAGGGCGGCCTGGTGCTGTCCACCGTGCCCGCGGGCGGCGTCGACGCCACCGCGCACGGCCTGTTCGTGCTGGCCAACAAGACCACCGTCACCGCCGCCTACCGCGACCACGTCGCCGCGGCGATCCCCCGCAGCAAGCTCGGCGACTGCACCGAACTGCACCTGTGGGCCGACGCCGGCGGTGTCGGCGCGGACTTCGTCGGCATCGCCGACGCCAACGGCACCCTGCCGACCGAGAACAAACCGCAGATCGGCGGCGTCTTCACCGACCTGAAGATCGGCCCGCAGCCGGGCCTGAGCGCCCGCATCGACATCGACACCCGGTTCATCACCGCCCCCACCACGCTCAAAGCCGCCGTGATGGCCCTCGGCGTGCTCGCGGTGCTGGCCGCGATCCTGGCACTGAGCGTGCTGGACCGCCGCCAACACCGCGCCCCGCGCAGTTGGCGGCATCGGCTCAAGGCCAACCCCGTCATCTGGCTGGCCGATGCCGGCGTGCTGGCCGCCCTGGCGCTGTGGCACGTCATCGGCGCCATCTCCAGCGACGACGGCTACAACCTGACCATGGCGCGCAACGTCGCCCAGGCCGGCTACGTCGCCAACTACTACCGGTTCTTCGGCACCACCGAGGCCCCGTTCGACTGGTACCCCACCCTGCTGGGGCACCTGAGCACCATCAGCACCGCCGGGGTGTGGATGCGACTGCCCGCCACGCTGGCCGGCATGGCCTGCTGGCTGATCATCAGCCGCGTGATGCTGCCCCGCCTGGGCCGACTCTCCGGCAACCGGGTCGCGGTACTCACCGCCGCGATGATGTTCCTGGCCGCGTGGCTGCCGTTCAACAACGGCCTGCGGCCCGAACCGCTGATCGCCCTGGGCACGCTGGGAGTCTGGGTGCTGGTGGAGCGCACCATCGCCACCCGGCGACTGGTTCCCGCGGCGCTCGCCATCGTGGTGGCGGTCTTCACCGTGACGCTGGCCCCGCACGGGCTGATCGCGCTGGCCCCGCTGCTGACCGGTTCGCGCGCCATCGAAGGCGTGATCCGCCGACGCCGCGGCACCGACGGCCTACTGGCCCCGCTGGCGGTGCTGGCCGCGGCGGCCTCGCTGATCGCGGTCGTGGTGTGCCGGTGCCAGAGCCTGGCAGCGGTCGCCGAATCCGCCCGCATCAAATACGTCGTCGGCCCCACCATCGCCTGGTACCAGGAATTCCTGCGCTACTACTTCCTGACCGTCGAGGAGAACGTCGACGCCTCGATGACGCGGCGCTTCGCCGTGCTGGTGCTGCTGTTCTGCATGTTCGCCATGCTGGTGATCCTGCTGCGGCGCGGCCGGATCAGCGGGGTGGCCGGTGGCCCGGCCTGGCGGCTGATCGGCTCCACCGCGGTGGGCCTGCTGCTGCTGACGTTCACCCCCACCAAATGGGCGGTGCAGTTCGGCGGGTTCGCCGGGCTGGCCGGCGCGCTGGCCGCGGTCACCGCGTTCACCTTCGCCCGCGTCGGGCTGCACAGCCGACGCAACATGACCCTCTACGTCACCGCGCTGCTGTTCCTGGTGGCCTGGGCGACCTCCGGCGTCAACGGCTGGTTCTACGTCGGCGGCTACGGCGTGCCGTGGTTCGACATCCCCCCGGTGATCGCCAGCCGCCCGGTGACGTCGATGTTCCTGGCGGCCTCGATCGCCGGCGGCCTGCTCGCCGGCTGGCAGCACTTCCGGCTGGACTACGCCGGCCACACCCAGGTGGCCCCGACCCGGCGCAACCGGATCCTGGCGTCCACCCCACTACTGGTGGTGTCCAGCCTGATGGTGCTGCTGATGGTCGGCTCGATGGCCAAGGCCGCAGCCGGCCGCTACCCGGCCTACACCACCGCCCGGGCCAACGCCGAAGCCCTGATGTCGGGCCTGAGCAGCTGCGCCATGGCCGACGACGTGCTGGCCGAACCCGACACCAATGCGGGCCTGCTGCAACCGGTTCCGGGCCAGACCTACGGCGAGCTGGGCCCCTTGGGCGGCGCCGACCCGTACGGCTTCGACCCCAACGCCGTCGACGAGGACCTGACCAGCCTGGCGGTGATCGCCAAGCCCGGTGTGCCCAACGCCGACGCCTCCCCCAACAAGCCCAGCGCGAACCAGAGCGACGCGGCGGGCACCGCCGGCGGCACGATCCCCGACGACGCCCCCGACGGCGTCAACGGCTCCCGGGTGGCCCTGCCGTTCGGCCTGGATCCGGCGCTCACCCCGGTGCTGGGCTCCTACCAGGAGCAGGTGGCCGCGCACGCCACCTCGGTCTGGTACCGGCTGCCGGAACCGTCGAGCGACCGGGCGCCCATCGTCGTCGTCACCGCCGCCGGCGCCATCTGGTCGCACGGCGAGGACGGCAAGCTCGACTACGGCCAGCCGCTGAAACTCGAGTGGGGCACCACCGCCGACGACGGCACCGTGCAGTCCAGCGGCGAGGTCGAGCCCATCGACATCGGCCCGCAGAACTCCTGGCGCAACCTGCGGTTCCCGCTGGCGTGGGCGCCGCCGGGCACCGACGTGGTGCGCATCGTCGCCAACGACCCCAACCTGTCCACCGAACAGTGGATCGCGTTCACCCCGCCGCGGGTGCCGGTGGTGGCGACCATCCAGCAACTGATGGGCTCGCAGACCCCGGTGCTGATGGACATCGCCGTCGCCGCGAACTTCCCGTGCCAGCGGCCGTTCAGCGAACATCTCGGCGTCGCCGAACTGCCCGAGTACCGGATCATGCCGGATCACAAGCAGACCGCGGCGTCGTCGAACCTGTGGCAGTCCGCCGAGGACGGCGGGCCGTTCATGATCACCCAGGCGATGCTGTGGACCACCACCGTCCCGACCTACCTGCGCGATGACTGGTATCGCGACTGGGGTGCGGTCGAGGCCTACCACCGACTGATCCCCGCCAAGGCGGCGCCCGACGCGCAGATCGAGCAGGGCACCGTCACCGCTTCCGGCTGGAGCCGGCCCGGACCGATTCGAGCACTGCCATGACGCCGCCCGTGACCGACCGCGACATCACACTGACCCGTTGGGTGGCCGTCATCGCCGGCCTGGTGGGCTTCCTGCTGTCGGTGGCCACCCCCCTGCTGCCGGTGGTGCAGACCACCGCCACGCTGAACTGGCCGCAACACGGCGACCTGGGCAGCGTCAACGCCCCGCTGATCTCCCAGACCCCGATCTCGCTGACGGTCACGGCGCCGTGCGCGCTGGTGCGCGATCTGCCGGCAGAAGGCGGCACGCTGCTGTCCACCGCGCCGGCCAAAGGAAAGGACGCCGCGCTCAACGGGCTGTTCATCACCGTCACCGAGAAGCGGGTGGACGTCACCGACCGCAACGTGGTGCTGGCCACCGCCCCGCGGGCCAAGGTGGAGGGACCGGACTGCACCGACATCGAGGTCACCTCCTCGCACGAGGGCACCTACGCCACCATCGGCGGGATCACGCAACGCTACGGCTGGGGCGACCCGAACCTGCGCCCGCAGATCGTCGGCGTGTTCTCCGACCTGAAAGGCCCCGCCCCCGAGGGTCTTTCACTGACCGCCGAGATCGACACCCGATTCACCACCCAGCCGACCGCGTTGAAGCGGATCGCGATCTACACCGCCATCCTGGCGACGGTGATCGCGGTGTTGGCGCTGTGGCGCCTGGACCGCCTCGACGGCCGGCGGATGCACAAGCTGATCCCGTCGCGCTGGCGGTTCTTCAGCGCCGCCGACGTGGCCGTGGTCCTGGGCTTCGTGGTCTGGTACGTGATCGGGGCCAATTCCAGCGACGACGGCTACATCCTCGGCATGGCGCGCGTCGCCGACCACGCCGGCTACATGAGCAACTACTTCCGCTGGTTCGGCAGCCCCGAAGACCCCTTCGGCTGGTACTACAACCTGCTGGCGCTGATGACGCACGTCTCCGACACCAGCCTGTGGATCCGACTGCCGGACCTGGTCGCCGGGCTGCTGTGCTGGCTGCTGTTGAGCCGCGAAGTGCTGCCCCGGTTCGGTCCGGCGGTCGCGGCGTCGCGGCCCGCGCTGTGGGCGGCCGGCATGACACTGCTGGCGGCCTGGATGCCGTTCAACAACGGCCTGCGCCCCGAGGGCATCATCGCGGTCGGCTCGCTGATCACCTACGTGCTGGTGGAGCGGGCCATCATCTCCGGCCGGCTGACCCCGGCGGCGCTGGCCATCATCTGCGCGGCGTTCACCCTGGGCATCCAGCCGACCGGGCTGATCGCGGTGGCCGCGCTGCTGGCCGGTGGCCGCCCGCTGCTGCGAATCCTGGTGCGCCGCCACCGGGTACACGGCACCTGGCCACTGGTGTCGCCGCTGCTGGCCGCCGGCGCGGTGATCCTGACCGTGGTCTTCGCCGACCAGACCATTCGCGCCGTGCTGGAAGCCACCAAGGTGCGCACCGCGATCGGCCCCAGCCAGGCCTGGTACACCGAGAACCTGCGCTACTACTACCTGTTCCTGCCGACCGTGGACGGTTCGCTGTCGCGACGCTTCGGCATGCTGATCTGCCTGCTGTGCCTGTTCACCGCGATGTTCGTCATGTTGCGGCGCAAGCGGATTCCCGGGATCGCCAGCGGGCCGGTGTGGCGGCTGATGGGCGTGATCTTCGCGACCATGTTCTCGCTGATGTTCGCCCCCACCAAGTGGGTGCACCACCTGGGCCTGTTCGCCGCGGTGGCCGGGGCGATGGCGGCGCTGACGACGGTGCTGGTCTCCCGGCAGGTGGTGCGCTGGTCGCGGAACCGGATGGCGTTCGCCGCGGCCGTCCTGTTCGTGTTGGCACTGTGTTTCGCCACCACCAACGGTTGGTGGTACGTCTCCAGCTACGGGGTGCCGTTCAACGCCGACATGCCGCGGATCGGCGGGATGACCGTCAGCACCATCTTGTTCGCGATGTTCGCGGTGACGGCCGGCTGGGCGGCCTGGCTGCACTTCGCGCCGCGGGACCGCGGCGAGGGCCGGGCGGCGCGGTTGTTGACCGCCGCGCCGGTGCCGGTGGCCGCCGGTTTCATGGTGTGCGTGTTCGTCGGGTCGATGGTGGCCGGGATCGTGCGCGAATACCCGACCTACTCCAACGGCCTGGCCAACGTGCGCGGGTTGTTCGGCGGCTGCAGTCAAGCCGACTACGTGCTGGTCGAGCCCGACCCCAACGACGGCGCGCTGACCCCGCTGCCCGGCGAGTACGGCGAGCTGGGCCCGCTGGGCGGCAGTGACCCGGTCGGGTTCACCGCCAACGGGGTGCCGGAGAAGGTGGTGGCCGAGTCGCTGCGGATCACCGTCACCCAGCCGGGCACCGACTACGACTGGGACGCCCCGAAGAAGCTGAAGACGGCCGGTGTCAACGGTTCCAAGGTGCCGCTGCCCTACGGGCTGGACCCGGCCCGCATCCCGCTGGCCGGCAGCTACTCCACCGACGGCCAGCAGGAGTCCAAGCTGACCTCGGCCTGGTACTCGCTACCCGCGGCCGATGACGCGCATCCGCTGATCGCGGTGACCGCCGCCGGCACCATCGCCGGCAACAGCGTGCTCAAGGGCTACACCACCGGCCAGGACGTGCAGCTCGAATACGGCGTGCCCGGACCCGACGGCACGGTGGTGCCCGGCGGGCGGCTGGTGCCCTACGACCTGTTCGGCGAGTGGCCGCGGATGTGGCGCAACCTGCGCTACCCGCGGGCCGACATCCCGGCCGACGCCGTCGCCGTTCGCATTGTGGCGGTGGACAAGTCGCTGAACCCGCGGGACTGGATCGCGTTCACCCCGCCGCGGCTGCCGGAGGTCAAGACCCTCCAGGAGTACGTCGGCTCCGAGCAGCCGGTGCTGCTGGACTGGGCCGTGGGCCTGGCGTTCCCGTGCCAGCATCCGATGCTGCACGCCAACGGCGTCACCGAGGTGCCCAAGTACCGGATCACCCCGGACTACAACGCCAAGAAGCAGGACACCGACAGCTGGCAGGACGGCGTCAACGGCGGCCTGCTGGGCATCTCCGACATGCTGCTGCGGGCGCACGTCATGGCGACCTACCTCAACCACGACTGGGGCCGCGACTGGGGTTCGCTGCGGCAGTTCGAGGTGATCGCCCCGGCGACGACCGCGGAGCTCGAGCTCGGCAGCGTCACCCGCAGCGGCTGGTGGTCCCCCGGCGAGATCCGCATCAAGGCTTAGCCCTCACTGGCGCGAGCGTGCGTGTCTGTACACGACACGCCGGGTCAAACCGGCATTCTACGCACGCTCGCGCCCGGCGATCGGCCCGCCCAGAACCGACCTCAGAACAGGTAGATCACGAACGCCGTCACCAGCAGCGCGGCCAGCCAACCGTCGGTGGCCCGCTTAACCCAGCGCGGCGCGGTGCGGACCTCCATGAAGTGGCTGAAGATCATCCGCGACTTCACGAACGTCAGCACCAGCACCAGCGCCGTGACCGGCGTACTGGCCTGCGCGGTGTGCGTCAGGTGAGCCGGGGCCAGAGTCCACGAGCCGAGCGTGATCGCCACCAACGCCAGCCAGACCCAGGTCAACGACCGCGCGGTCTCCTCGGGTGGTCGGGGGGATGCCAAGACTGTCATGTTCACCTCATCACGTAGAGCAGACCGAAGATGATGACCCACAGCAGATCCACCATGTGCCAGTAGAGTGCGCCCGACTCGATGATCATGATGCGGCGGCGGCCGGGATTCCCCAGCTCTCGCACCACAATCCCCAACACGATCAGGCCGATCAGCACGTGCACCAGGTGTACTCCGGTGATCACGTAGTAAAACGAGAAGAACATCTCGGAATTGGTGTGTCCGGCAACGATCTTGGTGGCCCACTCATAGCTTTTCAAGATCATGAACAGCACGCCGCCCGCGGCCCCGGCATAGGCGAGCCGCACCGCCGAGTCAGTGTTGTCGGCTCGCGCAGCCAGCACGCAGCGGGCCACGAACCAGGAACTGGTCAACAGCACCACGGTGTTGATGACGCCGATGTTGACGTTGAGATGTTGTTGGGCCGCCAGGAATTCGTCCGGGCTCATGGCGCGGTAGACCAGGAAGATCAGGAAGTAGCCGGCGAAGATGACCAGATCGCCGAGCACCATCACCCAGATGTGGACGTCGCCCGGCAGGCGGGTCCGCGGGGCGGTCAGAGCGTCGAGTTGCAGCATTGGTTTTCCTTCCCCGGTCTCAGTCCAGTCCCGGCGAGTCGATCGGTTCACGAGCGGTGGCGTCGCGCAGCACGAAGACCAGCGCACCGAGCCACACCGAGAACACCACCACCGCCCACCACAGGCCGAGCACGCCGTTCCAGGCCAGCGGCCCGGCGTCGAAGACGAAGAACTGGGTGGCGATCACCTCGGTCATGACCTGCCAAACCGTCACGTAGCCAAACCATTTCGGGAAGATCTCGTTCTTGTCGTACAGCACCGCGATGGCCAGCACGATATAGGCGGTGGTGAAGCAGCCCATCGATCCGTTGTAGGACAACAAGCCCACGTCGTAGAGCCAGCCGATGAGTTCCGGGTCGCGGTCCGGGCGGAACGTCGCGGTCAGGAAGCAGACCCCGACCAGCAAGAACCCGGGCAGTGCGCCGACGCCCATCCCGCCGATGTAGCCGTAGGCGAACACCGAGCCCACCGACATGCGTTTCATGTGGTACATCACCAGGCCGTTGGTGATCGGGGCGCCACCCAGCAGGATCAGCAGCGCGACGAATCCGACCTGGATGGACAGGTGATGATCGGTGAAGAATGCGACCTTCTCGGCCGTCGTGACGTCGGCGCGCGGCGGCGGAGTGACGCGGGTCAGCACGCAGATGATGACACCGAAAACCACGTACCAGACCGGGAAGAACCACGTCAGGAACCGGACGTCGGGCTTGCCGGCCGGGGCGCCGTCGGCGTCGACGACGAACCGGTCGGGAGTCAGCAGGTTCACCCGGCCACCACGCCTTCGTCCACCGCCTGGCGCAGCACGCTGCGGCGCAGCACGAAGAACATCACCACGACGAACGCCGCCAGTGCTCCGTTGCGCAGCCAGAACGACAACAGCCCGTCCCACGCCAGCGGCCCGGTCTGGCACACCGCGGCGCCGGTGGCCGGAATCATCGCCAGGCCGGTGACCAGCGAATAGGGCCCCACCCACCGCGGGAAGACCGGGTCGGGTCCGTCGTCGTAACGGACCGCGGCGGCCAGCAGCAGGAACTGCGCCAGCACCATGCCGGTCGGCGCGATGAACATGATCCAGGCCAGGTCGTTGAGAAGCATGATCTGGCTCGGATCACGGTCCGGCCGAAACGCCGCGACCAGGAAGAAGACGTTCGACAGCGCGAAGAAGGTGGCGCCGCTGACGATCGCGGTCAGGTAGCAGTAGGCGAAGATGTGGCTCTGGGTCCGCATCCGCTTCATCTGCACGACGATCACCATGAAGAACGGCAACACCATGATTCCGCAGAGGTTGAACGTCACCTGGCTGAATCGGATCCAGGCGGTGTGATCGGCGTAGAAGGCGGCGACCTGGTCGGCGGTCATCGTCGGCGACATCGGTGGCCAGAAGCCCGGGTACGCCAGCATCGCCACCACCAGCACCAATCCCACCGCCGGGCCCGTCCACAGGCTGACCCATTGGGCCTTGATGTTGCCTGCGACGGGCAGGTCTTGAACGTCCTGCAGGATCTGCACCGCACTCCTCCTAACTGACCCTGGTCAGTATCGAATCGTCACACCGGTCTCTTGTGAGGCATGTCGCATGGGCATATCCATTGACAACAACGCCTCTGACCCTCCGTGCCGTAACCGGCAGCGTCGCCGATTCCAACCCCCAAACTGATTTCAGTCAGTTATGAGATGGGTTAGGCTGTCCGAGACCCCTACGGCAAGACTCGGAGACAACCGGCGTGGCGAACCCGAAACCCGACCACCGTGGTCGCAAGGGCCAGCAGACCCATGAGCGGCTATTGGGCGCCGCCGTCGCCGAGTTCAGCCGGACCGGCATGGCCGCCGCCGACATCGGGGTCATCGTCGCTGCCGCCGGAGTTGCCCACGGCACGTTCTTCTTTCACTTCCCCACCAAAGAACACGTCCTACTGGAACTGGAGCAGCGCGAAGAAGAACGGGTGGCCGCCGAACTCGCCCGCTTCTTCGCCGCCGAGCACGACGTGCGGGCCACCCTCACCGAGATCGTCCGGGCTCTGGAGCGCATGGAACGGCGGCTGGGCGGGCTCTTGTTCAAAGACCTTCTGGTACTGCACTTCTCCCCCACCCGGCCGCCGGCGGAGGTCTGGCCCACCCACCCGGTGATCGTCGCGGTCATCGAGGAGCTGGAACGTGCCCGCGACCGCGGCGACATCCCCGCCGACGTGGACGTGATGCACAACGGCATCTCGTTTCTGGTCGGGCTCTACGCGCTGCTCATCACCGTTCCGGAAGCCAAGGAGTTGCGGACGCCGGTGATCGAGGAATACCTGACCACTTATCTCTACGGACTGCGGGTGCTGACGCCCTGACCGGCGATCACCGCGGCCAGCTCCCGCTCGAGCTCACCCTGCACGCCGGGAGTCTCGGTGCCCCGCAGCGAATATCCGGCCGTCTCCGGCAGGAACCGTAGGGCGCCCAGGCCCAGCGCGGCGGCGACCACCAGGTAGGCCGCCGGAAAGAGCTGCCAGCCGGTCTGATCGATCACCGAGTCGGCCAGCACCGGCGCGGTGCCGCCGAACATCGCCACCGCGGCGTTGTCGGCGATCGCGAAGCCCGCATACCGGACCTGGGTGGGGAACATCGCCGGGAACGTCGCCGCCACCGTGGCCAGCGGCGCCGCGAACAACACGCTCAGCACGGTGAATCCGACCAGGGCACAGGCGAATCCCTGGCCCATCAACCAGTACATCGGCAGCGCCAGTACCGCGAAGCCGATCAGGGAGGCCCGCCACAGCGGTTTGCGGCCGACCCGGTCCGACCAGGCTCCCGCGAACGGTATGCACGCCAACATCGCCAGTTCGCCGACCAGCACCACGGCGGTGCGACTGCGTTCATCGAGGCCGGCGGTGGCGTGCAGATAGGTGGGTTGATAGGTCACCAGGGTGTAGTCGATGATGTTCAGGGCGACCAGCAGGGCGAACGTCACCAGGATCGGCCGGGTGTAGTTGGTGACCAGGTCCACCAGCCGATCCCACGCCGAACCGGTGATCGCATCGCAGGCAACGCATTCGGAGAACACCGGCGTCTCCGGCATCCGGCTGCGCAGGATCAGCCCGAGCACGCCCAGGGGCAGCGCTAGAAGGAACGGGATACGCCAGCCCCATGCCGTCATCTGCTCATGGGTGAGCAGCGCTTCAAGCAGGAGCACCACGGCACTGCCCATGACGAAGCCGCCGACGGCGCCGAACTCCAGGAAGCTGCCGTAGGTTCCACGTTTGTCGTCGGGCGCGCTCTCGGCCATGAACGTTGCCGCACCGCCGTATTCGCCGCCGGTGGAGAATCCCTGCACCACCCGCAGTGCGATCAGCAACCCCGGCGCCCACCACCCGACCGACGCATAGGTGGGCAGGACACCGATGAGGGTGGTGGCGACCGCGATCAGCAGAATAGTCGCCACCAGCACCGATTTACGGCCGAACCGGTCACCGATCGGGCCCCAGACCATACCGCCGAGCGGGCGCAACACGAACGACACCGCGAACCCCAGCATGGTGCCGAGACTGCCCAGAGTGTCCGGGAAGAACGCCTCGGTCAAGTAGGTGGCCAGCACCGCGTAGACGCCGTAGTCATACCATTCGGTGGCGTTACCGATCGCTGAGGCGGTGATCGCCTTGTGCAGCAGACGTTTACGCGCGTCGCCGTCTGGCCGCCGATGTGACTCCGGCGGCGCCGCCCGCCGCTCCGGAAGCAGCAGGCTCATAGGGCAACGTCGCTAACAACCACGTCGTCCCCCTTGCCGCGCAACCGGTCATTCGGCGGGCGATCCCGTGCGTGGGATCGCCTGGGGGAAACGATAATTGCTATCCCGGCCTGAATACCGGGGTTGCCGAAGCGTTACGAAACACTTACGGGTTCGAGACCGGTTATTACCGGGTTACGCGACCTGAGTCTGCGTCGACGGAAAGGGCGCCTACGCTCCTACGACGCGTCCGCCCAGTAGGCCGGGTCGAAGTACTGCCCCACCAAAGAGTTCCACATCAGATCCGTCAGGTCACGGAGCATGTCCTGCACCGACGGGTCGTCGCCCGCCCCTAGGCCCATGCCGTAGCCCGCGGCGATCAGGCCGGCCACCGCCGGATTGTCTTCGGGGTTCACCAGTTGATAGGTGTCCGGGTCCAGCAGGCCGGCGACGAAGGCGTCCCAGCCTTCCTGCGCCGCGGTGGCCAGCCCGGCGTTGAACTCGTCCCAGTCGACGTCCTGCGAGTCCAGCGACACCATCGTCGGCACGTCGGCCGGGCCGTCGTTCCAGCCGGTGTGATAGTCGCCGTAGCCGAGGTTCACCAGCATCCGCACAGTCGGTTCCAGCAAGTCGTACAACGGCTTTCCGATGAAAGGGGTGAACAGCAGCGGCCACAGGATCGGCAGGAATTCGCTCTCGATCACGTAGGAGTCGATCGCGCTGCCCGGGCTGGTCTCCAGTTCGACGGCGTCGGCGACCTGCTCGGGGGTCAAGCCCAGGTAGGAGATGTGCTGAATGGCCATGCCCATGATCGCGTTGATGGTGGCCAGCGGGTTGAGCCAGTACTGCGGGAAGTCGGCGTACCCGTCGTACTCCATCGAGTAGATGTCGGTGTGATACATGTCGTTCGGCGTCGGATTGCCGAGCGTCACACCGTCATCTGCCAGGTTCGAGGTGATGCCCGGGAACTCCGAGAACCCGACCAGCAGGCCGCCGTTGGGATTGGCGGAGTTGCCGATCAGCACGAAGTGCACCGCGTCGTAGTCCACGTCGGCGGCGACGAGCTTCTCCATCGCCATGGTGGTCAGCGCCGCGCTCTGCGAGTACCCGAAGATCGTCACCGGGTGGTCCTCGTCGACCAGGCCTTGGTCGATCAGCTCCAGCACCCGGTCGACGACGATCTGGGCACCCTTGGCCATCGACTCGTCCAGCAGGTAGGCCTCCTGGGGAGTGGTGAGAACCTCCAGCTCGCCGGCGAACCCGCGCGGCTGCAGGAACAGCTCGCTGACGGTCTCGGCGTAGTGCTCGGTCGGCGTCGGGATCATGCTCGGACCCATGATCAACGCGATGCCCGAACCCGCCAGCGAGTCATCGGCGGTCAGCGTTACCGCGACGTGCTCGGGTGTGGGCTGCTGCGATGCCTGCGTCGGGCCGGCACTGAGGCCGGCCACCAACGTGGCGGCGGCCAGTGCGGCGCACACGCGGTTGACGCTGGAGCTGGGCTGGGTGGCGGCCGCATCGAACATCCAGAAGTCCTCGCCAGGGTGTCGGGCCGCGCGGGGGTACGCGGCAACCTCGAACCTGAATACTGACAACCGGGAACTGTTATGTCAAATTAAGGTTCACTTCATCCCCGCACCTTGCCTCACCAGCGGGAATGCGGCTATTTCGCTAGCACACCAAGGCCCGGCGTGCTCGCATTCTGAGTCGAAACTTAGCGACGGTTGGCGGGCGTCGGCGGGGCGCGAACGTGCATGGTTGTACGCCTGACACGGCGTGTCGCCGGGCAGACACGCACGCTCGCGCCAAAGGGCGCACGCGCCAAAGGGCGCTCGCGCGAAAGAAGGGGGCTCGCGCCAAAGGGGGCTACATGGGGAGCAGGCCGTGCTTGCGCTGCACCTTGGGGAAGTTCTGCTTGTCCCGCAGCAGCTTCAGCGACTTGCGCAGCAACAGCCGGGTCTCGTGCGGCTGGATCACCGCATCGATGTAGCCCCGCTCGGCGGCGGTCCACGGAATCGCCATGTTCTCGTTGTAGCCGGCGATGAAGTCCGCCTTGATCTTCTGCACCTCGGGCGCGGTCGGATCCGGGAAGCGCTTCACCAGCAACTGGGCGGCACCGTCGGCGCCGATCACCGCGATACGCGCCGTCGGCCAGGCGAAGTTCAGATCCGCCGACAGCTGCTTGGAGCCCATCACCGCATACCCGCCGCCGTAGGCCTTGCGGATGATCACGGTCACCTTCGGCACGTCGGCCTCGACGATCGCGTTGAAGAACCGGCCGCCGCGCTTGATGATCCCGTTGGCCTCCTCGGAGACGCCGGGCATGGCGCCGGGGGTGTCGACGACGAACACCAGCGGCAGGTTGAAGGAGTCGCAGAACCGGATGAACCCGGCCGCCTTGTCCGACGCCTCGGTGTCGACCGCGCCGGACATGTACATCGGCTGGTTCGCGATCACGCCGACCGGATGCCCGTCGACGCGAGCGAACGCGGTGATCATCGCCCGGCCACGCTGCTCGGAGATCTCGAAGACGTCGCCGTCGTCGAAGATCCGCAGCAGGATCTCGTGCATGTCGTAGGCGGTGTTGTCCGCGTCCGGCACGATCGAGTCCAATTCCAGGTCGTGCGGGGTGATCTCGGGCTCCAGCCCGGGGTTGACCACCGGCGCGTCGTCGAAGTGGTTGGCCGGCAGGAACGACAGGTAGTCGCGCACGTACTGGAACGCCTCGGCCTCGTCGGCGACCACCTTGTGGATGTTGCCGCGCTGCGCCTGCACGTCGGCGCCACCCAGCTCGTCGAAGGTGACGTCCTCACCGGTGACGTCCTTGATCACGTCGGGCCCGGTGATGAACATGTAACCCTGGTCGCGCACGGCCACCAGCAGGTCGGTCTGGATGGGCGAATACACCGCTCCCCCAGCACATTTGCCGAGGATGATGGAGATCTCCGGGACCAGGCCGCGCAGCATCTCGTGGCGGCGGCCCAGCTCGGCGTACCAGGCCAGCGACGTCACGGCGTCCTGGATGCGGGCACCGGCGGAGTCGTTGATGCCGATGATCGGGCAGCCGACCATGGCCACCCACTCCATCAGCTTGGCCACCTTGCGGCCGAACATCTCCCCGACCGAGCCCTGGAAGACGGTCTGGTCGTGGCTGAAGACGCCGACCGGCCGGCCGTTGATCCGGCCGTGGCCGGTGACGACGCCGTCGCCGTAGAGGGCGTTGGGGTCGCCGGGGGTCTTGCACAGCGCGCCGACCTCCATGAAGGTGCCCGGGTCGAGCAGCGCGTGGATGCGGTCGCGGGCGCTGGGGATGCCCTTCTTCGCACGCTTGGCGGCGGCCGCCTCACCGCCGGGTTCCTTTGCCAACTCCAGCTTTTCGCGGAGTTCGGCGAGCAGTTCGGCCGTGGTCTTGTTGCTCACTTGGACTCGCTCTCGGCTTGGATGCGGTTGATCGCCTCGGTCATGTGAGCGCCCACCTTAGCGATGTAGGGCTCGTCGATGGCCTGAATGTGCTCGCCGCCGATGTGCACGATCTCCAGGTCGGAGATGTACTCCCCCCAGCCGCCGTCCGGTTTACGGGTGGCGTAGGCGGGCTCGAACACGATGGCGTCGTCGTGGTAGCGGTCGGCCATGTAGAGCACGACGTGCCCGTCGTAGGGCTGGATCTCGATGGTGTCCAGGGCCCGGTTGTCCAGGTACGACGTGCGCTGGTGCTCGATGATGCCGCCGGGGATCTGCACCCCGCTGGCCGAGACGGCCTCCAGGACGAACTTGACCTGACCCTCGTCGTCGAGTTTCTCCAGTTCCTCGTAAGGGATCTCGGGGACCTCGACGTTGAAGGTGCGCTCGGCGAATCGGGCGTAGCGGTCCCAGCGGGCCCGCATGCCTTCCTTGCTCTGGTCGATCGGCTCGCCGGGCAGCACCAGGTCGATCAGGCCGATGTAGCGCACGTCGGCACCGGCCTGCTTGAGCCCGATCGCGCAGGCGTACGCCAGCGCCCCGCCCAACGACCAGCCCGCGAGCAGGAACGGCCCGTCGTGCAGTTCCAGCAGCTTGGGCACGTACTCGGCGGCCCGCTCCTCGATGGAACCCTCCACCCGCTCGATGCCGTACACCGGCAGGTCGGCGGGCAGTCGCTTCATCAACGGTTCGTAGACCACCGTCGAGCCGCCCGCGGGGTGGAAGACGAACAGCGGAACCTGGTCGGAGCCTTCCTTCTTGGCGCGCAGGGTGCGGACGAAGCCGTCCACCACGCCGTCCTCGAGCTGGTCGCGGACGATGGTCGCCAGACCCTCGATGGTGGTCGCGGACTTCACGTCCTCGACCGTGACGATGCCCTCGGCCCGCTCGGAGAGCCGCTCGGAGAGCTTGGCCGCGGTGTCGTCGTCGATGGCCGGCAGCTCGTTGAAGATGCCGCCCGGCGACTTGCCGGTGACGATGGCCCAGGTCGCGAAGGTGACCCGCTCGGCGGCGTCACGCGGGGGAACGTCGGCGCCCAGCGCCTCGGTCACCGCTTCCTGGGTCAGCACCTTGGCGGCCGCCGCGGCGGCGGTCTTGGAGCTGATCCCGGAGTCGCCCGCGCCGGGGCCGGCCGGATTCGTCGGCGGCGGCGGGATCGGGGGCCCGACGGGTCGGTCGGCGGCGGCGGGATCGGAATGTCCGAGGCGGGCGGTGCCGCAACGGGTTCCGGCGACGACGACGGCTCGGCAGGCTCGGCAGGTGCGGCCGGCTCGGTCGGCGCGGCAGGCGCCTCGCCCGCTTCGGCAGCCTTGGCCGCGGCGATGATCGCGGCCTGCTCGGCGGCGATCTCGTCGGCGGTCATGGTCTGCTGGTGCGCGTGCAGCGCCTCGACCTCGTCGCGGTGCTCCACCGCGTAACGGATCATCTCCTCGACGTTGTAGAGGTTGGCGTCGCGCACCGCGGTCAGCTGGATCGGCGGCATGTCGAAGTCGTATTCGACACGGTTCTTGATCCGCACCGCCATCAGCGAATCCAGGCCCAGCTCGATCAGCGGCACCTCCCACGGCAGGTCCTCGGGCTCATAGCCCATCGCGCTGCCGACGATCGTGCCCAACCGCTCCGCCACGGTCTCACCGGATTCCGGCGACCACTTGGCGAAACCGGCGGCCAGGCCGGCACCGGCGGTCAGGTTGTCCTGCAGGATCGCGGCATCATCGACCTCGGGCTCGGCCGGCGCAGCCACCGCACCCGAGGACACCACCGCGGTACCGGCACCGACCGCGATCGGCAGCGAAACCCCTTCGGCGCCACTGCGGCTCACCAGGGCGTCGTAGACCAGCGTGAACGATTCGCCGATCCGGGCGTGCACCTGCACCGCCGCGCCGCCGGGATGCCGGGTCAGCGTGGTCACCAGGCGCGACCCCTCGCCGGGCACCGCCCGCTGCTCGGAGGCCACCAGCACCGCATCCGGAAGCACCGCCGCCGCAGCGGCTTTCACCAGCGCGGCCAGGTCCACCTCGGTGTCGCGGGCGGCGTACTCGAAGACGTGCCGGCCGTCCGGGGTGGCCACGTGCGATCCGGGCATGACGCCGGTGGCGTCGCCGGAGAAGTGCGCGTCCAGCCAGTGCGGCTTGCGCTTGAACTGCGTCGGCGGGATGTTCGCGAACTCCGCCGGGCTGACCGGACCCTGCACCTCCCGCGGGAACAGGGTGCGGAAGTCCAGGTCGTGGCCGAACACGTAGAGCTGCGCCATCGCCATGGTCATGGCGTCGACGTCGTCGGTCTTGCGGGCCAGGGTGGCGATCAGCTGGGCGTCGTGCAGCCCGGCGCTGGCCGTGGTCAGCCCGACCTGCATGAGCGCCACCGGGTTCGGCGCCAACTCCAGGAACGTGGTGTAGCCGTTGTCGACGGCGTTGCGGACCCCGTGGGTGAAGTAGACGCTGTGCCTCATCCCCTTCTTCCAGTAGTCCACGTCGTGGATCGGCTCGCCGCCGGGCTTGACGTAGCTGCCCTCGTGCACGGTGGAGAAGATCGCGATGTTCGGCACCTGCGGCTCGATGCCCTGCAACTCGGCGGTGAACTCACCCAGCAGCGGATCCATCTGCGAGGTATGCCCGGCGCCCTTGGTCTGCAGCTTGCGGGCGAAGCGGCCCTCGGATTCGGCGCGCGCGACGATCTCGTCGATCTGCTCGGGCGGCCCGCCGATCACGGTCTGCGACGGCGCGGCGTAGACGCACACCTCCAGGCCGGGGAAGTCGCCGAACACGGTCTCGAGTTCTTCGGCGGAGTACTCCACCAGCGCCATGAACCGGATGTACTCGCCGAACAGCATCGCCTCGCCCTCACCCATCAGGTGCGCGCGCGAGCAGATGACCCGGGTGGCGTCGGCCAGCGACAGCCCGCCGGAGAAGTACGCCGAGGCGGGCTCACCCAGCGACTGGCCGATGACGGCGGTGGGGCGTGCCCCGTGCGCCTTGAGCACCTCGCCGAGGGCGATCTGGATGGCGAAGATCGCGATGTTGGAGGTCTCGATGCCGTAGTCGTGCGAGTCGTCGAGGATCAGCTCCAGCACGGAGTAGCCGCGCTCGTCCTGCACGTGCGCGTCGACCTTCTCGATCCACTCGGCGAAGATCGGGTCGCGCAGGTAAAGGTTCTTGCCCATCTTGCGGTGCTGCGCACCGAAACCGGCCATCACCCACACCGGCCCGTTGGTGACCGGGCCGTCGGCGGAGTACACCCCCGGCTTCTGCTTACCGGCGGCCACCGCGCGCAGGCCGGCGACGGCCTCGTCGTGGTCGTGGGCCAGCACCACGGCACGCGAGCGGCCGTGGTTGCGCCGCGACAGCGACCGGCCGATCGCGGTCAGCGGGGTGGCGCGGCCCTCTTCGCTGTCGATCCAGTCGGCCAGCTCGGCGGCGGCGGCCTTCTTACGAGAGGTCAGAAACGCCGAGATCGCCAGCGGGATAAGGGGTTGCACCGGTTCCGAAGCAGCCAGTTCGGCCAGCGCCTCGTCGCGCAGCCGCAGCGCCTCGTCGGTCAGACCGGGCAGTTCGTAGTCGTCGTCGCCGGAACCGTAGGGGTTCTCCGGTGCGATGAACTCGCCGTACTCGTCGAAGCGGGGCGCCTCGTGGACGATCTCCTCGGGAACCTCTTCGACCGCAGGCGCTTCCGGCTCCCGCTCGATCACATCGCGCGGCAGCACCTCGCGCACCACCACGTGCGCATTCGCCCCGCCGAAGCCGAAGCCGGAGACCCCGGCCACCGCGTAGCCGCCGTAGCGCGGCCAGTCGCACGCGGTGTCGGCGACCTTCAGATGCGTGCCGGCGAAGTCGATGTAGGGGTTCGGCCCGGCGTAGTTGATCGACGGCGGGATCTTGTCGTGCTGCATCGCCAGCACCACCTTGGCCAGCGACGCCGCACCGGCGGCCGACTCCAGGTGTCCCACATTGGATTTCACCGCACCCAACAGTGCGGGCTTGTCGGCGGCGCGGCCGCGGCCGACCACCCGGCCCAGCGCCTCGGCCTCGATCGGGTCACCGAGAATGGTGCCGGTGCCGTGCGCCTCGATGTAGTCCACCGTGCGCGGGTCGATACCGGCGTTCTTGTAGGCCTTGCGCAGCACCGCGGCCTGGGCGTCCGGGTTCGGCGCCAGCAGGCCGTTGGAGCGGCCGTCGTGGTTGACCGCCGAACCGGCGATCACCGCGAGAATCTGGTCACCGTCGCGGCGGGCGTCGTCGACGCGCTTGAGGATCAGCACCCCGGCACCCTCGGCGCGGGAGTAGCCGTCGGCGTCGGCGGAGAACGACTTGATCCGGCCGTCCGGGGACAGCACCCCGCCGACCTCGTCGAAACCGACCGTCACCAGCGGGGTGACCAGCGCGTTGACGCCGCCGACCACCGCCACGTCGGCCTCGCCGTTGCGCAGTGCCTGCACACCGGCGTGCGCGGCGACCAGCGACGACGAGCAGGCGGTGTCGATGGTGGCCGACGGCCCGCGGAAGTCGTAGAAGTAGCTGACCCGGTTGGCGATGATCGAACTCGAGTTGCCGGTGATCGCGTACGGGTGGGTGACGCTCGGGTCCGACAACGCCAGGTTCTGGTAGTCGCCGTTGGTCGATCCCATGTAGACCGCGACCGCTTCACCGCGCAGCGACGACGCCGGAATCCGGGCGTGCTCCAAGGCTTCCCAGGTCAATTCGAGCGCCATCCGCTGCTGCGGGTCGATGTTGTCGGCTTCCATCTTCGACAGCGCGAAGAACTCCGCGTCGAAGCCCTTGATATCGGAGAGGTAGCCGCCGCGGGTGCGCGCCTTGGCGACCCGCTCGGCGATCCGCGGCTCCTCCAGGAATTCCGACCAGCGGCCCTCGGGCAGGTCGGTGATGGCGTCGAAGCCGGCCAGCAGCTTCTCCCAGGTGTCCTCGGGGGTGTTCATGTCCCCGGGCAGGCGGGTGGCCAGACCGACCACCGCGATGTCGGCGACGTCGGCGTCACGCGACCAGTCCTCGCCGTCGGAGTCGTCGACCACCACCGGTTCGCCCTCGACGATCACCGTGGCCAGCGCCTCGATCGTCGGGTGCCGGAACGCCACCGTGGCCGACAGCGTCACCCCGGTGAAGTCCTCGATGTCGGAGGCCATCGCCACCGCGTCGCGCGACGACAGCCCCAGCTCGATCAGCGGGGCCGTCTCGTTGATCTTCTCCGGCGACTGGGAGGTGGCGTTGGCCACCCAGTTCCGCAGCCAGGTCCGCATGTCTGCGACGGTCAGGTCGGTGCGGCTGGTGCCGCGCAGGATTGCGTCGTCGCCGTCGCCGGTCATCTGCGGAGCCTCGCTCATTCTGGGATCAGACCTCGTCGGGGTAGGCGTTCGGGCCGGTGGTGCCGCCGCGCAGGCTGCCGTCCAGGTAGGCGGCCCGGCAGGCGCGGCGACCGATCTTGCCGCTGGAGGTACGCGGCACGGTGCCCGCCGACACCAGCAGCACGTCGCGCACGGTCACGCCGTGGCGCACCGCGATCGCGGCCCGGATGTCGTCGGCGATGGGCTGGTACTCCAGCTTGTGGGCGCCCGGCGCACGCTCGGCGACGATCACCAACTGCTCGGATGAGTCCTCGGGGTCGAACTTCAGCCCCGAGTGCGGGTTGTCGAAGGCTTCGGCCGGCAACTGGTTGGCCGGTACCGAGAACGCGGCGACGTAGCCGGCCCGCAGCGCCCGGCTGGCCTCCTGCGCGGAGTACTCCAGGTCCTGCGGGTAGTGGTTGCGGCCGTCGACGATCACCAGATCCTTGACCCGGCCGGTGATGTAGAGGTCGTCCTGGTAGTAGGCGCCGTAGTCGCCGGTGCGAACCCAGAAGCCGTTCTCGTCGGAGCCCTCGGCGCGCGACGGCGTGGTGCGCGACTTGAGCACGTTCTGGAAGGTGTCCTTGGACTCCTCGTCGCGGTTCCAGTAGCCGACGCCCATGTTGTTGCCCTGCAGCCAGATCTCGCCGATCTGGCCGTCGGGCAGCTCCGCGCCGGTCTCGTAGTCGACGATCACCGCCCACTGATCCACCGACACCCGGCCGGCCGAAGCCTGCGCGACCGCGTTGGGGGCATCCTGCGGCACCTCGACGAAGCGGTTGCCGTTGTTGAGCTCCTCGCGGTCGACGTAGACGATCCGCGGGCCCTCGTCGGGCGGGGTGGTGGAGACGAACAGGGTGGCCTCGGCCAGACCGTAGGACGGCTTGATGGCCTCCTCGCGGAACCCGTACGGGCCGAACGCCTCGTTGAACTTACGCACCGACGCCGCCGACACCGGCTCACTGCCGTTGAGGATGGCGCGGACGTTGCTCAGGTCCAGCGGCGGGTCGCCCTCCTTGGGCAGACCGCGGGCCGCGGCGTGCTCGAAGGCGAAGTTGGGGGCCACCGAGAAGCACTCGCCGGTCTCGCCCTCCTTGCGCGCCATCTCCCGGATCCACCGGTAGGGCCGGCGGACGAACGCCGCGGGGGTCATGAAGGTGAACTGCTGGCCCATCACGCACGACAGCAGAATGGTGACCAGGCCCATGTCGTGGAAGAACGGCAGCCAGGTGACACCGCGGTCGCCCTCGCGGCCCTTGAGCGAGTCCAGCAACTGCACGACGTTGGTGGGCAGGTTCAGGTGCGAGATCTTCACGCCGGTGGGCGTGCGGGTGGAGCCGGAGGTGTACTGCAGGTAGGCCACCGCGGACCGGTCGGTCTCGGGCATCACCCAGGTGGAGCCGACCTCGTCGGGCACCGCGTCGACGGCGATGACGCGCGGCCGGGCGTTGGCCGGGCGGCTGCGGAAGAACTTGCGCACGCCCTCGGCGGAGTCGCTGGTGGTCAGCACGGCCGACGGGGTGCAGTCGTCGAGCACCGCGTGCAACCGGCCGACGTGTCCCGGCTCGCTCGGGTCGAACAGCGGCACCGCGATACGGCCGGAGTACATGATCCCGAAGAAGGAGATCAGGTACTCCAGGTTCTGCGGACACAGGATCGCGATCCGGTCACCGGGCTCGGTGACCTGCTGCAGCCGGGCGCCCAGGGCACGGTTGCGGGCGCCGAAGTCCGCCCAGGAGATCTCGCGGGCCAGGCCGTCGCGCTCGGTGGAGAAGTCCAGGAAGCGGTACGCCACCTTCTCGCCGCGCAGCGCCGCCCAGCGCTCGACCGTCTTCACCAGGTTGGCGTTGTCCGGGAACCGGATCTTGCCGTCCTTGACGAAGGGGTTGTGGTAACTGGCCTGTGTAGCCGGGGCCATGCAGAATCTCCTGTCGCGAACAAACGTTCATATCGGCTGCCGGGCGCGTCGGGATCGTGCTGGTCCGTTACACCAGGCAGGTCCGGAACCTCACAGATGGTAATGGGTTTCCGGCTACCCGGCGACGCGCCGCTGCCGTGCGGCCACGAGCCGCAGCTCTTAAATTGTTCTTAATGTTAGAGGTCGGTGCGGATCATGCCAAATCAAACGGTACCGCGTGTGACGACGGTCTCCGGGGTCGGAAGATCACGCGGCGGTTCCAGCTTCGCCTCTCCTTCGTCGAGCCTCGCTAAACCACCGAAGATCACGCGGCGGTTCCAGCTTCGCCTCTCCTTCGTCGAGCCTCGCTAAACCACCGAAGATCACGCGGCGGTTCCAGCTTCGCCTCTCCTTGTCACCCGTGCGGCGGACGCGGCGCATCCGCGATCACGCCCCGCGCCCAATCCAGCGTCCACTCGGTGGCGGACTTGCCGTCCTGCTCCCAGAAGTCGGTGGTCGCATACAGCGCGTGCACCGGCGCCGCCGCCCCGCCGGCCAGCGTCTCCAGGGTGCCGGGCAGCTTGGCGATGCTGAACGCCTCGCGCGGGGCGGCGCAGATCAGGTCACCGCGGGCACAGATCTCGTTGGTGCGCGCGGACAGGTCGCCGAACCCGCCGTCGCGGGCGCCGGTCATGGTCAGCCCCAGACCGGACAGCAGCGGCAGTTCGTGCAGCGTGACCTCGGCCCCCTGACCCGGCGGCGTCGGCGGCACGTCCACCCCGGCGTCCGGACCCATCTGGCGACGGCCGTCGGCGATCAACGTCACCCCCAGCACCAGGTCCTCGTCGACCGGACCGCGCCCGTTGCCGATGTCACCGGCCACGTCACCGGCGATCACCGCGCCCTGCGAGAAGCCCACCAGCACATAGCTGGTCAGCGGGCACCGGTCGTTCATCGCGGTCATCGCGTCGACGGTGGCCTTCTTACCCTCGGCGCGGCTCTTGTTGTAGTCCATCTGCCCGTCGTCGACCAGCGGGTTACGGAACTGCGCGATGTAGGGCACCGTGTAGGTCTGCACCCGTTCGGCCCCGAATTCCCCGGCGATCGGCCGGGTGACGCTGAGCAGCAACGCCCGCGGGAACTCCGTCGGGTTCAGCGGATCGTCGGTCCGCGAGGACTCCCAGGTGCCCGGCACCGACACCAGCTGCACATCCGGGCAGTCGGCGGGCTGCGATGCGGGCCGCGGCTTGTGCGGCCGTGACGGCACCGAGCCGGTGGGCGGCACACCGGCGACCGGCGGCTCGGGGGCCGGCGGGGTGTCCGGGCGTCGGATGAAGATCACCAGTGCCACGACCGCCAGTAGCACGGCCAGCGCCATCGCACCGGCGGCGATCCAGGCGAGCAGGCGCCGACGGTTGCGCGGCGCGTTCGCGGGCGCTTTCCGGGCGGGCTTCGCCGCTGATTTCTTCGCGGGCGCCTTACGAGGGGACTTCCGTGGTTTGTCAGCCATAGCGCCTATCACGGTACAGATCGGCGGGCTCGTGCACCGTTGGCCGTTGGGGGGTGGGGCGACCGGGGGCGCCGGCGACCGGGCGGGGCCTGTGGATAGACGTCGACGCGAGAGCGCCCCCTGCTGCCAGCATCGCGGCATGACGAAGCCAGCACAGCCCTTCCTGGGCACCGAGGCGTTGGCCGCGGGACGGCTGACCCGCCACGAACTGCGCCGCTACTACACCGCGATCCTGCCGAACGTCTACGTCGACGCCCACGTGCAGCCCACGCTGCGGCAGCGGACCGTCGCCGCCTGGCTGTGGTCGGGCGGCCAAGCCGTGATCGCCGGGTCCGCCGCCGCCGCGATGCACGGCGCGAAATGGGTGGACGACACCACCCCGATCGAGTTGATCTGGCCCAACGCCAGACCTCCCGACGGCGTGCTGACCCGCGCCGACCTCCTGCTCGACGGCGAGATCTCGCGGCACCGCGGTATGGCGGTGACCACGGTGGCGCGCACCGCCTTCGACCTCGGCCGGCGCGGACGCCTCGGGCAGGCGGTGGCACGGCTGGACGCGCTGGGCAACGCCACCGGATTCACCGCCGACGACGTGCTGGCGGTGGCCCGCCGGCACCGGCACACCCGAGGTCTGCGCCAGCTGGAGGCGGCGCTGGCCCGCTACGACCGCGGCGCCGACTCCCCGAAGGAGACCTGGCTGCGGCTGCTACTGATCAATGCGGGTTTCCCGCCACCGGCCACCCAGATCCCGGTCCTCGGGCCGGACGGTCGCCCGAAGTATTTCCTGGACATGGGGTGGGAGGACATCATGCTCGCGGTCGAGTACGACGGCGAGCATCACCTCAACGACCGGTCGCAGTACGTCTGGGACGCCACCCGGCAGGAGTACGTCTACGCGGTCGGCTGGACGCACATCAAGGTGGTCAAGGAACATCGCGGCGAGGACGTCGTGCGCCGCGTCCGGGCCGCGTGGAATGCGCTACAACCGCGATGACTCTGCGCTCAGGGCGGTGCCTACTCGCACTTTTGCGCCCTGAACGCAGAGTCAACGGGGGAAAATCAGCGGATCGCTCTGCCTAAGCGCGATCCCGCTTCGCCCGGCTGACGCCGCGCTAGCGAATCGCGCCGACGATGTCGCCGGCCATCGCGCCCAGCTGCGCCGACCACGAGCCCCAGCCGTTGTCGCCCGGGGAGAAGTCGAAGTGCCCGTTCTTGCCGCGCACCTGGCGGTACTGCATGTGGAAGTACCGGCCGCTACCGGCGGCCTCCGACGGGTCGCCGATCATCGCCGCCGGGTTGGACGCGCCACCGAGCGGGGCGTAGATCCACACCCGGGTGTTGTTCTGGGCCAGCAGCGTGGCGTGCACCGTCGGGTCGTGCCACTTCCAGCGGCCCAACTGCGGCGCGCCCCACATGCCGTAGGGGTCCACGCCGCCGAAGTTCTGCAGGCCCGCGCTGATCACACCGCTCTCGGTGGTGTTGGCCGGCCCGAGGAAGCCCGACATGGAGCCGGCGAAGCCGAACCGGTCCGGGTGGAAGGTGGCCAGCGCCAGCGCGCCGTAGCCGCCCTGCGAGGCCCCGACGACGGCGTGCCCGCCCGGCGCCAGGCCGCGGTTGGCCGCCAGCCAGTCCGGCAGCTCCGAAGACAGGAAGGTGTCCCACTGCTTGGAGCCGTCCTGCTCCCAGTTGGTGTACATGCTGTAGGCGCCACCGGCCGGGGCGACCACCGAGACGCCCTTGCCGGCGAGGGTGTTCATCGCGTTGCCCGCGGTCACCCAGTTGCTCAGCTCGGGGTGGGCGTCGAACGCGTCGAGCAGGTAGACCGCGTGCGGGCCCTGGTTGAGGAACGCCACCGGGATGTCCCGGCCCATCGACGGCGACGGGACCATGAGGTTCTCGAACTGTGCCGCCTGTGCGCCCGCGCCGACGATCGCGCCGCCGCTCCACATGCCCAGCATCAGTACGGCCACACACAGTGCCCGCAGCATCTTCGACAGTCCGCTCATATCCACCTCACTCGTCGGCACAGATTCGCCCCACCCGCCGGTCACGCGCCCGGACCCCGGGAGGTAGTCAACCACACGGCGCCGGTGGGCAGGACAGGAAACGACCGACGGCGGCGACCCGAAGGTCGCCGCCGCCGGCGGTACATCTTGGTTTCGGACTACTCGCCCGAGTCGCCGCTGCTCGGCGTCGCACCGAGGTGGCTCTGCAGGTCGCCCTTCATGGCCTGCAGCTGCTGGCCCCAGTACTCCCAGCTGTGGGTGCCGTACTCGGGGAAGTTGAAGACGGCGTTGTTGCCACCGGCCGCGGTGTAGAGCTCCTGGAACTTCTTGTTCGCACCGATCATGAAGTTCTGCTCCAGGAACACGGCGGGGATGTTGTCGCCACCGAGCTCGTTGGCCTTGCCGTTGCCGCAGAAGACCCACAGGCGGGTGTTGTTGGCCACCAGCTTGTCGATGTTGACGGTCGGGTCGTTGCGCAGCCACGCCGGGTCACTGTCGGGACCCCACATGTCTTCCTTCTTGTAGCCGCCGGCGTCGCCCATGGACAGACCGATCCAGCCCTTACCGGTGGACGGGTTCAGGTAACCCGACAGCGAACCGGCGTAGGTGAACATGTTCGGGTGGTAGATGGCCAGGGTCATGGCCGACGAACCGGCCATCGACAGGCCGACCGCGGCGTTGCGGCTGCGGCTCACGCCGTACTCCGAGGCCAGGTAAGCCGGCAGCTCGCTGGTCAGGAAGGTCTCCCACTTGTAGGTGGAGCAACCCGCCTTGCCACACGCCGGCTTGTACCAGTCGCTGTAGAAGCTGGACTGGCCGCCGACGGGCATGATCACCGAGATGCCCGAGTTCAGGTACCACTCGAACGCCGGGGTGTTGATGTCCCAGCCGTTGAAGTCGTCCTGGGCGCGCATGCCGTCGAGCAGGTACAGGCCCGGGGAGTCCGAACCACCGCTCTGGAACTGCACCTTGATGTCGCGACCCATGGCGGCCGACGGCACCTGCAGGTACTCGACGGGCAGCCCGGGCCGGGAGAAGGCGTTGGCTTCGGGGGTACCGCCGACGAAACCGACCAACCCCGCCAGCACGGCCGCGCCGGTGGCGACGACCTTCAACCTGTCAAGCAACTTCATCCTTGGGATCCCTCATTCATTCGTTGCCGTATTTAGCTCATGTCTCGGTCCGAGTCGGACCCGATCTGTGCGCAGAAACGCGACAGTGCCGGTGTAGTCAACCACAGAAACACCGGCATCGAGGAGCCGAGCCACCTTAGCGGGTCGCCCCGACCGGCGTATCACCGGCTTTTGTGACGACCTAAGGACTGCGCTCGGGTCAGCATTCCAGCCGGTAGGAACGGGCGTGGCCGGTTGCCACCGGCGATCCGCCATGATGTCGGTCACAGTTTCGCGGGACGTCCCCCGCGCAGGTCACGGGAGGACCGGCGGCATCCCGGTGTAGGGCGGGGTGGTGGGCTCGGGTATCGCCAGGCCACACCGGATCAGCTCGTCGCGCGGGACCCGCTCGATCCGGTACCGGGTGAAGCTCGGTGAGTGCAGCACGTTGGACAGGAACCGGCGCGGTCCCATCGGCGCCCGCACCGAGCCGAGTACCGCCGCGGTGTCCGGGCAGCGCAGCGCGGCCTCGGCCTGGGCAACCCAGTCCTGTTCCAGGTAGGCGGGGATCAGCGGATACCACTTGACCCACGGGCCGTCGGCCACCACCCAGTCCCGGAACAGGTCCTTATCGTGGCCGATCCGGCCGTGCTCCAGGCGTTCGGTGTGGGCGGCGATCGGGTTGGCCAGGCCGATCTGGTCGAGCAGCCGGACGTCGAGGCCGGTGTTCATGCCGAGCATGCCCAGGTTGGTGAAGAAGACGGTGTGCGGCCCGGATCCGTGTGGGTCGGGTTCCTCCGGCACGCCGATTCCCGGCGGCGGCGGCAGGATCACCGGGACCACGTCCCACTTGTCGTAGTCGCCCGACGGCAGCAGCAGCGCACCGTCCGGGGTGGCGGCGATGGTGCTGAGCACCGCGCGCATCCGCGGATAACCCAGGTAGTCCGCGGCGGTCAGCGGGTGGGGGTGGCCGGTCGCCTGCGAATAGAACCGGCGCTCGTCGACGATCCCGGAGTAGGTGACCCGGGTAGCGTCGTCGGCCATCCCGGGCGAATTGGCCGCCCACAGCGCCCAGCCCGCCACCGCCACCCACAGCAGCCCGACCGCACCGCTGAGCGGGTACCCGGCCTCGTGGCGGTAGCGCAGGCCGTCGGGCAGCAGCACCGGCACGACCGCCACCGGCGCCAGCATGGCGAACAACGGCGCCAGCAGCACCCGGCCGTGCATGAAGTCGCCGCCCTGGCGGACCCAGTAGGCGGCCTGCACCAGCCCGCTGATGACGAAGAAGAAGACCACCGCCCCGGGGCTCTGCGCCAGCCGCGCCCAGGCGCCCACCCCGGACGGCACCGGGCGGCGGGGCCGCTGCCGGACCGCGGCGCCGATCCACAGGGCGGCGCCCAACGCCGCGAGCAGCACCAGTGGCACCCACAGGGCGTAGGGGGCGTTGAAGTTGGCCAGGTAGGTCATTCCCTGCGACCACTTGTCGCCGGCGGCGTCCTTGGCCAGCGCCGTCCCCGGCACCAGCAGCGCGTAGTAGCCCATCCGGAAGATCTGGTAGGCCACCGGCAGCGCGCCGCCGGCCACCACGATCACCGCGCGGCCCCGCCAGTCGCGCGCGGCGATCAGCAGCATGATCAGGGCGCCGCCGCCGATCAGCGCCAGCTCGGGCCGGATCAGCACGCTGGCGCCGGCCACAAAGGCCAGGCATCCGGTGAACCAGACGCCGCGGGCCCGCGACCGCGGCATCCGCAGCGCCTGCGACCAGCAGACCAGCATCCACCACAGCAGGCCCAGATAGGCCAGCACCAGACCGTTCTCCAGCCCGGAGGTGGCGAAATCGCGGGCCGGCGGGATCGCGACGTAGACCAGTGCGCCGGCCGGCAGCAGCACCGCGCGGCGGCCCTGCAGGCCCGGCGCGTACAGCCGGGTGGCGCCCAGCATCAGCATCGCCACCCCGGCCAGGCTCAGCACCAGCGCGAACACCAGCGCCACATACTCCGGTCGCACCGGCCCGCCCAGCCAGCTGCCCAGATACATCAGATAGGTCCAGGCGGTGGAGGTGTTGGCCTCCACCCGCTCGCCGGCGTTGAACACCGGCCCGTTGCCGGCCAGCAGGTTGCGCACGGTGCGCAGCACGATCAGCCCGTCATCGGAGATCCAGCGTCGCCGCCACGCGCCGATGGCGAACATCAGCAGCACGACGGCCACGGCGAGCCACGAGCTCAGCCGCACCGACGGGCTGTAGCGGACCGCCGGCCAGCCCAGGGGCCGGACCCGCTGGTCCGGTGTGTTGCCTCGCTCGCGTCGGCTAGCCGAAGGCGACGGCAACACCGATGGTTCCGATCCAGGCCAGCGCCATCAGCTGCAGCACCCGATCGCGTCGCAGGATGTCCTCGGTGTCGCCGGCCATGCCGCCGTCGACGTCGACCGCGTAACGCAGCACCCCGAGGGTGATGGGGATGATCGTCACCGCGAACCAGGACCCGTTGCCGTTGTCGCGTTCGAAGGCGAACAGGCTGTAGCAGACCAGCATCGCGGTGGCCGACATGGTCCAGACGAACCGCAGGTAGGTGCTGGTGTAGCTCTCCAGCGACTTGCGGATCTTGGCGCCGGTCTGCTCGGCGAGTTGCAGCTCCGCATAACGCTTTCCGGCCGCGATGAACAGCGATCCGAACGCCATCACCAGCAGGAACCACTGCGACAGCGGGATGTTGGCGGCCACACCGCCGGCGATGGCCCGGATCAAAAATCCCGAGGACACGATGCAGATGTCCAGCACCGGTTGATGTTTGAGGCCGAAGCAGTAGGCCAGCTGGATGGCGACGTAGATCGCCATCACCAGCGCCAGGTTCGGGGTCAGCAGCCAGGAGATGCCCAGCGACGCCACCACCAGGACGGCGGCCAGGGCGTAGGCCAGCGACTCGGGGACCACCCCGGCGGCGATCGGCCGGAACCGCTTGGTGGGATGCGCCCGGTCCGCCTCGACGTCACGGGCGTCGTTGACCAGATAGATCGCCGACGCCGCCAGGCTGAACACCACGAACGCGATCAGCACCTTGAACGCCAGGTCGGCGTAGTCGTACTGCACGCCGCCGCCGAGTGCCGCCAGCGGGGCCGCGACCACCAGGACGTTCTTCACCCACTGGCGGGGCCGGACGGCCTTGACGATGCCGGCGAACAGGTTCGCCGGTGGCCGGTCAGTCATCGGTGGCCTCCGTCCACTCCCCCACTCGATCGGTCAGCACCGCCACCGTCGCGCCGATCAGGGCGCCCGCGGCGACGTCGCTGGGATAGTGCACACCCAACACCAGGCGCGACAACGCCATCGGCGGCACCAGCAGCGACGGCAGCATCCGGGCCGGCAGCCCCAGGGCCCGGCCGAGCAGGACCGCCGCGGCCGCGGTGGAGGTGGCGTGCGCGGACGGAAAGCTCAACGCGCTCGGGGTGCCCACGTTGACCGCGATCGCCGGGTGGTCCGGGCGGGTGCGGCGCACCACGCGCTTGACGACGACGGCGGCGGCGTGCGCGACGAAGGTCCCGATCCCGGCCAGCAGCCAGCGGCGGCGCCGATGCGGCTGGGTCACCGCGCCGATCCCCGCCAGTGCCAGCCAGCCCAGGGCGTGCTCGCCGAAGTGCGACATGGCGCGTGCCACCGGCAGCACACCGGGGCGGCCGGCCAGGGCGGACTGCACGGCGACCAGCACGGCGTCCTCACCGTGCGGCGGGCCGACCACCGGCTCAGTCATGGCTCTCCAACAGCACCGTCTCCCACTGCTGCTTGCTGGACAGTGTGGGCAGTGCCCGGCGGTAGGTCGCGCGCAGCGCATCGAACCGGCGCGCCAACTGGTATTGGCGGCGCAGCGATTCGCGCAGCAGGCCGAACATCTTCTCCCGGTCCCGCTGCCGGTAGACCACGCCGCGACCGTCGGCGGTGGTGACGGTGACGCCGTCCTGGGTGCACAGCAGGAACCAGCGGGCGTCCTGGGTGGGCACGTTGAGCTGCGGGCGCCGGTGGTGCTCGGTGTCGGTGGCCTTGAGGTTGTGGGCGATGCCGCGGGCCAGCCGGTAGCCGATGGACAGCGGCTGCACCGGGGGCCGCATCGCCTTGCCGCGCCGAGACGGGGTGGGCAGCTCGCTGGCCGCCGGCAACACCACCGCATCCGGGTAGGTCTTGCGCAGCGCGTGGATGTCGGGCAGCGCCGACTCCAGGATCGAGAAGATGTGCTCGGGGCCGGCCATGAAGTCGTCGAGCGCCTTGTTCTGGATCGCGACCGTCGAATACTCCAGGCAGGCCAGGTGTTTCAGGGTCGCCTTGAGGTGGCTGCGGATCAGCCCGGAGACGTTGCCGTCCCAGTGCAGGGCGGCGACCATCAACCGGTTGCGCAGGTGGAAGTAGGCCTGCCAGTCGATGGCGTCGTCCTTGTCGCTCCAGGCCATGTGCCAGATCGCCGCGCCGGGCAGGGTGACGGTCGGGTAGCCGTGCTTGCCGGCGCGGATGCCGTATTCGGCGTCGTCCCACTTGATGAACGACGGGATCGGCTGGCCGATCTCCTCGGCGACGGCGCGCGGGATCATGCACATCCACCAGCCGTTGAAGTCGACGTCGATCCGCCGGTGCAACTCCGGGCTCTCGGCCAGCGGATCGGTGGCGAAGTTGTGGTCGTATTCGGTGTGCGGGGCGTTGGTCCACATGAACACGCCGGCGTCGACGACCTCGCCCATCACGTGCAGGTGCGAGGGCTCCTGCAGGTTGAGCATGTGCCCGCCGATCAGGGTGGGCGTCTTGGCGAACCGGTTGAGCGCCAGCGCCCGCAGGATCGAGTCCGGCTCGATGCGGATGTCGTCGTCCATGAACAGGATCTGTTCACAGTCGGTGTTCTTCAGCGCCTCGTACATCACCCGGCTGTAGCCGCCGGAGCCGCCGAGGTTGGGCTGGTTGTGGATGGTCAGCCGGTCGCCGAGTCGTTCGGCGGCCGCCGCGAAGCCCGGGTGGTCGCAGGCCTTGCGGGTGCCCTGGTCGGGGACGATGACCGCGGAGATCACCGCGTCGACGTCGGCGTCGGAGGTCAGCGCCAGCAGCGCGTTGACGCAGTCGTCGGGCCGGTTGAAGGTCGGGATGCCCACCGCGACGTCGGCGCGGCCGGGCGCCTCGATCGGGGCGTACCACCCGCCGCGGTGCAGCGTGACCGGGGTGTCGGTGGTGATGTCGAACCAGATCCAGCCGCCGTCCTCGAACGGCTGCAGGCCCACCTCGAACTCGACCACCGTCGGGCCGGCCCCGTCGTCGGCGGGTCCGAAGGGCCGGCCGTCCACGGCGATCCGCGCGCCGGTCGCCTTGGAGCGGTAGACGTCGACCCGGCCGGAACCGGTCAGCTCCAGATGCAGCACCACCGACTCGAGGATCGACCAGCGTCGCCAGTAGGACGCCGGGAAGGCGTTGAAGTACGTCGCGAACGACACCTCGGACTCTTCGCCGATCTCCAGGCTGGTGCGGGTCGCCGGGTGCGCGCGGCGGGCGTTGGTGTCGGATTCCTCGATGTAGAGCTTGCGCACGTCCAGCGGCTCACCCTGGCGCGGCAGGATGATCCGCGAAAGGCGGCTCACCGCAAGCGAACTGTCGGTCATGCCTTACTGCCCTCCCCCAGCGGCACCCCGTCGGTCAGGTGCGGCGCCAGGACGTTGTCGTACATGCTCAGGGCGCTGGCGATGGCCATGTGCATGTCCAGGTACTGGTAGGTGCCCAACCGCCCGCCGAAGAGCACCTTCGCCGAGTCCAGCTCGGCTTTGGCCCGGGCCCGGTAGGACGCCAGCAGCGCGCGGTCGGATTCGGTGTTGATCGGGTAGTACGGCTCATCGGCGTCGTCGGCGAAGCGCGAGTACTCCCGCATGATCACGGTCTTGTCGGTCGGGTAGTCGCGTTCGGGGTGGAAGTGGCGGAACTCGTGGATCCGGGTGAACGGGACGTCGCCGTCGTTGTAGTTCATCACCGAGGTGCCCTGGAAATCACCGGTGTCGAGCACTTCGAGCTCGAAGTCCAGGGTGCGCCAGCCCAGCTTGCCGTCGGCGTAGTCGAAGTAGCGGTCCAGCGGGCCGGTGTAGACCACCGGCGCGTCCGGGCTGGCCGCCCGTAGTTCGTCGCGGACGTCGAACCAGTCGGTGTCCAACCGGACCTCGATGCGGTCGTCGGCGGCCATGTTCTCCAGCCACGCGGTGTAGCCATCGACGGGCAGGCCCTCGTAGGTGTCGTTGAAGTAGCGGTTGTCGAAGTTGTAGCGCACCGGCAGCCGGGCGATGTTGGCCGCGGGCAGTTCCTTGGGGTCGGTCTGCCACTGCTTGGCGGTGTAGTCCTTGACGAACGCCTCATACAGCGGGCGGCCGATCAGGCTGATCGCCTTCTCCTCGAGGTTGGCCGCCTCGGCGGTGTCGATCTCGGCCGCCTGCTCCTTGATGAGCGCCCGCGCCTCGTCGGGGGTGAAGTACCGGCCGAAGAACTGCGACACCAGGCCCAGCCCCATCGGGAACTGGTAGGCCTGCCCGCCGTGCATGGCGAAGACGCGGTGCTGGTAGCCGGTGAACTCGGTGAACTGCCGCACGTAGTCCCAGACCCTCTTATTAGAGGTGTGGAACAGGTGCGCGCCGTATTTGTGGACCTCGATCCCGGTCTGCGGCTCCGGCTCCGAGTAGGCGTTGCCGCCGATGTGCGGCCGCTTCTCGACGACGAGAACGCGCTTCCCGAGCTGCGTCGCAACGCGCTCGGCGATGGTCAGGCCGAAGAATCCGGAACCCACGACAAAGAGGTCAAAACGAGCGGTCATCGGCGCCAAGGGTAGCCGACCAGCGGCCACACGCATCGTCGGCGCCCCGACAGGACCGCCGGACCTCGCGGCCGGCTCACCCCGGCCGGAGAAAGGGTTGGTAGCGGTTTCCTCACGATTCAATCTCGTCACACCTTTCACACGAGTCACACGCGTACCGTCAAACGCGTAGGTCCGAATGCAAGTGCAGTGAACGCCCGAAGGCCCCCGCGACAACGACGAACGGGAACCGGACGGCAAAACATATTGAGGAGACTTCCGTGCCGAACCGACGTCGACGCAGGCTCTCGACCACCATGAGCGCAGTCGCCGCCCTCGCGGTCGCGAGTCCGTTTGCAGCTGTCGCAGTGACCGAGCTCGTCGCGCACAACAGCGCGCCGCAGCACCATGACTTCGTCGCGGCATCGTCCGTGGCCGACCTGCCCGGTGAACTGATCTCCGCCCTGTCCCAGGGCCTGTCCCAGTTCGGGGTGAACCTGCCGCCGGTGCCGGGCTTCGGCAACGGGGCGAGCACCGGGATGTACCCGTCCACCACCGGGATGTACCCCGGCCTGGGCGACCCGTCGCTGGGCACCCCCGGCCTGACCTCGCCGGGTCTGGGCACTCCGGGGCTGGACACCACCGGGCTCACCTCGCCGGGACTCACCACGCCGGGACTCACCGACCCGTCGCTGACCTCGCCGTCGCTGTCGACGCCGCCGCTGGGCACCCCGGGGGTCTCGACCACCGGTGGCCTGACGCCGGGCCTGACCACGCCGGCACTGGGCACCCCGGGGCTGACCAGCCCGGGCCTGACCACGCCGACGCTGAACGACCCGCTGACCAACCCGGGTCTGACCAGCCCCGGCCTCGGCACGGACACCGGCCTGCTGGGTTCTGACGGCCTGCCGCTGACCTCGCCGCTGGGCCTGGACCCGGGCCTGGACGGCACCTACCCGATCCTCGGCGACCCGTCCCTGGGCATGCCGGAAGAGAAGGGCGGGCTGGTCAGCGACATGATGAGCGTCGCCAACCAGCTGGGCGCCGGACAGGCCATCGACCTGCTCAAGGGTGTGGTGATGCCGTCCATCGCGCAGGCCGCACAGGGCGCCGGCCCGGCCGTGGCGGCCCCGCCGCCGCCCATGCCGATGCCGCTGCCGTAACCGACACAAGCCGCATTTCCCCCAACGGCACCGCAGAGTCAGTCCGCAACCGGCGGACACCCTGGGACTCTGCGGTGCCGTTAACAATGCGCGGGGTCCGGATTCACCCGGTGGCCGGCGGTCGCGTGTCGCATCACCAACAACACATGACCCATACGTAACATCAGCACGTGCCAACCCGTCGTCGTCCCCCGCCGACGATCAAGCTGACCGCGACCATCGCGACCGTGCTGATCCTGCCGTGGGCACTGAACTCCGGGTCGGGATTTCGGCCGTCGAGTTCCGACACTCCCCCCAGCCCCGCGGCGACCAAGTTGAACCAGCAGCCGCTGGACGACCTGGAGCCGGGCGTCACGATCCGCGAGGTCACCCAGGACGAACCGTTCACCATGGTGGCGCTGACCGGCGCCGACCTCAGCGGGACGTCGGCACGGATCCGCGCCAAGCGCGCCGACGGATCGTGGGGGCCCTGGTACACCACCGCGCACGAGACCAAGCAGGAGACGCCGGGACCTGCCGGGCCCCACGCGCCCGCCCCCGGCCCAGACGGCACCGAACCGGTGTTCGTCGGCCGGACCACCGCGGTGCAGATCGCGGTGACCCGCACCGGGCCTAAGGCGCCCGCGGCCAAAGCCGGGAAGCCGGGGGCCAAGCCGGCGACCACGACCGCGCCGAAAGCCGGGGCCAAGCAGGCGCAGCCCGACCTCGGCTACGTGCCGGCCACGGCGGCGCAACCGCTGGCCCGCGACGTCTCCGCCGTGCTGATCACCCCGCCCAAGGCCCCGGTCGACGCGCACTGGTCGCCGCCGGCCGCGGTGCTGGCCCCCGGCCAGCCGCCGAACATCATCCCGCGCAGTCACTGGGGCGTCGGCGCCAACGGCCGGTGCGGCAAACCGGTGGAGAGCGGCCCGGTCCAGGCGGCGGTGGTGCATCACACGGCGGGCTCCAACGACTACGCCCCGGAGGACTCCGCGGAGATCATCCGGGCCATCTACGCGTATCACACCCGCACCCTGGGCTGGTGCGACATCGGCTACAACGCCCTGGTGGACAAGTACGGCCAGGTCTTCGAGGGCCGGGCCGGCGGCCTCACCAAGGGCATCATGGGCAGCCACGCCGGCGGCTTCAACCGCAACACCTGGGGCGTGTCGATGATCGGCAGCTTCGACCACGAGCCACCCCCGGCGATCCAGGTCGACACCGTCGGCCGGCTGCTGGGCTGGCGGTTGAGCCTGGACCGCACCGATCCGCGGGGCGTCGCACAGTTGACCTCGTCCGGCGGCAACTACACGCACTTTCCGCGCGGGGCGTCGCTGACGCTGCCCTCGATCATCGGCCACCGCGACGTCGACGCCACCGAATGCCCCGGCGAACAGGGTTACGTCGCACTCAACGAGATCCGCGAGATCGCCGCCCACTTCGGCGAGCCGGCCGGTCCCGAGGATCTGCTGCGGACGATGGAGGGCGGCGCCATCCACACCCGCTGGCTGGAACTGGGCGGCGCGGAGGGCATGCTCGGCTCGCCGACCTCACCGGAGGGCGTCGGCGAGGGGTCGACGCGCTACGCCACCTTCGAGCACGGCGCCATGTACTGGTCACCGGAGACCGGCGCGCAACCCATCACCGGAGCCATCTACGCGGCCTGGGCGTCGCTGGGCTACGAGCGCGGGGCGCTCGGGCTGCCGACCAGCGCCGAGATCCACGAACCGGAGTGGGTGGGCCAGAACTTCCAGCACGGCACGCTGAACTACAACCGGGCCACCGCGGCCGTCATCCGGGTGATCGACGGCGACGCCGAGGAACTGCCCCCGCCGCCGCCGGAGGGCCCGCCGGTGCAGCTGGAGCGCTTCTCGCGGGTGATCGACCCGTTCGGCTGACGCCTCCCCCCGTTGACTCTGCGCTCAGGGCGCAGAAGTGCGAGTAGACCCCGCCACCAGCGCAGAATCAACGCGAAATGGTCAGCCCCACCACCGCTCCAGCACCCGCGCCAGGCCGTCTTCGGTATTCGGCGCGGTGATCTCGGCGGCCGCCGCCAGCACCTCGGGGTGGGCGTTACCCATCGCCACCCCGTGGCCCGCGCGGGTCAGCATCGGCAGATCGTTGGGCATGTCCCCGAACGCCACCGCCTGCCCCACCTCGATGCCCAGCGGCGCGATCAGCTCCGCCAGGCCCGTCGCCTTGGTGATGCCGGTGGGCACGATCTCGATCAGCCCGTTGTTGGTGGAATAGGTCAGCTCGGCGGCCGTCCCGATATGCGTGGTCAGCCGTTTCGCCATGTCGGCGCTGGACGCCCCGGCCTGACGCACCAACAGCTTGATCGCCGGCTGGGACAGCAGGTCCTCCAGCGACACCTCGGTGTTGTCCGGGTTGAGCCAGGCGTGCTCGTATCCGGGTGAGCTGACGAACTGCGGGGTCGCCGCGTCGTGCGCGCTGCTGCCGATGCGCTCCACCGCCAGGCCCGCGCCCGGGATGGCCCGCCCGACCACCTCGGCCAGCTTGACCAGGGCGTCGACCGACAGCGTCCGCGCAGAGACCACCCGGTCGGTGGCCGGGTCGTAGATCACCGCACCGTTGGCGCAGACCGCCATCGGCGCAAACCCGAGGGCCTCGACCACCGGCGGGATCCAGCGCGGTGGGCGACCGGTCGCCAGCACGAAACGGGCACCGTCGTCGACCGCGGCGCGCACCACCGCACGGGTGCGCGCGGAGATCTGCTCGTTGCCGTCGAGCAGCGTGCCGTCGACGTCACTGGCGATCAGCGGGGGCGGCCCGCTCCACTGCGTCATCAGCGTCCGCTCCGTCGGGCGATCGCCCTGCGCAGCCGGCCGCCGCGGGACCGCTCCAGCCGCTGCCGGTCACGTTCGGCCAGTTCGGCCTCCCGCAGCGCCAGCGCTTCGGCCATCGTCGGCGCGCTGCCGCCCAACCGGCGCGGCACCCAGAACGCGCCGGCGGGATGTGGGTATTCCAATTGAGCCTCCTCGAGCATGGTCGCCATGGTGTTGCGCAACGCGGCGGTGGTCGCCGCCACGTCTCCGGTGGGCATCATCGGCGCACCGATCTTCGCCAATACGGGAATATGATTGCGCCACAATCGTTTCGGATTGTCCTTGGTCCAGACCCGCTGCATCCCCCAGACGATGACCGGGATCAGCGGAACCTCGGCGGCGTGGGCCATCCGGGCGGCACCGGACTTGAACTCCATCAGCTCGAAGCTGCGGCTGATGGTGGCCTCCGGGTTCACCCCGACCAGCTCGCCGGCCCGCAGCCGCTGCACCGCGACGTCCAGGGCGCCCGCACCCGCCGAACGGTCCACCGGGATCAACCCGATATGCCTGACCACGTAGCCGATCACCGGCACCCGCGTCATCTCGGCCTTGAGCATGTACCGCAGCCGGCGGCCCCGGTACATCGCCGCGGTCGAGGCCGCATACCAGTCCACATAGCTGGTGTGGTTGACCGCGATCACCGCCCCGCCGTGCTCGGGGATGTTCTCCAGACCCTGATAGGTCACATGGGGCCCGTTGGCGTTCACCACCCGCGGCAGCACTATCTCCAGCAACCGGAAGAGGGGTTCGGCCATCCGCTGCCGCTCTAGCCCGACGTGCCCGTCGGACGTGGGGGCTGCTTGCGGCCGGCGGCGCGCTGCTCGGCTTTGCGGGCGGCCTCGGCGGCGTCGAGTTCCAGCGCCCCGGCGGGCGTGGGAGCACTGCCCCCCAGCCGGCGCGGCACCCAGAAGGCGTCCGCCGGATGGCCGTCGGGATAGGCCTCCTGAGCCTGTTCGAGCAGCTGCTGCATCCGGCTCTGCAGCACCGTCCGCAGCTCGTCGACCGGCAGCGTCGGCGCGATGGGTTCGCCGACGGTGACGGTGATGGGCACCTTGGTGCGGCCGAGCCGTTTCGGGTGGTCCTTGGTCCAGATCCGCTGAGCGCCCCACACGATGTGCGGGATGATCGGGACCTGCGCCTCGACCGCCATCCGCGCCGCGCCGCTCTTGAACTCCTTGAGCTCGAAGCTGCGGCTGATGGTCGCCTCCGGATAGACCCCGACGAGTTCGCCGGATTTGAGGTATTCGACCGCGGCGGCGTAGGACTCCGCCCCCTGGCTGCGATCCACCGCGATGTGCTTGCACCCGCGCATGATCGGCCCGGTGAACCGGTTGTCGAAGGTCTCCTTCTTGGCCATGAAGCGCACCCACCGCCGGGGTTCGGTCCGGTAGGCGGCCAACGCCGCGAACAGGAAGTCGAAGTAGCCGGTGTGGTTGATCGCGATCACGCCACCGCCACCGGTGGGGATGTGCTCCCCGCCGGTGACGGTGATCTTCAAGCCCTCATAACGCCACAGCGTGCGCGCCGCGACAGCGACACTGCTGTACCAAGCCTCCACAGTGCCCAAGCCTAGGCGATACCGGCGACCGGACCGCCGGTAAGCTCGCGGGAGGTCTCTTTCAGCGTCGGGAGAAGGTACACGTGCAGGTCACCAGCGTCGGGCACGCCGGCTTCCGGATCGAGACGGCCGCCGGCAGCATCCTGTGCGACCCGTGGGTGAACCCGGCCTATTTCGCCTCGTGGTTCCCGTTCCCGGACAACTCCGCGCTGGACTGGAACGCCCTCGGCGACTGCGACTACCTCTACATCTCGCACCTGCACCACGACCATTTCGACCCGCGGCACCTGGCGGCCCACGTCAACAAGGACGCCGTGGTGCTGCTGCCGGACTACCCGGTGCCCGATCTGCGCGGTGAGCTCGAGAAGTTGGGCTTTCACCGGTTCTTCGAGACCACCGACTCGGTGCGCCACACCGTGTCCGGCCCCAAGGGCGAGCTGGACGTGATGATCATCGCGCTGCGCGCCCCGGCCGACGGGCCGATCGGCGACTCGGGCCTGGTGGTGTCCGACGGTGTGACGACCGTTTTCAACATGAACGACTCCCGGCCGATCGACCTGGACGTGCTGAACGCGTTCGGCTCGATCGACGTGCATCTGGTGCAGTACTCCGGCGCGATCTGGTATCCGATGGTCTACGACATGCCGGATCGGGCCAAGGAGGCGTTCGGCACCCAGAAGCGCCAGCGGCAGATGGACCGCGCCCGCCAGTACATCGCCCACGTCGACGCCACCTGGGTGGTGCCGTCGGCCGGCCCGCCGTGCTTTTTGGACGACGAGCTGCGCTACCTCAACGACGACCACGGCGACCCGGCGAACATCTTCCCCGACGAGGTGGTGTTCCTCGATCAGCTGCGCCGCAACGGCCACGACCGCGGACTGCTGATGATCCCCGGATCGACCGCGAGTTTCACCGGGGCGCAACTGGATTCGCTGGTCCATCCGATTCCCGAGGCCGACGTCGAAGCCATCTTCACCACCGGCAAGGCCGACTACATCGCGGCCTATGCCGAGCGGATGGCACCGGTGCTGGCCGCGGAGAAGGCCTCCTGGGCGCCGGCCGCCGGGCCCGCGATGATCGAAGACCTGCGTGCGCTGTTCGAGCCGATCATGGCCCGCAGCGACGAGATCTGCGACGGCATCGGCTATCCCGTCGAATTGCGGATGGACGGCCCGGAGCACACCGAGACGGTGGTGCTGGACTTCCCCGACCGGGTGGTGCGCGAACCGGTCGACGGCGAGAAGTTCCGCTACGGCTTCGGCATTCCGCCCGAACTGGTGCGCACCGTGCTGCGCGACGGCGAACCGGACTGGGTCAACACCATCTTCTTGTCCACCCGGTTCCGGGCGTGGCGGGTCGGCGGATACAACGAGTACCTCTACACGTTCTTCAAGTGCCTGACCGAGGACCGGATCGTCTACGCCGAGGGCTGGTTCGGCGAGAGCCACGACGACAGCGCCACGATCACGCTGGGCGGCTGGCAGATGCAGCGCCGCTGCCCGCACATGAAGGCCGACCTGTCCAAGGTCGGGGTGGTCGACGGCGACGTCCTGACCTGCAATCAGCACGGCTGGGAGTGGGACCTCAAGACCGGTCGCTGCCTGACGGCCAAAGGCCACGAATTGCGCTGCGAAAAGCTGTGACCGGCTCCTACGATGACGGCCTGGTGGTCTTGGACCGCCGGGCTATCACGTTGCGCCGCTACCATTTCCCCTCCGGCACGTCGAAGATCATCCCGCTGTCGGCGATCCGGGGCTATCGGGCCGAGCCGTTGGGCATGCTGACCCACCGGTTCCGGATCTGGGGCAGCTCGGATCTGCGGCGCTGGCTGCCGCTGGACATCAAACGCCCGACCCGCAGCACGCTGATCACCCTGGACCTCGACGGTGACCCGTGGCCGCGGCCGGCGTTCACCCCGGCGGACCCGGAGGCGTTCCGGGCGCTGCTCGACGAGTTGCTCGACCGCTGACCGGCCGGCCCGCGGCGACCGGGCTAAGCTAACCGCGACGACGGGAGGGATGTCGTGGCCAAGCCGGTTGCGCCGCGTGGATCCGCGCGCGAACGGGTACTGCGAGCAGCCCTTGAGCTATTCACCGAGCACAGCGTCGGCGGCACGTCCATGCAGATGATCGCCGACCGGCTGGGCGTCAGCAAACCGGCGGTGTACTACCAGTTCCGGTCCCGGGACGACATCGTCGTCGCGCTGGTGGAACCGATGCTCGACGACATCGTCCGCGTCATCAAGATCGCCGAGACCATGCCGTCCCCGCAGGGCAAGCGCGATGTGACGGTCAGCGGCGTGGTGGAGCTGGCCGTCCGCTACCGCCGGCTGACCTTCTTGTTCTACGACCGCGCCGTCGAGCACGCCCTGCAGTCCCGCGAGGACTTCCGGGCCGCCGGCGAGGACGCCGCCGCACTGCTGCAGGGCCCCGATCCGGACGCGGCGGCCCGGATCATCACCCGGGCCCTCATGTCCGGAACCTTCACCGCCGCAGCCGATCCCGCCCTCGACGACATCGACGACGAGGAACTGCACCAGATCCTGCTGGAGACGGCGCGCCGGGTGATACAGCCGCTGGCCTGAGCCCGGCAGCGCCGGCTAGCGGCGGTGGGCGCCGCCGCCGGACCCGACGAGTTCGGGATCGGCATCGGGATCGGCCTCGACCTGGCGCGGCGACGGCCACGGCGACGGCTTGGGCCGCATCCGCGGCACCTGCGGCCACCAGAACCACTTGCCGAGCAGGGTCGCCACCGCCGGGGTCATGAACGCGCGGATGATCAGGGTGTCCAGCATCAACCCCATGCCGATGGTGCTGCCGACCTGCCCGACCACCCGCAGGTCGCTGACCGTCATCGTCATCATGGTGAACGCGAACACCAGTCCGGCGGCGGTCACCACCGACCCGCTGCCGCCCATCGCCCGGATCATGCCGGTGTGCAGTCCGGCGTGGATCTCCTCCTTGAGCCGCGACACCAGCAACAGGTTGTAGTCGGCGCCGACGGCCAGCAGGATGATCACCGCCATCGCCATCACCATCCAGTGCACGTGCAGGCCGATGATGTCCTGCCACAGCAACACCGACAGCCCGAAGGCGCTGCCGAGTGAGAGCACCACGGTGCCGACGATCACCAACGAGGCCACCACCGCCCGGGTGATCACCAGCATGATGATGAAAATCAGGCACAGCGCGGCGATTCCGGCGATCATCATGTCGTAGTTGGACCCCTCTTGCAGATCCTTGAACATGGCCGCGGTACCGCCGACGTGGATCTTGGAGCCCTCCCACGGCGTGGTCTTCATGGCTTCCTTGGCGGCGAGCTTGATGGCGTCGATGTGCTCGATACCGTCGGCGCTGAGCGGATCGCCCTCGTGGGTGACGATGAAGCGCACCGCGCGACCGTCCGGGGAGATGAAATTCTTCATGCCCCGCTGGAATTCCTCGTTGTCGAAGATCTCCGGCGGCAGGTAGAACGAGTCGTCGTTCTTCGCCTTGTCGAACGCCTCCCCCATCGCCGACGGATCACCCTGGGCCTCGAGTTGCTGCTTGGCCAGCCCGTCCTGGGTGGCATACATGGTCAGCATCATGGCCTTGGTGTTCTTCATCATCTGGATCATCGGCGGCATCAGCCGGAGCATCTGGGGCAGCTGCGCGGCCATCTCGTCCATGTCGGGAATGATTCCCCGGAAGCTCTCCGTCATGGTGTCCACGCCGTCCATCGCGTCGAAGATCGAGCGCAGCGAGTGGCAGGCCGGGATGTCGTAACAGTGTGGCTCCCAGTAGAAGTAACTGCGCATCGGCCGGAAGAAATCGTCGAACTCGGCGATGTCGTCGCGCAGTTCCTCGATCTCGTCGACCATCAGGTGCATCTTGCCGACCATGCGCTGCATGGTGGCGTTCATCTTCTCCATGAGCGCGATCATCTGGCTCATAGTGTCGATGTTGACCTGCATCTCCTCGGCCTGGGACAGCATCTCCTGGGTGCGGTCTTCGTTGAACTTCCGGGTCAGCTCCTGGCTGACGGCCTGCATGCCCATCATGTAGCCGAACGTGGAGTGTTCCATCGGGACACCCTGCGGGCGGGTGATGGTCATGACCCGGGAGATGCCGGGAACGGCGGTGACGCGCTTGGCGATTCGCTCCAGCACCAGGAAGTCCGCGGAGTTGCGGATGTCGTGATCGGTTTCGATCATCAACATCTCGGGGTTCATCCGCGCCGACGGGAAGTGCCGATCGGAGGCCAGGAAGCCCTGGTTGGCGGGTAGGTCGTCGGGCATGTAGGCGCGGTCGTTGTAACCGGGCTTGTAGCCGGGCAGCGCCAGGATACCGACCAGTGCGGCACCGGTGGCGGCGACCAGGATCGGCCCCGGCCAACGGCTCACGGCGGCACCGATCTTGCGCCAGCCGCGGCCCCGGTCGACGTGCTTGGGTTCCAGCAGCGTGCCGAACCGGCTGGCCACCGAGATCACCGCCGACCCCATGGTCAGGGAGGTGATCACCACGATCGTCATGCCGATCCCGAGCGGAATCCCGAGCGACTGGAAATACGGCAGTCGGGTGAAGTGCAGGCAGAACGTGGCGCCGGCGATGGTCATCCCGGAACCCAGCACCACGTGCGCGGTGCTGCGGAACATGGTGTAGTACGCCTGTTCTTTGTCCTCGCCGGCGTTGCGGGCTTCCTGGTAGCGGCCGATCAGGAAGATGGCGTAGTCGGTGGCCGCCGCAATCGCCAGGGTCACCAACAGGTTCGTCGCGAACGGCGATAACCCGATCAGCTTGTGGTAGCCCAGCAACGCCACGATGCTGCGGGCCGACATCAGACCGGTGATCACCATCGACAGCGCCAGCAGCACCGTGGTGATGGACCGGTAGACCATCAGCATCATGGTGATGATGACCGCGAAGGTCAGGCCCTCGATCAGCTTCATGCTGCGGGCGCTGGCCTTGCTCTGGTCGGCCACCAGCGCGGCACCACCGGTCACATAGGCGGTGACGCCGGGCGGGGCGGTGAAGCTGTCCACCACCTGCTGCACGGCCTTGACCGATTCCTTGGACAGCGCCTCGCCCTGGTTTCCGGCGGTGTAGATCTGCACGTAGGCGCATCTGCCGTCCGGGCTCTGCGCCCCGGCGGCGGTCAGCCGGTCGCCCCAGAAGTCCTGGATGTGCTCGACGTGGACGGTGTCGGTTCTGAGCTTGGCGACGATCTGGTCGTAGTAGTGGTGGGCGTCGTCGCCCAGCGGTTCATCACCCTCGAGGACGAGCATGACCGAGCTGTTCGAGGTGAACTCTTTGAACACCTCGCCCTGGCGTTTGACCGCGATCATCGACGGCGCCTCGTCGGGGGTCATCTGCACCGCGGCCGTCTCGGCGACCTGTTCCAGCTGCGGGACGGTCACGTTCGCCAGCACGATGATGCCGATCCAGCCCAGCATGATCGGAATGGCCAGGCGGCGAATCCATTTGGCGATGCGGCCGGGCGGGGAGCCGTGCGTCGAAGTGCTCATGCGGATTTCACCAAGCAGAAGGTCAGGGCGCTGGCGCCGGTGGCGGTTCGTTCGTCTTTGAGCTCGTCGTCGATGATGATCCGGCAGCTCAGGGTGTCGCCTTTGCCCTGCGCGAACAGGTTCGGCGACACCGCCGACAGGGTGGTGCTCAACGTCACCGACCAGGGCAGCGTCGCAGCGTCGACGCGTTGCGGCCTGCTCTCCAGGTCGAGGTAGCTGATGTCGGCGGTCGCGCCGGGCTCGCCGTAGACCTCATAGGTGACGATCTTGGGGTTGTAGGGCTTGGTGTCGTCGACCTTCTCGCTGATGAGGTTGGGATTCTCGGCGCCGAAGAAGGTGCGGATCCGGAGCACGACGAGAGTCCCGAGCGTTAGGACCACGACGATGAGCAGCGGCAGCCAGGCGCGCCGCAGCGGATTCGTCGAGCGTTTCGACATCGCGAAGCCCCCCTTAGCTTGTGCGGAACCGATCACGGGTTGAGATCCCTGCGAAGTTATACGAACAGTAAAGTACGATCAAGCGATCGGCCAGTCCAAATATGCGGTGTGGCTCACAAAAATGCCCCGGGCGACTACCGGCCCGGGCCGACGGGAGGTGTGCGGTGACCAAGGCGGTGGCGCCTCGCAGCTTCGCGCGGGACCGCGTGCTCGAAGCCGCGCAGGCACTCTTCGCCGAGCACGGCGTCAGCGGCACGTCGCTGCAGATGATCGCCGACCGATTGGGCGTCAACAAGTCCGCGGTGTACTACCAATTCCACTCCAAGGACGACATCGTCGCCGAGGTGTTCCGTCCGGCGTTCGAGGACATCACCCGGGTGCTCGCCATCGCCCAGGCGATCGAGTCGCCGGAGGTGCGGCGGGAGGCGACGCTGAGCGGCATGATCGAACTCGCGGTGCGGCATCGGCGCACCACCGCATTGGTTCACACCGATCCAGCGGTGGCGGTGCTGATCCAGGCGATCACCGAGTTCCGCGATGCCTTCCACCGGTTGCGCGCCATCCTGGCCGGCCCGGACCCCGATCCCGTCGCGCGGACGACGGCGGCAGTGCTGGTGTCGGGGATCTTCGGCGCCGCCGCCGACCCGGAGGCCGCGGACATCCCCAACGAGGAACTGCACCGGATGCTGCTGGAGTGCTCGCGGCGCCTGGTCGGCTGAGGCCCGATTTTTCTCATTGATCTCTTAATTTCCGGGTGGGGTTCCGGGGCGGTTTCCTGTCGGTTGTTCGCACTAGTGTTCGAACCATGACAGGGAGTGCCGTCACCGACCGAGACACCGTCCTGCGGTGCCTGGAAACGATCGAGACCGCCTCGGCCCAGTTGGCGGGGTGCTGCTTCGACGGCTTCGACGCCGAGGAACTGCTGACGATCCTGGCCCGCCGGGAAAAACTCACCTGGCAGGCCCCGACCGTCGACCACCGGATCCTGGCCCGACTGACCACCGAAGCCCACCCCGGCCCCCTGGGCGCCTGCTCACTGAGCCGCGACCTGACCGAACGCCTGCGCATCAGTCGCACCGACGCCCGCCGACGCATCGCCGAAGCCGCCGACCTCGGACCCCGCACCGCGATGACCGGCGAACCCCTGCCACCCGTCCTGCCCGCCCTGGCCGCCGCCCAAGCCGCCGGCCACATCAGCCCCGAACACATCACCATCGCCCGCAAAGCCCACCACAAGATCCCGGCCACCACCCCAGCCACCAAACGCGACCAGGCCGACGCCTACCTGGCCACCCTCGCCGCCGACTACGACCCCGAAACCTTCACCCGCTTCGCCAACCACCTCATCGCCGTCCTGACCGACGACACCGAATACAGCGACCACCACCGCCACACCCACCGCGGCCTGCGCCTGGGCCGCCAAGGCCCCGACGGCCTGAGCACCCTGACCGGAAAACTCACCCCCGAACTACGCGCACACCTCGAACCCATCCTGGCCAAACTCGCCGCCCCCGGCATGGCCAACAGCGACGACGAACACCCCTGCGTGCACGGCACCCCCACCGAAGAACAGATCCACAACGATCACCGCCGACCCGACCAACGCAACCACGACGCCCTCCTGGCCGCCGTCCGCGCCCTGCTGGCCTCCAAAGACCTCGGCCAACTCAACGGCCTGCCCGTCACCGTCATCGTCACCACCACACTCGCCGAAATCGAAGCGGCCACCGGCCACCCCACGCCTGAAACCACACCCATCACCGGCAAAGCCCACACCGCCGGCGACACCGTGCTACCCATGCGCGACCTGCTGCGCATGGCCGAACACGCCTACCACTACCTCGCCATCTTCGACGGCAACGGCCGCGCCCTATGGCTCGGCCGCACCAAACGCCTGGCCACCGCCGACCAACGCATCGTCCTGCACGCCCGCGACCGCGGCTGCACCAAACCCGGCTGCCCCGCCACCGGCTACCGCTGCCAAGCCCACCACCTCGACAACGACTGGGCCCACGGCGGACACACCGAAATCGACTCCCTCGCCCTCGCCTGCGGCCCCGACAACCGCACCGCCACCGACCAACACTGGACCACCCGACTCGGACCCACCGGCAAAGTCGAATGGATCCCCCCACCCCACCAAGACCACGGCCAACCCCGCACCAACCCCTACCACTTCATCGAAAACACCCAACCACCCGACAACTGGGGACTGGCGGGGTAACGGTGTGGCGGGTCAGGGCGGCGCGGGGCGAGCCGGCTCAGCGTGCGAGCGGCTTGTAGAACACCAGGCCGTTGCCCTTGTTGTCGTAGACCACGGCGCGGCGCTCGTGGGCGTCGTCGTAGGGCGCCTTGACGATTCCGCCGCCGCTGGCCTCGATGGCCTTCGCCGCGGCGTCGACGTCGTCGGTCTTGACCCCGACCACCACCTGGCCGTGGATCGGGTGGTCCACGGCGGTCGCCAGCGCCAGGGTCACCGAGCCGCCGTCGAGCGCGGCGAAGTGGGCGCCGTCGCGGAACTTCAGTGGCATGCCCAGGGTTTCGCTGTAGAACTTGATCGACTCGTCCAGGTCGTCGGTGGACAAGACGATCATCCGGATGTCGTGGCTCACGTGCTACCTCCTGTGGGTTCGATCTCGCCCCCAGGCTAAGCCCGCGATAGCGTTTACGGGTGGGTAAGCGAATCGCCGCTGTGGGCATCGCCGGGGTCCTGGTCTTACTGCTGGTGAACGCGGTGCTCACCGGCCGCGTCACCCGACCCGCCGAGCCGTTCGCCGACGGACGGGTGCTGGAGTTGGCCGGGCCGGACCTGAACGTGCGCGAGTACGGCGCGGGCGGCGACCGTGCCGTGGTGCTGCTGCACGGCTACTCGGCGTCGATCCAGTGGTGGGAGCAGGTGGCGCCGGCGCTGGCCCGCACCAACCGGGTGATCGCCGTCGACCTGATCGGCCACGGCGGCTCGGAGTCCCCGAGCGACACGGATTCCTACAGCGCCGCCGCGCAGGCCGGCGCGGTGCGTCAGGCGCTGGACGCCCTGGGGGTGCGGCACGCGACGGTGGTGGGGCACTCGATGGGCGGGGTGGTGGCCGCGGCGCTGGCCGAGGGCTCCCCGGGCCTGGTCGAGCGCGTGGTGGTCGCCGACACCCCCGCCGGCGAGGGCATGGTCGCGATGCCGGCACTGGGCAACGCGGCGTGCTGGCCGGTGCTGGGCGCCGCCCTGGACCGGGTGCGCCGCTTCGACGCCGTCGACCGGAGTTCGCTGCAGACCGGATTCGCCGCCGGCTTCCCGGTCCCGGAGTTGGCCTACCGGTCGCTGAAACGCATGACCCACAACGCATTGTGTGACGCACGGACCGCGGGCCGGATCAACGAGCAGCGGGAGGTCGCCGACCGGCTCGCCGGCCTGGGCAAGCCCGTGCTGGTGGTGTGGGGCGATGCGGACGTGCTGACCCCGACCGACAGGAACGTGGCGCGTTATCGCACCGCGGGCCTACAGCCGGTGATCATCGCCGGGTCCGGGCACAGTCCCCAGGTGGAGAAGCCGGCGGAGTTCCTGGACGTGATCGCGCCGTTCGTCGCCGCGCAGCACCCGGCCCCGACGCATTAACCTAGCCGGATGGGAATCGCCGCGCGGGCCGCGCAGAAATCGGACATCACCCCGCTCGCGGTGGCACTGGGGCGGGCGTTCTACGACGACCCGGTGTCGATGTGGATGCTTCCCGACGACGCCGACCGCACCGCGCAGTTGACCACGTACTTCGGCACCTCGACCCGGGTACACCACCTGGCCGGCGGCGGAGTCGAGGTGGCCTACGACGGTCCGGTCGTCGGCGCCGCGGCGCTGTGGGATCCGCCGAACCGCTGGAAGCAGTCGATGTGGTCGCAGCTGCGGATGGTGCCGTCGCTGCTCCGGTCGTTCGGCTCGCAGTTGGCCAGGGGCCGTGCGCTCTCGGATCTGTTGGACGGCAACCATCCCGAGGAGCCGCACTGGTACCTGGCGGTCCTCGGCAGTGATCCGTCGGTGCGCGGGAAGGGTTTCGGCCAGGCCGTCATGCAGCCACGGCTGGATCGGTGCGACGCCGAACTGTGCCCGGCCTACCTGGAGTCCAGCAAGGCCGAGAACGTGCCCTACTACGAGCGGTTCGGTTTCCGGGTGATCGGCGAGATCACCCTGCCCGGCGGCGGCCCCACCCTGTGGAAGATGTGGCGGGAACCGCAGCGCCCGTAGGCCCTCGAACGACTCAGTCGCGCACCGATCCGCCGAGCCGCTCGGCCGCGGCGAGGTAGTCCTGCACGAACTCGAACACCACGTCGCGGGCCGGCTTGACCTTGTTCATCAGGCCCACCCCCTGCCCGGCGAAGTAGGTGGACAGGGCCCGGGCGCCCGGATGCCCGGCGGCCGCGAGCTTGTCGATGCGGCGCAGGGTGGGCTCGGCGATCATGGACTGCAACGGCAGCGGCAGCGTCGGGTGCCCGGCCTCGTTGGGCCGCCACGCGTCGGTCCAGTCCGAGATCAACTGCCGCGCCGGTTTGCCGGTGCGCCCGGTGGAGCGGATGGTGTCGCGGGAGGTGGCCGCCAGCATCTTGGCAACGGTGTGCGGTTCGGTCTCGGCTTCCTCGGTGGTCAGCCAGACCGATCCGGTCCACGCGCCGGCGGCGCCCAGCGCGACGCAGGCCGCCATCTGCCGGCCGGTGACGATCCCGCCGGCGGCCAGCACCGGCACCGCGTCGTCGATGGCCTCGATGACTTCGGGGACGACCACCAGCGTGGAGACCTCGCCGCAGTGCCCGCCGGCCTCGGTGCCCTGCGCCACAATGAGATCCACCCCGGCCGCGACCTGCTTCAGGGCATGCTCTTTCGCGCCGACCAGTGCCGCGACCGGGATGCCGTGCTGCTTGCCGGCGGCGATCATGTAGTCCGGGGGCACGCCGAGCGCGTTGGCCATCATCTTGATCGGGTGCGCGACGGCGACCTCGAGCAGGCGCTCACCGTCGCCGCCGGCCAGCAGCGCCGAACCCACCCGGGGCTGCTCCTCGGGCTCGATGTCGTGGCGCGCCAACAACTCTGCGATGAAGGCCTTGAACTCGTCGGGGATCCGGTCGGAGAGCTGGCCGCGGGACAGGTTCTCCCCCTTGCCCTCGAATTTGGCGGGCACGATGATGTCGATGCCGTAGGGCCTGCCCTTGACCTGCTCGTCGATCCAGCTCAACTCCCGGTCGAGCTGTTCGGGGGTGTAGGCGGCGCCGCCGAGCACGCCGAAACCGCCGGCGTTGGTCACCGCGGCCACCACGTCGCGGCAGTGACTGAAGGCGAAGAGCGGGAAGTCGATGCCGTACTGCTCGCAGATGGGGGTCTTCACGGTCGCACCGCTCCTTCGTCGAAGAACTGCCGGGACGCCAGCGCGGCCCGAAAACGACGATGCCGCCGAGTCATCCGACCCGGCGGCACCGTCACACGCTGATCTGTCAGCCCAGCAGGGCGTCGAGGTCGAGGGACTCCAGCGGAGTGAACTCCGAGCCGCCCGGGACCTCCAGCGGCGGGTCGGTCGGCGCGATGGTGCCGGCACCGGTCAGGTAGCCGACTCCGCGGGCGATCTCCTGGAGCACATCGACCGTGATGCCGCCGAAGAAGTCGTTGACCTGGATGCCGAACGCGGCCAGATCGCTGATCAAGAAGATGTCCTTGTCGACGAGCCCCTGCAGCAGGTCGTCGATCTGGGTGACCACGCCGTTGACCAGGTACGGGATGGTGGCGACAACGGTGCGGATGCCCAGGGCGATGTCATTGCCGATGTTCGGGTAGCCGTACATCGCGATCGCCGAGAGCAGCGCCTGCTCGAGATTGTCGGGCCGGACGAGGCTGTCGACGATCGCCGGGTCGCTGAACATCGGGGCGCCGTCGAAGTCGGAGCGCATCGGTGCACCGAACAGGGCCAGGATGGTGGGCGTGATGTCGGCGATGGAGTAGTTCAGGTTCTGCGTGCCGTCGTTGGTGTGGTCACCGGCCTGGTCGAAGATCACGAACTGCGACGTCTCGTTGGGCGACTGGAAGCCGTGCCCGAAGCCCACTGACTGCTGGTGGCCGTGGTCGGTGGTGATGATCACCGACCACTCGTCACCGGTGGCCTGCTCGGCCTGGGCCACCGCGGCCAGGATCGCCTGGATGTTGGCCGCGACGTTGATGACGGCCTGCTCGTACTCTTCCGACCCACCGCCGAACTCGTGTCCGGCCTCGTCGACCTGCACCTGATAGGAGAACATGAAGGTGTCGATGTTGGGGTTCTCGGTGGTGGCCAGGATCTGGGAGATGGTCTCGAGGGTGACCGCGTGGTCCGTTTCGGCCCAAGTGCCCTGTTCGGGGATGAACAGGTTGTTGTCGGCGCCCTGGCTGCCCGCGGCGCCGATGTCGTTGATGAAGTCCCAGTCGGCGATCACCGTGGTTTCGATGTTCGAGTCGTGGTTCTCGAGCAGGTTGAACACCGTCGGCCACTTGTCATAGGGCTGCGGGTAGAACACGTTGTTGATCACGCCGTGCTTGTCGTCCCACACCCCGGTCAGGATGGTCGACCAGGAGGGACCGGAGATCGTGGTGTGGTTGACCTCGGTGGCGGCGCCGGTGATGCCCTGGTCCATGGCGGTCTTGAAGCCGCTGTCCTCGTTGTAGGCGTACTCGAGGATCTTCGACAGGTTGGTGCCGTCGGTGCCGATCAGCAGCACATGCTCGGCGGCCAGCAACCAATCGGCGGTGGTGGCGGACAGTCCGGCCGGTGCTGCGACCGCGGCGCCGGTGCCGGCGACCAGACCTGCGACGACTGCTCCGGTGAGGTACTTCTTGATTGTTGTCACGATCGGATTCCCTCGTCGAAGTTGCGCAGGACAATTGGGAATAAGGCTAGCAGTCACCCAGCGAAAACTTAGTTTTGCGGACAAATCCGCTTATCTGTGCAGTGCGTAACTGAGGAGCGCTATCAGCTCAGCAGCGCGTCGATGTCCAGCAGCGGCACGTCCTGGTCGCCGAAGTCGGGCACGGTGAACTCCGCGCCGCCCGGCAGCGGCAGCGGATCGTCGTTCGGGGCGATCACTCCGGCACCGGTCAGGTAGGCGATCGCCCGGCCCACCTCGGTGGCCACGTCGGCCACCACCGGACCCACCGTGTTGAGCACCCACTGGACGCCTTCGGCCAGATCGCTGATCAGGAAGATGTCCTTGTCCACGATCGTCTGCAGGTAGTCGATGATGGGCGGCAGCAGGTAGCTCCCGATGAAGAAGCCGGCACCACCGGCCAGCGCCCGGATGCTCAGCGCGATGTCGGTGCCGATGTTCGGGTAGCCGTAGCTGTCGATGGCATCGGTCAGCGCCTGCTTGAGATCGTCGGGGAAGACGGTGCTGTTCAGGATCTCCGGGTCGAGCTGCATCGGGGTGCCGTCGAAGTCCGACCGCATCGGGATCCCGAAGGCCTGCAGGATGGTCGGCGTGATGTCGACGGTCTGATAGCTCAGGTTCTGCGCGCCGTTCTGCGCCTCGTTGCCGGCCAGCGAGAACATGATGAAGCTCGACGTCTCGTTGGGCGACTGGAAGCCGTGACCCAGGCTGAAACCGGGCAGCGTCACGGTCTGGTGGTGACCGTGATCGGTGACCGCGATGATGGTCCATTTGTCGCCGGTGGCCGCCTCGGCCTGCTCCACCGCCTCGAGGATCTGCCGGAAGTTGTCCCCGACGTTGATGACCGCGTCCCGGTACTCCTCCGACCCGCCGCTGAACGAGTGTCCGGCATGGTCGACCTGGGACTGGTAGGAGAACATGAACGTGTCGAGGTTCGGGTTCTGCGTGGTCGCCAAGATCCGGGAGATGGTCTCTGCGGTGACCAGGGCGTCCATCTCCTCCGAGGTCGCCCCACCGGAGATCCCGACGATGTGGTCGGCGGGGTAGCCGCCGGTGGAGGCCATCTCGGTGAACAGGCCGCGACCGGAGATCACCGTGGTGTCGACCTCGGGCTTGTGGTACTCGATCAGGTTGAACACCGACGGCCAGGTCGTATACGGCTCGGGCCGGTAGACGTTGCTGACCACCCCGTGCTTGTCGTCCCACACCCCGGTCAGGATCGTCGACCAGGACGGGGTGGACATGGTCTGGTGGCCGACGATGGAGGTGGCCGCGGTGACACCGCGGTCCATCAGCATCTTGAAGCCGCTGTCGTCGTCGTAGGCGTACTCGAGGATCTTGTCCAGGTTGGTGCCGTCGGTGCCGAGCAGCAGCACATGCTCGGCGGCCAGCATCCACTCGGCGGTCACCGCCGACAACGCCACCGGGGAGGTTCCGACCGCGGCGCCGGTCCCGGCCACCAGACCGGCGACCGCTGCGCCGCACAGAAACTTCTTGACTGTTGTCACGATCGGACTCCCTTGCCGCGGTAAGCGGATCAGCCCAGCAGAGCCGCGACGTCGAGCAGCTCGGGCAGCTCGGTGAACTCGGCGCCACCCGGCAGCGGCAGCGGGTCGTCCGTCGGTGCGATGACACCCGACCCCAGCAGGTGCGCGACTCCCATGGCCACCGCATTGGTGACGTCGACCGACAGGCCGCCGAAGAAGCCGTTGATCTGCTGGGCGACCTCGGCCAGATCGCTGACCAGGAAGATGTCCTCGTCGACGACCGACTGGAGGTAGCCGTCGATCATCGTCATGAACTTGTCGATGAAGTACGGCACGGACCCGAACACCGTCCGGATCCCCAGCGTGATGTCGTTGCCGATATTGGGGTAGCCGAACATCGCGATCGCCGCGCGCAGCGCCTGTTCGGGATCGGTGGGCGTGATGTGGCTGTCCAGGACGGTCGGGTCGTCGGTCAGCGAGACACCGTCGAAGTCCGAGCGCAACGGGACGCCGAACAGCGACAGGATGGTCGGCGTGATGTCGACCGTGGAGTAGTGCAGGTTCTGACCGCCGTCGGAGGCGTCCTGGCCGGCCTGGTCGAAGATCACGAACGACGTCGTCTCATTGGGCGACTGGAAGCCGTGGCCGATGCTCAGACCGGGCAGGGTCGGTGACTCCTGGTGTCCGTGGTCGGTGGTGACGATCACCGACCAGTCATCGCCGGTGATGGCCTGCACCGAGGCGATCGCGGCCAGGATCTGTTGGAGGTTGGCCCCGAGGTTGATGATCGACTGCATGTACTCCTCCGACCCGCCGGCGAACTCGTGCCCGGCGTGGTCGGCTTGGGACTGGTAGGAGAACAGGAAACTCGAAACGTCGTCGGGGTTGTCGGCGGTGGCCAGGATCTGCTCGATGGTCAGTGCGGTGACCATCTCGTCGGAGTCGGCCGGGCTGTCGCCGGGGCCGACGGCGATGTTGTTGTCGACCGGGTAGCTCCCGGCGTCGGCCAACTCGTTGAGGTACGCCCAGTTGCTGATGATCGTGGTGTCGATCTCGGGCTTGTGGTACTCGATCTGGTTGAACACCGTCGGCCAGGCGTTGTACGGCTCGGGCCGGAACACGTTGTTGAAGACCCCGTGCTTGTCGTCCCATACACCGGTGAGCACCGTCGACCACGACGGCCCGGACAGCGTGGTGTGGTCGACCAGACTGGTGGCGCCGGTGATGCCCTGCTCCATCGCCGTCTTGAAGCCGCTGTCGTCGTCGTAGGCGTATTCCAGAACCTTCGACAGGGTCACGCCGTCCAAGCCGATCAGCAGCACGTGCTCGGCGGCCAGCAGCACGTCGGCGGTCAGGGCCGACGGCCCGGCCTGGGTCCCGACGGCGGCACCGGTCCCGGCGACCAGGCCCGCGACGGCCGCACTGCACAGAAACTGCTTGACTGTTGCCACGATCGAAATTCCTTACCGAAGATCCCCGAATCAATCCCGGCGATGCTAGCAGTCACTCCCAGGAAAATTTCAGGCTTCTCGGCGTGGCGGGCCGTTTCGGCTGGAAGTTACTAAATATTCTCTGGGGTTTGGCCGGATCTGGGGCCGGGACCTGCGGTGGGGCGGGCACCTGCGGCGCGGGCGGCGCCGCCGGTCAGCGTCGCCCGGAACTGCATCACCCGATACGGCCAGCCGACCGCGGTGTTCCACTGCGACACCATCAGCCCCACCCCGCCGACGCGGTCCACCCGTGACCCGGGCAGCACATAGCCGCCGTAGAGCTGGGCGACCCGGCCGCCGGCGTGGTCCTCGTCGTCCCACCCGCAACCGACCACCGGCAGTTGCAGCTCCGCGGCGGCCAGGTCGGTGTTCGGCGCGTCCAGCACCCGGTAGCCCAGCGCGTAGCGGGATGCGAGGAATCCGCCCAGCACCCAGGTGCGCGGGGCCAGCCGCCGCAGCGTCAGCTCCCCCCACCGCTCGCCGGGCGGGGTGATCGGCACCGGGGTCCGGCCCCAGGCGCGCCGGCCGTCGCGGTAGCCCCAGCCCGAGTATTTGCGCGGATCCGCGAGGTGGGCGGGGCGCACGCGGCGCAGGATGACGCCCTTGTCGCGCTGGAAACCGGTGGAGACCACATACACCCAGCCGTCGTCGGGGTCGTAGTCCCAGGACCAGCACTGGGCGTGGCCGCGGTGCAGTCGGGCCGAGAACCGGGCGCCGGTGTTGCGCCAGCCGATGCCGCTGTCGTCCGATCGCCAGATCTCGGTCCACGCCACGTTTCCGAAGCCCCGGTTGACGATCGCGTGTAAGTAGAGGCTCTGGTCCACCCGCAGCAGATCCGACGGGATCACGGTGCTGATCGCGCTGCGGTCCAGCCGCGACGACGGCTCACGGTGCCGGTAGTGCCACAACTGCCGGGCGTAGTCGGGCTCGGCGCCGCCGGCCCGCCGGTAGCGCACCGGGTGCGCGGCGTCGCCGGTGCCGATCAGGACCACCGGGGAGCGCCAGTCGCCGTGGCCCACCTTCGGCCCGGCGAAGGTGTCGCCGAACACCGACACCAGGGCTCCGTCGGGGGCCAGCACCGAGGCGCCCAGGTCGGCGCAGGTGACGCCCCAACGGTCGGTGATGCCCGGGCCGGTGACGTCGGTCAGCTTCCCGGGGGTATTCCGCACGGCGGGGCACACCGGTCAAGGTTTACTACGCCAGTTGCCCGCCGCGACGGCGATCATCCGGAGTTGTTTGACCGCAACGTGTTTGATCTCGGTGAGCGTCTCGGCATCCGGAGCCTCCTCGATGGCCTCGGCGGTGACGATCATGGCGTTGACGAACAGCCCCGCCAAGACGTTGAGGTCCTCGGTGCTCCAGCCGCTCAGTTTGGGAAAGCGGGCCAGGTCGGTGGCCAACTCGGAGGTGATCAGCCGGATCTCGGTGCGAATGGCGTAGCGCAGCACCGTCATTCCGCTGAAGCGTTCCCGGTTGATGAACCGCCAGTATTCGTGGCGTTCGGCCACGCTGTCGACCAGGATGTCCACCGAGGACTCGATGACCCGGCTGGGGTCGACCCCGCCGCTGCGCGCGTCGCGCAGGGTGTCCCGCAAGGCCCGGAACGACTCGTCGATGAGCACCAACCCCAGGGCGTCCATCGACTCGAAATGGCGGTAGAACGCCGCGGGCACGATGTGGGCCGCGCGGGTGACCTCGCGCAGGCTCAGGGCGCTGAAGCTGCGTTCGTCGAGCAGGGTGAGCGCCGCGCCGATGATGGCGCGCCGGGTGGCTTCCTTGCGTTCCTCACGCGAAACCCGCTCCGGCCGTTCCGGACGGGGCGGGCGTTCGGGCCGGGGCGGACGGGGTGGTCGCGCGCGCCCGGACCGTGAATTCGGCGTACGACTGTTCACTGTTGTGAAGCGTAACACAGCGGGCGTAAAGCCCTTGACTCGTCGTGAACAAGTGTTCACTGTGTACATATGTTCACTCAAACTTTGACGCGGCGGGTACTGGGCTCCGGCCTGGTCGATCTGCTCACCGGCCCGCACGGGGTCGACCGCTACACCGAGCTGGTGGACCCGACCTGGACCCAGGGCGACGCCCGCGCCCGGGTGGTCGCCGTGCGGCGCGCCACCCCGCGCAGCGTGACCCTGCTGCTGGAACCCAACGACGCGTTCGGCGGCTTCACCGCCGGCCAGCACATCAACCTCTCGGTCGACATCGACGGCCGCCGCCGCACCCGGTGCTACTCGCCGGCCAGCGCGGAAGGCCGGCGCCCGATCGAGCTGACCATCGGCCGGCACGACGGCGGGCTGGTCTCCGAGCACCTGTACCGCAACGCCCGGCCCGGCATGACCGTCGGACTGGACAAGGTCGGGGGCGACTTCGTGCTCCCGGCGATCCGCCCGCGGCGGATCCTGCTGATCTCCGGCGGCAGCGGGATCACCCCGATGATGTCGATGCTGCGCACCCTGCACGCCGAGCAGTACGCCGGCCGGGTGGCGTTCGTCCACTACGCCCGCAACCCCGAAGAGGCCTGCTACCGCGCCGAACTCGCCGCCATGCCGCGGGTGCGGGTGCTGCACGGTTACACCCGCACACCGGAGGCCGGCGAGCTGGCGGGCCACTTCGGTGCCGAACACCTTCAGGCAGCGATGCCCGACGCCGAGGCGGTCTACGTCTGCGGGCCGCCCGCACTGGTGGCGGCGGTGCGCGAACTGCGTCCGGACGCGCTCTCGGAGAGCTTCGTGCCCCCGGAGTTCAGCGCGCCCGCCGAGGCCTCCGGGGGGCGGGTCACGTTCCTGGGCAGCACCGTCTCGGTGGTCGACGACGGCCGGCCGCTGCTGGAGCAGGCCGAGGCGGCCGGCCTGAACCCGACCAGCGGATGCCGGATGGGCATCTGCCACAGCTGCACCTGCCGCAAAACCGGTGGCACGGTGCGCAACCTGATCACCGGCGCGATCTCCACCGCCGAGAGCGAAGACATCCAGATCTGCGTGTCGGTGCCCGTCGGCGACGTCGACATCGACCTCTAGAAACCCCCAGGGAGCCCATCATGAGCACAGCAACTCTCGAACTGCCCACCACGGCACCGCAGCCCGACCGTCTCGACGCGTTCGGCGCCGAACTCGACGCCCTCCGGCAGCGTGTTCTCGACGACCTCGGCGAGCGCGACGCCGACTACATCCACCGGATCATCAAAGCGCAGCGCACCCTGGAGGTCGGCGGGCGCGCGTGCCTGTTCTTCGGGATCCTGCCGCCGGCCTGGCTGGCCGGAACGGTGATGCTGGGGTTGTCGAAGATCCTCGACAACATGGAGATCGGCCACAACGTCATGCACGGCCAGTACGACTGGATGGGCGAACCGGCGTTGTACGGCAAGCACTTCGAGTGGGACACCGCTTGCCCGGCCGACCAGTGGCGGCACTCGCACAACTACATGCACCACACCTACACCAACATCGTCGGGATGGACCGCGACGTCGGCTACGGCATCCTGCGGATGAGCGAGAAGCAGCCCTGGGAGCCCTACTTTTTGGGCAACCCGCTCTACGCCTTCCTGCTGATGGTGTTGTTCCAGTACGGCGTGGCCGTGCACGAGATGGAGACCGAACGCATCCGGGCCGGGGAGATCGGGTTCGCCGACAAGCGCGAGATGCTGCTGGAGACCTGGCGGAAGGTGCGGCGGCAGACGCTGAAGGACTACGTCGCGTTCCCGCTGCTGGCCGGCCCGTTCGCGCCGCTGGTGTTCGCCGGCAACATGACCGCCAACCTGATGCGCAACGTGTGGGCGTTCTCGATCATCTTCTGCGGCCACTTCCCCGACGGCACACAGGAATTCACCGTCGAGGAGACCGCGAACGAGACCCGCGGCCAGTGGTACTACCGCCAGATCCTCGGCTCGGCGAACCTGACCGGCGGCAAGTGGTTCCACATCCTCACCGGCAACCTGTCGTTCCAGGTGGAACACCACCTGTTCCCCGACCTGCCGGCGCACCGCTACGCCGAGATCGCACCGCAGGTGCGCGAGATCTGCGAGCGCTACGGCGTGCCCTACAACTCCGGCCCGCTGCTGCGGCAGTTCGGCAGCGTGGTCCGCAAGATCTGCAAACTGGCGCTGCCCTGGAACTGAGCGGCGCCGACGGGCCCCCGGGTGCTCAGCCCCGGGGGCCCAGCAGCGCGATCGCGGCGTCCACGGCCGGCTCGGTGATCATCCCGATGTCGGTGCCGTCCTCGACCGCCAGCGCGGTCAGCTCACGCAGACCGCCCAGCAGGATCACCGCCAGCGGCGGGCTCAGCGCGGGCAGGTTCACCCGGCGGAACCCCGGGCTGCCGCTGAGTTCGATCAGCAGGTTCGACATCAGTTCCAGGCCGCGACGCTGCGCCGGCCGGGCCACCTCGCCCAGCGACGGCATGTCCCGGATCCAGCTGAGCGTGATCGCCGGCCGGGCCCGGATCTGCGCGACGTAGGCCTGCACGGCCTGCCGGATCTGCACCTGCCAGTCGGCCTCCGGATCGACGTCGGCACGGATGCGCAGTGCCAGTTCCTCGTTGTCGGCACGCAGCAACTCCAGCAGGCACTCCTCCTTGCTGGCGAAGTGGTCGTAGAAGGTGCGCTTGGAGGTGTGGGCGGCCCGGACGATGTCGGCCACCGTGCTCGCCCGGTACCCGCGTTCGGCGATCGACTCGGCCAGGCCGTCGAGCAGGCGACGCCGGAACGGGTCGGTGGAGTCGGTCGCCGGGCTGTCGACAGCGGGCATCGTCATCGTCGCGCCTCCTCGCTCGGACCCCTTGCCAGTGGTTGGTACTAAAGAGTACCGTGTCCCGCAAGCATTTGGTACGCGTTCGTACCACACGTTGCGACGGAAGAGGCCCCATGACTCACACGATCGCCGGCACCACCGCGGACAGCACCGAGACCTCGCCGCCGGTCAACCTGCCCCCCGGGCCGCGGACGTTCAAAGGACTCTCCGGGCTGCTGTTCATCGCCAACCGGCGGTGGGCGCTGCAACGCCTGACCCGCAAATACGGTGGGGCCATCAACGTCGACATGCCGCTGTTCGGGCCGGCCGTCATCGTCACCGAACCGGAACTGGCCCGGCAGGTGCTGCTGGCCAGCCCCGACGACGTCGGCAACGTCCAGCCGAACCTCTCGCGCATCCTGGGCGAGGGGTCGGTGTTCGCGCTCGACGGCGCGGCGCACCGGCGCCGGCGCAATCTGCTCAGTCCCCCGTTCCACGGCAAGCGGGTGAAGAACTACGAGCAGATCATCGTCGAGGAGACCCTGGCCGAGATCGCGGACTGGCCGATCGGTAAGCCCTTTGCGAGCCTGCCCGCGATGAACCGGATCACCATCAACGTCATCCTGCGGGCCATCTTCGGCGCCGAGGGCGCCGACCTGGACCGGCTGCGGGTCGGCCTGCCCAAGTGGGTGACGCTGGGCTCCAAACTGGCGGCCCTGCCGGTTCCGATCGGCGACTACGGCCGCTTCACCCCGTGGGGCCGGCTGGCCAAGTGGCGTGCAGAGTACGAAACCATCCTGGACAAGCTGATCGCCGACGTCCGCGCCGATCCCGACTTCGAGAACCGCTCCGATGTGCTGACGATGCTGCTGAACAGCACGTGCGAAGAAGACGGCACCATGATGACCCGCCAGGAGATCGGCGACGAGTTGCTGACCCTGCTGGCCGCCGGGCACGAGACCACCGCGTCGACCATGGGCTGGGTGTTCGAACGGCTGAGCCGCCACCCCGAACTGCTCGACGAACTGACCGCCGAAGCCGACGCGGGCGGAAACATCCTGCGCCGCGCCACCATTCGGGAAGTGCAACGCACCCGGACCGTGATCGACTTCGCCGGCCGGCACATCTACGCGCCCAGCATTCGGGTGGGCGAATGGGTGATTCCGCGCGGCTACAGCGTGATCGTCGCGATCAACCAGATCCACCAGAACCGGGGCGCGTTCGCCGGCCCGGACGACTTCGACCCCCGGCGCTACCTGGACGGCAACCCCGGGGCGTTCGAGTGGATGCCCTACGGCGGCGGCAGCCGGCGTTGCCCGGGCTCGACGTTCGCCAACCTGGAGATGGACGTGGTGCTGCGAACGGTGTTGCAGCACTTGACCATCGAGCCGACCACCGCAGCCGGGGAGAAGTTCCACTCCCGCGGTATCGCCTTCACCCCGAAACGGGGCGGCCGGATCACGGTGCGCCCGCGGCGCTGAGGCCGGTCAGCCCTGCGGCTGCAACCGCCAGTCCGGCCGCAGGTAGTGGCAGGTGTAGCCGTTGGGGAACCGCTCCAGGTAGTCCTGGTGTTCGGGCTCGGCCTCCCAGAAGTCGCTCGCCGGGCTGACCTCGGTCACCACCTTGCCCGGCCAGCGCCCGGAGGCGTCCACGTCGGCGATGGTCTCGCAGGCGATCCGGCGCTGCTCGTCGTCGAGGTAGAAGATCGCCGAACGGTAGCTGGCGCCGACGTCGTTGCCCTGCCGGTTGCGGGTGGTCGGGTCGTGGATGGCGAAGAAGAACTCCAGCAGATCGCGGTAGCGCGTCACCGCCGGGTCGTAGCTGATCTCGATGGCCTCGGCGTGGTTGCCGTGGTTGCGGTAGGTGGCGTTGGGCAGCCCGGGATCGCCGGTGTAGCCGACCCGGGTGCTCACCACACCGGGCTGTCTGCGGATCAGATCCTGCATGCCCCAGAAGCAGCCGCCGGCCAGGATCGCTTTCGGGTAATCGGTCATGGCACCGATTATCCGGACTCAGGCGGCGCTCGCCAGGTGATACGAGCGATAGCTGGTCAACACCGCACTGGGCACCCGGCTGGGCGGCGCCTGCGGGGCCAAGCCGGGGAATCGGTCGAACAGCGCCCGCAGGCCCGACCGGATCTGCATCCGGGCCAGCGGCGCGCCCAGGCAGACGTGCGGGCCGAATCCGAAGCCCAGGTGGCCGGTCGGCGGCCGGGTCAGGTCGAGCCGATCGGGGTCGTCGAAGACCGCCGGGTCGCGGTTGGCGGCGGCCAATCCGAGCAGGATCGGCGCGCCGGCCTCGATGACGTGCTCGCCGATCTCGATCGGTGCGGTGGCCACCCGGGAGACCATCAGGGCGGGGCTGACCATCCGGACCAGTTCGTCGACGGCGTGCGGGGCGGCGGCCGGATCCGCCAGCAGCCGCCGCTGCCCGGGGTCGTCGATCAGTGCGGCGGTCGCCCCGGTCAGTACCGCGGTGGTGGTGTCGTGGCCGGCCGACAGCAAGAAGATGGCATTGTGCAGCAGTTCGTCGTCGGAGAGCGGCAGACCGCCGGTGGCCACCACCGACAGCAGGTCGTGACCGGGAGCGGCGCGGCGCAGCTTCAGCAGATCGGCCAGCAGGTCCTTCATCGCGGCGGCGGCGGTGTCCGCGGCGCCGAACACACTGCGCGGTGCGGCCGGTTCCAGTGCGGCGATCAGTGCCGTGGACCAGGCCGCCAGGTTGTCCAGCTCGCTGTCGGGTACGCCCAGCAGGGTGGCGATCATCCCGAGCGGCAGCGGTTTGGCGAACTCGGCGACCAGGTCGAAGCCGTCCGCGTCCAGGCCGGCCGCCAGCCGGTGGGCCCGGGCGTCGACGTCGGATTCCAGCGGGGCCAGGGCCCGCGGGGTGAAGGCCCGCGACAGCGGGGCCCGCAGCCGGCGGTGATCCGCGCCGGAGCGGTAGAACAGGTTGTGCTCCACATGGGTCAGGTACGCCCGTCCCGGGTCGAGCTTGCGGCGGTACAGGTTTCGCCTGTCGGTGCCGGCCCGATCGTCGCGCAGCATCGCCAGCACGTCGGCGTATCGGGTCAGCACCCACAGGCCCTGGCTGTTGCGGTGCACGGGCTCGGCTTCGGCGAACCGGCGCTGGTACGCCAGTGGATCGGCGTGCAGGTCCGGGTCGCGGAAGTCGAAGTCGAGCCCCGCCATCAGGTCCGTTCGGCGAGCCAGGACGCCACCAGGTCGGCGCAGACGGTACGGCTGTCGGTCGGCTGCTCCAGGTAGTGGTCGCCGGCGATGAAGTGCAACTGCTTGTCGGTGGCGGCCAGCGAATCGTGAATGTGGCGGGCGTCGCTGGGGAACACCCCGGTGTCCGCGGTGCCCTGAATCACCAGCGACGGCAGGGTGATCCGTTCCAGGTGGGGGGTGCCCTGGCAGAACGAGGTCTGCAGGCTCCACATCGACAGCCAGGTGCGCAGCGTGCAGTGCGCGGCGATGTTGTAGGGCGACCGGTTGGCGCGACGCGGATCCCCCAGGTAGCAGGTGTTGAGCGGGCGGTCCGACGGGTCCAGCGACGGGTCCAGGTAGCGCGGGTCGGCCCACACCCGGTGCACCGAGAACGCCCGGTCGTAGCTGCCGCCGGCCTTCAGCCGCGCCAATTCGGCCTGCGCCCATGCGGTGATCCGGTCGTTGCGGTCGCGCTGGGCCTGCCGGTAGCGGGCGATGAACTCCGGGGTGTAGGGCGGCGCGTTGCGCTCGTCGTACATGTCCAGGGTCGGGTCGCACGACAGCGGATCGGACTCGTCGGTCACCGACGGGTCGATCCAGGCGGTCAGCACCTCGGGACGCCCGGCATGCGCCTGGGTGGAGATGTAGAGGTCGCCGGGCGGCAGCGCGTTCACCGCGTCGGGCACCGGGCCACCGCCGACCGCGGTGATGTGCGGGTCGACCGCCTGCGACTGGTAGGCGGCCATCAACGAGCCACCGCCGGAGTTGCCCAGCAGCACCACCACGTCGACCCCGCGCTGTTCCCGCAGCCACTGCACACCCGCGGCGATGTCCAACAGCGCGTGTTCGAGCAGGAACAGCGACTCGCCGCTGCGGTAGCGGGTGTTCCAGCCCAGGAATCCGTAGCCGCGTTCGGCGATCAGCGGCGCCAGGTAATGCTCGGCGAAGTCCACGTTGTAGTGGGCGGCGATCACCGCCACCTTCGGTGCGGCGCCCGCCGGCGTCCAGTACAGGCCCTGCGCCGGGTGGTAGCCGGCCGGGTTCACCACCCCCGTTGCCGAGGTGAGTGAGACGAATTCGCGGGTCACCGCCACTGTGTTACTCCTTTGATCCTTCAGCTCTGTTCGCGCCAGGTCACCGAGCGATACCAGGTGTCGGTGAGGGTCTTGATGGCCGCTTCCTCGTCGAGTTCGCGGCCCGCGACGTCGCCGCCCGCCACCAGCCAGACGTAGGTGAAGTGGTTGAGCATGGCGACGATCGCCGATCCGACCAGTTCCGGGTCGGCGTCGGGTGCATAGCCCTTGCGCTGCGCCATCCGCACCGTCTGCGCGACCCAGGCGATCGCGTCGCCGCACATGTCGCGCCAGCGCTGGGCGAAGTCGTCGTTGATCATGGCCAGCTGGAACACCCCGACCATGACGCCGCGATGCTCCCGGTAGGTCTCCCAGTGCGCGCGTACCGACTCCTCGATGATCTCCCGCAGATCCTGGCCGGGATGCAGCGCCTGCACGGCCCGGCTGCGGGCCAGCGCCCGGAAGTCCTCGGCCAGCGAGGCCAGCAGGTCTTCCTTGGACTCGAAGTAGTGGTAGAACGACGCCGGCGAGCGCCGGGCGGCCGAGGTGATGTCGGTGATGGTCGTCTTGAAGAAGCCCTTGCGGGCGATCACCTCGCGGGCCGCCTGCTCCAGGCGGGCCTGGGTGTCGCGGCCGCGGATCGTGGGCCGCGCCTCGCCTCCGGTCGACGTCATGCCGGTCGGCCCGGCTCAGCCGAGCCGGCGGGCGGGAGTGGCGGGGTGCAGCCCGGCCGCGGGGGTGGGGAGTGCCATGACGCTCGAACCTCCTCGGGGGACCGCGGCGGGGCTGACGGCGATACCGTAGCACCAGAACTGAATCTAAAATCAGATTCGGTTCTGCTGGCGCGCCCTCGACAAACCCGGATAGAACATGTTCTAGTTCTTCGCATGACGAATCCGCAGTTCAGCCGCGCCGAACTGGCGGCCGCATTCGAGGTGTTCGAGCAGACCGTCGCCCGCGCCGCCGAGACCAAAGACTGGGACGCCTGGGTGGCGCACTACACCCCGGACGTGGAATACATCGAACATGCGATGGGCACCATGCACGGCCGCGACGAGGTCCGCGCCTGGATCCGCAACACCATGTCGACCTTCCCCGGCAGCTACATGACCGAGTTCCCGTCGCGCTGGTCGGTCATCGACGAGGCCGGCGGCCGCATCATCTGCGAACTGGACAACCCGATGCGCGACCCGGGCGACGGCACCGTCATCAGCGCCACCAACATCTCGATCGTCACCTACGCCGGCGACGGCCTATGGTGCCGTCAGGAAGACATCTACAACCCGCTGCGGTTCGCCGCCGCGTCGATGAAATGGTGCCGCAAAGCCCAGGAGCTCGGCACCCTCGACGACGAGGCAGCCGCCTGGATGAAGAAGTTCGGAGGCAACGCGTGAGCGCCCACCCCAAACTCGTCATCGGCGCCAACGGATTCCTCGGCTCGCACGTCACCCGCCTGCTGGTCGACGCCGGCGAGGACGTCCGCGTGATGGTGCGCGACGGTGCGAACACGGTCGCCATCGACGACCTCGACGTCACCCGTTTCCACGGCGACATCTTCGACTCCGCCACGCTGCGCGAGGCGATGACCGGCTGCGACGACGTCTACTACTGCGTGGTGGACACCCGGGCCTGGCTGCGCGATCCGAGCCCGCTGTTCCACACCAACGTCGAGGGCACCCGCAACGTGCTGGCGGTGGCCGCCGAACCCGAGATCGCCGCCGGCCTGCGCCGGTTCGTGTTCACCAGCAGCTACTCCACGGTCAATCGGCGGCGCGGGCACGTCTCCACCGAAGCCGACGTCATCGACCCGCGCGGGCTGACCCCCTACGTGCAGTCCCGGGTGCAGGCCGAGGAACTGGTGCTGCGCAGCGCCGCCGAGACCGGGCTGCCCGCGGTGGCGATGTGTGTGTCCACCACCTACGGCGACGGCGACTGGGGGCGCACCCCGCACGGCGCGTTCATCGCCGGCGCGGTCTTCGGCAAACTGCCGTTCCTGATGAAGGGCATCGAGCTGGAGGTGGTCGGGGTCGACGACGCCGCCCGGGCGATGATCTTGGCCGCCGAACACGGCCGCAACGGCCAGCGCTACCTGGTCTCCGAACGACTCATCGAACTGTCGGATGTCATCAAAATCGCCGCCGACGAGGCCGGGGTTCCCCCGCCGTCGCGCTCGATCTCGGTGCCGGTGCTCTACGCGCTGGGCGCGCTGGGCACCCTGCGGGCGCGACTGTCCGGCAAGGACGCCGAGCTCAGCCTCAAATCGGTGCGGATGATGCGCGCCGAGGCGCCGGTGGATTGCACCAAGGCGCGCAGCGAGCTGGGCTGGCAGCCGCGCCCGGTCGAGGAATCGATCCGGGAAGCGGCGCGTTTCTGGATGAAAATGCGCGACGCCCGAAAGCACGCCAAGAAGTGAGGTGATGGCCGATGAGTCACGGCGATTCGAACCGGCGGCCGGTGCACATCCCGACCGCCGACTACCCGATCACCGTGGCCCCGACCGGCCGGCGGGTCACGGTGCGGATCGGCGGCCAGATCGTCGCCGACACCGTCGACGCCCTGACGCTGCGTGAAGCCGACCGGCCCGCGGTGCAGTACGTGCCGATGGCCGACGTGCGGGGCGACCTGCTGAGCCGGACCGACACCACCACCTACTGCCCGTTCAAGGGCGATGCCGTCTACTACCGGGTGACCACCCCGGACGGCAGGGTCGTCGATGATGCGATCTGGGCCTACGAGCAGCCGTTCGACGCGGTCGCCGCGATCGCCGGGCACGTCGCGTTCTACCCGGACAAGGCCGACATCACCGTCGCCGACGGCTGAGCCGCGTCAGAGCCCCAGCGCCGGCCCGGCGAACCGGGTGTCGGTGTACTCGCGCACCGAGACGATCCGGCCGTCCCGGGTGTCGACGATGTAGGCCAGCGGACTGTCGTAATGCGAACCGTCGGCGGTCGTGCACTCCCCGAGCGCCTCGATCACCACGGTCTCGTGCTCGTTGATGCAGCGGACCAGATCCAGGCTGATCTGCAGCCCGGCACGGCGCTGCTCCACCTGCCGACGCAGGGTCTGCTTGTCGACGTCCTGCCGCGTCAGCATGCTCCACCAGGTGAAGTCGTCACTGACCAGCGCGAAGGTGTCGTCCAGATCGTCATCGCCACAGATGCCCTGCAGAAACATCCATGCCAGTTCCGCCTGCGGGTCATCGAACGGTGTGGCCACTCCCCCATGGTGGCGTGGGGAAACGCGATGGTCAACGCGAACACCGCATACCTATGATCGCGTCATCGACCGTTCCGTGCGCCGCACCGTCACCTTTCCCGGCCCGGTCAGCCCCGGGCTGACCCTGGCGCCGTTGCGCCGCGGGCCGGGCGATCCGTGCCTGCGGGTCGACGGCGACACCATCTGGCGCACCAGCCTGATGGCCGGCGGACCGGTGACGGCACGCATCGCGCGGACGTCGCCGACGACGGTGGAGTGCGTCGCGTGGGGTGCCGGGGCCGCAGAATTCCTCGACACCGCGCCCGGACTGTTGGGCGCCGACGACGACGCATCGGATTTCGTCCCGTCGGAGCCGACGGTGCTCGCCGCGCAGCGCGCACTGCCGCACCTGCGACTGGGCCGGACCGGGCGGGTGCTCGAAGCGCTGATCCCGGCGGTCCTCGAACAGCGGGTGCCGGGGACCGACGCCTTCCGGTCCTGGCGTCTGCTGGTCACCGAGTTCGGCACCGCGGCGCCCGGACCGGCACCGGCGGGTATGCGGGTGCCGCCGTCGCCGGAGGTGTGGCGCCGCATTCCGTCGTGGACGTTCCACCGCGCCAACGTCGACGGCGGGCGGGCCCGCACCATCGTCGGCTGCGCCGGGCGGGCGGCCGCGCTGGAACGGCTGGCGGGCCGGTCGCCGGCCGACGCGCGGGCCGCCCTGCGCTCACTGCCGGGGGTGGGCCGGTGGACGGCGGCCGAGACCGCCCAGCGGGCCTTCGGCGACGCCGACGCACTGTCGGTCGGGGATTACCATCTGGCCCCGATGATCGGTCGCACGCTGTTGGGCCATCCGATCGACGACGAGGCGATGGTGGAACTGCTGGAGCCGATGCGACCGCACCGGTACCGGGTGGTGCGCCTGTTGATCGCGAGCGGGCTGGCCGACGGCCGGCGCCGCGGCCCGCGCCTGCCGGTGCAGCGGATCAGCTCCCGGTGATCGGCCCGGGCTCTTCGACGGGGGGCGCGGTGGCGAACCGGCCGGAGTCCAGCGCCTCGAGCAACTGGTCGGCGATCCAGGCGAACGCGGCGTTGTCGCGGGGCAACAGGACCTGCTCGAACCCGACCAGCAGGTACATCGCCCAGTTGGCGAACAACTCGGCCTGGCGGTCGTGCTGCAGCACCTCGCGCGCCGACTGGTAGACGATGTCGTAGCGCTGCCGGTCCACCTCGGCCTGCACCTCATACACCCGCGGATCGGCCGAACTCCACGACCGGATGGCGCCTTCGGCGCCGTGCGGCAACGTCATGGCGATCTCGATCAGGCTGCCGACGCGCTGACGTGGATCTGGAATGGCCCGTACGAATTCCACGTGCTGGACGGTGCGCTCCTCCAGCCAGTGCTGGATCAGGTCACGGGTGTAGACCGGCCAGCTGGCGAAGTAGTGGTAGAAGGAGCCCGTCGTCACACCGAGCCGATTGCAGACCTCGGCCAGCTTGAGACCGCCGTAGCCCAGTTCGGACAGCACGTCGAGACCTGTCTCGAAATACGCCTGACGAGAGAGGACCGGAGCCATAAGTCGACTTTAGTTGGCGTGACCTGCGGGCGGCGGGTATACGACGATGCCTCCCCCAGACGCCGGTAAGTGAATGAATATTCTGGAAATACTGCCGGGTAACCGCCCTTCATGTCAGGATTCTTCTCATGCAGAAGTCCGGATTTCGCCAGGTCGGGCGTCCCCGGGGGCCCCGGTCGGGCCTGACCCGGGAACGCATCGTGGCGGCCGCCGGGGGGATCTTCGGCGAGCTCGGCTACCACGCGACCACCTTCCAGGCGATAGCGGAACGCGCACAGTTGACCCGCCCGGCGATCAACCACTACTTCCCCCGCAAAGACCTGCTCTACCAGGCGGTCCTGGCGCAGACCTGGGCGTTGTTCGACGGTGCGGTCGAGCGGGCGCGTTCGGAGACCACCCTGATCGGGCAGTTGTCGTCGGTGATCCTGTCCTTCGCGCAGCTCGGCGAGGAGAACCGCACCGCGGCGGCCTTCGCGGTGACCGCGGTGCTCGACGCCCAGCGCGACCCGGAACTGCGGGAGCTGGTCGGCGACCTACAGGCACCCACCCGCCAGTTCCTGTCCGGTGTGCTCGGCAACGCCGTCGACCGAGGCGAGTTGGTCACCGAGGCGGGGATCGATGAGCTGACCGAGACGGTCCTGGCGGTGTTCTGGGGTATCGGCTTCTACGTGTCACTGGTGGACAGCCAGGACGCCTCGGCGCGCGTGATCGCCAACGTGCAGGCCCTGCTGTCTCAGCAACTCTGGCAATTGCGTCAGCCGGCCGACGGCAACGGTTAATAGACCGGCTAACTTTCGTCGCTAGCATGGTCGGCGACCCCGGGGTACGACCCGGGCCGCAACCAAGCGAGGTAACCCGATGAGTGCACTGCGTACCGACGACGACACCTGGGACATCGCCACCAGCGTGGGCTCGACCGCGGTGATGGTGGCCGCGGCGCGCGCGGCCGAGACCGCCGGGCAGGACCCGCTGATCTCCGACCCGTACGCCCACCTCCTGGTCGCCGACGCCGGTACCGGGATCTGGGAGACGCTGCTCGACGGCAGCCTGGTCGACAAGGTGGCCGCCATCGACCCGGAGATCGCCGCGGTGTACCACCACATGCGCAACTATCAGGCGGTCCGGACCCACTTCTTCGACGCCTTCTTCGCCGACGCCACCGCGGCCGGGATCCGGCAGGTGGTGATCCTGGCATCCGGGCTGGACTCGCGGGCCTACCGGCTGGACTGGCCGGCCGGCACCACGGTCTACGAGATCGACCAGCCGAAGGTCCTCGAATACAAGGAGCGGGTGCTGTCCGCGGCCGGTGTGACGCCGTCGGCGCAGCGCCGGACGGTCGCCATCGACCTGCGGCAGGACTGGCCCACCGCGTTGACCGCGGCCGGCTTCGACCCGGCGGCACCCACCGCGTGGCTGGCCGAGGGGCTGTTGATGTATCTGCCCGCCGACGCCCAGGACCGGTTGTTCGAACAGATCACCGCCCTGAGTGCGCCCGGCAGCCGAATCGCGGCGGAGACCGCCGGCAACCACCGTTCCGACGAGCGCCGCGAGCAACTGTCCGAGCGGTTCAAGAAGATCGCCGACACCATCGGCGTGGCGCAGAGCGTGGACATCCAGGACCTGATCTACGCCGACGAGGATCGCGCGCCGGTGCGGGAGTGGCTCGACGGGCACGGCTGGCGGGCCGCGGCCCAGCCCGCCGCCGCCGAGATGCGCCGGCTGAACCGTTGGGTGGAGGTGCCCATGGGTGACGACGCCGACGCCTTCTCGGACTTCGTCACCGCGGTGCGCGCCTGATCCCCCATACCCCGACCCGCCCTGGCGTCGCCGATTCACTCCCCGTATACAGAGAAGGCCTGGATCGAATCGAGGAAGGAATCTGATGTCCGGAGTGCAGGATCGTGTTGTCGTCGTCACCGGAGCCGGTGGAGGGTTGGGCCGTGAATACGCCCTGACCCTGGCCCGCGAGGGGGCCTGTGTGGTGGTCAACGATCTCGGTGGTGCCCGCGACGGCACCGGTGCCGGGCACAACATGGCCGACCAGGTGGTCAGCGAGATCAAGGAGGCCGGCGGCCGGGCCGTCGCCAACTACGACAGTGTCGCCGACGCCGACGGCGCGGCCAACATCGTCAAGACCGCGGTCGACGAGTTCGGCAAGATCGACGGCGTCGTCAGCAACGCCGGCATCCTGCGTGACGGCACCTTCCACAAGATGACGTCGGAGAACTGGGACGCCGTGCTGCAGGTGCACCTCTACGGGGGCTACAACGTGGTGCGGGCGGCGTGGACGCACTTCCGCGAGCAGGGCTACGGCCGCGTGGTCGTGGCCACCTCCACCAGCGGGCTGTTCGGCAACTTCGGCCAGGCCAACTACGGCGCGGCCAAGCTCGGCCTGGTCGGCCTGATCAACACGCTGGCCATCGAGGGCGCCAAGTACAACATCAAGGCCAACGCCATCGCCCCGATCGCCGCGACCCGGATGACCGAGGACATCCTCCCGCCGGAGGTGCTGGCCAAGCTCAAGCCCGAGTACGTCGCGCCGGTGGTCGCCTACCTGTGCACCGAAGAGGTCGCCGAGACCGGCTCGGTGTTCATCGCCGGCGGCGGCAAGGTGCAGCGCGCGGCGCTGTTCGAGAACGCCGGCGCGGTCTTCGAGAACCCGCCGTCGGTCGACGAGATCGCCGCGCAGTGGTCGACCATCGCCGACCTGTCGGCGGCCAAGGCCGCGAACTTCTCGCTGCAGTAACCCGGCCGAGCCGGTTGTCGTGCCGGGTCACCGGCGCCGGCCGGGCGGTCAGCGCAGCAGCGCGTTGCGCAGTCCGTCCAGGTCGGCGTCGGTGACCCCGGCGGCCGCCAGGAAGGCGTCGAACGAACCGAAGTTCTGCTGGATGGAGCGGTCGGCGGCGTCGAGGTAATCCGGCCGCACCCCCAGCACCTCGTCCGAGAGCCGGGCCTCGGTGAAGGTCAGCACCTCGGGCGTGATCTCGGCCTCCGGCCGCGACCGGACCATCTCCATGATCCGGTCGCGCAGCACCGGCACCGCGGCGTTGCTGCGCAGATAGTCGGCGACGATCGCATCGCGGTCCACCCCGGCCGCCTGCAGCACCACCGAGACGACGAAACCGGTCCGGTCCTTGCCCGCGAAGCAGTGCGCCAGCACCGGCCGGCCGGTCGCCAGCAGCGACACCACCGTCTGCACCGCGCGACGCGACCCCGCCAGGGTGGGGAAACGCTCGTACTCCTCGAGCATGAAACGTGCGGCCACATCGGCGGCCGAGTCCTCGTCGGGCTTCTCCGCCATCATGTTGCGGAACGCGTCTTCGTGCGGCGCCGCGCCGTCGGGGTCGGGGTCGTGGTCACCGGCCAGGTCGGGGAAGGGCAGCAGGTGGATTCCGACGCCCTCGGGCACCAGGCCCGGCCCGCGGCGGGTGACCTCTCGGGGCGAGCGCAGGTCTGCCACATCGGCCACCCCGAGGCTGCGCAACACCTCGCGGCCCCGGTCCTCGAGTCGGCTCAGTTCACTGGAGCGAAACAGGCGGCCCGGACGCAATGCGCCGGCGGTCTCCGACACGTCGCGAAAATTCCACGCCCCGGGCAGATTCGGCTGGGAGGTCACCCGGCCACGATAGGGCACCGCGCCGGCGGCGTCGTCGCGCAGACGCAAAAACCCCCGATCCGCGCTGGGATCGGGGGTCGTGCGGTGTACCGGCGCCTTAGATCGGCGGGTAGTTCTGCGGGGGGTAACCGCCGCCGCCGTCGACGCCGCGCAGACCCCAGGTCAGGTACTTGAAGAAGAACTCGGCTTCGTCGCTCATCTCGTAATCCGGATTCGGATCGTAACCGTAACCAGGACCCATGTCGTCATCCCCTTAGCTTGGATCCGCCCAGTTTAGTCCGCTCGTCAACGTCGGGACACCGGACTGCATAGAATCCTTCCAACCAGTTGATTGACGCGCCGTTAACGCGGCCGGCCGGATAGCGAGTGAACATGGCAAACGGCAAGGCTACGCCGGGGGCATCCACCCAGGGTCCCTCCCGTCGCGAGGAGCTGCTTGCGGTCGCCACCAAGTTGTTCGCCGCCCGCGGCTACCACGGCACCCGGATGGACGACGTCGCCGACGTGGTGGGGCTGAACAAGGCAACCGTCTACCACTACTACGCCAGTAAGTCGCTGATCCTCTACGACATCTACCAGGGCGCGGCGGAACGCACCCTGGCCGCGGTCCACGACGACCCGTCCTGGACCGCACGCGAGGCGCTGTACCAGTACACCGTGCGGCTACTGGACCAGATCGCGGTCAATCCCGAGGGCGCGGCGGTCTACTTCCAGGAGCAGCCCTACATCACCGAGTGGTTCACCGAGGAGCAGGTCGCCGAGATCCGCGAGAAGGAAGCCCAGGTCTACGAGCACGTGCACGGCCTGATCGACCGCGGGATCGCCAGCGGCGAGTTCTACCCGTGCGATTCGCACGTGCTGGCGCTCGGCTACATCGGCATGACGCTGGGCGCCTACCGCTGGTTGCGGCCCAGTGGCCGGCGCAGCGCCAAGGAGATCGCCGCGGAGTTCAGCACGGCGCTGCTGCGCGGGCTGATCCGCGACGAGAAGATCCGGGTCGAGTCGCCGCTCGGCGACTAGCGCGTCGGCTCCAGCACCTCGACCCCGACGTAGGGCACCAGCGCCTGCGGCACCCGCACGCTGCCGTCGGGCTGCTGGTGGTTCTCCAGGATCGCCACCAGCCAGCGGGTGGTCGCCAGCGTGCCGTTCAGCGTCGCGGCGGTCTGCGGTCGGCCGTTCTCGTCGCGGTAGCGGGTCGACAGTCGGCGGGCCTGGAAAGTGGTGCAGTTCGACGTCGAGGTCAGCTCCCGGTAGGTGGCCTGGGACGGCACCCACGCCTCGCAGTCGAACTTGCGCGCCGCCGAGGACCCGAGATCGCCTGCGGCGACGTCGATCACCCGATACGGCACCTCGATGTGGGCCAGCATCTCGCGCTGCCAGCCGAGCAGCCGTTGGTGTTCGGCCTCGGCGTCCTCGGGCCGGCAGTAGACGAAGCCCTCCACCTTGTCGAACTGGTGCACCCGGATGATCCCGCGGGTGTCCTTGCCGTAGCTGCCGGCCTCCCGGCGGAAACACGACGACCAGCCGGCGTAGCGCAGCGGCCCGGCGGACAGGTCCAGGATCTCGTCGGAGTGGTAGCCCGCCAGCGGCACCTCGGAGGTCCCCACCAGGTAGAGGTCGTCGGCTTCGAGGCGATAGATCTCGTCGGCGTGCGCCCCCAGAAAACCGGTGCCGGACATGACCTCGGGGCGGACCAGCGACGGGGTGATCATCGGGGTGAAGCCGTTGTCGACGGCCACCCGCACCGCCAGCTGCAGCAGGCCCAGCTGCAGCAGTGCGCCGCGGCCGGTCAGGAAGTAGAACCGCGAGCCGGAGACCTTGGCACCGCGGCCCATGTCGATCAGGCCCAGCGCTTCGCCGAGTTCCAGGTGGTCGCGCGGGTTCTCGATCGACGGCGGCTCACCCACCACGTCCAGCACCGCGTAATCGTCCTCGCCGCCGGCGGGCACCCCGTCGATGACGACGTTGGCGATCGCCAGGTGCGCGGCGGTGAACGCCGTCTCGGCCTCGCCCTGGGCGGTCTCGGCGGCCTTGACCTGTTCGGCAAGCTCCTTGGCCTGCGCCAGCAGGGCGGGCCGCTCCTCGGGCGACGCCTTGCCCACCGACCGGCTGGCGGTCTTCTGGTCGGCCCGCAAGGTGTCGGCGGCCGCGATCGCGGCGCGGCGCGCGGTGTCGGCGGTGAGCAGGGCGTCCACCAGGGCCGGGTCCTCACCGCGGCTCACCTGGGAGCGGCGCACACGGTCGGGGTCTTCACGCAGCAGCTTCAGGTCGATCACGGCAAAACCCTACAACCTGGCGGACGGCATCACTTTCGCATCATTTGTCACGCGTCGAGGACTGCCTGTCAGAATGGACCCGATGTCGAAGGCAGCCGACCAGCCGGATCCACCCGCCAAGCGGGTGTCGTTGCGACGCACGCTGCGGGCCACCTCCACGCGCCGCACGCTGTTGCTGACCGCGCTGGGCGGCCTGCTGATCGCCGGTCTGGTGACCGTCGCACCGCTGCTCGACGAGGGCCCGGCCGCCCTGCTGAGCCACCTGGGCGCCGAACCGGTGGCGGTGGCCGGCGGCAAAGCGGCGGCCCCGGCACTGGGGCTGGGCCCGGTCAAGGGCAACGAGGCGATCGACCGCGCGCTGGCCGGCGACTGCCTGAACTGGCCGGACGACGACCTGGACGGGGCCACGGTGGTCGGCTGCGCCGAGGAGCACAAGTTCGAGGTCGCCGGCCCGGTGGACATGAACATGTTCCCGGGATCCGAGTACGGGCCCGACGCCCCGCCGCCGTCGACCGCCCGCATCGAGCAGATCACCCAGGAGCAGTGCGAGTCCTCGGTCCGCCGCTACCTGGGGCCCAAGTTCGACCCGCACAGCAAGTTCGTCGCCAGCATGCTGTGGGCCGGCGACCGGGCGTGGCGCCTGCACGGCGAACGGCGGATGCTCTGCGGCCTGCAACTGCCCGGCGAGGGCGGCCGACAGGCCGCGTTCACCGGCAAAGTCGCCGACATCGACCAGTCCAAGGTCTGGCCGCCGGGCACCTGCCTGGGCATCGACCCGGCCACCAATCAGCCCAACGACGTCCCGGTCGACTGCGCCGCACCGCACACCAAGGAGGTCACCGGCACGGTCAACCTGGCCGAGCGGTTCCCCGACGTGCTGCCGCCCGAGCCCGAGCAGGACGCCTACATCAAGGACACTTGCACCCGGCTCACCGACGAATACCTCGACCCGGTGCAGTTGCGCGACACCACGCTGACCCTGACCTACGCCACCCTGTCGCTGCCCAGCTGGTCGGCGGGGAGCCGCGAGGTGGCGTGCAGCGTGGGTGCCGCGCTGGGCAACGGCGGCTGGGCGGCACTGCTCAACAGCGCCCGCGGCCCGCTGCTGATCAACGGCCAGCCACCCGTCCCGCCGCCCTCGATCCCCGCGGAACGGCTGAACCAACTGCCGCAGCCACGGTGAGCGTCGAGATGGACCCGCGCCGGTTCGACGAACTCGTCGCCGACGCGCTGGACCTGATCCCGGCCGAGCTGGCCGCCGCCTTCGACAACGTCGTCATCCTGGTGGAGGACCGCAACGCCGAGGAACCGGATCTGCTGGGCCTCTACGAGGGCATCGCGCTGACCGAACGCGATTCGAGCTACGCCGGGTCGTTGCCCGACACCATCACCATCTACCGGCGGGCGCTGTTGGAGATGTGCGAATCCGAGGAAGAAGTCGTCGACGAGGTCCGGATCACGGTGATCCACGAGATCGCCCACCACTTCGGTATCGACGACGACCGGTTGCACGAACTGGGCTGGGGCTGACCGCCCTACCCCATCGGGTCGGTGTCGGAGCGCAGCGCGTCCCCGACCGGGTCCGCATCGGGCTCGGGATAGAACGGCGGGGTCAGCGCGCCCCACTGCACGCAGCTCCAGCGCCCATCGGTGATCGGGGCGAGCACCACCGCGGTGGCGTTCTCCAGGTGGTTGTCCAGCACGAACCCGCCGTCCACGCCGGCCAGCGTCGCCGCGGCCAGCCGGATCGCCGCGCCGTGGCTTACCACGACGATGTCGCCGGTCCAGTCGTCGTCGTCGAGGTAGCGCATCCGCAGGTCGGTCACCACCGGCAGGTACCGGTCCAGCACCTGTTCGGCCGACTCCCCGCCGGGCAGCGCGATCCCCGGTTCGCCGCAGTGCCAGCGCTTGTAGGTCTCGTTGAATTCGGCGATCGCGTCGTCGTCGCTGCGATTCTCCAGCGCGCCGGCCTGCACCTCGTGGATGCCGTCGAGCGCGCGGGCGGTCACGCCGAGCCGGCCGCTGATCTCGGCGGCGGTCTGCACCGCCCGGGTGGCGATCGAGTGGGCGATCAGCATCGGGCGGTGGACGCCCGCGGTCGAGGTCGCGAACGCCCGCGCCTGGTCGCGCCCCAGCGGTGTCAGCTCGGATCCCGGCGGGCGGGTGTCGAGGCGGCGGGCGACGTTGCCGACGGACTGGCCGTGCCGCAGCAGGATCAACCGTCCACTCATGATGCCCCCGTTCCGGCCGGCCAGGAACCGAGATAGCGCACGTCGTCACAGCTGTGCCGCAACGCCTCCAGCGCCTGGCCGACGACACCGTCGTCGATGTGGCCCACGCAGTCCAGGAAGAACAGGTAGGTGCCCAGTCCGGTCCTGGTCGGCCGGGACTCGATGCGGGTGAGATCGATTCCGCGGCTGCCGAACTCGATCAGGGCCGCGGCCAGCGCCCCGGGCTTGTTCTTCAGCCGCAGCACCACCGAGGTGCGATCCGAGCCGGTGCGCGGCGGGGGCGGAGCGGGCGGGCCGACCAGGACGAAACGGGTCCGCGCACTGTCCTCGTCGATGACGCCCTCGGCCAGCGCCGTCAGGCCGCGCTGCCGCGCGGCCAGCGCGGTGCTGACCCCGGCGTCCACTTCACCGTCGCAAACCTGCTGCGCGGCAGCGGCATTGGAGTTGGCCGGCAGTACCTGCGCGTGCGGTAGCCGCTCGGCCAGCCAGCGGCGCACCTGGGCGCCGGCCACCGGGTGAGCGGCGACGGTGCGGATGTCGGCGAGCGTGCGGCCCGGCAGCACCACCACCGAAAACGCGACGTCCAAGGCGGTTTCGGCGAATATCTGCAGCGGCGTCCCGATGGCGAGCCCGTCGAGGGTGGGCGTCACACCGCCTTCGATCGAGTTCTCGATCGGCACACATGCGTAGTCGACGGCACCGTCGCGCACCGCCGCGAGGGCGGCCGGCGTGCTGTCGACGGGAACCGGGCGGTGATCGTCGCCGGGGACCAATCCGGCACGCGTCAGTGCGAGCAGTGCCGCTTCGGTGAAGGTCCCCGCCGGGCCGAGATAGCTGATGCGGGTCACCGCTCAACCCTATCGGCCGCGGCCCGCCGGCGCGGCCGTCGGCGACACCGGGGGACGAATCGAATCCGGATTCCGCTGTTGCGCTCCCCCCGGTCTTTAATTAAGTTAGGCTTACCTCACTTCGAAAGGGTGATAGATGGCCACCACGACAGCAGTCACCGTCCCGACCTCCGCCGAGCGGATTCGCAGCGCCTGCATCCGCGGCCAGGCACTCCTGGCGATCGCCGACTCGGCCGATGCCGCACCGGTCGACGCGCCGGTCTGCCACCTGCTGGCCGACGGATCGCTGGTGGTCGCCGTTCCCGCCGGCGACCCGGTCACCGTGGCCGCCGCCGAATCCGGCGTGCAGGCGATGCTGGAGTTGACCGACCACGCCCCGCTACGGCTACGCGAGCGGGTCCGCGCACTGGTATGGATCCGCGGCCTGCTGCACCCGGTGCCCGCCGCCGACATCCCCGTCCTGCTCGACCAGATCGCCGCGGTGGACCCCAATCCGGCTCTGCTGCAGGTCCTCTCACCGCGGTCGGCGAGCCATTCGCGGAGTGTCGGGCCGACACCGGATGACGGTGGTGACGGCTACGCGCTGCTGCGACTCACCCCGGACTCGGCCGTGCTGGCCGACACCACCGGGGCCGAGGCGGTCGAGGTGACCGACCTGCTGGCGGCGCGCCCCGACCCGTTCTGCGCGATCGAGGCGCACTGGCTGCAGCACCTGGATTCGGCCCACCCGGAGATGGTGGCCCGGCTGGCCGCGGTCACCCTGCCGCCGCGGCTGCGGCGGGGCCGCCCCCGCCCGCTCGCGGTGGACCGCTACGGCATGTGGCTGCGGGTGGAGGCCGCCGACGGTGATCACGATGTCCGGCTGAGCTTCCCGCGCCCGGTCACCGACGTGCAGGGTTTGAACCGGGCGGTGCGCGCCCTGCTGGGCTGCCCGTTCCGCAACGGGCTGCCGGCCCGCCGTCTCTAGCGGCCGCCGGCCCAGCCGCTACCGTGACGAGGTGACCGAGCCGCCGGTTGAGCGACGCGCACTGCGCCTGGAGATCGTGCTGGTGCTCGCGGTCACCTACGGCCTGAGCGCCGTCACCGCGATCCTGCAGCTGGCCGACTCGGTGCTGCGCGATCTGAGCGCCCAGAAGATCGCGCTGAACCCCCGCCGGTCCTACTTCGACGTCATCGACTTCGGTCTCAACGCCGCCTGGGCGGTCCAGCTGATCGCGTGGGGCGCGCTGGCGGTCTATCTGTTGCAGCGCAGCGGATACGGGCCGGCCCGCATCGGGCTGGACCGGCGACCGCGGGGCACCGACGTCGCCGGCGGCCTCGGGCTGGCCGCCCTGATCGGACTGCCCGGGCTGGGTCTGTATCTACTGGCCCGCACGCTGGGACTCAACGCCGACGTGGTGCCCGCGGCCGCCGACGGCAGCTGGTGGCGGGCGCCGATGCTGATCGTGATCGCGTTCGCCAACGGGTGGGCCGAAGAGGTGATCGTCGTCGGCTACCTGCTGACCCGGCTGCGGCAACTGCGGGTCTCGGCCCCGGTGGCGCTGGTGTGCTCGGCACTGCTGCGCGGGGCGTATCACCTCTACCAGGGTTTCGGCGCCGGACTGGGCAACGTCGCGATGGGCCTGGTGTTCGGCTACGCCTGGCAGCGCACCGGGCGGCTGTGGCCGCTGATCCTGGCCCACGGATTGATCGACACCGTGGCGTTCGTCGGCTACACGCTCTTCGCCGACCAGCTGGGCTGGCTGCGCTAACGGGTCACGGTCACCGTGACGGTGCCGGCTCCGGCACCGGATTCGATGACCAGCACCGCGGCGTTGGGGCCCGAGACGACCTCGCCGCCGCTCACGCTGACCTGATACCCGTCGGGGAATTGGACGGCGGGGATCGAGATCTGGGTCTGCGACCCGGCCGCGAAGCTGCCCGAACCGTCGGCCATCGCGGTGGAGTAGCTGAACGAGAACACGCCGTCGGAGAACGACCAGGCGTTCGGCACGCCGGCGATCACCTGCGGGTAGGGCTGGGCCAGTGTCGCCACGATGGACTCGCTGACGTTGTCCCCGGTCGGCGCCGCGTTGGTGTCGTGCACCAGCGACCCCGCCTCGTTGGTGTAGCCCCAGTACAGCCAGCCGAACCGGTGCGGGTCGATGGAGTCCAGCTGGCTGGCGATGGTGTCGGTGTTGGAGGTGGCGCCGAACTCGGTGACCACCGCCGGGATGCCGTGGGCGCCGGCGAACGCGTCGGCCGCGCTCATCATCAGCCCGTCCCAGAGCGAGCAGCCCGCGGCACTGCCGGTGCCCAGGGCGTCGAAGATGCAGTAGTCGTGGAACGCGAACACCGTGTTGTCGTCGTCGACCATGTTCAGGTGGGTGACCGGGGCGACGTTGCCCAACAACACGTTCGGCTCGAAGTACACCGTGGTGTCGGTGTCGACCGACCGGATCGCCGCGATCACCTGGTCGTAGAACGGCGTCAGGGTCTGGGCGTCGAAGTGCGGGCCGAACAGGCTGCCCAGCCACGGCGAACCGGGCCACGGCTCGTTCATGATCTCGTAGCCGGCCACCCCGGGGGTCCCGCCCAGGTGGTCGGCGACGGTCTGCCACATCCGCGCGTAGGAGTTCTGCAGCCCGACGCCGTCGACCTTCGTGTTGGACCAGAACGCATCCCAGGCCTGGTTCTGCGCCGGGTTGAGCGCGTAGGCGAACGGGAACGCCTGGCTGGTGTCGTTGTCGTCGGGGTTGAACAGGGTCGCCCAGTCCGGGGCGCCGTGCCCGCCGATCGCGGCACTGTAGAGGTCCTGGTGCATGTCGATGACGCTGACGATGCCGTGCGCCTTCAGCGTCTCGATGGTCTCCTTGACCGAGTCCAGGTATTCCAGGTTGTAGGTACCGGGCTGCGGTTCGATCTCCGACCAGTACACGCCCAGCCGCACCGCGTTGAAACCGTTGGCGGCCAGGAACGCCGCGTCGTCGGCGTCGAATCCGTTGCCGCCCGGGGAGAACGGCGCGGACTTGTACACCTGGTTGACGCCCTGCAGGATGACCACCCGGCCGTCGTGATCGACGATCCAGCCGCCGGCGGTGGCCAGTTCGGCCGGGCCCCTATCCGGGGCCCCGTCCAGCAGACCGGCGTGACCGACCGCGCCGTGGGTGCCCAGCAGGCCACCGGTGCCGCCGGCCCCACCCAGCGCCGGCAGATCTCCGCTGCCGAGGTAGACGCCGTCACCGGCGGCCCCGCCGTCGCCGCCGCTGCCCAACCAGGCCGAGCCGACCCCGCCGTCGCCGCCGTTTCCACCGAGATGGCTACCGTCGCCACCGACGCCGCCGGTCCCGCCGACACCCAGCAGCCAGCCGATCCCGGCGCCTCCGCCGCCACCGATCCCGCCGGTGATCCCGTCGCCGCCAAAACCTCCGGTGCCCCCGACTCCCATCAGCCAGCCGCCGGCACCGCCGACCCCGCCGGCGCCGCCCTCGCCACCGGCGCCGCCGCTCCCGCCGTTGCCGAACATGCCGGCCGCACCACCGGCGCCGCCGACACCGCCGGCCGCGGTGTTGTCCCAGCCGGCCCCGCCGTCACCGAACAGCCAGCCGCCCGCCCCGCCGGCGGCCTGCTCGGCGGTGCCCGCCGCGCCGTCACCGATCATCAGCCCCAGCCCCAGTGTCTGGCTGAGCTGGTTCAGCCCGTCGACGAGCGGGGCCACGCCGGCACTGTCGAGCAACTCCTCCAGACCGGTGTGCAGCGGGGTGTAGACGAAGTCCAGCAACCACGCGGTGGGGTCGGAGAAGTCCAGGATCGATGCGTCGGCGGCACCGGCCGGCAGCCCGGCCCAGTCCGGCCCGTCGAAGGCGGTGGCCACGAACGGCTCCGGCTCGAAAACGTCGCCGAAGATCTCGGCGGACGCCGGCGCGGCCGCGACCAGCGGGGTCACTCCGAGGGCCAAGAAGGCCCCCACGGCCGTTCCCAGCCCGACGACCCGACGTTTCCGCTCGGTGCGACTCTGACTCGCCATCTGCGCCTCGACCTCTCTCCGCGGCCGTGACTACGACCGGCCGGGTCAAAGTAACAATTTGTTGGGAGTATCGCTAATAAAAGCTGAGAGGCCCGGCCGGTTGCGCGACCACCGCTGGACGCGTATCCGGCACGTAGATTGAGCAGGTGAACGGCGATCACCGGCCGGGCCGGCCCCGGCATACACCGCGACCCGCGCGCCGTGAACCGCCGCCGGTGCTCTACCGCGACCCGCACGGGCGGCCGCCGGCCGCGCCGGGCCGGCCGGTCCCGCCACCCGCTGCACCCGGCAACCGGCGGCCGCCGCCGCGCCCGGTCCCCCAGGCCCCGCCGCGCCCGCTCGTCGCCCCCGCGCCCCGGCCACCGGTATCCCGTCGGCGGCGACGACGCTCCTGGCCCCGCCGGCTGGCCGTGTCCGCCCTGCTGGTGGTGCTGATCGGTGCCGCGGGCGCGGCGGGGGTCGCGGTATGGCTCGACGGCGCGCTGCGTCGCACCGTGGCGTTCGCCGATTACCCCGACCGCCCGACGGCAGGACGCGGGACCACCTGGTTGCTGGTCGGCTCGGACAGTCGCGCCGATCTCACCCCGGCCGAACAGCAGGACCTGAGCACCGGCGGGAACCTCGGCGACGGGCGCACCGACACCCTGCTGCTGGTCCACCTGCCGGCGCCGGGTTCGGGCGTTGCGCCGACGGTGGTGTCGTTGCCGCGGGACTCCTATGTCGCCATCCCCGGTCACGGCGACGACAAGATCAACGCCGCGTTCACCCTCGGCGGCGCTGCGCTGCTGACCCGAACCGTGGAGCAGGCCACCGGGGTGCGGCTGGACCATTACCTCGAGATCGGGTTCGCCGGGTTCGCCGGCCTGGTCGACGCGCTCGGCGGTGTCACGCTCTGCCCGGACGAGCCGATCGCGGATCCCCTGGCCGGGCTCGATCTGCCGGCCGGCTGCCGGCAGATGTCCGGCGCGGCGGCGCTGGGCTACGTGCGCAGTCGCGCCACCCCGCGCGCCGACCTGGATCGGATGGAGCACCAACGGCTGTTCCTGGCCGCCCTGCTGAGCCGGCTGACCGATCCGGCGGTCTGGCTCAATCCGGTGCGCTGGTACACGGTGCCGCGCGCGACCGCGGACGCGGTGACGGTGGATGCCGACACCGGCGTGCTGGACCTGGCGGCCCTGGGCTGGGCGGTGCGGGGTGAGACGACGTCGCTGACCGTGCCGATCGGCGAGTTCGTCTACACCGACTCCGGCGACGCGGTGGTGTGGGACCACACCAGCGCGGCCCGGCTATTCGACGCATTACGCCGGGATTCCGCCCCCCCCTATCAGATAGGGTTAATTAAGCCAAACCTCAATTCGGATCGTCGAATCGCCATTTCGAAGCGTACCCTATCTTTACTTAGGCAACGCTGGCCTGAGTAAGCCTCGCCTTGGATGCGCACCCATGCTGACCAGCGGTAGCATGGCGAACATGATCGACACCGACAACCACACGACTAAATTCCATGCGCTGCTCCAGGAGCAGATCTATCACGAATTCACCGCGGCGCAGCAATATGTGGCGGTAGCGGTTTATTTCGACGGCGGGGATTATCCGCAATTGGCGAAATTCTTTTACGCGCAGGCCGTCGAGGAACGTAACCACGCGATGATGCTGGTGCAGTACCTGCTCGACCGCGACATCGAGGTGGAGATCCCCGGCGTGGACGCGGTCCGCAACCGGTTCGACGCGCCGCGGGACGCGCTGGCACTGATGCTTCAGCAGGAGCGCACCGTCACCGAGCAGATCACCCGGCTGGCCGGCGTCGCCCGGGACGAGAACGACCACCTCGGCGAACAGTTCATGCAGTGGTTCCTGCGCGAGCAGGTCGAAGAGGTGGCCACCATGACCCGGCTGCTGCGGGTCGCCGACCGGGCCGCGGGCAACATGTTCGAACTGGAGACCTTCATCGCACGCGAGATCGGCACCGTGACCCCGGAGGCCGGCGCGCCACGTATCGCCGGCGGGTAGACCCCGCCCCGCACCCGCCGATCAGCCCGCCCGCAACCGCGCCTTGGTTCGGGCGGGCTGATTCGTCGCCACCCATGCCACGCCGACGTCCCGGCAGAAGTCGACGTCCTCGGCCCGGTCGACGGTCCAGCAGTACAGCGCCCGGCCCCGGGCCGCCGCCTGGTCCACCAGATCCGGATGTTCCCGCAGGGTCTCGATGGACGGGCCGATCGCGGTGGCGCCGACCGTCGTCGCCGTGCCGCCGGTCAGGTAACGCGCGCCCTCGCCGAGCAACACCGTGGGCAACAGCGGCGCGGCCCGGCGGACCCGCCATACCGCCGCCGCCGAGAACGACATGACCACCGCCCGCGACCGGGAGGCCGATGCCGGCGCCGCGAGCCCGTACCGGTCCAGCAGGCTGAGCACCTCGCGCTCGACCATCGAGCCGTAGCGGACCGGGTGCTTGGTCTCGATGAAGATCTTCACCGGCCGGTGCCAGTCCAGGACGAACGAGACCAGCGCGTCGAGCGTGAGCAGGCCGGTGTCGCCGACGCCGTCCCACCGGGAACCGGTGTGCCGCGCGCCGTAGTCGAAGCGCTGCAACTGCGCCAGCGTCATCTCGCTCACCACGCCGACCCCGTCGGAGGTCCGGTCCACCCGCCGGTCGTGCACACAGACCAGATGTCCGTCGCTGGTCAGTCGCACGTCGCACTCGACGCCGTCGGCGCCCTCGGCCAGCGCCAGGTCGTAGGCGGCCAGGGTGTGCTCCGGGCGGTCGACCGACGCCCCCCGATGCGCGACCACGAACGGGTGCTCCGCGACGAGATCGCCGGCCGGTGTCATGCCGCTATGCCGCCGGTTCGCGCCCGGCCGACTTGAGCACCTCGGTCGGCGGCTCGGCGTCGGGATCCGGGTCGGCCGCCGTGTCCCGCGGCGGGGCCGACGGTTCCGGCGGCGCGCTGTCGCGACCGTCGGAGACCACCACCCAGTGGTGGGCGGGCCGGCCGATCGAGCGCCGCTCGAATCCCTCGACCACCCGGGCCGCGGTCAGCACCGCGGCCAGACCCAGCAGGTAGGCCAGCACCGTGGCCACCACGTTGTTCGCGATGCCCTGGGCATCGTCGGCGCGGCTGGTGGCGGTGGCGAACACCGCGACCGCGGTGGCGGCCGCCCACACCACCCACCACACCACGATGGGTTTCCGCAGCCGCTCCAGCCGGCCTTCCCGCGATGCCAGTTCCATCACGAAGACCGGCGCCCAGGCCAGGTTCACCACGGGCACCAGGCAGCCGGCCCAGATCGCCCGGGCCGAACGCGACTCGGGCAGGTGCCGCCGGGTGAAGGCGGCCGACCGCCGGGCCAGCAGCCACCGGGTCAACACCACCGCGCACCCGAACACCGCGGCGATCGCGGCGAGCCCGGCCAGCCGGCCCAGCCACACCGCGCCGCCGGCGATCCAGGGATTCAGCAGCGTGGTCCGGTTGATCAGCATCAACGCATAGATCAGGGCGTGCACCAGCGCGGCGATACCGAGCGCGGCGATGGCGCCGCCGAGCGCCCGCTCCATGGTGCGCGGTTCCGGAGCGACGGGCCCGGCCGACTTCGCCGGCGCCGCGGCCGGGGCCGGGGCGCCCATCAGGGTCCAGCGCGGGATCGTCGCGTAGCGCGGCGTGGGCCCCGGTGGACGTTGCGGGGGCGGCTGCGGCGGCGGCGGGCCCGGTCGCACCGCGATCCACCGGTATCCGGGTCCGGACCGGGGCTGCGCCGGCGGTGGTCCGCCGGCGGCGGGCGGCGCGGCGGGACCGGCCGCGGGCGGGCCGGACGCCGACCGCTGCAGCTCGGCTTCCTGCTCCGGTGTCAACGGCGCCCACAGGGCACCGTTGCAGTGCGGGCACCACGCCCGCTGTCGGTCGCGCACGTTCCATCGCGTATTGCAGCGGGAACACACCTGGATCACCGGACCAGCCTAGCCGTGCGGGCAAGGTCGACGGAGCGGACCGCGCTCGGGTCACCGCTGAGTGAACGCCGGGCATCGAAACCGCAAACACTGCATCACGGTCGGCTTACGACCCGGCCAGCTACCGTCGACTATCCACAGTTTCCACAGGTTTATCCACAGTTACGTCGACGGTCGTGGACGGGCTGAAGTGGCTTTAGCGCACCGGCGGACCCACCGATTGTGGATAACGAGGCGACGCCACAGTGAACCGACTAACAACGCCGAGCGAAATCGGTTGATCTGCTAACCAGCTGCCCCCGCCCACGATCGGGGCCGGGCGTCGCCGGACGGGTATCACTGCCGGTAAGTCGGGTTATTGCCCGGATTTTTCCACTCCGCGCGCGAGACGCTATGATCACCGTCACAGAACTACTGTGATGCGCCTCACGGGGGTGGGGTGCACGGCGAAGTTGGGGGCATCGGGATGTTGAGGGCAGGGCAATGACGGCGGGTTCGCTTCGACCCGGATCCGTCTCCACGGGTGCGAACTGGCACGCGGGATCGTCCACCTACAAGCGCGCCTACCTGCTCGCATCGCTGCGCGCCGGCGTGGTCGCCCTGGTGCTGCTGACCGTTCTGCTCGCGCTCGTCCTGACCTGAGCCCGGGCCGCCCGCCCGGCATGTCGGCGGCCACCGGCTGTTTACCCACCCCGTGGTTGCGGTCCTCCGCACAGTGGAGCAATGTTGATCGAGGTGGCCCCGCCACGCCGTGACCTCGGTGAGCGTGGGGCGCCACACGCGAGTCAACGCATGTCGACGATGATCAACGGTGACCGACACCGGATCAGCACTGATCGAAGGAAGGAACCCCGTGGCCGACTACACCTTGCCGGACCTGGACTGGGATTACGGAGCCCTTGAGCCGCACATCTCGGGTCAGATCAACGAACTGCACCACAGCAAGCACCACGCCGCCTACGTCGCCGGCGTCAACGGCGCCCTGGCGAAGCTCGAAGAGGCCCGCGCCAACGACGACCACGCCGCGATCTTCTTGAACGAGAAGAACCTGGCCTTCCACCTGGGCGGCCACGTGAACCACTCGATCTGGTGGAAGAACCTGTCGCCCAACGGTGGCGACAAGCCCACCGGCGAGCTGGCCGCGGCCCTCGACGACGCGTTCGGGTCGTTCGACAAGTTCCGCGCGCAGTTCACCGCCGCGGCCAACGGCCTGCAGGGCTCGGGCTGGGCGGTGCTCGGCTACGACACCCTGGGCGGCAAGCTGCTGACCTTCCAGCTCTACGACCAGCAGGCCAACGTGCCGCTGGGCATCATCCCGCTGCTGCAGGTCGACATGTGGGAGCACGCCTTCTACCTGCAGTACAAGAACGTCAAGGCGGACTACGTCAAGGCGTTCTGGAACGTCGTCAACTGGGCCGACGTACAGGCTCGGTTCGCCGCGGCCACCTCGAAGACTTCGGGGCTGATCTTCTAGCCGCGTCCTCGACCCGGGTGGGGCGTCGCACCGACGGTGCGACGCCCCACTTGTTTTATCCGGCTTTTTCACCGTTTCGTTATCCGCCGCCGCGACGTGTCCCCTTGCACGGCGTGCACCGCTGCCGCATGCTGCGGTAATAGCCCAATCGCTCGACTGCAATCGGGAAACACCAAGTCGCGGAGGGTGCGCGATGGAGACGACAGGGTCTGGCCGGGCGATCGAGGTCGCCCCCTTTCACTCCCGCGGAGAGCTGCACGGTTTCGTGGTGTTCGGCCGGTGGCCGGATTCGACCAAGGAATGGGCCCAACTGCTCAGCATCACCGTCCGGGTCGCGTCGCTGCCCGGGTTGTTGTCCACCACAACGGTATTCGGAACCCATGAGGAACTCCCCGACGATCCCGGACCGGGCACCGTCGGATTCCTGCTCGCCGAGGGCACCGTTACCGGTACCGCGGCGATCGCGCCGGGATACTTCGCCGGCCACCAGCCGTCGGCGCTGTTGATGCTGCATCCGCCGTCGGAGACCGTTCCCTCACTGCCCGAATGCCGCGGCGCCGCTTCGGGATGCGTGCTGCTGCCCGGCCTGCCCTACCTGGGCCTGCAACACCGGGCGGCGTGGGTCGAGGCCGAGTCCGACGGCACCGTCACCTCGATGGTGAGCCGGGTCGGCCTCGATCCGGTCAGCCATCCCGACACCGCGATCCTGGCCATGCTGCTTGCCGCGTAAAGCAATTCGACGCGACGTGTCCGTCGGCCGGATCAATCGATTCGGCCGCCCGAAATTCGGCCGCGCTCTGGCGGGCGAACCACGCAGTGGTTAACGTCGGCAGCTGACGAAAGGGCGTCTCGCATGCTTGCCGCCATGCTGATCAGCGCGGGGGTGGTGTTCCTCGCCGAGCTCGGCGACAAGTCCCAGCTGATCACCATGACCTATGCGCTGCGGCACCGGTGGTGGGTGGTGCTCAGCGGGGTGGCGATCGCCGCGTTCGCCATCCACGGCATCTCGGTCACGGTCGGGCACTTCCTGGGGCTGACCCTGCCCGCACGCCCGATCGCGGCGGTCGCCGGTGTCGCCTTCCTGGGCTTCGCGGCATGGACGTGGCGGGAGGGCATCGGTTCGGCGCCGGGCGAGACGGCGGTCCGCGAGCCCCGCTTCGTGCTGTTCGCGGTGGTGTCCTCGGTGCTGTTGGCCGAACTCGGCGACAAGACGATGCTGGCGACGGTGGCCCTGGCCAGTGACCGCAACTGGCTCGGCGTCTGGCTGGGGGCCACCGCCGGCATGGTGCTGGCCGATGCGGTGGCGATCGCCGTCGGCACGGTGCTGCACCGCCGGCTGCCCGCGCATCTGTTGCACACCATGGCCGGACTGCTCTTCTTGGCGTTCGGTCTGTGGATCCTGCTCGACGAAGCCCTGTGCTGTCGCCCGGCGGCGGTCGCATCGCTCGCCGCGCTGGCGGCGGTGACCGCCGCGACGGCGGTTCTGCGGGCCGGTCGCCGCCGCTCCACGGCGCCCTCCGGGGACGCTTCCGGTGCCCGCTAGCAAAGCCCTCGAATCGGCGGGCACACGGTGCAAACTTCACTTCGCCGGAGCAGTGTCCGAAGTCGAGGACCATCGCGCCCGCCATTGCAGAATTTTTCGTTCACCGTTGGCGACGCAATTCTTCCCGCTACGACAACAGAATCCGGCATCTACGGCTCTCCGGATCGATGGCTGAACTCGTGCGAGCCCGGGCCGGTAAATCAAGATCGAATTCGCGGCGGGTACACCCTTGGTTGTGTCGGCGTCTATCGCTACGATGATCAGCAAATCATCAGGCGCCTCCCCTCACCCTCTATTCGGGCGCCTGCCGGCCGCTTCCACCCCTTTGGAGGTCCTATAGATGAGCGCGACGTTCGCGGTCCGACTCAACCGTCTTTTCGATGTGGTCTACCCACCCGGTCGCGGGCCGCACACGTCCGCCGAAGTGATCGCGGCACTCAAAGCCGAAGGTGTCACGATGTCGGCTCCCTATCTGTCCCAGCTCCGCTCGGGTAACCGGACGAATCCGTCCACCACCACGATGGCCGCGTTGGCCAACTTCTTCCGGATCAAGCCCGCGTTCTTCACCGACGACGACTACTACACCAAGCTCGACGCCGAATTGTCCTGGCTGGAAGCCGTTCGCGACGAAGGGGTACGCCGCATCGCGACCCGGGCGATCGGGCTGTCGCCGGAAGCCCAGCAGGAAGTGCTGGCCCACATCGACGAACTCCGCGGCAAGGAGCACCTCAGCGCCTGAGGACTCGGTGCCGCCGATTAGGGTGGCGTGATCGGTTCCAGCGAGACACCGGGGAGGCGGCCGCGATGGGCCTGTTCAGAAAACGCAAGAGCCGCGCGACCCGACGGGCCGAGGCGCGTGCACTCAAAGCCCGCGCCAAGCTCGAGGCACGCCTGTCGGCCAAGGGCGAGGCCAAGCGTTTCAAGGCCTCCCAACGCGCGGAGGCCCGGGCCCTGAAAGCCCAGGTCAAGTCCGACCGCAGCCGCGATCGCGCCACCGTGAAGGCCGCCGAGAGCCAGCTGAAGGCCGCCCGCGACGGCCGGGTGCTGTCGCCGGCCCGGATCCGGCGGGTGCTGACCGTCACCCGGATGCTCGCGCCGGTCGTGGTACCGCTGGCCTACCGTGCCGCGATGGCGGTGCGGGGCCTGATCGACGAGCAGCGCGCCGCCGGTCTCGGGGTGCCGCTGGCCCGCATCGGGGAGTTCTCCGGGAATGTGCCCCGGTTGTCGGCACGGATCGCCGGGGCCGAGAAGACCCTGCGCTCGGTGGCCGATCGCAGGCCCAAGGATCCCGAGACCAAGCAGTTCGTCGCGGCGATCACCGAACGGTTGGCGGACCTCGCGACGGCCGTCACCGCCATCGAGAACATGCCGGCGGACCGCCGCCGGCTCGCCGCGATCTCGATCAGCGACCAGCTCGACGGGATCGACGCCGATCTGATGGCCCGACTGGGGTTGCCGTCATGAGGCCGGCGGTTCAGCGAGGCACGACGGAGGAGAGGCGAAGCTGGAACCGCCGCATAAGCGCCGGGTTCCGCGCCGCAGCCGTCGCCGGCGTGATCGCGGCCGGCTCGTTCGCCGGCGCCGCGCCGGTGTGGGCGCATGTGCACGCCAACAGTCCCGGTGCGGTCCGCGGCGCGATGGCGATCGTGACCTTCGAGGTCCCCAATGAGTCGCCGACCGGTTCTGCCACAACCGAACTCACCGTGACGCTGCCCGACGTCGCCTCGGCGCGCACCGAGACCAAACCGGGCTGGACGGCCCGACTGGACCGCGACGCGGCCACCGGCGCGGTGCGGTCGGTGACGTGGACCGCGACCGCCGGCGGGATCGGCGCCGACGAGTTCGGCCAGTTCCAGATCAAGATGAAGATGCCCGACACCGACACGGTGGACTTCCCCGCGGCACAGCGGTACGCCGACGGAACCGTGGTGCGGTGGGACCAGTCGCCGCCGGCGGACGGCGGCGAGGCCGAACGCCCGGTACCCACGCTGGCGCTGGCCGCCGGCCGGGCGTCGGCGTCCGAGCATCACGGCGGGCACTCGGAGCCGGTCGTCTCGGCGGCACCGGAATCCGGCCCCGAAGCCGCTGCCGGCCCGCAGGCCGACAATCCGGCCCGGCTGCTGGGCGGGGCTGCGTTGCTGGTCGCGGCGGGTGCCGCCACGGTCGCGCTGGGTAGGCGGCGGGCATGATCCGCGTGCTGCGGTGGGCGGTCGCGGGCATCTTCGCGCTGGGAATGCTGTTCGCCGCGACCGGCGTGGCCGCGGCGCACGCCGTCCTGGTGGCCAGCGACCCGGCCCGCGACGCGCAACTGACCGTCGGCCCGAAGCGGGTCAGCGCGACGTTCAACGAGCAGCTGCAGCCCCGGTTCGCCGCCATGACGGTCGTCGGCCCCGACCAGCACCTGTGGTCCACCGGGGACACCGAGGTCAAGGGCGCGGTCGCCGGCGTCGCGGTGCGGCCGCTGGGGCCGGCCGGCACCTACACCGTGCACTATCGGGTCACCTCCGCCGACGGGCATGTGGTGTCCGGTTCGTGGTCGTTCCAGCTGACCGTCGCCGGTGACGGCGAGCCCGGCCCGGCGGTCACCGGCCGCGACGACACGCGCTCCCCGCTGCCCGTTCGCCCGGGCGAACCGCAGGAGGACCTGCCGGTTTGGCCGTTCGTGGCCGGCGCGGTGGCGCTGGTCGCCGCCGGCCTGTGGTTCAACCGGCCACGGTCCTGACCGCCGGTCACCGGCCCGCACTTCCGGGAGCTGGCATGATGGGAACGTTGCCGGTGTCGCCGAGTCGTCCGAGACGAGAACCCCGCTAGAGGAGCTGCCGTATGACCGAACCGCAAGGCCAGCCCGACCCCGAATCCGCCGCGCCGACCGGAGCCGACCAGCCCGACCCGGCCCCTGCGCCGCAGCAGCCGCCGGCCAAGAAGGCGCCCGCGAAGAAGGCCCCGGCCAAGAAGGCACCCGCCAAGGCCGCCGCCAAGAAGGCGCCCGCCAAGAAAGCCCCGGCCAAGAAGGCACCGGCGAAGAAGGCGCCCGCCAAGCCGGTCGCGGACACCAAGCCCGCCGACACCAAGCCGCCCGTCGCGGTCACGCCCTCGGCCGCCACCAACGGTTCGGGCCAGCTCGCCGAGCGTGCCAAAGAGGCCGCGGCGCAGGCGAAGTCGACGGTGGACACCGCCCCCAACCCGATCAGCCCGGTGCCGGCGGCGACGCAACGATCCACCGGTCAGCTGGTGGCCGCCGGTGTCGTCGCGATGTTCGTGCTGTTGCTGCTGCGCCGGTTGCTGCACGCCCGCAAGGGCTGATCCGCCGGTGACCGCGGAATTCCGGCCCACCGCCGACCTGGTCGACGACATCGGCGCCGACGTACGCAGCTGCGACCTGCAGTTCCGCCAGTTGGGCGGCCGGCCGGAGTTCGCCGGCCGGATCAGCACGGTGCGCTGCTTCGAAGACAACGCACTGCTCAAGTCGGTGCTGTCCGGCCCGGGCGACGGCGGCGTGCTGGTGATCGACGGCGGCGGCTCGCTGCACACCGCGCTGGTCGGCGACGTCATCGCCGAGCTGGCCCGGATCAACGACTGGGCGGGGCTGATCGTGCACGGCGCGGTGCGCGACGCCGCGACCCTGCGCACGCTCGACATCGGGATCAAGGCGCTGGGCACCAATCCGCGTAAGAGCACCAAAACCGGCGCCGGCGAACGCGACGTCGTCGTCGAGTTCGGCGGAATCACGTTCGTCCCCGGCGAGATCGCCTACAGCGACGACGACGGCATCGTCGTCGTCTGACGCCGATGGACACCACGCTGCGGGAGCGGTGGGAGACGCTCCGGGCCCGCGTCGACGACGCCTGCCGTGCCGCCGGCCGCGATCCCGGCGAGGTGCGGGTGCTGCCGGTGAGCAAGACCTTCGGCCCCGACCTGATCCGGGAGGCGCTGGATCTGGGCCTGCACCGGTTCGGGGAGAACAAGGTCCAGGAGATCAAGGACAAGGCAGCGGTGTTCGGCAGCCAGGAGCCCGCTCCGGAGATCGACTGGGTGATGATCGGGCACCTGCAGACCAACAAGGCCGGGGTGGTGGCGCGGTTGGCCGCCGAGGTGCAATCACTGGACCGGCCCAAGCTGGCCGCGGCGCTGGATCGGCACCTGCGCGCCGAGAACCGGGCCATCGACGTGCTGGTGCAGATCAAGACTTCCGACGAGCCCAGCAAGTACGGCCTGGAACCCGACCTGCTGCTGCCCTTCCTCGACGAGCTGGCGGGCTACCCAACGCTGCGGGTCCGGGGGTTGATGACGCTGGCCATCAACACCACCGACCCGCAGCGGGTCCGCGGTTGTTTCGCCCGGTTGCGGCGGTTGCGCGACACCGCCGCCGAGGCCGGCCACGATCTGCCGCGGCTGTCGATGGGGATGAGCGGTGATTTCGCGTTGGCGATCACCGAAGGGGCGACCGAGGTGCGGATCGGGACGTCGTTGTTCGGCGCCCGACCCTACCCCGATTCCTACTACTGGCCCGAGAAGAACTAAGCGTTCACCGCGGCGCGGTGCTTGCTGAACTTCAGCGACTTCTCGTCGACCTTGCCGTGCCGGATCAGCCGCAGGTCCAGCAGGTAGTTCTGCTTGAGCCGCCACGGCGCCTCCGAACCCGACCGCGGCAGGTCGTCCATCGCCCGGCGGAAGTAGCCGGGGCTGAAGTCCATGAACGGCTCTTCCTTCACCGCGGCACCGGGGTGCTGCGGCTCGACCCGGTCGTAACCGTGCTCGTCCATGTAGTTGAGCACCCGGCAGACGAATTCCGATACCAGGTCGGCCTTGAGGGTCCACGACGCGTTGGTGTAGCCGAAGGTGACGGCGGCGTTGGGCACCCCGGAGAACATCAGGCCCTTGTAGGTCATGGTCTTGGGCAGGTCGATCGGCTCGCCGTTGCGCAGCAGGGTGGCGCCACCGAGCAGCTGCATGTTCAGGCCGGTCGCGGTGATGATGATGTCGGCGTCGAGTTCCTGGCCGGAGTTCAGCCGGATGCCGGTCTTGGTGAAGGTGTCGATGGTGTCGGTGACGACGTCGGCCTTACCGTCGCGGATGGTCTTGAACAGGTCGCCGTTGGGGGCCAGACACAGTCGCTCGTCCCACGGGTTGTAGCGGGGCCCGAAGTGCTTCTGCACGTCGTAACCCTCGGGCAGCCGATGCTTGGCCATGGTCAGCAGGGTCTTGCGCATGTACTTCGGGAACTTGCGGGCCAGCTGGTATTGCGCGGTGGAGAAGCCGATGGCCTTCCAGCGGTTGACGAAGTGCGCGAGCTTGTCCGGCAGGAACCGGTTGGCCTGCACCGCGACCGGGTCCACCAGGGGCAGTGCGCCGACGTAGGTCGGGGAGCGCTGCAGCATGGTGACGTGGCCGGCGCCGGAGTTGGCCAGTGCGGGGATCAGGGTCACCGCGGTGGCGCCACTGCCGATGACGACGATCTTCTTGCCCGCGTAGTCGAGGTCTTCGGGCCAGTGCTGCGGGTGCACGATGGTGCCGCCGAAGTCGTCCGAACCGGGGAACTCCGGCGAGTAGCCCTGCTCGTAGTTGTAGTAGCCGCTGCAGGCGAAGACGAACGACGCGGTGATCTGCTGCTGTTCGCCGTTGTTGTCGACGGTGACGGTCCACAGGTTGTCGGCATCGGACCAGTCGGCCGAGGTGACCTTGTGCCGGTAGCGGATGTTCTTGTCGATGCCGTTCTCGGTGGCGGCCTCGTTGATGTAGTTCCAGATCGATGCCCCGTCGGCGATGCTCTGGGCGGAGCGCCACGGCTTGAACCGGAAGCCGAGGGTGAACATGTCCGAGTCCGACCGGATGCCGGGGTATTTGAACAGATCCCAGGTGCCGCCGAGGTTCTCCCGGCCTTCCAGGATGACGTAGCTCTTGTTCGGGCAGCGGTCCTGCAGGTGCCAGGCCGCGCTGATGCCGGAGATGCCGGCACCGACGATCACAACATCGAAGTGTTCAGTCATGGCGACAGGCTATCAACGGTGTGTCGAGCCGGTCAACACCCTGTTGACTATCTCGACGCGACGTAGACGACGTTTGCGCCGAAAACCAGGAGAGCCCCACACGCCAGGCGTGTGGGGCTCTCCCGAATTGTCGAACTTATGCGCCGTCGTTGCCGTCGGCGCCGTTGCTGCCGTTGGTCGCGCCGGTGCCGCCGGTGGCACCCGCGCCACCGTTGATCTCACCGTCGTGGGCGCCGATGGATCCCGGACCGGTCGGCAGGTCGGGGGTGATGACCGTGCCGCCCTCACCGCCGGTACCACCGGTGCCGTTGGCCGCGTCGCCGACGCCGCCGTTGCCACCGTCCCCGCCGTCACCGCCCTGGGCGTTGTCGACCGGACCCGAGGTGCTGGTGGTGCCGTTGCTGATGCTCGACGGCGGAGCACCCGGGCCGGGGTAGCCCCAGCGGATGTCGCTACCGTCGCCACCGTTACCGCCGGCACCGCCGTCACCACCGACGCTGCCGTCGCCGATGCCGTCGCCGCCGTCACCACCGGCGCCACCCTGGCCACCGTTGGAACCGGCCGCGAAGTCGTCGTTGCCGCCGTCACCGCCATTACCGCCGTTACCGGCGACGAAGCCGTCGCCACCGTTACCACCGGCGCCACCGGCACCGGCGATGTTGGCCGGGTTACCCAGGCTGGTGTTACCGGCGCTGTCGATGTACCCGGTGTCGGTGAGGTCGCCACCGCTGCCACCGGTACCACCCGTGCCGCCGTTACCACCGTTACCGGCGTTGCCGCCGGCACCGTTGGCCGTGCCGGCACCGGCCGCGCCGCCGCTACCGCCGTCGCCGCCGGCGCCGCCCTGACCGCCGATACCGATGTTGTGCACCTGCTCCGGGTGTCCGAGGTCGTCCCCGTGCGTGGTGTAGCCCCCGACACCGCCGTCGGCGCCGTTACCACCGGCCGCACCGTTACCGCCGTCGGTGCCCACACCGTTCTCGCCGCCACCGGCGCCACCGGCGCCACCGTTACCACCCTGGCCACCGCTACCGCCGGCCTGGCCATCGGACGCAGCGTCGAACGCCGACGTGGTGCCGACACCGTCGGTGCCCTTTGCACCGTCACCACCGATGGCACCGTTACCGGCCACACCGCCGTCGCTGTCGGTGCCCGCCGTGCCGTTGGCCGACGCACCGCCGGCCGCACCGTTACCGGCGTCGCCACCGGAACCGCCGTTGCCGCCGTTGGCACCCGCGACGGTGGCGTTGGCACCCGCACCGCCGTCGGCGCCGTTGCCGGCCAGACCCGCGTTACCGGCGACGTTCTCGTCCAGCTCACCGGAGTCACCGCCGGCACCGGCGTTACCGCCGTTACCGCCGTTGGTGCCGTTCAGGTCGTTCGCGGTACCGGCCGCACCCTCGACACCGTTGCCACCGGCGCCACCGTTGCCACCGTTGCCCCACTTACCGCCGTTACCACCGGCGCCACCGGAACCACCGGAGGTCCCGGCGGCCGCGTTGGCGTCGGCCGCCGCGTCGTAACCGGCGCCACCCTGGCCACCGTTGCCGGAGACGATCGCGGTGATGGTGCCGTCGGCACCGGCCGCGCCGTCGTCGGCCTTGCTGTCGCCCGTGCCGGCACCCACGCCGCCCGCGCCGCCGAGGCCCGCGGCGTCACCGGGGTCGCCGCCGTTACCGGCGTTGCCGCCGTCGGGGTTGTCCGCGGTGCCGGCCGCACCGTTGCCGCCGTTGCCACCGAGGCCGACGTCGCCGCCCTTGCCACCGTTGCCGCCGACACCGTTGGCACCGGCCGAACCGCTGCCTTCCTTGAAGTTCAGGCCGGCCGCGCCGCCGTTACCGCCGACGCCACCGTTACCGCCGGCGCCGCCGTCGCCACCGTCGGTGCCGTTGCCGTCGCCGGTTTCGAAGTCACCGTCTTCACCGTTGGCACCGGCGCCGCCGGTACCGCCCTGGCCGCCGGCGCCACCGGCGCCACCGTTACCGCCGTTGCCGAAGATCTCGCCACCGAGACCACCGGTGCCGCCGTTACCACCGGCAGCACCCTCGCCGCCGATCGTGCCGTTGCCGTTGGCGTCGGTCTCGCCCGCCAGTCCCTGGCCGCCGACGCCACCGGCGCCACCGTTACCGCCGTTACCGGTGTGCGGACCGGCGTTACCACCGTTGCCGCCGTTACCACCGGCGGTGGCCGCGTTGTCGAGGGTTCCGTCCAGGCCGGCGCCGCCGATACCGCCGTCGCCACCGTTGCCGATGCCCCAGTAGCCCGCGGCGTCGCCGCCGTTGCCGCCGTTGCCGGCCAGCACCACGGTGCCGTCGCCGTCGACGAACGCGTTGCCACCGTTGCCACCCAGGCCGCCGTAGCCCATCCACGAGCCACCGGCGCCACCGTCACCGCCGGAACCGGCGTAGAGCACACCGTCGACGTCCACGGTCACACCCGCGGCCGCGTCGCCACCGGTACCTCCGTTGCCGATGAAGCCGGCCGCGCCGCCGTCGGAGCCGTCCAGGCCGTTGCCGCCGTCACCGAACCAGGCGCCACCGTTCTGGGCGGCGACCAGGTCACCGTCGTCGTTGAGATAGGCGTCGGAACCGTTGCAGATCACGCCACAGGAGTCCGCGGTGGCGAACATGTCGTTGAGCGGGGCGAGCATCGCGACGAAGTCGTCGTCGCCGAGCATCTCCTGCATCGGGTTGTAGATCGACTGGAACACGATGTCGTCGAAGTTCGTCCAGGCCTCGGAGTCACCGACGAACAGGCCGCCCCAGTCGATGTCGCTGAAGTCGGCGGCACCGGGAACCCCGGTCTCGACGCCGGCGTCGAACAACCCGAACGGGTCCAGCCAGTCGAAGTCCGCCTGCGCCGGAGCGGCCGCCAGCGGCGACATCCCGAGCGCCAGGAACGCGCCGACCGACGACACCGCGCCGATCAACCTACGACTAGTCCGCGCCCCTCGGCGGTGCTGACGATCTGACATGCGATTTCCCCTCTGTCGACTCCGGAGCCACCGTCATGGCAATCAGCGGTGGGAGCATTTTTCATGCTGCGTTAAGTCGAACTGAAGGTAACAAAAGAGGAGTTAAGTTGTCCATTTTCCATATTTAACGGCTGGTGAACATACCGCGAGTCATATATGAAGCGGCTGTACATACCCACCGGGCAGCGGCCGCGGCCGCCGTGCGATACCGCCGTCCCCGCGAGCGGCCTGCGCCACCGCAGGGCGTCGCAGCTACCGATCAGGCGAACCGCAGATGCCGACGATCGATCGCGTAATACCTGATCAGGACCGTGTCCAGCAGGTAGTTCTCATGCAACCGCCACGGATGCCGCGAGCTCGCCCGCGGCAGCTCCCCGAGCCCCCGGAGCACATAACCGGAGAGCTGCGCGACCATCGGGCGACGTGGGACGCCCGGTTCTGGTTCCTGAGGAATGACGGTAGCGCATCCACGCGAGTCCAGGTGATTCAGGACCCGGCAGACGAACCCCGAAACTAAGTCCGCCTTCAGGGTCCACGACGCGTTGCCGTAGCCCAGGGTAAAGGCGAAGTTCGGCACCCCGCTCAGCATCATCCCGCGATAGGCGACCGTGTCGGCGAGACGGATCGGCACCCCGTTGCGGCACAGCTGCGCCCCGCCGAGCAGTCGCAGATTCAGCCCGGTCGCGGTGACGATCAGGTCGGCGGGCACCTCGACCCCGGAGCGCAGCCGGATCCCGGCGGCGGTGAACCGCTCGATCTCGCCGGTGGCGACATCGGCCCGCCCGGCGCTGAGCGCCGCGAAGAGGTCGCCGTCGGGCGCCAGGCACAATCGCTGGTCCCAGGGCTGGTAGCGCGGACCGAAGTGGGTGCCGACATCGAAGTCCGCGGGCAGGCGGCGCCGCGCCATCGCCTGCAGCGCCCGGCGCATGATCGCCGGGAACCGGCGGCTGGCCTGGTAGACGCCGACCTGTCCGACGATGTAGCCCCAGCGGTTCAGCGCGGCCGCCAGTCGTGCCGGCAGCAACCGGTTCAGCCGTCGCGCCATCGGATCGACCGACCGCAGCAGCCCGATATAACCCGGGGACCGCTGGACCATGGTGACGTGGCCCGCTCCCGCCTCCACCAGCGCCGGGATCAGGGTCACCGCGGTGGCGCCCGACCCGATCACCGCGATCTTCTTACCGGTGCAGTCCAAACCGGCCGGCCAGTGCTGCGGGTGGATCAGCGGCCCGGCGAAGTCCTCGGCGCCCGGGAACTCCGGCGCACAGGGGTGCTGGTAGTCGTAGTAACCGCTACAGGCGACCAGGAATCCGCAACTGATCTCGACGGTTTCGCCGTCGCGCTGCACGGTCAGGCGCCACACCGCGTCGGCGTCGCTCCAGTCGGCCGCCACCAACCGGTGGCCGTAGCGGATGTGCGCGTCGATGCCGTTCTCCTCGACGGTCTCGCGCAGATAGTTCAGGATCGTGGCACCGTCGGCGATCGTGGTGTCCGCCGTCCACGGCTTGAACCGGAAGGCGTAGCTGAACATGTCCGAGTCCGAACGCACACCGGGATAGCGGAACAAATCCCAGGTGCCGCCCAGGTCGGCGCGGCACTCCAGGACGGCGTAAGTCTTCGCCGGGCAGTGCCGTTGCAGGTGCCACGCAGCGCTGATGCCGGACAGCCCGGCGCCGACGACCACGACGTCGAGGTGTTCGGCCACGGGCATTCAGCCTAGCCAACGGGTCGGCAAAATCTTTCGACATGCTGTTGATTTTCTCGACACCGTGTAAACTACCGGCTGTGACCAGCCCCGTCCCGACCGCCAGTCGTAGCCGTCGCGCCAAGCGCCCCTCCGGCGACGACCGCGAGCAGGCCATTCTGGCCACCGCCGAGCGCCTGCTGGAGCAGCGTTCGCTCGGCGAGATCTCGGTGGACGACCTGGCCAAGGGCGCCGGCATCTCGCGGCCGACGTTCTACTTCTACTTCAAATCCAAGGACGCGGTGCTGCTCTCGCTGCTCGAGCCGATGATCGCGGCCGCCGACTCGGAGTTCGTCGGGGCGGTGCAGCGGTTGCCGGCCGACCCGCGCCGGGTCTGGCGCGGCGGCATCAAGGCGTTCTTCACCGCGTTCGGTTCGCATCGGGCGATCGCCCGCGCCGGCACCGAGGCGCTGGCCACCAGCGCGGAGTTCCGGGCGATGTGGAACGGCTTCATGCAACGCTGGATCGAGCAGACCGCGGCCCTGATCCGCGCCGAACGCGACCGCGGCGCGGCGCCGCACACCATCGACGCCCTGCACCTGGCCACCGCGCTGAATCAGATGAACGAGCGCACCATGATGGCGACGCTGGCCGGCGAGCAGTCCGCGCTCCCGCACGACGACGTGGTCAACACCCTGGCCCACATCTGGGTCACCAGCATCTACGGCGAAGCGTCCTGATCCCCGGCGGCGCCGCGAGCGGCCGGTCAGAACTCCCCGACGCCGAATCCGGCCAGTAACACCGCGAAGCCGCCGATCTCACCGAGGATGAGCAACACCATCCCGGCGTGCAACCGCCAGGTCGGTGTCTCGAACTGATTGGTGGTGTCGCGCAACGCGCCGTGCAGCATGTAGCTGCCGATCGCGGTGACGAAGAAGAACACGATGACCATCGCGGCGACCATGTTCACCCAGGTGGGCCACGCGCTGAATTGGACGAACACCGCGACCAGCAGGGTCGCGAAGGAGTACATCAACGCCGCGCGGTGCGCGATGTCGACGTAGACGTGCGCCCGGTGATTCTCCGAGGTCGCGATCTGCTGGTACTTCCATACCCCGAGCACCAGCGCGAGCAGGAAGATCAGCCCCGCCGACAGCAAGGTCACCTTGGTGTCGATGTCCAGAGTCACGGCCACCGGGTGATCTTACGTCGTGATCCGATCTTTCTCATCTCCGCGCCACCACCACCGGCGTCGCCGGCGGCGGATACCGTCGAGGCATGCGTTTCGCGTTCAAGACCTCGCCGCAGAACACCACCTGGTCCGACATGCTGGCGGTCTGGCGGGCCGCGGACGACATCGACGTCTACGAGTCCGGGTGGACCTTCGACCACTTCTACCCGATCTTCTCCGATCCGACCGGCCCGTGTCTGGAGGGCTGGACCACCCTGACCGCCCTGGCGCAGGCCACCACCCGACTCCGGGTGGGCACCCTGGTCACCGGGATCCACTACCGCCACCCCGCGGTGCTGGCCAACATGGCCGCGTCGCTCGACATCATCTCCGGCGGCCGACTGGAGTTGGGCATCGGCGCGGGCTGGAACGAAGAGGAATCCGGGGCCTATGGCATCGAATTGGGCAGTATCCGGGAGCGTTTCGACCGCTTCGAGGAGGCCTGCCAGGTGTTGGTCGGCCTGCTCAGCGCGGAGACCACGACTTTCTCCGGTGACTACTACCGGCTCACCGAGGCCCGCAACGAACCCAAGGGCCCGCAGCGCCCGCACCCCCCGATCTGCATCGGCGGCAACGGCGAAAAACGCACCCTGAAGATCGCCGCCAAATACGCCCAGCACTGGAACTTCGTCGGCGGCACCCCCGCGGAGTTCGCCCGCAAGCGTGAGGTGCTGGCGCGGCACTGCGCCGATATCGGGCGCGATCCACAGGAGATCACCCTCTCGGCGCACCTGAGGCTGCAGCCCGACGGCGACTACCGCCGGCTGGTCGAGGAGGCCGCGGCACTGGGCGCCGAAGGCCTGGACCTGGCGATCGTGTATCTGCCGGTCCCGCACGACCCGGCGGTGCTGGAACCGTTGGCCGATGCGATCCGCGCCTCCGGACTACTGAGCACCGGCCGCTAGCTCCCAGCAAACTTTCCCGGCGGGCTTCCGCCGACCGGGACCGTTGGGGGCCGCCGGCTCAGGTCACGAAGCGCACGACGTCGGCGGCGGTGACCAATCGCTCGTTCTTGGCCGGGAACTCGCGACTCCGACGCGGATGACGCAAGAGTGACCAGGCCATACGGCCCATCCGGAATCGGTATATCGAGTTGATGTACACGGCGCTACCCCCCGCCCCGGTTCGAACCAGATTGGAATAATGTGGACCATGTTAACACGTCGTTAACGCATATTCCCTGATCGACCATTAGACACCCGGCCGGTGGCAAACGCCGCCCGACGCGCCGACAACTGGGACAGAAGTCGCGTGAGTGACGGATGGGATTTCCGTGGTCGGGGCGGGGCCGTCCCGATCAGCGGATCGGTGCCGCCGTCGCGGTGATCGGCGACGGCAGTGCGGTGCGGCCCATCAGATAGCGGTCCACCGCCGCCGCCGCGGCCCGCCCCTCGGCGATCGCCCAGACGATCAGGGACTGCCCGCGGCCCATGTCGCCGGCGACGTAGACGCCCGGGACCGCGGTGGCGAACTCCGTGGTGCGGGCCACCGTGCCGCGCTCGGTGAACTCCACCCCGAGGTCGGCCAGCAACGCCGAGCGTTCCGGCCCGACGAACCCCATCGCCAGCAACACCAGGTCGGCGTCGAGTTCGAAGTCGGTACCGTCGACCTTCTCGAACCGGCCGCCGTGGCGGCGCACCTCGTGCGCCCGCAGTCCGGTCACCCGGCCGTCGCGGCCGAGGAACTCCTCGGTGTTCACCGCGAACACCCGCTCGCCGCCCTCCTCGTGGGCGGAGGTGGTCCGCATGACCAGCGGATAGGTCGGCCACGGGGTGGACGGGTCACGGATCTCCGGGGGCCGCGGCATGATCTCGAACTGGTGCACGCAGGTGCCACCCTGGCGGTGCACGGTGCCCAGGCAGTCGGCGCCGGTGTCCCCACCGCCGATGATGATCACCTTCTTGTTGTGCGCGATGATCGGCGGCTCGGTCAGGTCACCGGCCTGCACCCGGTTCGCCCACGGCAGGTACTCCATCGCCTGGTGGATGCCGTCGAGGTCGCGCCCCGGGATCGGCAGGTCCCGCCAGGCGGTGGCGCCGCCGGCCAGTACGACCGCGTCGAAGTCGGCACGCAGCCGTGCCGCCGTCACATCCACGCCCACATGCACGCCGGTCTCGAACACCGTTCCCTCACCGGTCATCTGCTCCAGCCGCCGGTCCAGGATGCGTTTCTCCATCTTGAACTCGGGGATGCCGTACCGCAGCAGACCGCCGATCCGGTCGTCGCGCTCGAACACCGTCACCGCGTGCCCGCCGCGGGTCAACTGCTGGGCGGCGGCCAGCCCGGCCGGCCCGGAGCCCACCACCGCGACGGACTTCCCGGTGCGCACCGACGGCGGCACGGGTTGTGCCCAGCCCTCGGCGAATCCGCGTTCGACGATCTCGTACTCGACCTGCTTGATGGTGACCGGCGGCTGGTTGATGCCCAAGACGCACGCGGGTTCGCACGGCGCCGGGCAGAGCCGCCCGGTGAAGTCCGGGAAGTTGTTGGTGGCGTGCAGCCGGTCGAAGGCTTCCCGCCAGCGTCCGGTACGCACCAGGTCGTTCCATTCCGGGATCAGGTTCCCCAGCGGGCAGCCGTTGTGGCAGAACGGGATACCGCAGTCCATGCAGCGTCCGGCCTGCTGGCGCACCGAGTCCTCGGGGAACTCCTGATAGACCTCGTGCCAGTCGGTCACCCGCTCGGAGACCGGCCGCCGCAACGGCAGGATGCGCTGGGTGTGGGTGAGAAATCCTCTCGGGTCAGCCATGAGCCGCCGCCATAATCGCCTCCTCGGGATCGGTGCCGTCGGCCTCGGCCTCCGCGATCGCGGCGAGCACCCGCCGGTAGTCGCGCGGCATCACTTTGACGAAGTTGGTGCCGAGCCGGGCCCAGTCGGCCAGGATCGTTTGTGCGGGAACCGAATCGGTTGCCGCGATGTGCGCTGCGAGGATCTCGCGCAGCCAGGACACGTCGTCGTCGCCGAAGGTGTCGAACGTGTCGAGGTCGACCATCTCGGTGTTGAGCCGGCCGCCCAGTTCGCGGTCCGGGTCGTAGACGTAGGCCACGCCCCCCGACATGCCGGCGGCGAAGTTGCGGCCGGTCGGGCCCAGCACCACCACCTTGCCACCGGTCATGTACTCGCAGCCGTGGTCGCCGACGCCCTCCACCACCGCGTGCGCCCCGGAGTTGCGGACGGCGAAGCGCTCGCCGACCACGCCGCGCAGGAACAGTTCCCCCGACGTGGCGCCGAACAGGATCACGTTGCCGCCGATGATGTTGTCCTCGGCGACATAGCCGTCGGGCGCATCCAGCGGTGGCCGGACCACGATCCGGCCACCGGAGAGTCCCTTGGCGACGTAGTCGTTGGCGTCGCCGTGGACCCGCAGCGTGATACCGGCCGGTAGGAACGCCCCGAAGCTGTTGCCCGCCGATCCGGTGAAGGTGATGTCGATGGTGTCCGTCGGCAGTCCTTGGGCGCCATAGGCTTTGGTGACCTCGTAACCGAGCATGGTGCCGACGGTCCGGTTGACGTTGGAGATGGGACTGCTGAACTGCACCCGGGCTCCGGAATCCAGTGCCGCGCGGCTCCGCGCGATCAGCTCCCGGTCCAGGGCCTTGTCCAGCCCGTGGTCCTGGCCCGACGTGCAGTACCGGGCCTGGTTCATGAACGCCGACTCCGGCTCGTGCAGCACCGGGGTGAGATCGAGCCCGTGTGCCTTCCAGTGCGCCCGGGCCAGCGTGGTGTCCAGCGCGTCGACCTGGCCGACGGCCTCGTCGATGCTGCGGAATCCCAGTGCGGCAAGGTATTCCCGGACCTCTTCGGCGATGAACCAGAAGAAGTTCTCGACGAACTCGGGCCGGCCGGAGAAGCGGCTGCGCAGCTCCGGGTTCTGGGTCGCAACCCCCACCGGGCAGGTGTCGAGATGGCAGACCCGCATCATGATGCAGCCCGACACCACCAGCGGGGCGGTGGCGAATCCGAACTCCTCGGCACCCAGCAGTGCGGCGATCACCACGTCGCGGCCGGTCTTGAGCTGACCGTCCACCTGCACCACGATGCGATCCCGAAGTCCGTTGAGCAGCAACGTCTGCTGGGTTTCGGCCAGCCCCAGCTCCCAGGGCGCTCCGGCGTGTTTGAGCGAGGTCAGCGGCGCCGCACCGGTGCCGCCGTCGTGCCCGGAGATCAGCACCACGTCGGCATGCGCCTTGGACACTCCCGCCGCCACGGTGCCGACCCCGTTCTCGGCGACCAGTTTCACGTGGATACGGGCCACCGGGTTGGCGTTCTTCAGGTCGTAGATGAGCTGCTTGAGGTCCTCGATGGAGTAGATGTCGTGGTGCGGCGGCGGGGAGATCAGCCCGACACCCGGGGTGGCGTGCCGCACCTCGGCGATCCACGGGTAGACCTTGTTGCCCGGCAACTGCCCGCCCTCACCGGGTTTAGCGCCCTGGGCGATCTTGATCTGCAGGTCGGTGCAGTTGACCAGGTAGTCACTGGTCACCCCGAAGCGCGCCGAGGCGACCTGCTTGATCGCGCTGCGCCGCCAGGATCCGTCGGCGTCGGGGACGAAGCGGCCGGCGTGCTCGCCGCCCTCCCCGCAGTTGGACCGTCCGCCGATCCGGTTCATCGCGATGGCCAGCGTCTCGTGCGCCTCCGCGGAGATCGACCCGTAGCTCATGGCGCCGGTGGCGAACCGTTTCACGATCTCGGTGGCCGGTTGCACCTCCTCGATCGGGATCGCCGGCCGCCGGCCGGTTTTGAACCGCAGCAGCCCGCGCAGGGTGGCCAGCCGCTCGCTCTGGTCGTCGACCAGCGCGGTGTACTCCTTGAACACCGCGTACTGGCCGGTGCGGGTGGAGTGCTGCAGCTTGAACACCGTCTCCGGGTTGAACAGGTGATATTCGCCCTCGCGGCGCCACTGGTATTCACCGCCGACCGGGAGTTCCCGGTGCGCGCGTTCTTCGGGGCGCTCGAGGTAGGCCAGCGCGTGCCGGGCGGCGACGTCGGCGGCGATGTCGTCGAGCGTGATCCCGCCGATCGGGCAGTACAGGCCGGCGAAGTACTCGTCCAGCACGTCCTGGGAGACACCGATCGGCTGGAACAGCTGCGCTCCGGTGTAGGACGCCCGGGTCGAGATCCCCATCTTCGACATGACTTTGAGCACGCCCTTGGCGGCGGCCTTGGCGTAGTTGGCCAGTGCCTTGTCCCGCGCGAGGCCCTCGATCAGGCCGCGCCCGCACATGTCCTCCACCGATTCGAATGCCATATACGGGTTGACGGCCGCGGCGCCGAAACCGATCAGCGCCGCCATGTGGTGCACCTCCCGGGCGTCGCCGGACTCCACCACCAGGCCGACCTTGGTGCGGGTGCGCTCGGCGACCAGATGGTGATGCACCGCGGAGATGGCCAGCAGCGACGGAATGGGGGCCAGCGACTCGTCGGACTCGCGGTCGGAGATCACCAGGAAACTCGCCCCGTCGGCGATGGCCGCCGAGGCACGGTCGCAGATCTGCTGCAGCGCGCTGCGCAACCCGGCCCCGCCCTCGGCCACCGGATACCGGCAGCCGATGACGGCCGTGGACAGACCGTGCGGGCCGCGGGATCCGATCCGCTGGTCCGGGCGCAGCGCCCGCAGCCTGGCCAGGTCGTCGTTGCTCAGGATGGGTTGCGGCAGCACGATCTGCCGCCAGGTCGGCTCGCCGGTGTTGAGCAGGTCGCCCTCCGGGCCGAGCGCACCCTGCAGGCTGGTGATCACCTCTTCGCGGATCGCGTCCAGCGGCGGGTTGGTGACCTGGGCGAACATCTGCTGGAAGTAGTCGAACAGCAGGCGGGGCCGCGCCGACAGCGCCGCGACCGGGGTATCGGTGCCCATCGAACCGATCGGTTCGGCACCGGTGCGCGCCATCGGCGCCACCACCAGGTCGAGTTCTTCGTAGGTGTAGCCGAAGATCTGCTGGCGCAACAGGACCCGGTGATGCTCCATCCGCGGTGCGTCACCGGGGGGCAGCTCGTCGATGCCGATCAGGGATTCGTCGATCCAGTCTTGATAGGGGCGCTCGGCGGCCAGGCCGGATTTGATCTCGCGGTCGGAGACGATCCGCCCGGCCGCGGTGTCCACCAAGAACATCCGGCCCGGTTGCAGCCGCTGCCGGTGCACCACGGTGGCCGGATCCAGATCCAGCACGCCCGCCTCGGAGGCCATCACCACCAGGCCGTCGTCGGTGACCCAGATCCGCGAGGGCCGCAGCCCGTTGCGGTCCAGCACCGCACCCACCACGGTGCCGTCGGTGAACGTCATCGACGCCGGGCCGTCCCAGGGTTCCATGAGCGAGTCGTGGTACTCGTAGAACGCCCGGGTGGGCGCGTCCATGCTCTCGTGGCGTTCCCAGGCCTCGGGGATCATCATCAGCACCGCGTGCGGCAGGCTGCGGCCGCCGAGGTGCAGCAGTTCGAGCACCTCGTCGAAGCGGGCCGTGTCGGAGGCACCCGGCGTGCAGATCGGGAAGAGTTTGTCGGCGGCGCCGGGGCCGAAGACCTCGGTGCCGAGCAACGCCTCCCGGGCGCGCATCCAGTTCTCGTTGCCGGTGACGGTGTTGATCTCGCCGTTGTGCGCGATACGCCGGAACGGGTGCGCCAGCGGCCAGGACGGGAAGGTGTTGGTGGAGAACCTCGAATGCACGATGCCCAGCGCGCTGCACATCCGCTCGTCGGCGAGATCGGGGTAGAACGCCTTGAGCTGGGGGGTGGTCAGCATCCCCTTGTACACCATGGTCTTTCCGGAAAGGCTTGGGAAGTAGACCGTTTCGCGTCCCGGGCCGTCCTGCCCCGGCCCCTTGCTGCCGAGTTCGTGTTCGGCGCGCTTGCGCACCACGTAGGCCCGGCGCTCCAGGGCCATCCCGGAGGCGCCGCCGATGAACAGCTGGCGGAAGCCGGGCATCGCATCGCGGGACAGCGCCCCCAGCGACGAGTCGTCGATCGGCACCTCGCGCCAGCCGAGCACCTGCAGTCCCTCGGCCTCCACGATCTTCTCCACGCCGGCGCAGGCCGCCGCCGATTCCCTGGCCGACTGCGGCAGGAACGCGATCCCGGTGGCATAGCAACCTTCGGGAGGGAGGTCGAAATCGGTTACCGCACGCAGGAATCCGTCCGGAACCTGAATCAGGATGCCGGCACCGTCGCCGCTGTTCGGCTCGGCCCCGGCCGCACCGCGGTGTTCGAGGTTGATCAGCGCGGTGATCGACTTGTCCACGATGTCGCGGCTCCGGCGGCCGTGGATGTCGACCACCATGGCGACGCCGCAGGCGCCGTGTTCGAATGCGGGGTTGTAGAGCCCCACCCGGCCGGGCGTCATAGCCACCTGAGTCACCTGACCCTTCGCACGTCGGTGCCATTCGCCCGATATGACCTGATTTCGGGCGAACAGCCAAGGGATTGATCCGTGCGACGTTGAACGGCGGGCCTGCCTGAAAATTTTCAGCAGGCAACGTCACGATATACCCGGATCCACCGTGCGTGCTACCGCGCAGGCCAATTGGGATTCATCGAGCGTTGTGTAACACCAACGCAATAACCGGATGATGTCCAGGAAATATGCGCTGCCTATCGTCTGGCTGTCTGCATGCAAAGGAGACCGCGATGGCCGCCGACATTTTCAAGCTCGTCTCCGACGAGTCGGTCGAATACATCGATATTCGATTCTGCGACCTGCCCGGCGTCATGCAGCATTTCTCTATTCCCGCCGCCGCGTTCGACGAGAGCGTCTTCTCCGAGGGATTGGCGTTCGACGGTTCGTCGATCCGCGGCTTCCAGTCCATCCACGAGTCGGACATGCTGTTGCTGCCCGATCCGGAGACGGCCCGCATCGATCCGTTCCGGGCGGCGAAGACGCTGAACCTGAACTTCTTCGTGCACGACCCGTTCACCCGCGAGCCCTACTCGCGCGACCCCCGCAATATCGCCCGTAAGGCGGAGAACTACCTGGCCAGCACCGGAATCGCCGACACCGCCTACTTCGGCGCCGAAGCCGAGTTCTACATCTTCGACTCGGTGCGGTTCGACTCGCAGATCAACGGGTCGTTCCATCACGTCGACTCGGCCTCCGGGTGGTGGAACACCGGATCGCCCACCGAGGCCGACGGCACCCCCAACCGCGGCTACAAGGTTCGGCCCAAGGGCGGATATTTTCCGGTGGCGCCCGCCGACCAGTACGTGGACCTGCGCGACGCGATGGCGACCAACCTGGCCGGCGCCGGCTTCGCCGTCGAACGCGCCCACCACGAGGTCGGCACCGGCGGCCAGACCGAGATCAACTATCGGTTCAACACGCTGCTGCACGCCGCCGACGACCTGATGCTGTTCAAATACATCATCAAGAACACCGCGTGGGCGCACGGCAAGACCGTCACCTTCATGCCCAAACCGCTGTTCGGCGACAACGGCTCGGGCATGCACGTGCACCAGTCGGTGTGGCAGGACGGTGATCCGCTGTTCTACGACGACATGGGCTACGCCGGGCTCTCCGACACCGCCCGGCACTACATCGGCGGCATCCTGCATCACGCCCCGTCGCTGCTGGCCTTCACCAACCCCACGATCAACTCCTACAAGCGGCTGGTCCCCGGTTACGAGGCGCCGATCAACCTGGTCTACAGCCAGCGCAACCGGTCGGCGTGCGTGCGCATCCCGATCACCGGCACCAACCCGAAGGCCAAGCGCCTGGAGTTCCGCTGCCCGGACTCCTCGGGCAATCCCTATCTGGCGTTCTCGGCGATGCTGATGGCCGGCATCGACGGCATCAAGAACAAGATCGAGCCGGCCGCCCCGGTCGACAAGGACCTCTACGAGCTGCCGCCCGACGAGGCCGCCGCCATTCCGCAAGCCCCGACCAGCCTGGCCGCGGTGCTGGACAATCTGGAGGCCGATCACGAGTACCTCACCGAGGGTGGGGTTTTCACGCCGGACGTGATCTCGACCTGGATCGGCTACAAGCGGGACAACGAGATCACCCCGGTTGATCTGCGCCCGCACCCCTACGAGTTCGCGCTGTACTACGACTGCTGAGCGCCGCTCACCTTGAGCCCGGAAGTCTCCCGCCGGGTTCATCGGCGCCGGGGGCCGCCACGGCTAAGCTGCAGGGTTATCGGGCCATCTGGCCATGCCGCTGTCGTTTGCCTCGAGGAGCCTATGAACGCCGACGACGACCTCCGGCGGGACGACTTCCTGCGCAACCGGGTGCCGCCGCAACCGGCACAACCGGCACAACCGGCACAACCCGCGCAGGCCGCGCAACCGCCGCAGGCCGGGCAGCCTGCGCCGTCGCCGCAACCCTGGGTCGGCCCGCCGCAGCCGGCGCCGCCCGCGGCCTACCTCCCGCCGCCCCCGGCGGCCCGCCCGCAGCCCACCCGCGGCTGGCGGCGCGCCGTGCTGTCGGCGACGCTGGGGTTGATCAACCTGGGTCCGTCGGCCGCCGAACGCGAGGAGACCGCCTACCAGTTCGCGATCCGCGGAATGCCGAACGGCGCCTACAAGGTGGGTGTCCTCGGTAAGGGCGGTGTCGGCAAGACCACCGTGGCGGCCAGCGTCGGATCGGTGTTCGCCGCGCTGCGCCGGGCCGACCACGTGGTGGCCCTCGATGCCGATACCGCGTTCGGCCGGTTGGGCAGCCGCATCGATCCCCGCGCCACCAGTTCCTACTGGGATCTGGCCACCGAGCCGGGCATCCAATCCTTCGCCGACATCACCAGCCGGGTGGGCGCCAACGCCGCGGGACTCTACGTGCTGGTGGGCGAACCGGCCGCGGGGCGGCGCCGGACCCTGGACGCGGCGCTCTACCGTGAGGCCGTGCTGCGGTTGGACCGCCATTTCACGATCTCGATCATCGACTGCGGTTCGACGATGGATTCGCCGGTGACCCAGGAGGCGCTGCGCGACCTCGACGCCCTGATCGTGGTCTCCTCACCGTGGGCCGACGGTGCCGGCGCGGCCGCCAAGACCATGGAGTGGCTGGCCGACCGCGGGCAGGGCGGACTGCTGCAGCGCACCGTGGTGGTGCTCAACGACTCCGACGGGCACGCGGACAAACGCACCCGCGCCGCACTGACCGCGCAGTTCCTGCAGCACGGTCAGGCGGTGGTCGAGGTGCCGTTCGACCCGCACCTGCGCCCTGGCGGGGTGATCGACGTGATGCAGGAGATGGCGCCGGCGACCCGCCTGCGGTTCCTGCAGATCGCGGCGATCATCTCCCGCTACTTCGCGGCCCGGCCCCCCGGTCGGGAGCACCGGCCCGGTCGGCCTCAGAGCATGTAGCGGACGACGCTCTCGGCCACGCACGCCGGCTTGGCCTGGCCGTCGATGGCGACCGTGGTCGAGTAGGTCACCTGGTGGGCGCCGCCGCCGACGTCGGCGACCTCCAGCACCGACGTCTCGGCGCGGATCTTCGACCCGACCGGCACCGGCGCCGGGAAGCGCACCTTGTTCAGGCCGTAGTTGATCGCCAGCTTGACCCCGTCGAGGCGGGAGATCTGCTGCATCAACTGCGGCAGCATGGCCAGCGTCATGTAGCCGTGGGCGATGGTGGTCCCGAACGGGCCGTCGGCGGCCCGTACCGGGTCGACGTGGATCCACTGATGGTCACCGGTCGCGTCGGCGAACAGGTTGACCGCGTCCTGGGTGATGGTCACCCAGTCGCTGGTACCGATCAGCTCGCCCTGGCAGGCGGCGAGTTCCTCGATCGATCCGAAAGTACGCATCTACCCCTACTTTCTGTTATTCCGTTGCCACCGCGCCGCTTTGGCGCAGTCGGTCGATGTCTTCGGGTGTCATGCCCAGCCGATCGGCCAGCACATCGGCGGTGTCGGCACCCAGTGCCGGGGCCGCGACCGCCGGCGGGTGTGCGCCGTCGATCGACGCCGGCAGCCCGGCCGCCAGGTAGTCCCCCACCCCGGCCTGGTGCAGCTCGGTGAACATCGGGTTGTCCCGGACACGCTCGCCGGCCGCCACCTCGGCGAAACTGCGGTAGCGCTCCCACAACAGCGAGGTCTGCGCCAGTGCGGCCTCGATCCGGTCCGCCGTGTGCTCGGCGAACCACCCGCCGAACAGTCCGGTCAGCAGCTCGCGGTGCAGGTAGCGCTGACCCTCGTCGCTGAAGTCGATACCGCGCGCTTCGGCAAGGGCGGCAAGGACTTTCGTCGATCCGGTGAGCTCGGCCAGGTCGCGGAAATGCCGGTCGGTCAGGGCGACGATCATGAACGCCTGCCCGTCACCGCTGGTGTAGCTCTGCCCGTAGGTGCCGTAGACCGCGTTGCCGATGCGCTCCCGTCTGGCACCGGTGACCATCGGCTCGGTGAGGAACCCCAACGCGCTGGCGGTGCCCAGGGCGACGTCGTCCAGCGCCACGCTGATCCGGCTGCCCGCACCGGTGCGGTCGCGGCGGCGCAGCGCGGCGGCGACGGCCAGCGCGGCGTGCAGGCCGCAGGCGATGTCCCACGCCGGCAGCACGTGGTTGATCGGTGCGGCGTGGTCGGCGGGCCCGGTCACCAGCGGAAATCCCACCCCGGCGTTGACGGTGTAGTCGACCGCGGTACCGCCGTCGGCTCGCCCGAGCACCTCCAGATGGATCAGGTCGGGCCGCATACCGGCCAGCACGTCGTAGGAAAGCCATTGGCGGCCCGCCATGTTCGTCACCAGCACGCCGCTATCGGCGATCAGTCGCTGCACCACACGCTGCCCGTCGGGTGACCGCAGATCGGCGACCACGGAGCGTTTGCCCTTGTTCAGGCCGGTCCAGTAGATGGATTCCCCGCCGTCGGCCACCGGCCAGCGCCGGTAGTCGGCCGCACCGCCGACCGGATCGATCCGCACCACGTCGCAGCCCAGCTGTGCGAGCGTCATCCCGGCCAGCGGGACCGCGACGAAGCTGGCGATCTCGATGACGCGCACCCCGGCCAACGGAGCCCCGGCAGTTTCCAAGACCCGAGCACCCGCCTGCATGACCCGCCCCTCCGTCGACGACAACGACGACTATATGTCTACCCGAACACCCCGCCCGGCCTGCGGCGAGTCCGCCCCGAATCTCAATCGTTGCCGAACCGCGATCTGAAACCCCGTGGCGGCGAACGGAACACACCGGCGCCCCGTGTTTGACTCCGTGCAGAAGGGCTTGACCGCACGACATCGGGATGGGAAAAGGGTTATGAAGAGCGTTGAGAAGTTGCGTAGCGCGGCACGTCGGCTACCCCGCCGACTGATGGTCGCAGCGGTGGGGGCCGCGCTGCTGAGCGGCCTCGTCGGGGCGGTCGGCAGTTCGGGCAGCGCCTCGGCGTTCTCCCGCCCGGGTCTGCCGGTGGAGTACCTGCAGGTGCCCTCGGCGGCGATGGGCCACGACATCAAGGTGCAGTTCCAGCCGGGTGGCAGCCACGCGGTGTACCTGCTCGACGGGCTGCGCGCCCAGGACGACTTCAACGGCTGGGACATCAACACCCCCGCCTTCGAGGAGTTCTACGGCTCGGGCCTCTCGGTGGTGATGCCCGTCGGCGGGCAGTCCAGCTTCTACTCCGACTGGTACCAGCCGGCGTGCGGTAAGGCCGGCTGCCAGACCTACAAGTGGGAGACCTTCCTGACCCGGGAGCTGCCCACCTGGCTGCAGGCCAACCGGAGCGTCTCGCCCTACAACAACGCCGTGGTGGGCCTGTCGATGGCCGGCGGTTCGGCGCTGGTGCTGGCCTCCTACTACCCGCAGCAGTTCGCCTACGCCGCAGCGCTTTCGGGCTTCCTGAACCCGTCCGAGGGCTGGTGGCCGACGCTGATCGGCATGGCCATGAGCGATGCCGGTGGTTTCAACGCCACCAACATGTGGGGCCCGTCGTCGGACCCGGCCTGGAAGCGCAACGACGCGATGCTGCAGATCCCGCGGCTGGTGGCCAACCGCACCCGGGTCTGGGTGTACTGCGGCAACGGCACGCCCAACGACCTGGGCGGCAACAACCTGCCGGCCAAGTTCCTGGAGAGCCTGACGCTGCGCACCAACCAGCAGTTCCAGCAGAACTACCTGGCCGCGGGCGGCAACAACGGCGTGTTCAACTTCCCGGCCAACGGGACGCACGACTGGCCCTACTGGAACGAGCAGCTGGTCGCGATGAAGCCGGACATCCAGCGGGTGCTGGGTGCGGGCATCGACCCGACCTGATCGACCCCCCAACCCGAAACCGACGTTGTGCAGACTTCCCGCGAGAGCGGAGCTGCACAACGTCGGTTTCGGCGTATCGGGAGCCGGTCAGCGCCAGCTGCCGCGGCGGTCGACGTAGCGATAGCTGTACCAGGACGACACAACACACACCGCGGTGGCGATGGCCAGCATCCAGGTACCGCCGGCCACCAGGCTGATGAAACCGCCGGCGACCGCGCCGCCGATGTAGCCGCCCAGCAGCATGAAATGCCCGAACCAGTCGTGCACGGTGCCGCCGCTGATATGGCGTTCGATGCCCTGCCCCAGTTTCACCACCGTGCCGGTCACGTAGCTCAACGGGATGGACACCTCGCCGTTGCGGACGAACGTGGTGTTCAGCGCGCCCACCCCGAACGCCACCAGCAGGATCGGCAGCAGCGGCACCGGCAGCGTCGGGCCGCCCTCGATCCAGTCCACGACGGTCGCGGCCAGTAGCGACGCCGCGGTCAGTCGCAGCGCGCCGTGCGGCCGGCTGCGCCAGAGGTGCCGATGGCACAGCGAGGCGACCACCACCCCGGAGATGAAGGCCACCAGCAGGGCGGCCGCCGAGATCGACAGCCACTGGTTCTCGGTGAACAGACCCAGCACCGCGCGGCCGGCGTTGCCGGTCATGAACGTGACGAAGTATCCCTCGGAGTGGGTGTAAGCGGTGGCGGCCAGTACCCCGGCCAGGCCCGCCAGCACCCACGACAGTTTGGTTTCACTGTCGTATTGGCGAATGATCACGTGGCGGTGGTTACCTCAGCCGACCGGTCCGGGCACCAGGGTCACGTCGGCACGGTGCTCACCGGTGAACTGGTTGCGCCAGGTCAGGGTGACGGTGTCGCCCGGGTGGCGCTGGTCGAGGACATCGGTGAGGTCGGACGCCGAGTTCACCGGCTTGCCGTTGACCGAGGTGATGATGTCGTCCTTGGCGATACCGGTGGCGGCGGCCGGGGTGCCGTCGAGCACCTGGGCGACCCGCGCGCTGCCGTTGTCGTCGATCACGCCCACACCCATGAAGGCGGTCTCACCGATGTGCACGGTGTTCGACGGGATGCCGGCGCGGATCTGGTTGGCGATGGCCATCGCCTGGTCGATCGGGATCGCGTACCCCTCGCCGCCGGGCTGGGCGAACTTGTAGTTGTCCGAAGCCGCGGTGTTCATCCCGATCACCTGGCCGGCGGCGTTCACCAGCGGGCCGCCGGAGTCGCCGGGCCGGATCGCGGTGTCGGACTTGATCATGTTGGTCAGCGTCTCGGTGGTGCCGGTGAGTTCGTCGGCGGCCGAGACGGTCTGGTTCAGGCCGATAACCCGGCCGGGCACCACACTGGGCGCACCGCCGTGGCCGCCGGCGTTGCCCATCGCGACCACCGGATCGCCGACGGCGACCCGTGACGAGCTGCCGATGTTGGCGGCGGGCAGGCCTTCGGCGCCGCGCAGCTGCAGCACCGCGACGTCGTGGCTGCGGTCGAAGCCGAGTACGTCGACCGCGTAGCTCTGGCCGTTGGCGACCGAGACCGCGGTGAGCCCGGTGGCGCCGGCGACGACGTGGTTGTTGGTCAGCACCACGCCGCCGGAGTCCAGCACGATTCCGGTTCCGGCGCCCACGGCGCTCTGGTAGCCCATCTGGGCGTCGATGTTGACCACCGCGGGGCCGACCTGCGCGAGCATGCCCTCCGGGTCGAGCGGGGGTGCGGGAATCGCGGGTGCCGCCTGGACCGGCGCCGCCAGCAGACCGGCGGTGGCCAGCACCGTCACCGCGGTCACCGAGACCTTGGAGACCTTCGAGACCTTGGCCATGCCGAGCTGCCGCCACCGGTTGGGGCGATGCGCTCCGCTCATCCGTCTACCTCCTGAGGTCAGGATCCAGGCGTCTGTCAACCCAGCACGTCCGGGCGGTACCGAGACGGTGGATTCGTCAAACAAGCATCGCAAGCGTACCGGAACCGCCGGTTCGCCCTATCAATGCCGGGCGCCGGTGGGGCTTGTGCGGACGAGCCCCGGCGGGGAGGCTTGGGACTCGAGAGGTTGCGTCGCCGGATCGAAAGGACAGTCATGTCGACCATCGCCGGGTTGCCCGCGCACGTCGTGTTACTGCATCTGGTGGTGGCGCTGGCGCCGGTGACGGCCATCCTGCTGGTCGTGTGCGCGGTGTGGCCGGCGGCCCGCCGGCGGCTGGTCTGGCTGGTGGCCGTGTTCGCCGGCCTCACCCTGCTGGCGACACCGCTGACGGTCAGCGCGGGCGAGTGGCTGGCCGATACCGGCAAGTTCGCCCCGTCGCCCGAACTCGACGCTCATATGACCGCCGGGGAGTACGGCCTCTACATGGCACTGGCGCTGGCCGCGGCCGCGGCCCTGCTGGCCGGCCTGCACGTGGCGGCGAGCCGGGGCAAGAACGTCGGAATGCTGCCGCGGCTGGGGGTTCTGGCGGTGGTGATCGCACTGGCCGGCGGGTCGATGTTCGCCATCCACACGATCGGCTCCACCGGTACGAAGGCGGCCTGGGGCAGCCTGCTCACCCCGGCGGAGGACCGTTAAACCTGCACCACCGACGTTGCTGTTGGCACAATGGACGGCATGCGCAACGTGAGGCGGGGAATTTTGGCGGTGGCCGGGTCGGTAGCACTGGCACTGGGGGTGCCGGGGGCCGTGAGCCAAGCCGCCGTTCCGGTGCCGGCTCCGGGACCGGTCGTCGCGGGGATCGAGCCGGCATCCGGCTCGGTGGTGGGCGTGGCCTACCCGGTGATCGTGACGTTCACCGGGCCGGTGGCCGACCGGGCCGCCGCCGAGCGCGGTATCCACATCACCTCGACCGGTAACTCCGCCGGACATTTCGAGTGGTCGGGCGACGATGTCGTGCAGTGGATTCCGGACGGCTACTGGTCTCCGCACAGCACGATCAGCGTGGATGCCCACGGCATGTCGACGGGCTTCGAAACCGGCGATGCGGTGGTGGGGCTGGCCGACATCTCCGATCACACCTTCACGGTCAGCATCAACGGCGACGTGCAGCGGATCATGGCCGCGTCCATGGGTAAGCCCAAGCGCCCCACCCCGATCGGTTCGTTCACCGCATTGTCGAAAGAGCGCACCCTCAAGTTCGATTCACGCACCATCGGTATTCCGCTCAACGACCCGGAGGGCTATTTGCTGAACGGGGAGTACGCGGTGCGGGTCACCTGGAGCGGCGTCTACGTGCACTCGGCACCCTGGTCGGTGAGTTCGCAGGGCTACTCGAACGTCAGCCACGGCTGCATCAACCTGAGCCCCGAGGACGCCGCCTGGTACTTCAACACCGTGCACCTGGGCGACCCGATCATCGTGCAGGCGTAAGCCGCACGAGGTACCTCAGCGATCGCCGAGCACCGCGATGGGCAGGTTCTGCACGTAACGCGTGGCGCGCTTGGCGCCGCGCACCTCGCGGCGGGTGGCCAGGTAGCGGCGCAGCCGAGTGGCCAGCACGGTGGTCTCCCGGTCTTCGGCGGTGCCGTTGACCGTCAGGACACTGGTGGGAACGAAAGCCATGATTTTTCTCCTGCCGGGAAACTCACCGGCCGCTCGCGCCCCGAAAAGGGCCGAGCCTACTGGCGGTTCAGGCCGCGGCGCAGACGCCGGAGCCGGTGAGGGATTGATCGATCTTCGAGCACGGATACGGATGCGGACCGTCACTGGAACTCACTTCGCCCTCACCTCCTTCCGGCCGGGACACACGGGCATGCCTGGGCAATTGCCACCAAGGTTACATCCAAATGAACAGGAGTCAAACGCAACCCGACCGAGGCGGGCGCGTCGGAACCCGGTTCAGAGCAGCCCGAGCAGCTCCAGATCGGTGATGTATTTGACGATCACCTCGCGGGTGACGTGCGGGATGTCCGGATGCTCGGGGTCGGGCCCGAGTCCGGCGGCCTGCACGGCGGCCCGGAACCGGTCGGTCGGTGCGATCGACCCGCAGATCGGAACCTGCGGCTTCTGGTAGTTGTGCAGCAGCGGCAGCAGCGAGGCCTGGCGCTGCTGCTCAGGCAGCGCCCGCAGGGTGGTCTCGAACCGCTGCAACCAGTCGCCGTAGTCGTCGATCCGTTGGATCGGGTAGCCGGCCTCGATCAGCCAGTCGACGAACTCGTCCATCCCCCGGCCGTCGTCGTAGGGGTTCATCACGTGGTAGGTGGTGAACCCGCCGCCCGCCGCGGCGCCCAACTCGGTGGCCGCCTCGGCGATGAACTCCACCGGCAGCCCGTCGTAGTGCGCACGCCGCCGGCGGCCGTCGTCACCCAACTCGTAGAACGAACCGGGCGCCACACCGGCGGCGACCAGGCTGAACATCATCCGGGTGAACATGTCGGGCAGGTTGAGCTGACCGGCATAGCTGGTGTCGGCCAGGATCATGTCGCAGCGGAACACCGCCACCGGCAGGCCGCACAGGTCGTGGGCCTCGCGCAGCAGCACCTCACCGGCCCACTTGCTGGTGCCGTAACCGTTGGCGTAGCCGTCGTTGATGGCGCGGACCGGGCTCATCACCCGCACGTCGGCGTCCTCGGTGAACTTCCCGAGCGGGATCTGGTCGCCGACACCGATGGTGGAGAAGTAGGTGAACGGCTTGATCTTTCCGGTGAGCGCGATCCGAATCAGCTCGGCGGTGCCGACCGCGTTCGGGCCGAACAGCTCGCTGTAGGGCAGCAAGTGGTTGACCAGGGCCGCCGGGTCGACGATCACGTCGACGGTGTCGGCCAGGCGCTGCCAGACGTCGTGAGCCAGGCCGAGATCCGCCTCGCCCTTGTCACCGGCGATGACGTGCAGGTGGTCGGCGGCCAGCTCGGTGTAGCGGGCCAGCAGACGCTGGTCTCCGCTGTCGAAGACGTCGTCGAGCCGGCGCCGCGCGTCTTCGTCGGAGCGCGCCCGCACCAGGCAGATCAGTGTGCCGCCGACCGGGGCCAACCGCTCCAGCCATTCCAGCGCCAGGTAGCGGCCGAGGAATCCCGTTGCGCCGGTGAGCAGTACGGTCCGGACCTGCTCGGACGGCCCGGGCAGCCCCGGTGCCGCCGCCAGGGTGGCCTCGTCGAGGAACTTGTCCAGGGTCAGGTCGGCGGCGGCGACCTCGAGGGCGTCCCGTCCGTGCACCGAGGCGAAGCTCGGCCGCTTGGATCCGGCACCGGCCAGCTCGGCGGTCACGTAGTCGGCGATCGCGGCGAGATCGTTTGCCGGGCTGACGATCACACCGACCGGCACGTCGACACCGAAGATGTCGCGCAGCAGGTTCCCGAAGGTCAGCGCCGACAGCGAGTCACCGCCGAGGTCGGTGAAGTGCGCCTGTGGCGACAGGTCGCCGGCCGAGGCGCCCAGCAGCGCCGCGGCGGCCCTGGCGACGGTCTCGGCCACCGGCCGCTGCGCGCCGTGCCGGCGTAGCTCGCTGAGTTCGCCGGCCTGCCCCTGCGCCAGTTCGGCGTAGCGGCGTTCGAGCCGATCACCGTAGCGCGCCTTCAGCTTCGGCCACGCCAGCTTGCGGATGCCGGTCAGCAGGCCGTTCTCCAGGGTGAACGGTTCGGTCTCGATGATCAGGTCGCGCGGCACCTCGTAGGACTGCAGGTCGGCGTCTTTGGCCACCTGCTGCAGCGACTCGGCGATCGCCGCCTTCAGTTCCGCCTCGGTGGCGAAGCGGCCCTGCGCCTGCTCGGTGGGGACGACGACGGCCAGCAGGTAGGGCTGGGCGCTGTTGCCGTAGACGTAGATCTGGCGCACCAGCGGGCTGTTGCCGAACACCGCCTCCAGCTTGGCGAGGGTGACGAACTCACCCTGCGCGAGCTTGAGCACGTTGTTGCGCCGGTCGACGTAGACCAGCCGGTCGGGGGCGACCTCGGCCACCACGTCGCCGGTCCGGTAGTAGCCGTCGGCGTCGAAGACCTCGGCGGTGATCTCGGGCCGGCGGTAGTAGCCGGGGAACAGGTTCTCGGTCTTGAGCAGCAGTTCCCCGCGCGGGTGCGGGGTGTCGGTGCTGAAGTAGCCCAGGTCGGGGACGTCGGCCAGTTTGTAGTCGAGCACCGGCGGCCGTTGCACCTCGCCGTCGAAGAGCACCATGCCGGCCTCGGTGGAGCCGTACCCGTTGAGCACGTGCTGCTCGGTGAGCTCGTCGACCCAGGACCGCAGTTCGTCGGAGATCGGGGCGGAGCCGGTCATCGCGAAGACGCAACGCCCGCCGAGCAATTCGGTGCGCAGCCGCGCCAGGACCTGCGCTTCGGCGTCGGCCGGGTCGCCGGCGAAACCGTCGACTTCGCTGCAGTAGTGCTGGTAGAGCATCTCCCAGATGCGGGGCACGAAGTTCAGTTCGGTCGGCCGCACCAGGGCGAGGTCTTCGAGGAAGGTGGACAAGTCGCTGCGGGCACTGAAGTAGGCGGTGCCGCCGTTGCCCAGGGTGCCGTACAGGATGCCGCGGCCCATGATGTGGCTCATCGGCATGAAGTTCAAGGTGATCGAGACGGCGGTCGGGCCGAACCAGTGCTTGGCCGAGCGCACCCACATCCGGGTCACGTTGCGCTCCGGGTACATCGCGCCCTTGGGGGCGCCGGTGCTGCCCGAGGTGTAGACCAGCAGGGCCAGCGGGTCGGCGTCGGCATCGGCCGGCGGGTCGACGAAGGACAGCGCCGCGCCGCGGGCCAGCAGGTCGGCCAGCGGTTCGACGACGATCTCGACGCCGGCCAGCCGGGCGCGGGCGTCGGCCAGCGCGTCACGGTGGTCGTCGACCTGCTCGTGGTAGTCGAAGACCACCAGCCGGGTGGGGGCCGGCCCGGCCAGGACCAGATCCACCGCGTCGGGCAGTGAATCGACGGCTGCCGCGATCACCCGGGGCTCGGTCTCGGCGACGATCGGGGTCAGGGTGCTCACCGCCGCGGAGGTCTGCAGCGGTACGGCGACGGCGCCGATCTGGCCCAGCGCAACGTCGATCACGGTGTAGTCGACGCTGGTGAAGCCCAACACCGCGACCCGGTCTCCGGGGCGCACCGCGCCGGCGACCAGGGCGGCGGCCAGCCGGCGGACCCGCTCCCCGACCTCGCCGTAGGTGATGGTCTGGTAGCGCGGCAGGAGTTCGGCGGTGGTGCGGCCGGTGGCCGGGTCGGTGACGTACTCGACGGCGCGCTGCCCCAGGGCCGGCCGCTCGGCGTAGCCCTCGAAGACGGTCCGGGCGACCTGCGCCAGCCGGGGCTGGGCTTCGACCGCGGCGGTGACGGCGGGGTCGGGGCGGGCGGCGGCGAACTGCGGGTCGTGGGCGACGAGCTCGGCGATCCGGCCGGCTAGTTGCTCTTCGGCCGGCAAAGGGGAAGCGTTCGACATTTCTTGACCTCTAATTGCTATCTCGCGAAAGTGATTTACCTGGCGCAATCTGCGTCGATGTAAACTACGTTAGCAAAACTAATTGATTCTAGGTCGCTGGCGCCCTGTGACGTTGACCTCAGAAATGTTTGCCCGGAGCGGGTCAGCTCAGGGATTCCTCCAGCCACGGGAGCAGCCACTTCACGCCTTCGGGAGTGAGGTGGATGCCGTCACTGCGCACCTTGATCCCGTCCACTTTGGCGGTGTAGACGCCCTCGGGCGCCAATTTCTTGTTCAGGTCCATCACGGTCACGGCGTCACGCCCGGCGACCTCGGCGCGCAGCAGGGCGTTCCAGAGGTCGACACGCCGCGGGTCGTCCTCGGGCCACAGGCTGCCGTCGGGCCGTTCGCCGTAGCGGCTGTAGGGCACGGTGGTCACCACCACGCGACTGCCCGCGGACTCCAGGACGTCGAGCGCCCGGCGCAGCTCGGCGATCAGGTAGGCGTCGAAGGTCGGGTCGCCGATGTGGCTCCACTGGCCCTCGTTGACCCGGTCCACGGTCTCCCAGCGGCCGACGAACAACAGCACGACGTCGGGCTGGTCGGCTTTGACCTGCCGGGTCCAGCGGGCCGGCCAACCGTCACACTCCGCCCCCTGCTCGATGGTCTTACCGGCCCAGCGGTAGGGCCCGGCCCGCACGATGCTGCAGCCGACGACGGTGTGATCGATGAAGTCGTAGCCGGGCGTCTCCGGCAGGTAGTGCATCAGCGTCCAGCCGATCGAGTCGCCGAACACCGAGACGGTGCGGGGCCGGTTCGGGTCGCGCCGCGCCGGCTGGGGCCGCGGTCCGGCGGATGGCGTGACCCGGGCCGGCGGCGACGGCGACACCGCGGCCGCCGCGGCGACATCGGGGGTGACGCCGTTCTCGGCGCTGGGCAGGTCCACCACCGGCACCACCAGCACGGTGACCGCCACCGCAGTGCAGCTGACCGCGGCGCCCAACGGCAGCAGCGGCACCCGCGCCGGCCGCCACCGCCGGATCGGTTCCTCGATGGCCCACCACGACACCGCGGCGATCGCCAGGGTGGCGGCGCACCGCACCGCGAACAGCGTCCACCCCGACCAGCCGGTGCGCTGCCCGTTGAGGACCAGAAAGACCGGCCAGTGCCACAGATACACGCCGTAGGAGATGGTGCCCAGCCAGACCAGGGGCGACCAGGCCAACGCCCGGGCGATCAGGCCGCTCTGATGCAGCGCCACCGGGGCGATCACCGCGATGGCGGCCAACGCCACCAGCGTGAGCAGCCCGCCGCGAAACTCCGCCGCGCTGCCGGTGGCGCGGTGGGCCGCCACCGCCAGGACGGCCAGACCGACCAGGGGTGATAGCCGCGCGACCCAGCGGGCCCGACCGGTCCGCACCACCGACCAGCCCGCGGTCAGCGCCGGCCAGTCCCCGACCAGCAGGGCCGCCGCCGCGGCGCCGATCAGCAATGCCTGGGCGCGGGTGTCGGTACCGAAGTAGACCCGGTCGCGGTTGGCGTCCGAGGCCAGCATCTCCGCGGCCGCCGCCGAGGCCGCCGCGCCGGCACTGGCCAGCAGGAAGACGGTCAGGCGCACGCCGCCGACGGTGGCCCACCCGCCGCGTCGGCGGGCGCGGGCGGCCAGCAGCAGCGCGACGGCGATCAACACCAGCGGCCAGACGAAGTAGTACTGCTCCTCCACCCCCAGCGACCAGGCGTGCTGCAGCGGCGACGGCGTGCCGGCCTCGGTGAAGTAGTCGGTGTGTTGGGCGACGAACCGCCAGTTGGCCACCCAGAAGAAGGCGGCGATGGCATCCTCGCGCAGGCCCGCCACCGCTTCCGGCGGCAGCAGTTCGTGGGCGACGGCGACGGTCAGCACCATGAGCACCAGCGCCGGCAGCAGTCGGCGGATACGGCGGATCCAGAATCCGCCGAGGTCGATGCGCCCGGTCCGGCCGAGTTCGTCGATGAGCAGCGACGTGATCAGGAATCCGCTCAGCACGAAGAACAGGTCGACGCCGATGAAGCCCCCGGACAGGCCGGGGATGCCGCCGTGGTCGGCGAGCACCAGGGCGACGGCCAGCGCACGCAGGCCGTCGAGGGCGTGGATGCCCGGGCGTCGCCGTTCGCGTCGAATCCGGTCCGTGGCGCGCGCGGTGGTCAACCGGGCGGAACGCGGGGCCGGCGCAACCCAACGGGATTTACCCGAGGTGCGCATCGAGGTGGCCCGGCGAGTCGGGTTCCCGGCCGGTCCACTCAAGACATCGTGGTCGCCGTTGGCGCCGATTGGTCGATCCTCTCGCTGGTGGACCACCGAAATCTTAGGCGGCCGACCGGCGTCTCAGCGGGATGACACGCTCGAGGTCAGGAGACCAATTCGGCAGTGCGCCACCAGATCAGCGCGATGAACAGCGCCAGCAGCCCCAGGCTCACCGCGAGCTGGATCCGGTCGCGGGCCGCCGGACCCGGATAGACATACGCCCACGCCACCAACGACCCGGTGATCAGCCCGCCGAGGTGGCCCTGCCAGCTGATGTTGGGAATGGTGAAGGTGAAGATCAGGTTGACCACGATCACCGCGCCGATCGCACGGACGTCCATCCGCAGCCGACGGCCCACCACCAAGGTGGCGCCGAACAGCCCGAAAATGGCACCCGAGGCGCCGGCGGTCGCCGCGGTGATCGGTGCCAACAGGTAGACCGCGACCGAGCCGCCCAGCGCGCTGAGGAAATACAGCGCACTGAACCGCACCCGGCCCAGCAGGCCCTCCAGTTGCGGACCCACCACGTACAGCGCCCACATGTTGAGCAAAAGGTGCGGCAACCCGTAGTGCAGGAACGCCGAGGTCAGCAACCGGTACACCTGGCCGTGGGCCACCGCCGGCGTCCACAGCACCAGGTCGGACTCCAACTGGTGGGACGACACCTGCGCACCGAAGGCCAGCACGCTCAGCGCGATCAGCGCGTAGGTGACCACCGGAACACCCGAGGCCGCCCGCACCACCGGCCGGGCCCGGCGTACCGACGCGGCACCGGCCTGCGCGCAGTCCACGCAGTGCTGGCCGACCGCGGCGGTGCGCATGCAGTCAGCGCAGATGTAACGGTCACACCGGGTGCAGCGCAGCGCGGTGGCCCGGTCGGGGTGCCGGTAGCAGACGGTCATGGCTATACCTTCTCAGAGCGGCACCGGTAGATTTCATCCAATGGCACCCCGGGCACCTCGCCAACCGTTCAACGACGTCGTCACCGGATTCTGGAGCTTCGCGGCCCCGGCCTACGACACCCGGTTTCTGCAGCGGTGGGTGTATCGCCCCGCCCAGGACGAGCTGATCGCCGCGCTGCGCGCCCGCCGCCCGGCCCGGGTCGCCGATATCGCCTGCGGCACGGGCATCCTGGCCGACCGCATCGAACGCGAACTGGCGCCCGAGGCGGTCTACGGGGTGGACATGTCCGACGGCATGCTCGCCGAGGCCCGGGCGCGCTCGTCACGGGTGCGGTGGCTGACCGGTGCCGCCGAACAGTTGCCGTTCGGCGACGGGGAACTCGATGCGGTGGTCTGCAGCTCGGCGTTTCACTTCTTCAACCAGCCCGCAGCGGTAGCCGAGTTCCACCGGGTCCTGGCGCCGGGCGGGATGGCGGCGGTCACCGCGATGAGTCCCCGGCTGTCGGATCCGATCCACGCGCTGACCGGGATCCGGTGGAATCCGGCTCGCCAGCCGACCCCCAGTGAGATGAGCGCGCTGTTCACCGATGCCGGCTTCACCGTTGCCGACCAGCATCGGGTCGCCCGGCCGGCCTGGACGCTGGCGGTGTCGGACCTGATCACAGTCGGCGTCAAGCCGTAGCCGCCGGGCCCGGGCCGGGGCGCGGTACCTTCGTTGGGTATGAGACCGATGAAGTTGGCCGGGGCCGCGGCGATCGCGCTGGTGGCGTGGTCTGCGGCCGCCGGCGCCGCCGGGGCGGACCCGACTCCCCCGCCCGCGCCCGCTCCCAAGCAGGTCATCGACGGCGACGGGACGTTCGCCGTCGGGACCGAGATCGCCCCGGGCACCTACCGTTCCGAGGGGCCGCGGGACGGCGCCGCCTGCTACTGGCGCCGGATGGGCGACGGCAAGACCCTCGACAGCGCGATGACCAAGAAGCCCCAGATCGTGCTCATCGAGCCGAGTGACACCGCGTTCCGGACCGATCGCTGCCAGACCTGGCAGCAGGTCCAGTGCCCGCCCACCTGCGCCCCGGTGCCGCAGCAGTCCGCCGGCCTGCCGGATGTGCTCAAGGGTTTCGTCCCGCAGCCGCGGCCGGCCGCTCCGGCCCCCGCACCCGCCGGGCAGTAGCCCCCGGCAGCGGCGGTCGGCTCAGACCCGTTCGGGGTCGGCCAGCAGCAACGTCGCACCGTCGACCAGGGTGCGGATCACCTCGTCGGTGGTGAAATCGCTGAGCCACAGGTTGGGCGCATCGCTGCGGTGCAGCATCGCGACGCCGTGCAGCGCCACCGCCAGTGTGGCGGCGATCCGGTCGGATGCGGGATCGGATTCGCTGTCCGGCACCTGCCCCCGACAGGCCAACAATCCCCTGGTCACAGCCTCCAGGGCGCGACGGGCGGCGGGTGGGGTCTGGCCGTCCTGGGTCATCAGGGCGTAGCGCAGCGGATGGCGTTGGGCGAAGGAGACGTAGACCCGGCAGCCGATCAGCAGGCGCTCACGCGGATCGACGGCGCGTTGGACGTTCTCGGCGATCTCGTCGGATACCTGGACCCAGCTCGATTCGGTGACGGCCTCGAGTACCCGTTCCAGATCGGCGAAGTGCGCATACACCGAGGGCGCCGCAATGCCGGCCTCGCGGGCGATGCGCCGCAGTGACACCTCGGCCTCGCTGGCCGCACCGTCGATGACGCGGGCGGCCGCGGCCAAGATCTCGTCGCGCAGCAGCGCGCCGTGACCTCGCAGATTGCGCCGACGGGTAGGGGTGGGCACGCCGTGATCCTAACGGTCTGTGAGTTGTTGCCGTGTGTGTTCTGAATAACAGCCGATATCCAGATATGAACTGAGCCAATCTAACTTTACACGCGTTTCTTTACAGCCGTAAGGTTAGCAGCCATGAACGCACCGCAAAAGCCACGCCGCCTTCGCGGACTCCTGCAGCGACTCTGGGTCGTACTGGTGATCGTCCCGGTCGCCGCCGTCGCCGCACTGACCATCCAGCGCTTCCACGGCGTCTTCGGCGCGGACGGCGCGGCCGTCGCCGGCGGGACCGGCGGGGAGATCGTCTCCACCGTCCCCAAATACGTCACCTACGAGGTCTACGGCCCCGAGAACACCGCCGGAATGATCAGCTACGTCGACGAGCGCGCCCAGTCCCGGGAGGCACAGTTCGGCGCACTGCCGTGGTCGATCACGCTGACCACCACGCAACCCAGCGTGTTCGCCAACGTGATGGCCCAGGGCGACGGCCCCGCACTGGGCTGCCGGATCACCGTCAACGGCGAGTTGCGCGACGAGCACCGGACCGACGGCCACCACGCCGCGACGTTCTGCGTGGTGAAGGCGGCATGAGCGGCCACCGCAGCGCCCGCAGCACCGGAGCGCCCCGATTCGCCCGGCTGATCCGCGCCTGCGCGATCCCGATCATCGCGTTCTGGGTCGCCGCGACCGCCGCGACCAACCTGCTGGTCCCGCAACTGGAGATCGTCGGCGCCCACAACGCCGTCTCGCTGTCTCCGCAGGACGCGCCGTCGGTGATCGCGATGAAGCACATCGGCGAGAAGTTCGGCGAGTTCAGCTCCGACAGCGTGCTGATGATCGTGCTGGAAGGTGACGAACCGCTCGGCGACACCGACGGAGCCGCGCACCACTACTACGACCGGCTGGTGGCGAGCCTGCAGGCCGACACCGCCCACGTCGAACACGTGCAGGACTTCTGGGGCGACCGGGTCACCTCGGCGGGATCGCAGAGCGAAGACGGCCGCGCCGCCTACGTGCAGGTGCATCTGGTCGGTAATCAGGGGTCGGCGCAGGGCGTGGAATCGGTCGACGCGGTGCGCGAACTCGTCGAGCACTCCGACCCGCCGGTCGGCCTGCGGCCCTACGTGACCGGCCAGGCCGCCCTGGTCGCCGACACCAACGAGGCCGGGGACGCCTCCATGGTGAAGATGACCGGCATCACCCTGGCGGTGATCGCGGTGATGCTGCTGGTGGTCTACCGCTCGCTGGGGACCATGCTGATCGGGCTGCTGGTGGTCGTCACCGAGATGAGCATGGCCCGCGGGCTGATCGCGGTGCTCAGCGACGCCCGCGTCTTCGCGATCTCGACGTTCGTGGTCAGCATCCTGACCGCGCTGGCCATCGCGGCCGGCACCGACTACTGGATCTTCCTCATCGGGCGCTACCACGAGGCGCGCAACGCCGGCGAGGACCGCGAGACCGCGCAGAACACCACGCTGGCCGGCGTCAGCCACGTCATCCTGGGCTCCGGGCTGACCATCGCCGGCGCCATGCTGTGCCTGCATTTCACCCGGCTGAACTACTTCAACACCCTCGCCGTGCCCTGCGCGCTGGGCATGTTCACCATCTTGTTGATGGGGTTGACGTTCGCGCCCGCGGTGCTGGCCGTCGGCAGCCGGTTCGGGCTGCTCGACCCGAAACGGGCCACCGGAGCCGGCGGATGGCGCAAGGTGGGCACCGCCGTGGTGCGGTGGCCGGTGCCGATCCTGGCCGCCGCCGGCGCGGTCGCCGCGGTGGGCGTGCTGGTGTTGCCCGGGTATCGGACCAGCTACGACAACCGGCACTACATCCCGGCCGACGTGCCGTCCAACGTCGGGTACGCCGCCGCCGAGAAACACTTCACCTCGGCGCGGATGAACCCCGACATGCTGATGGTCGAGTCCGACCACGACATGCGCAATCCGCGCGACATGCTGGTGCTGGACCGGATCGCCCGCAACATCTTCCGGGTGCCGGGCATCGAACGGGTGCAGTCCATCACCCGCCCGCTCGGACCGCCCATGGAGCACGGCTCGGTGCCGTTCCAGATCAGCGCGCAGGGCGTGACGATGCGGGAGAACCTGCAGTTCCTCAAGGCCCGCCTCGACGACACCGCGACGATGGCCGACCAGTTGTCGTCGATGGCCACGGTGCTCGACAGGCTGCACGGCCTGAGCCTGCAACTGGCCGACGCCACCCACGGCACCGACGGGGCCACCCACGACATGGCGGGCACCATGGCCGAGGTCCGCGACAGCATCGCCGACTTCGACGACCAGTTCCGCCCGCTGCGCAACTACTTCTACTGGGAGCCGCACTGCATCAACATCGGCGTCTGCAACGCGGTGCGGTCCATCTACGACGCCACCGACGGCTTCGACAAGCTGGCGGAGAACGCCACCGCACTGGCCGCACAGATGGACCGGGTCGATGAGATCACGCCCGCGATCGCCGACCAGATCCCGCCGATGATCACCCTCACCACCAACATGCGCGACCTGATGCTGACCATGCACAGCAGCTTCAGCCAGGTGGTCACCCAACTGGAGGAGATGACCGACACCGCGGCGGTGATGGGCCAGGTGTTCGACGACGCCCGCAACGACGACATGTTCTACCTGCCGCCGGAGGCGTTCGACAGCCCGGACTTCCAGCGCGGGATGGAGCTGATGATGTCGCCGGACGGCCAGGCCGCCCGCATCCTGATCACCCACGCGACCGATCCGGCGACCGTCGAGGGCATCTCGCACGTCGACGCCGAACTGCAGGCCGCCAAGGAGGCCGTCAAGGGCACCCCGCTGGCCAAGGCGAAGTTCTACCTGGGCGGGACCGCCGCCACCTACGCCGACATCGCGACCGGCGCCCACTACGACCTGCTGATCGCCGCGGTCGCGGCCATCGTGCTGATCTTCGTGGTGATGCTGCTGATCACCCGTGCGCTGGTGGCCTCGATCGTGATCGTGGGGACCGTGGTGCTGTCGCTGGCCTCTTCGTTCGGGCTCTCGGTGCTGTTGTGGCAGTACGTGTTCGGCATCGAACTGCAGTGGCTGGTGATCGCGATGAGCGTGATCGTGCTGCTGGCGGTGGGCTCGGACTACAACCTGCTGGTGGTCTCCCGCATGCAGGAGGAGCTCAACGGCGGGACCGGTCTGCGGACCGGGCTGATCCGGGCGATGGGCGCCACCGGCAAGGTGGTGACCGCGGCCGGCATGGTGTTCGCGTTCACGATGATCGCGATGATCGCCAGCGACCTGCGGTCGGTCGGCCAGATCGGCACCACCATCGGGCTGGGCCTGCTGTTCGACACCTTCATCGTCCGCAGCCTGATCACGCCGTCGATCGCGGCGCTGCTCGGCCGCTGGTTCTGGTGGCCGATCAACGTGCACCGGCGACCGGCCGGCGACCCCGCCCCGGCCGTCGAGGCGCCCGCCGCCCGTCCGGCGCTGGGCTCGGCGCTCGGCCCGGCGCCGGGGATGCCCGTCCCCGCCGGCTAACGGTCTTAGCGTTACGCCAAGATTGTCTTATATTTCTTAATCTAGGTGTATCGTGGGCCTCTCGCGCTAGGGAGAGGGTCGTGCCATGGATTCCCGGATGCTCGCCGACAGCTACCGCGGGGCCCGCGACCGGATCGGCGCGCTGGCCGTGGACCTGAGCGCCGAGCAACTGCGCCTGCCGGTGCCCGCCACCCCCGCCTGGTCGGTGCACGACGTGCTGGCGCGCCTGGCGGGTGGCGCCGCGGACGTCCTGGCGCAGCGACTCGACGGGGTCCCGGGCGACGCGTGGACCGCACGGCATGTAGCCGAACGCCGCGGCCGTCCGGTCGCCGACCTGCTCGCCGAATGGGCGAACGCCTCGCCGGCCGCCGAAGCGACCCTGCCAGAGCGCTTCACCGGCCCGAATCTGGCCGCCGATGCCATCTGCCACGAGGGCGACCTGCACGAGGCGCTCGGCCTGGCCCGTCCCGACCGCGAACACTGGCAGCCGTTCCTCGATGTCCTGGGCCACCTGCCCGGCCGGCGACTGGGCGACACCGCGACCCTGGTCGTCACCGACGAGCGGGGGCAGCAATGGCGTTGCGGCACCGGTGAATCCGTCACCGAAGTGCGCGCCGACTGCTACGAGCTGCTGCGCGGCCTGTTCAGCCGGCGGTCGCGGCGCCAGATCGCCGGGTGGGACTGGTCGCCGGCGCCGGCGGCGCACCTCGTCGACGGCTTCGGCGTGTTCGGTCCCCGTGACGACGACCAGCCGGTCCCGGACCGCTGACCTCGATGCGGCTGTTCTGCTGTTCGGCCGGGCGGTGGGCTGGCATGCTCGCCGGATGGGGTGGCAGCGATGTGCGGCCGTACTCACCGGTCGGCGCTGCTGGCTGGTGGCGCTGGTCCCGGTCCTGATCGCCGTCGCGTTGATGGCGGCCGCCGGCGGTGACGCCGAGGCGACCCGGTCCCCCGAAACCCTGCCGGCCGGCGCCGAATCCGCACGGGCCGCCGCGGCGCTGTCCGGTTTCGCCGGCGGGGAACAGGCCACGGTGCTGTTGGTGGCCACCCGCACCGACGGCGGTCCGCTGACCCCGGACGACCTCGCCGCGATCGACGCGGCGCACGCGCGCGCCGCGGCAGTGCCGCAGGTCTTGGGCGGTACGCCCGCCGCGGTGGCGCCCTCGGCCGACGGCCGGGCGGCGCTGGCGACGCTCCCGCTGGACCCCGGGCTCTCCGGTTTCGAGCTGACCGACGCCGTCACGGCCATGCGGACCGCCGCCACCACCGATCTGCCCGCCGCACTGTCGACCCACATCACCGGCGGCCCGGCGTTCGGCGCCGACATCGCCGACGCTTTCACCGGCGCCAACGTCACGTTGCTGGCGGTCACCGCTCTGGTGGTGGCGCTGCTGCTGATCATCACCTATCGCTCACCGGTGTTGTGGCTGGTGCCGCTGCTGGTGATCGCGTTCGCCGACCGGGTGGCCGCGGTGGTGGGCGCCGACGTCGCACGCGCCGCGGGGGTGACGTTCGACGGCTCCACCGCCGGGATCACCAGCGTGTTGGTCTTCGGGGCGGGGACCAACTATGCGCTGCTGTTGATCTCGCGCTACCGCGAGGAGTTGTACGCCGACGCCGCGCATCGCGGCGCGCTGGCCCGCGCGGTGGCCGCTGCGGCCCCGGCGATCCTGGCCAGCAATGCCACGGTGGTGCTGGCCCTGTCGACGCTGCTGCTCGCGCTCACCCCGAGCACCCGCAGCCTGGGGATCTGCGCGGGCTGCGGGCTGGTGGTGGCCGCCGTCTTCGTGCTGTCGGTGCTGCCGCCGCTGCTGGCGGTGTGCGGCCGAAAGGTGTTCTGGCCGTTCATTCCCACCCCCTCCCCCGGCGCTGAGGGCGCGGCGACGACGGCCGGTCCCTGGCACCGTGTCGCCGACGCGGTGTCGCGGCGTCCGGTGCTGGTGTGCCTCGCGGCGGTCGCCGTGCTGGCGGCGTCGGCCGCCGGGCTCTCCGGGGCCAGGATCGGGTTGTCGCAGACCCAACAGTTCCGGGTACAGGCCGACTCGGTGGCCGGCTTCGAGACGCTGGCGGCGCACTTTCCCGAGGGTGCGGCGAGCCCCGCGGTGGTGATCGGCCCGACCGCCAAGACCCGGGAACTCACCGCGGCGATCACGGGCGTCCCCGGCGTCGTCTCGGCGGTGCAGACCGGCGGGACCGAGACCGGGCGGACCCGGTGGTCGGTGGTGATCGACGCCGCCCCGGCCACCGAGGAAGCCTTCCGGGTCGTCACCGGGGTGCGCGATGCGGTCGGCGGGGTCGATTCGCGGGCGCTGGTCGGCGGCGCCGACGCGCAGGCCCTCGATGTCCGCGACGGTGCGGTGCGCGACCGCGAAGTGCTGATCCCGCTGATCCTGCTGGTCGTGCTCGCGGTGCTGTTCGTGCTGCTCCGGGCGCTCATCGCACCGCCGGTCCTGGTGGCGGCGACGGTGCTCAGCGCCCTGGCCGCCCTCGGGCTGGGCTGCTGGGCCAGCCTGCACCTGTTCGGTTTCCCGGCGCTGGACAACAGCACTCCGCTGTTCGCGTTCCTGTTCCTGGTCGCGCTGGGTGTCGACTACACCATCTTCCTCGTGACCCGGGCCTGGGAGGAGACGCCGCAGCACGGCACCCGCGCGGGAATGGTGCGTGCGGTGTCGGCCACCGGTGCGGTGATCACCAGTGCCGGCGTGGTGCTGGCCGCGGTGTTCTGCGTGCTCGGAGTGCTACCGCTGATCGTGCTGACTCAGCTGGGCATCATCGTCGGACTCGGAATCCTGTTGGACACCTTCGTCGTTCGAACCCTGGTTATTCCGGCATTGTTCGCCGTGATCGGTGACCGGATCTGGTGGCCGAGCCCGCCGCGCTGATCCTTACAGCGCCGCCCAGATCGACTTGGTCTTGAGGTAGCCGTCGATGCCCTCGTAGCCGAATTCCTTGCCCATGCCGGACTGCTTGTAGCCGCCGAAGGGCACGTTGTGGTCGAACGTCAGCTGGCAGTTGAGGCCGACCATGCCGGCCTGCAGGCGCTTGCCCAGGTTGTGGGCGCGCGCCAGGTTGGTGGTCCAGGCGGTGGCGGCCAGGCCGTAGCTGGTGTCGTTGGCCATCGCAACGGCCTCGTCGTCGTCGTCGAACGGCAGGATTGTGACGACCGGGCCGAAGATCTCCTCCTTGTAGAGCCGGCTGGTGGCGGGGTCGACGCCGGTGACCACGGTGGGCTTGATGAAGTAGCCCTTACGGTCCAATCGGTAACCGCCGCTGACGATCTCGGCGCCGTCCTTCTTGCCCTGGTCGATGTAGCCCATCACCCGGTCGAGCTGCTTCGCGCTGACCAGCGGGCTGATCATCGCGCCCTCGTCCTTGGGTCCGCCGAGCACCAGGTTCTCGCCGATCATCGAGATGCCGGCCACCACCCGCTCGTAGACGCTGCGCTGCACGAAGATCCGGGATCCGCAGACGCAACCCTGTCCGGAGTGCACGAAGATGCCCATCGAGGCCATCATGATCGCCATGTCCAGGTCGGCGTCTTCGTAGATCAGCACCGGGGACTTGCCGCCGAGTTCGAGGGTGACCTTCTTCAGGTTGTCCGCGGCACCGCGCATGATCTCCTTGCCGACCTCGGTGGAGCCGGTGAAGGCGACCTTCTCCACATCCGGGTGGGCGGTGATCGCCGCACCCGCGGTGGCGCCGTAGCCGATGACGAAGTTGGCGACGCCGTCGGGCACCCCGGCCTGGGCGATCAGTTTCTCCAGCAGCACCGCCGACAGCGGGGTCTCCTCGGCCGGCTTGATGACGCTGCTGCAGCCGGCGGCCAGCGCCGGGGCGATCTTGGCGCAGGCGTTGAACAGCGGGCCGTTCCACGGGTAGATCAGGCCCACCACCCCGTAGGGCTCCTTGAGGGTGTAGGCGTGCATGTTGGCGTGGGTGCTGTTGACGCCGCCTTCCATCTGCACCTGGTAGCTGGTGCCGTTGATCTTGGTGCACCAGCCGGCGTAGTAGCGGTAGAACTCCGCACAGGTGGAGACGATCATCTCGGCCTGCGCCGGCGGCATGCCGGCGTCCAGGGACTCCAGTTCGGCGAACTCCTTGGCGTGCTCGTCCATCAGGTCGGCGAGGCGCCACAGCACTTTGGCCCGCTGACGTGCCGGGATGTCGGTCCACACCCCGGACTCGTAGGCCGCCTTGGCGCGCGCGACGGCGTCGTTGACGGCATCGGGTCCGGCGTCGCGGAACTCGGTGATCTGCTCTTCGGTGGCCGGGTCGATGACCGGGATGACCTCACCGGTACCGGGCCGCTTCGCGAGATCTTCGATTACCGACTGCACTGACATGGGCGGGCCCTTCTGGTCACGGCGACAGAGATGCTGTGCACCTGCTTAGCATTCCGGGCGCAGCGGGGTCAACAGTCGACACGGTCCCGCGCTGATCGAGCGACTAAATCGTGAGCGTCTGCACGTGGTCGATGGCCGCGTCCAACGCGTTGTTCAGCGGGCCGACGTCCCGGGCGACCTGGGCGAGCAGCATGCCGCCCTGAAACGCCGCCAGCAGCAGATCCGCCAGCCGCCCGGGATCGGCCCCGGCGTCGAGACGGCCGAGGTGCTGCATGCGCTGCAGCCCGTCCCGGAAGATGCCGCGCCAGCGGGAGAACGCGCGCGCCAACTCGTCGTGGACGTCGAGGTCGGACTTGACGATCTGGCTCGCCAGCGAACCGAGCGTGCAGCCGTCCCGGTAGGCCTCCTCGTGGCCGACGTAATACTCCACCCAGGCCCGCAACGCCTCGACGGTGTCGAAGCCGGCGAACCGTTCGTCGCCGTAGAAGCGCAGCACCCGCTCGGCCTGCCATTCGATGACGGCCACCACCAGACTCTCCTTGGTCGGGAAGTAGTGGTTGAGCTGCGATCCGCTGACGCCCGCGACGCGTCGGAGCTGCTCGTTGTTCGTCGCGGCCACCCCCTGGGTGTGGATGAGGTCCGCGGCGCACTCGAGAATGCGCGCCCGCGTCGCCAGCCCTTTCGCGGTCAGTTTTCTGGGCTCCTGAGCTGCAGTCGCGGTGGCCATGGTCCCGATCCTAACAAAAATGGGCTTGACAACCCATTCAATGTGGGTGTCTACTTCAAAAATGGGTCGCATAGCCCAAATCTGATAACGCCCGACCATCCCGGCGAGCACCTGCACAGAAAGCGAATCGACATGAATCTCGACGACCTCATGAGCAAGCACCTCACCCGGTACTTCGACACCGGCCGGACCATCCCGGCCGAATCGCTGCAACGGCTACTGCGGTTTCTGCGCTCCACACCGTCGTCGGTCAACGTCCAAGCCAGCCGCTACCACGTGCTCGAGACACCGGAGGGCAAGGGTCGACTGGCCGACAATCTCGGAGAACGCTTCGCCGACAACGGTGAAAAGATCCGCAACGCCTCACACGTCATCATCTTCACCACCCGAGTCGACGTGCCGGACAGCCACCTGCAGCAGGTTTTCGGCCGGGAGAAGGCCGACGGCCGGTTTCCCGACCCGGCCAAGCAGGCGCACTGGGAATCGATGACCCGCGACTTCCTCAACCTGCGCACCTACGGCTACAAGGACCTCGGTCACTGGATGGAGAAGCAGGCCTACCTCGCGCTGGGCATGACCATGATGGCCGCCGCCGAGCTCGGATTCGACGCCACCCCGTTGGAAGGATTCGATCCGGCCGTCGTCGATGCGGCCTTCAAGATCCGCGAAACCGGCTACACCACAACGGTACTGCTGGCGCTGGGCTACCCCGATCCGACGAAGACCTACCGCAACCCCATCTCACGCCTGCAATCCGACCAGATCTTCACCTTCGCCTGAAAGGTCGTCACCGCCATGATCACCGAGAAGAACACCCTTGCCACCGCCGCGCTGGTCGCCTCGTCGACCGTCCGGTCGATCGGCGACAATCTCGCCCGTTACGGCCTGGCCCTCATAATCGGATGGATCGGCGTGTTGAAGTTCCACGCCTACGAGGCCCACAACATCGCGCCGTTGGTCTCCAACAGCCCCTTCATGGGCTGGCTCTACGGCCTGTGCAGCGTGGAGTTCTTCTCCTGCCTGCTCGGGGTGGTGGAGATCGTCACCGCCGTGCTGCTGATGGTCAAGCCGTGGTTCCCGAAGACCTCGCTGTTGGGGAGCGCGCTGGCGATCGTGTTGTTCGTCAGCACGCTGTCCTTCCTCGTCACCACCCCGGGAGTCGGGGAATCCGGGGCCGGCGGCTTTCCACTGCTGTCCATGACGGGGCAGTTCCTCCTCAAGGACGTTGTGCTGCTGGCGGTCTCAGTGCTGACGCTGGCCGACACCCTGGAGAGCCTCGCCGCCGGGGAGGCGTCTTCTGGCCGGCCGGCCGGGTCGATTACGGTTGCGGCCATGGAACGGAGGAACTGATGCGAACTCGTGGTTGGGGCGGCGATGTGCCCGCCAGCGACGACGAGGCCGTCGCGCGGATCCTGCAGGCCACCCGACGCACCATCGACGCCCGCGGCGAGCAGACCAGCATCGCCGATGTGGCACGCACCCTCGGAGTGACCCGCCAGACCGTCTACCGCTACTTCCCCAGCACCGAAGAACTGCTCAGTGCCACCGCCACCGACGGAGCGGGAGCCTTCCTCGATCAGCTCGCCGACGCCCTCGCCGGGATCACCGATCCCGGCGAGGCGGTCGCCGAGGGCGTCGCGCTGACCCTGGAGCGCCTGCCGCACGATCCCTACGTCGGTCTGCTGCTGCGCACCCAGCAGGCCAGCGAGTTCGCCGTCACCGTCACCACCGACACCGGACGCGACTTCGGTCATTCCCTGCTGCAGCGGCTGGACGTGGACTGGACCGGCTTCGACGCACAGGCCACCGACGACATCATCGAGATGGTGCTGCGCACGCTGCAGTCGTTCATCCTGGCGCCGCTGCCCGCCTCGGGCACCGAGCTACGTCGGCTGCTGCGCCGCTGGATCGCCCCGGCGGTGGATGCGGCGCGCACGCCCGCGCGGGATCGGGCCCGCTAGACCAGCACCGACGTCTGCATACCAATTTTGGGTGCCGTGCGGCATGGGCAAGAACATGTCCTTTGTTCGCGCGCTACCCCGCGAACCGCTGATCGGTGTAGCGCCGCAGGTTGGCCAGGAATCTGCGGAATCCCAGGTTCATCAGCGGCCCGCTGACCGGGGAGAACCAGGCGGCCGGCCCGGTCAGCTTGTTGGCCAGGGTCCAGGTCAGCCGGCAACCCTGCGCGGTCGGCACGATCCGGTAGTCCTCGACGAACACCGCCAGCGCCTTGGTAGAGCTCGCGTTGAACCGGAATGCCATGTGCTGTGCGGGTTCCCAGGCCAGGAACTCTTCGTCGCCGACGATGCCGCCGCGCATGTCGACCACCCGGGTGGTCCCCACCCCGTACGGCTCGGGGCTGGTCCAGGTGACGTTGGTGATGACGCTGGCCCAGCGCGGCCAGGCCGCCGCGTCGGCCAGCACCTCCCAGACCTGCTCGGGGGTGACGGCCAGCTCGACGCTGTTGCTGAACTTCTGCGGCGCCTGCTGCAGAAAATCGAGTCCGACTTTCTCGCAGGGGTACATCCGAGACAAAACGGTGTTTCCTTTCAGTGCTTTTCGGCGCCGTTCGGCGCTGCTCAGCGCGCCCCGCGGACCAGGCGTCCGGGGCGCGCGCCGGTGTCGACGCCGTGGCGCCGGGTCACCGTACCGCTGACGACGGTGGCGTCGTATCCGCTGGCCCCCTGCAACAGCCGGCGACCGCCGGCGGGCAGGTCGTAGGCCATCCGCGCCGGCAGCAGGGTCAGCGCATCCATGTCGATCACGTTGAGGTCGGCCTTCTTGCCGGTCTCGATGGTGCCCCGGTCGGTCAGGCCGAACAGTTGCGCGGTGTCGCGGCACTGCTTGCGGATCACATACTCCAGCGGCAGCTTGTCGCCGCGGTGCCGGTCGCGCGCCCAGTGGGTGAGCAGGAACGTGGGATAGGAGGCGTCGCAGATCAATCCGCAGTGGGCCCCGCCGTCGGACAGGCCCAGCACCCCGGCGGGATGGGTGAGCATTTCACGGATGGCGTCGTGATTGCCGTCGGCGTAGTTGAAGAACGGCAGCATCAGCATCGCGCCCGCGTCGGCGGCCAGCATCAGGTCATAGAGCGTCGACAGCGGATCCTCGCCGCGCTGCTCGGCGATCGCGGCCACCGAACGGTCCGGGGTGGGCTCGTAGTCCGGCGGGTCGCCCAGGTCGTAGATGCGGTGCAGGGAGTGCTGCACCAGGGCGAACATCCCGTCGAACTGCAGCGAAGTGTCCACCGGCAGATCGTCTTCGGCCAGAATCGCGGCTTTGACGGCCGGGTCGGCGAGCCGTCGCGCGAGTTCGTCGCGGCTGCATTCGGCGGCCAATCGCCGGTAGGTGGGGCGGTGGGTGAAGGCGTGGTGGCCGGGGAAGCCGAGCAGCATCCCGAACGGGCGCGCAGCCACCTGCGGATACAGGGCACTGCCGGCCCGGTGTGCGTCGGCGGAGATCTCCAACTGCTCACGCCACAGGTTCGGGTCGGCGTCGACCTGGATCAGTGCGAACGACACCGGGCGGTCGATCTCCCCGGCGAGGCGCCGCATCCACTCCAGTTCCTTCTTCGGCGCGACGATGTCCTCACCGGCGGTGCCCTGCGGCGCCAGTTCGAAGACCGCCCGCCCGCCGGCGGCCATCGCGCGGCCCAGGCCGAACAGTTCGTCCTCGGCGGCGAAGGTGCCCGGCACCGGTTCGCCGTCCATCGCCCGGTGGGTGATGGTGCGCGACGTCGAAAAGCCCAGTGCGCCGGCCTCGATCGCCTCCTGCACCAGCGCGCTCATGGCGGCGATGTCATCGGGAGTGGCCGGTTCGTTGCGGGCGCCGCGCTCGCCCATCGCGTAGGCGCGGATCGCCCCGTGTGCGACCTGGCTGCCGACGTCGACGGCGTAGCTCTTCTTCTCCAGCGCATCGAGGTACTCGGGATAGCTCTCCCACTCCCAGGTGATGCCCTCGGTCAGCGCGGTGCCGGGGATGTCTTCGACACCCTCCATGAGTTTGATCAGCCACTCTTCGCGTCCGGGCCGCACCGGGGCGAATCCGACTCCGCAGTTGCCGCTGACGATCGTGGTGACGCCGTGGCCGCTGGACGGCTCCAGCAGGTTGTCCCAGCTGACCTGGCCGTCATAGTGGGTGTGGATGTCGACGAATCCGGGGGCGACGATCCTGCCGGTGGCGTCGATGGTTTCGGCCGCGGCGCCGGTCAAGCCCGGGTCGTCGGATCCGGTGCGGCGATGGACGGCGACGATGCGGCCGTCCTTGATGCCGACGTCGGCGGGGTAGCGGTCGGCGCCGGTTCCGTCGACGACGGTGCCGCCGGTGATCGTGAGGTCATACACAAGCGACTCCCGGGGTTCGTCGGTATTGATCAATTTGTACACATCTCGATAATGTGTGCAAGTGCTTGGCGACACGGCGTCGAAGATCCCGGCGCCACTGCTGTCGGCGGCCGCCGACACCCTTCGCCGACTCGGCCCCCGGCACTTCAGCCTCACCGCGGTCGCCGAAGCCGCCGGGGTATCCCGCGGGACCGCGCACAACATCCTGGGCACCCGCGACCACGCCATCGCCGCCGCGTTGGACCAGTTGTCCACGGCGTTCATCGCGACCATGGCCGCCGAAGTGCAGGCGCTGGATTCGTTGGCCGACCAGGTGGCGGCCGCGGCGGTGCTGATCGCGGCGCATCGGCGCGCCTCGGCGGCCCGAACGGTCGATCAGAGCGTGTTGGTGCTGCTGCTCGAACACGGCGGCGACGACCTGATGCAACGCTCGGTGGAACTGTGGCGCCCGCTGGTGCGCGCCGCCCAGCGCCGCGGCGAGGTCGGCGATACCGTCGACGCGGGCCGGGCGGGCGAATGGATCGTGCGGATCTTGTTCAGTTTCGAACTACTCCCGCCGATGCGGGTGAACCTGGACAGTCCGCGCGCCGTACGCCGGTTCGTGCGCGACCACATCATCGACGGCTTGAGTGGAGGATCCCCGTGACCAGTCCCGCACCCCTGACCCTTGCCGTCGGCGAGGCCGAACTCGAGGACCTGCGCCATCGACTTTCGATGACCCGCTGGCCGGCCGAGATCGACGGCGCGGGCTGGGATTACGGCACCGATCAGGGGTTCCTGCGCTCGGTGGTGGAGCACTGGCTGCACCGCTACGACTGGCGGCGGGTGGAGGCCGAGGTCAACGACTTCGGCTCGTTCGTCACCGAGGCCGCCGGGCAGCGGGTGCATTTCCTGCATGCGCGGTCGTCGGATCCCGACGCCATTCCGCTGCTGATCACCCACGGCTGGCCGGGGTCGATCGTGGAGTTTCTCGACGTTCTGCCATTGCTGCGGAAGCGATTCCACGTCGTGGCGATCTCGATGCCCGGGTACGGGTTCTCCGGGCCCACCCGCCGCACCGGGGTCGACGTCGCCGCGGTGGCGGCCTGTGCCGACGACGTGATGGGGCAGCTGGGTTATGACCGCTATGTCGCCCAGGGCGGCGACTGGGGCTCGATCGTCACCCGCACGCTCGGTGAGCATTACGCCGGACGGGTCGCGGCCATCCACACCAACATGTGTTTCGCGCCGCCGGATCACGACAAGCCCGAATTGGCGACCGCGGTGACCGAAGCCGAGCAGGCGGCGATCATCGACTCGGTGCAACGCACCGCCGACGGTACGGCCTACCTGAATCAGCAGGCCACCCGACCGCATTCGCTGGGCTTCGGCCTCGACGACTCCCCGGTGGGGCTGGCCGGCTGGATTCTGGAGAAGTTCCACGCCTGGTGTGACATCCGCGAGGGGATGCCGATCAGCACCGACCGGCTCATCGACAACCTGATGTTCTACTGGCTGACCGCGACCGGGACGTCGGCGGCGCGGCTGTACTGCGAGTCCGCCCGCGCGGGCAGGGGCCCGCTCGGCAAGTGGGACGGTCACGTCACGGTGCCCACCGGTTACGCGGTGTATCCGTTCGAACTGCTGCAGACCCCGCGGGCTTGGGCCGCCGACCGGTACAACCTGGTGCACTACAGCGTCCAAGAACGCGGGGGGCACTTTGCGGCGTTCGAGCAGCCGGAGTTGTTCGCCGCGGACCTGGCGACGTTCGCCGACGTGCTGGTGGAGCAGAAGGTGTTCTGAGGTCGGTTTATCCCCAGTTGCCTGTTTGATCCACAGGCCGGGGTTCGACACCCCTGATTCGTACGTTTGTTCGATACGTTGGGGTCATGGCTGAACAGGTCCTCACCCCCGCCGAGACCGCCCGCGCCGCGGTCCGCGCCGAACTGGACCGCATCGACACCGCCCACGCCCGACTACGCGCCCTCGACACCGACATCGTCGGCAACACCTTCCGCATCGAGGTCGCCGAACGCCTCGAAACCCAACACCGGACCAACCGCGGCCTGTCCTACCGCATCCTCGGCGAAATCGCCGACCCCACCGACGGCCCCGACCAACCCACCAGCACCGCCACCCTCGACTTGCTCTGGCAGACACTGCGCATCCCCCGCGCCGAACTCCGCCGCCGCATCCGCATCGCCGCCCGCATCCGCCCCCGCCGCAATCTCACCGGACCACCACGCCCACCCGAACTACCCCACCTGGCCACCGCCATCGAAGCAGGACACCTCGGCGACGACCACCTCAAAACCATCACCACCACCCTGGATCACCTACCCACCACCGTCACATCCGCCGACCGCGACCGCGCCGAACACACCCTCGTCCGCCACGGCCGCGAACACGACGCCGACTTCCTCAGAATCGCCGGCCAGCGCATCACCGACCACCTCAACCCCGACGGTAATTTCACCGACCACGACCGGGCACGACGCCGCACCCTGAGCCTCGGCCGCCAAGGCCCCGACGGCATGAGCACCCTCACCGGCTGCCTCGACCCCGAAACCCGCGCCTACCTCGAAACCGCCCTCGCCGCCGTCCGCCCCGGCCACCGCCGACCCAACACCCCCGGCACCGACACCACCGGACCCGACCTACGCTCCAACGGCCAACGCAACCACGACGCCCTCAAACTCACCCTCCGCGCCGGCATCGCCTCCGGGGAGTTGGGCACCCACCGCGGCGTGCCCGTCACCGTCATCGCCACCACCACCCTGGCCGAACTCAACCAAGCCCTCCACGCCACCCGCGACCCCGCGATTCCCATGCCCGGCCCCGCGACCACCGGCGGCGGTAGCCGCCTCCCCCTGCGCGACCTGATCACCATGGCCGCCGACTCCATCCACTACCTCGCCGTCTTCGACGACCACTCCAACCGACCCCTCTACCTCGGCCGCAGCAAACGCCTCGCCACCCTCGACCACCGCATCATCTGCCACGCCCGCGACCGCGGCTGCACCCGACCGGGCTGCCCCGCCCCCGGCTACCACTGCGAAGTCCACCACACCCCCGACTGGAACAACGGCGGCCAAACCAACCCCGACCAACTCCACTTCGCCTGCGGCTGCGACCACACCACCACCACCCAAGGCCAACTCCACACCCAAGTCACCGACCAAGGCCGCCTCGCCTGGACCGACGGCACCACCCCACCAGCAATCAACCACCTCCACCACCCCGAAGAACTCCTCAACAAACCCCCCGACAACGACGAGAAAGAAGACCCCTAGTGGTCGGTGGCCCAGCTCAGCTCAGTGCGATACCGAGTTCGTCGGCGAAGACCCGGATCATGTGCTGGACGCCGATCTCGTTGCGGCCGATCACCATATGGTCGTGCTGGCCGCGCCGCACACCCTCGCCGCACTGCGGCAGCATGGCGAAGTCCTCGTCGCGCACCGCGGCGTGCACCGCGGCGAAGATGGTGTCGTAGCCGGCACGGGTGGCGTCGTCGGTGGCCGGCATCCGGGCCAGCCAACTGTGCCGCACCGTGCACCGGGTCGGGGATCCGGCGGGCAGGATGTCGATGACCTCCACGCCCACCGGGCTGTTGGCCAGGATCAGGTTGGGATAGATCCAGTAGATCAGGCCCATGTTGTCGCGGACGTCCCACGAGCCGCCGGGGTCGGCGTCCAGGTTGGTGATCCAGTTGAACGGGAAGCCCATCCGGTGGTGCCGGCCGAACCGGTCGTGGATAGAGGTGTTGGCGACGGTGTTCTGGCCGATCAGGCTCTCGCCGTGCACGAACGGGAAGTGATAGCTCTCGGCGAACGCCTCCAGGGCGCCCTTCCAGGAGACCTCCGACTCGAATTCCCGGTGGTCGTGGTAACCGAAGGTGGCGTAGTCGAGGCCCGCCAGTTCGGGTCCGAGGTCACCGAGGTGCGCATCGACGTCGATCTCGGCGCCGGCGGTGAGCACCGCCCAGATGAAGCCGTGCCGCTCCTGGTTGGGCAGCTCGACCAGGCCGTAGTCGTCCTTGTCCATGCCGCAGAATCCGTTGCCGCCCGGCACGGTCAGCAGCTTCCCGTCGTTGCGGTAGGTCCAGGCGTGATAGGGGCAGGTGAACCGGGTGGCGCTGCCGGACCCGCAGGCCGGTTTCGCGCCGCGGTGCCGGCAGTAGTTGAGGAAGACGTGGCTGCGGCCGTCCTTGTCGCGGGTGACCAGGAGTGAATCGCCCAGCACCGATCGCACCACGTAGTCGTTGGGTGCGGCGACCTGTGCGCTCGCGACGATCGCCAGCGGGGTGCGGCGCAGGATCTGGGATTCCTCGAGTTCGGTGACCTTCGCATCGCGGTAGTAGTGCAGCGGTACCCGCAGCACGTCGGCGGCCATGTCGGTGGTCTTGTCGCGCACCAACTGCAGTGCCCGCCGGGTCAATTCGGTATCCACGGCGCCGGCCTGCGGCTGCGGGGGAACGGTCATCGGCTGCCCTTTCGACGTCACGGCCCAGACCATACACTTGATCAATATGTATGGTCCAGGGTGCGGGGACGCGGCGCGGTAACGTTCGCTCATGCGGACTCACGGCTGGTCGGGCGCCAAGCCCGCCGACGACCGGGAGGCCGCCGCCCGGATCCTCGAGGCCGCTCGACGGCGCATCGACAGCTCCGGGATGAGCTTCGGCATCTCCGATGTCGCCAAGGACGTCGGCGTCACCCGCCAGACCGTGTACCGCTACTTCCCCAGCACCGAAGCGCTGCTCATCGCCGCCGCGGTCACCGAAGTCGACCCGTTCCTGGATCGCCTGGCCCGGCACCTGCGCGGTATCCACGACCCGGCCGACGCCGTCGTCGAGGGCATCGCGCTGACCTTGGAGCGGCTGCCCGAGGAGCGCTACATGAGCCTGCTGTTGGCCCCGGGCAAGGCCAGCGCCTTCTCCGCCGGTGTCACCTCCGATGTCGCGCTAACATTCGGGCGGGCGATCGTCGATCGGTTCGACGTCGATTGGGATGCAGCGGGTTTCACCGGCGCCGACTTGGACCAACTGGTCGAGTTCATGTTGCGGGTGCTGCAGTCGCTGGTGATCGACCCGGGCCGGCCACCCCGCCGGGGCGGTGAGCTCCGCGCATTCCTGCGGCGCTGGGTGGCGCCGGCGATCACCGACGGGACGGCAGAGAAAGGCACGGCGTGACGAAGATCGACGGCAGCGTGTTGGAGGGTGTGTCGGCGACCGCGCTGTGGACCCTGCGCAGTCGCGCACTGGAGTCCCAACGGCCCGACGGCGTACTTCACGACCCGTGGGCCGAGCACCTCTTCGACTCGATCGCGTTCGACTACGCGATGTTCGGGAAGCCGACCCACTATCACGTGGTGCGTGCGCTGGCCTTCGACCGGTACATCCACTATTTCCTGCGGCAGCATCCCGGCGCCGCCGTCGTCTCACTGGCCGAGGGGTTCCAGACCAGCTTCTGGCGGTTGCAGTCGGCGCTGCACGACGCCGGATCCCACTGGTACTCCGTCGATCTTGCGCCGGTGATGGCGCTGCGCGAGAAGCTGCTGCCCACCGATGCCCGGCTCAGCAACGTCGCTGCGTCCGCACTGGACCGCACCTGGATGGATCGCATCGACGGCGACCGGCCGGTCCTGATCACCGCGGAGGGCCTGCTGATGTATCTGCCCCCGGACGTGGCGCTGAACCTGATCGCCGACTGCGCCCGACGTTTTCCGGGCGGCAAGATGATCTTCGACTCGATCCCGCCCAGCTACAGCCGCCGGACGCTGCGGGGACTGAAGCTGTCCAAGGACTACACGCTGCCGCCCATGCCGTTCAGCCTCTCCTCGGCGCAGAGCCGGAAGCTGCCCGACACGGTGCCCGGGGTGAATCACGTACACAAACTGCCGCTGCCCGCGGGGCGTGGCATCTGGAAGCTGTGCGGGTTCCGCAGCCTGGAGCGCCTGGAGCCGTTCCGCACCATGGCGCCGACACAGGTCCGGTTCGACGCGTAGCAGCCGACCGGGCCGGGGTCAGTCGGGCGCCCGCAGCGCCGGCAACACCACCTGGTCGAGGACCGCCCGGACGAAACCGGCGTCCAGGGTCTGGCCGCGCACCACCTGAAGCAATCCCATCGCCAGCACCACATCGGAGACCAGCGACCAGTCCCGGTCGGCGTCGATCTCACCCCGGGCCGCGGCCTGCGCCACGATCTTGGCCACCATGCCTTCGCCTTTGACCAGCACCAGATCGTCGACGGCGGCCGCCAGGTCCGGATCGTGCACCGCCTCCAGGGCGACCCGCAGCACCAGATCGTTCGGGAACGGTTCGGCGTCCTTGCGCCCGATCTCCTCGACGAAGGCATCCAGATCGCCGGCCAGGCTGCCGGTATCGGGGGTGTTCCGGGTCATCAGGTCGGGCCGCCAGTAGATGAGCGCGTCGGTGACCAGCGCCGCCTTCGACGACCAGCGCCGGTAGATCGCGGCCTTGCCCACCCCGGCACGCGCCGCGATGTCGTTCATATTGGCGGCGTCATAACCGTGCTCGGAGACCACGGCCAGCGCGGCATCCAGGATCGCGGGGTCGCGCGAGCGGTCCAGCCGCCCCTCGGTGCGCTGCCGCAGCCTGGACTCCGTCACGATCACACCGTCGTCGGCTGCGGGATCGGTGCGGTGTCGGCGGCCGGTTCGGGGGCGGGCCGGTCCTTCATCGCGAAGGTGTTCAGCGGCCACCAGAACCAGCGGCCCAACGCCGCCGCGATCGACGGGGTCATCAGCGCCCGGACGATGAACGTGTCGACCAGCAGGCCCAGCGCGATCGCGGTGCCCAGCTGCCCGATCACCCGCAGGTCGCTGACCATCATCGACGCCATGGTCGCGGCGAACACCACCCCGGCCGCGGTGACCACCCGGCCGGAGGCCCCCATGCCGCGGATGATCCCGGTGTTGAGGCCGGCGCCGATCTCCTCCTTGAGCCGGGAGACCAGCAGCAGGTTGTAGTCCGAGCCGACGGCCAACAGGATGATCACGGTCAGCGGCAGCACGATCCACTGCAGGCCCAGCCCCAGGATGTCCTGCCAGAGCAGCACCGACAGGCCGCAGGCCGTCCCCAGCGATGCCAGCACCGTCCCGACGATCACCAGTGAGGCCACCAGGCTGCGGGTGATCATCAGCATGATCGAGAAGATCAGGATCAGCGTGGACAGGCCGGCGATCATCAGGTCGATCTTCACGCCGTCCTGCATGTCGCTGTACATCGAGGCGGTGCCGGCCAGCGAGACCTTGGAGCCCTCCAGCGGGGTGCCCTTGACCGCGTCGGCGACGGCTTCGTGGATGCCCTGGACGTGCTTGATGCCGTCGACGGACGCCGGGTCGCCCTGGTGGGTGATGATGTAGCGCACCGCATGGCCGTCGGGCGAGACGAACATCTTCAGGCCGCGGATGAAGTCGGGGTTGTCGAAGACCTCCGGCGGCAGGTAGAACGAGTCGTCGTTCTTGGCCTCGTCGAAGAACTTACCCATCAGGGTCGATCCTTCGGCGTTCTCCTGCAGGTGCCGCTGGATGCCCGACATCGAGCTGTGCGTGGCCAGCATGAAGCCGCGCATCTTCTTCATCGACTCGATGGTCTTGGGGAGGTCTTCGAGCATCTGCGGCATCAGCACGTCGAGCCGGTCGATGTCCTTGACGGTGACGCCCATGTCGTCGGTCATGACGTCCACGTCGTCGAGCATGTCGAACATCGATCGCATCGCGGTACAGATCGGGATGTCGAAACAGTGCGGTTCCCAATAGAAGTAGCTGCGCATCGGCCGGAAGAAGTCGTCGAAGTCCGACACGTGCTGGCGCACGGTCTCGATGTCGAGCTGCAGTTCGTGCATGTGCTCGGTCATGTCGTGGGTGTTGTCGACGACCTGCGCCATGATCTCGTACATGTGCTCCATGGTGGCCACGGTCCGGCCCATCTCGTCGGCCTGCTCGAGCATCGAAGCCATGGAATCGTTCATGAATTTCGCGGTCTGCAACTGACCCGAGGCCTGCATGGCGATCTGGAACGGGATGGAGCTGTGTTCGATCGGCGCGCCGAGCGGGCGGGTGATGGTCTGCACCCGGCCGATGCCGCGTTCGTGGAAGACGCTCTTGGCGATCCGGTCGATCACCAGCATGTCGGCCGGATTGCGCAGGTCACGACCGGCGTCGACCATCAGCAGTTCGGGATTCATCCGGGCCTGCGAGAAGTGCCGTTCGGCGGCGGTCTGCGCGACGTTGGCCGGGATGTCCTCCGGGGTGAAGTGCCGGTCGTTGTAGTTCGGCACGTAGGTCGCCAGCGAGACGAACCCGATCGCGGCGATAAAGGTGGTCACGACGATCACCGGCTTGGGCCAGCGGGTCACCAGGGTGCCGACGCGTCGCCAACCCCGTTCCGAGACCTTGCGTTTGGGGTCGAAGATGCCGAATTTCGACGCCACCACCAGCACCGCCGGTGCCAGGGTCAGGCCGGCCAGCATGGTCGCGATCAGGGCGATGGCACACGGCACACCCATGGTCTGGAAGTACGGGAGCTTGGTCGCGGTCAGGCACAGGCAGGCGCCGACGATGGTCAGGCCCGATCCGATGATGACGTGCAGCACCCCGTGATAGGCGGTGTGGAACGCGTCTTCGCGGTCCTGGCCCCGGGAGCGCGCCTCGTGATAGCGGCCGAGCAGGAAGATGAAGTAGTCGGTTCCCGCGGCGATGGTCAGCATCGTGACCATGCTGACCGCGTACGGGGTCAGGCCGATGATGTCGAGGTTGCCGGCGGTGGCCACGATGCCCTCGGCGGCATAGAGCTCGAACCGGACCAGGATCAGCGCGACGATCGCCGACTTCAACGAGCGATAGAGCACCAGCAGCATCAAGAAGATGACGCCGATGGTCACCGCCGTCATCAGTTCCATGCTGTTGTGCGCGGCGATCAGTGTGTCGGTGTTGAGCACCGTGTTGCCGGCGACGTGGGCCTGCACGCCCGGCGGTGCCGGCACCCCGTCGACGATCTTGCGCACCGCGGCCACCGATTCGTGGCTGGGTGTGGTGCCCTGGGCGCCGTCGAGGAACACCTGCACGTAGGCGGCCTTGCCGTCCGGGCTCTGCGAGCCGGCGGCGGTCAGCGGGTCGCTCCAGAAGTCCTGCACGTTCTGCACGTGCCGGTCGGCCTTGAGCTTGGCGACGATCTCGTTGTAGTACTCGTGCGCGCTGTCGCCGAGCTTGTCGTCGCCCTCGAGCACCACCATGGCCGTGGAGTCGGTGTCGAACTCCTCGAACTTGTGACCGATGGTCATCATGTCTTTGAACGCCGGCGCGTCCAGCGGCGCCATCGGCACCGAGTGCTTGCCGGCCACCACGGCCAGTTTCGGGGTGAACACCGTGGTTCCGACCGCGATCAGCAGCCAGAACAGGATGATCGGCACCGCCATGGTCCACAGGAAGCGGGCGAAGCGGGAGCGCGGCGGGCGCGGCAGCTGATTGCTCATACGGATTTCACCAAGCAGTAGATGAAGGGCTTGTATTCGTCGATGCTGCGGTCGTCCCGGACCTTGTCGTCGACGATGACCCGGCAGCGCAGGTGGTTCATCCCGGTGTCGCCCTGCGCGACGATGTTGGCCGACATCGACGGCAGTGTGGTGACGATGGTGTGCGACCACGGCAGCGGCGCGTCCTCGACGAGGTGCGGTTGACCGTTCTCGTCGAGGAAGTTGATGTTGACGGTGCCGCCGTCGGGGGAGGTCAGCTCATAGGTGATGTATTTGGGGTTGAACGGTTTCGTCTCGTCGGCATTGGCGTCGGAGGCCTCCACCCGGACGCCGACACCGAAACTGTCCCGGACCCGCACCACCACGTAGGAGCCCAGGGCCACCACCACGACCAGGAGCAGCGGTATCCAGAACCTCTTGACCAGTCCGAACACGCAGCGTCTCCTTCAACCGTGGGCTTCCGCGAGCGAGCAGGGGCCACCGCGCGCAGGGCCGGCCCTAGACGGAACCCGGGTTCCGTAAAAGCCGGTGAGGACAGTACCGCATCACCGGCGGGCAGCAGAACGGTTCGCCGCCGCCCCGTCGGGGTCGCGCGGCAGAACCGGAGTCCGGCAAACCGGCGCGCTAGGGTACGTGGAATCGGCATCCAAACCCGCCGATAGAACGGTTGAGTCAACTCATGACCGCAGCAGAAGCCTCGGCATTGGAATCGCGGGTCGGCCACTACTACCAGATGGACGGCACCTATCTGGTGGGCCGCGAGAAGGTGCGCGAGTACGCGCGCGCCGTGCAGGACTACCACCCCGCGCACTGGGACGTCGCCGCCGCCGCCGAGATGGGCTACACCGGGCTGGTCGCGCCGTTGACGTTCACCTCGGTCCCCGGCATGAACTGCAATCGGCGCATGTTCGAGTCCGTGGTCGTCGGCTACGACACCTATATGCAGACCGAAGAGGTCTTCGAGCAGCATCGCCCGATCGTCGACGGCGACGAACTGAAGATCGACGTCGAGTTGACCTCGGTACGCCGGATCGCCGGCCGCGACCTGATCACGGTGACCAACACCTTCACCGATACCGCCGGCGAACGGGTGCACACCCTGCACACCACCGTGGTCGGCGTGACCGCCGAGGACATCGACCCGACCGTCAAGATCGCGGTGCACAACGCGATGATGCACGACGTCAACATCCTCGACGTCGGTGAATCCGCTGCCGCCTACCAGAAGACGGTCCGCCCGGAGGGCGAGATCCGGATCTCCGACGGCGGATCGACCCGGACCCCTGCGACGCCGTCCTTCGACGACGTCAAGGTCGGTGACGTCCTGCCGGTACGCCACACCCGACTGGCCCGCGGCGACCTGGTCAACTACGCCGGTGTCGCCGGTGACGCCAACCCCATCCACTGGGACGAGGACATCGCGAAGCTGGCCGGTCTGCCGGATGTGATCGCGCACGGCATGCTCACCATGGGCCTCGGCGCAGGATTCGCCTCGTCCTGGACCGGAGACCCCGGTGCGGTCACCCGATACGCGGTGCGGCTGTCGGCGCCGGCCATCGTGTCCGCCAAGGAGGGCGCCGACATCGAGTTCAGCGGCAAGATCAAGTCGCTGAATCCCGAGACCCGCTCCGGTGTCATCCTGGTCGCCGCGAAGTCCGAGAACCGCAAGATCTTCGGTCTCGCCACCTTGGACGTCCGGTTCCGCTGACCTATCCGCAGGTCGCCACCCCCTGCGCTTGACCGCACCTGCCGCCCCACCGACATACCGGCCGGGGCGTGCCGTCGCCGTTTCCGGGATCCCGCCGACCCTGACAGGCCACCCGGACCGAGTCGGCAGTCATGCGCCAGAAAATTGACAGCAAATCTCCAGCAAACCCTGGGTAGCATCTGTCAATTGAGATGGTGACTACGAGTGCTGGTTGGTTGGCACGGGCCCGCGCGGACCGTGTTGAGTCGGCTGCCGCTCCCACCCACCACCGCACGCCCGAAACCGGCGGCGCGCACGATCGGATCGAGCCCGCCTCGACCGGCGTCGGTTTGCGGAATCCGCACTTCCGCAAGCAGATTCCGGCCGATCGCGACGAGATCGACCGATACCGTCGACGACACCGGCAGTGGCGGTGCCGCGGCTCCTAGTCCGCAACCCGCGTAAACCTGCTTGGAGACGGCGTCAAGGATGCGCCAAAAGCGCTGCCAATCAACGAAATTAGCTGACGTTACCTTGCGGCGAGGTTGATGACGGCTGCCTCACAACAGGTTTCAAGGATTTGCCGGTATCACTGTCAACTGAAGAATGTCGCACGCTGTTTACATGAGAGGAACCCGGAACAGACAACTCCGGTCTAGGGTTTGGGGTTCCGACGGCGAGTTCGAGCGTCGACGGCCAGGATGCGTGACGTTAGGAGTCACCCGAGATGGACTTTGCTGCACTCCCGCCGGAGATCAACTCCGGTCGGATGTACTCGGGAGCGGGTTCCGCTCCGCTGCTGGCGGCTGCGTCGGCATGGGACGCACTCGCCGCCGAGCTGGGGACTGCCGCATCCTCCTACGAATCGATCGTCTCAAGCCTGGCCGGGGAATGGTCCGGCCCGTCGGCGACCACCATGATCGCCGCGGTCGAGCCGTACGTGGCCTGGATGAACACCACCGCCGCGCAAGCCGAGTTCACCGCCAACCAGGCCCGGGCCGCCGCGGCCGCCTACGAAGCCGCCTTCGCCGCCACCGTGCCGCCGCCGGTGATCGCGGCCAACCGGGCGCAATTGGCCACGCTGGTCGCCACCAACTTCCTGGGTCAGAACACCGCCGCCATCGCGGCCACCGAGATCCACTATGCGGAGATGTGGGCGCAGGACGCCGGTGCGATGTACGGCTACGCGGGATCCTCGGCGGCGGCCACCCGGCTGACGCCGTTCGGCGAACCGCCGGAGACCACCAATCCGACCGGCGCCGCCAATCAACTGGCCGCGGCCGCCCAGGCGACCGGGAACTCCGCGGGCTCCAACATCGCCCAGCAGGCCGCCCAGTTGATCCACGCGATGCCGCAGGCGCTGCAGGCGGCGACCAACCCGGTGGGGACCGCGGCGGCGACGTCCAGCTCGTTCATCGACACCTGGAACCTGCTCTTCGCCACCCTGACCGGCCCCACCACCCCGCTCGGCTGGTCGACGATCCCCGGCGGCTGGTGGCTGGCGTTCGGGCAGCTGTACTCCTGGATCATGAACGGGATGGCCGCGTCCGCGTACTTCGCCGGCCCCAAGGCCATCAGCGGTGCCCTCATCCCGCTCGCACCGCTGGCGCTGCCGCTCCCCAATGTCGCCGGCCTGGCCAGCGCGACGGGGACGTTGGGCAGCGCGGCGTCGGTCGGCAAGCTGTCGGTGCCCGCGTCCTGGGCGGTGGCGGCACCGGCGACCAAGTTGGTCAGCATGGCGTCGTCGCTTCCGGCGACCGTGGAGGCCGCCCCGATGGCCGCGGTCGCGGGTCAAGACGCGATGTTCGGCCAGATGGCCATGGCCAGCCTGCTGGGGCGCGGTCTCGGCGGCACGGCCAACCAGACCGTCGGCTCGGCGACCCGCTCGCTGCGCAAGAGCGGCGGGGCGGACGCCTTCGGCCCCATTCCGCCCGGTGAAGCCGATCCCGCGGCGGCCACCATCATCGTGATCCCGGCCCTCGACGAGTGACCCGACGATGACGAAACCGCTCCCCCGCTCCGCTGCCCCCGTCGTGCGCGACCAGATAAGGGTGTCGACATGTATTTCTCGCTGATACCGCCCGAGATCAACTCGGCCAACATCTACGCCGGCCCCGGATCGGCCTCGATGATCGCCGCCGCCACGGCCTGGGGGCGCCTCGCCGGCGAATTGAGCTCCGCCGCATCGGAATACGAAGCGGTGCTGTCGTCGCTCACCGGCGAATCGTGGATCGGGCCGTCGGCCGCGGCGATGATGGCCGCCGCCCAGCCCTACATCACCTGGATGTCGACCACCGCGGCCGTCGCCGCCCAGACCGCAAGTCAGGCCCAGGCCGCCGCCACCGCCTACGAAGCGGCGCACGCGGCCACCGTGCCGCCCGAGGTCGTCACGGCCAACCGCACCCAGAACCAGATGCTGTACGCCACGAACTTCCTGGGCCAGAACCTCGCGGCGATCGCCGCCAACGAAGCCCAGTACCTGGAGATGTGGGCGCAGGACGCCGCGGCCATGCAGACCTACGCCGCGGCGGCCGCGGCGGCCACCAAGACCACCGCGTTCACCGAGCCTCCGCAGACCACCACCGGGGCCACGTCGGCCACCTCGGCGGCCTCCGCCGGGTCGGCGGCGGCCGGTTCGGGCGCCGGCTCGATCGGGGACGGCCTGAACAGCCTGCTCACCCAGTACAACGAGTTCGTCAACAACGCGCTCAACGCGATCACCGGCAATCCCAATGCCGCCAGCACCGTCGCCACACTGTTCAGCGCAATGAAAGGCCCGACGGGGCTGACCACGCCGTTCAACGACGTCTCGCTGCTGGTCAACTTCCCGATCCAGAACTTCCTCAAGTTCGGGACCCCGCTGGGCCGGGCCTTCATGGAGATCCCGGCGAGCGGGCTGGGCGCCGGGCTGCGGGGCGGACTGGGCGCCGGCCTGAGCTCGACGGTGTCGGCCACCATGTCGGAGGCGAACCTGGTGGGCAACCTGTCCGTCCCGCCGAGTTGGGCTTCGGCCAGCCCGGCGATCCGCCTGGCGGCCACCGGGGCGCCGGCCGCCGCCCTGGCCGCCGCACCGGCATCCGGGATGGCCGGTGGCCTGCTCAACCAGGCCGCGCTGGGCAGCATGGCCGGCGGGGCGCTGGGCGCCGCCCGGCCGCGGGCCGCCACCGGCGGCAGCGGGCGGATCCGGATCCAGGGCGGCAAGGCCAAGACCCCGGTCAAGCTCGACGCCGTCATCGCCAAGCTGCAGAGCCAGCCCGAAGCCGTCCAGCACTGGAACGTCGACCAGGCCGGGCTCGACGAGCTGCTCGAAGAGCTGTCCCGAAAACCCGGGGTGCACGCCGTGCACCTCAAGGGCGGCAAGAAGTCCGCGACCCCCCACAACTGACGCCGGTAGCCGGTCGAGCACCCCCTCGCGAAAGAGACAAAGATGCTTCTCGAGTTCTGGACCAACTTCACGCACAACCTGTTCAAACCGCTGTTGTTGTTCTTCTACTTCGGTTTCCTGCTGGCGCTGCTGAAGGTGCCGTTCGAGTTTCCGAACGCGGTCTATCAGGGCCTGACCATGTACCTGCTGATCGCCATCGGATGGCACGGTGGCGAAGAACTCGCCGGTATCGAGTTCACCCAGTTCGGCGGGATCCTCGGCTTCATCGTCACCGGTTTCGTGCTGAACTTCCTGATCGGCTGCCTGGCCTATTACCTGTTGAAGCATCTGACCAAGATGCGCGAGATCGACCGGGCGACCGTCTCGGGCTATTACGGCTCGGATTCGGCCGGAACGTTCGCCACCTGCCTGGGTGTGCTGTCGACCGTCGGCATCGCCATCGACGCCTACATGCCGGTGATGCTGGCGATCATGGAGATCCCCGGCTGCCTGGTGGCGCTGTTCCTGGTGGCGCGACTGCGGCACAAGGGCCTGGACGCCGCCGGCAACATGCCGCACGAGCCGGGATACACCGTGCCCGCCGGCGCGATGCATGCGGTGGTGGGCGCCCCGAACGCCGCCGACTCCACCGGCCTGGCCCTCGACATGACCTCGGAGAGTCACCTGGAGGCGGACCGACCCGGCAAGGAGCGCCTGCTGAGCCCGGAGTTGCTGCGCGAGGTGTTCCTCAACCCGGGCATCTGCCTGCTGCTCGGCGGCATCGCGATCGGTTTCATCAGCGGGCTGCAGGGTTCGAAGGTCACCGGCGTCGACGACCCGGTGTTCGTGACGGCGTTCCAGGGCGCGCTGTGCCTGTTCCTGCTGGAGATGGGGCTCACCGCGGCCCGCAAGCTCAAGGACCTGAAGTCCGCCGGTCGCGGTTTCATCGTGTTCGGTGTGGTGGCGCCCAACATCTTCGCCACCATCGGGATGTTCGTGGCGCACAGCTACGCACAGCTGACCGGGGTCCACTTCGAGTTGGGTAGCTATGTGCTGTTCGCGGTGCTCTGCGGCGCCGCCTCCTACATCGCGGTGCCGGCGATCCAGCGACTGGCGATCCCCGAGGCCAGCCCCAGCCTGCCGCTGGCCGCGTCGCTGGGCCTGACGTTCTCCTATAACGTCACCATCGGTATCCCGCTCTACATCGAGATCGCCCACCTGATCTCCGGACAGTGACGAGAGGCTGCGCACCATGAGAACCCGCCGGATCCTGTCGGTCGTCGGTGTCGTCGCCGCCATCGGTTGCGCCGCACCGGCATCGGCCGATCCCGCACCCGTCGACACCGTCTCGGCCGACGCCGCCTTTTTGGCATCGCTGCGAGCGGCCGGCCTCAACTTCGACGACGACGGCCAGGTGATCGCCGCCGGTCACGCGGTGTGCAACCTGATCGACAACGGCGAGACGGGGTTGCACGTGGTCCGGCGCGCCAAGACGGACAATCCCGGGCTGACCATGGACGGCGCAGCGCAGTTCACCGCACTGGCCGCGAACGCCTACTGCCCGCACCAGCTGACGAAGTAGCCTCGCGGGTCTACTTCGTCAGCTCCGCGTAGCGTGCCAGGTGGGCGTCGGTGGTGCCGAACTCGTACTGAATCGCGGTGAGCCGCTTGAAGTAATGGCCGATGGCCAGCTCTTCGGTCATCCCCATGCCGCCGTGCAGCTGGACCGCCTGCTGGCCGATGAAGCGCGCCGCGCGGCCGATGGTGGCCTTGCCCGCCGAGACCGCCCGGGCCCGGGTCGCGTCGTCGGCCTCGAGGTTGAGGATCGCCAGGTAGACGGCCGCGGCGGATTGCTCCACCTCCATGAACATGTCCACCATGCGGTGCTGCAGGACCTGGAAACCACCGATCGGCTGACCGAACTGCTGGCGCTGCTTGCAGTATTCGACGGTGTCCGCCAAGACTTTCCGCATGCAGCCGACCGCCTCGGAGCAGACCGCCGCGGCACCCTCGTCGCGGGCCCGAGCCAGCGACGGCCACGCCCCGCCCCGTTCGCCGAGCAGCGCATCGGCGGGCAGCCGCAGATCGGTGATGGTCACGTCGGCCGCGCTGCGGTCGTCGATGGTGCGATAGGGGTGCAGTTCGATGCCGGGGGCATCGGCCGGGGTGAGGAACAGCGAGATCCCGTCGTCGCCGGCGACCCGCGCGGTGATCAGCAGATGCGTCGCCAACGGCGCCGCCAACACGGTGATCTTCGATCCGTTGAGCACCCAGCCGGCACCGTCGGCGGCCGCGACGGTCGCCGCATCCTGCCAGCGGTCACCGGAATCGGGTTCCGCGGCGGCCAATGCCACGATCGTGTCCCCGGCGACGATCCCGGTCAGCAGTCCGGCCGCGGCCGGACTGCCCGAACGGCGCAGCAGCCCACCGGCGACGACGACGGTGTCGACGTAGGGTTCGATCACCAGCGCGTGCCCGAGTGCCTCGGTGATGACCATGAGTTCCACGGCGCCGCCGCCGATGCCGTCGAATTCTTCGGGCAGCGTGGCACCCAGGATGCCCAGCTCGCCGGCGAAGGCCCGCCAGATCTCGGGCTGCCAACCGGCACCGGTCTTGGCGGCCGCACGGCTGGTCTCCAGGTCGTAGCGCGCGGCCAGGAACTTGGTGATCCCGTCGCGCAGCATCTGCTGCTCATTGTTCACGTGGAAGTCCATTTACAGCCCCAATGCCGCTTTGGCCAGAATGTTGCGCTGAATCTCGTTGCTGCCGGCGTAGATCGAGCCGGCCCGGTCGTTGAAGTACCGCAGTGGCGCCACCGCCTGCCAGGGTTCACCGGATGCATACCCGTCGGCGGGCGGCTGGTAGTCGGCGATCGGGCCGCCGGGTGCGGTGACGTGCGGCTGGTAGATCCGGCCGCGCGGTCCGGCCGCCTCGAGGGCGAGTGCGGTCAGTTCCTGGCTCAGTTCGGTACCGAGGATCTTCAACATCGACGACGAGGCTCCGGGGTTGCGTCCCTCGGCCACCGCGGCGAGCACCTGGTATTCGAGCACCTCCAGCACTTCGGCGCGGATACGGGCGTCGGCCAGTTTGTGCATGAACGCGACGTCGTCGGCGAGCTTTCCGCCGCCGGGGCCGGGCTGGGCCTTGGCGGCGGTGGCGATCTCCTCGGCGGCGACCTGCAGGGCCGGTGCCACCGCGCCGCCGCCGCGCTCGAACTCCAGCAGGTACTTCGCGACGGTCCAGCCGCTGTCGATCTCACCGATCACATTGCTCTTGGGCACCCGGACCTCGTCGAAGAACACCTGGTTCTGGATCTCTTCGCCGGAGGTCATCACCAACGGCCGGATCTCGATACCGGGCGAGGTCATGTCGATCAGCACGAAGGTGATGCCCTGCTGCTTCTTCGCGCCGCGCGACGTGCGCACCAGGGCGAACATCCAGTTCGCCTCGCCGGCGTGGGTGGTCCAGATCTTGCTGCCGGTGCAGACCAGGTCGTCGCCGTCGGAAACCGCCGCCATGGTCAGCGCGGCCAGGTCCGATCCGGCCTCCGGTTCGGAGTAGCCCTGGCAGAAGAACACCTCGCCGGTGAGGATCCGCGGCAGGAAGTAGTCCTTCTGCGCTTCGGTCCCGTAGCGGATGATCGCGTGCGCGACCATCCGGATGCCCATCGGCGACAGCGCGGGGGCGCCGGCCAGCGTCGATTCGCGGCTGAAGATGTAGTGCTGAGTCAAGCTCCAGTCGCAGCCGCCGTGGGCCACCGGCCAGGCGGGTGCGGCCCAGCCCCGCTCGTGCAGGATGGCCTGCCACGCCATGCTGGCCTCATGGTCGGCGTAGACGCTGGTCATCAATCGGCCCGCGCGGCGCAGTTCCGGTGTCAGCTTCTGATCGAGGAACTCGCGTACCTCGGCTTGAAAAGCTCGGTCTTCCTCCGACCACCGCAGATCCATGTGTCTCCCCTGCCGTGCCGGCGGATAGGCGTTGTTCGCGCAGTGTAACCGCCGGGTTCGCCCCGGGCGTTCCGCGCCCGCCGCGGTGCCGCCCCGATCAAGCGGTCTGCTCATTTCGATTCGACGGACGCCCATGCGGTTGTCGGGCACCATGACATCGTGACCGAGTCCACTCCGGAGCCCTCAGCGCCGAAGACGGTGCACACCTTCTGCCGGTACTGCATGTGCTCGTGCGGCCTGGAGGTGACGGTCGAGGACAACCGGATTCGCAAGATCTCCGCCGATAAGGCCAACCCGCACAGCTGGCGCGATTTCTGCGCCAAAGGGCGCACCGCCGATCAGATGGTGGCGCATCCGCGCCGGATCCTGGCGCCGATGCGCCGGGTGGGCGACACCTATGTGGAGGACACCTGGGAGGCGGCGCTGACGGACATCGCCGCCCGGATGAACGCGCTGATCGCCGAGGGCGGCCCCGACGCGATCGGCAGCTACTACGGCAACCCGTCGGGGCACTCGTCGTCGAACGTGATGTTCATGAACGCCTGGATGGACGCCATCGGCACCAACAGTCGGTTCGCGGTGGGTTCGGTCGACCAGAACGCCCTGCACGTGGTGGCCGAGGCGATGTACGGCTCGTCGTTGATGGTGCCGGTCTCCGACGTCGACAACTGCGATTACTTCCTGCTGGTCGGCACCAATCCCGCGGTGAGCGGCTGGGTCTGGTTGGAGTCGGTGCCCGGCGGGTGGCGCCGCGCCCTGGCCCGTCAGGCGGGCGGGGCCACCATCGTGGTGGTGGATCCGATGCGCACCGAGTCCGCCGAGAAGGCCGACGTGCACCTGGCGGTTCGGCCGGGCCAAGACTGGGCGCTGCTGTTGGCCATGGTCAAGGTGATCCTCGACGAGGGCCTCCAGCACCGGCAGGACTGTGCCGAGCTGGCGACCGGCGTCGGCGAGTTGCAGCGGCTGGTGGCCGACGCCGATCTCGACGACCTCGCGGCCCGCTGCGGCATCGACCGGGAGCTGATCGAACGCACCGCCCGGGACTTCGCCGCGGCCCGCGGAGCGATGGTGGTGACCCGCACCGGGGTGTCCCAGCATGAGGCGGGCACCGTCGGCGAATGGCTCGGTCATGTGCTCAACGTGATCACCGGCCGGATGGACCGTCCGGGCGGACGACGGTTCGAGCCGGGTTACTTCGATGCGCTCAAGCTGGCCGAGCTGGCCAAGACCGAACCGCATCTGAGCCGGGTGGCCGGGCGCCCGATGGTCGCCGGGGCGCATGCACTGGCGGAACTGCCCGACGAGATCACCACGCCGGGGCGCGGCCAGATCAAGGCCATGCTGATCAACTGCGGCAACCCGGTGATCTCGGGCCCGGACGGCGGCAAGCTCGACCGGGCACTGGCCCAGCTCGATCTGCTGGTGGTGATCGACCTGGTGCAGCGCGAGAGTCACCGGCACGCGCACTGGCTGCTGCCCGCTGCGCACTGGCTCGAACGCGACGACCTGATGGCGTTCACCAGCAACATGCACGACGAGCCGTATGTGCAGTACGGCGCGAAGGTGGTCGATCCCCCGCCCGGGGTGCGGCAGGAGTGGGAGATCTTCGTCGATCTGGCGTTGGCGATGCGCCGGCCGCTGTTCGGGGTGCGGGGTTTCAACACCTTCATCCGGGCCACCCGGCGGATCGCGGCGTTGACGCGCCGGCCCGCACTGGCCTTCGGCCCGCACTGGCTCGACCGGCTGTTCGTCCGGATGTCCCGCAAGATCAACGGGCGCCGGCTGACCTGGCGGGAGTTGATGGCGCATCCGCACGGAATGGTGCTGGGGCCGCGCGAGTTCGGCCACTTCAAGGACGCGCTGCGCACCGAGGACAAGCTGGTGCACGCCGCGCCGCCGGAGTTTTTGGCCCGCACCCGGGAACTGCTGGCCGCGCCCGGTCCCGCCGCGCCGGAGGGCTACCCGTTCCAGCTGGGCAATCGCCGGAATCGGCATTCGATGAATTCGTGGCTCAACGAACTGCCCGGCCTGCACCGCTCCGGCAAGCACAACGAGGTGCTGATCAACGCCAAGGACGCCGCCGATCTCGGTGTCGCCGACGGCGACCTGGTGCGGGTCTTCTCACCGGTCGGCGAGATCGTGCTGGCCGCGGCGGTGTCGGAGCGGCCGCGTCGCGGCATGGTGATCGTCGACCACGGTTGGGGATCGCGGATCTTCGACCCGCGCGGTGGCCGGCAGCCGGAGTCGTTCGGCGTCAACCGCAACCTGCTGGTCGCCGGCGAGTCGGTGGATCCGCTGTCGCAGACGTCTCCGCTGAGTTCGAGCTATGTCGGGGTGGAGCGGGTCTGACGCGGGCCGGGAATAAAAGTAGACGCACGTATACTTATTCCGGGTGACTGTGGCCGAAGCGCCGCACGGAAGGACACCCGAGATGAGTTTCACCCCCGAAGAGATCGCCTACCTGACCTCGCAGCCGCTGGCGCGCATCGCCACCGTCGACGACGACGGGCAACCCGATGTGGTGCCGGTGGGCTTCGAGTTCGACGGCACCCACATCAATGTCGGCGGCTTCCGGCCCGCCGCCACCCGCCGGCATCACAACGTCGAAGCCGGCCACGACAAGGTCGCCATCGTGATCGACGACCTCCCGTCCACCCAGCCGTGGACACCGCGCTACCTGCGGGTGTACGGCACCGCCGAGATCGTCGGCGGACCGCGGCCCTACCTGCGGATCACGCCGGAGGTGTCGTGGAGCTGGAACCTGAGCGGGGAGCCGCTGCGCGGCCACGCCGGCATGGCGCCGCCCCGGCGCACCGAACACTGAGGAGATCCGATGAGCTTCCATTCCGCCAACGGCACCCGCGGCGCACGCCAGCCCAAAGCCGGCCGGCTGTCCCGCTGGTTCAACGCCTTCATGATGAATCGGATCCGCCGCACCGGCGGCCGGGCGATGGGTTTCGACGCCCTGGTGCTGACCACCGTCGGCGCCAAGAGCGGCCAACCCCGCACCAACCCGGTGGGCTACTTCACCGACGGTGACGGCTGGCTGATCGTGGCGTCGGCGGCCGGCGCGCCGAAGAATCCGGCCTGGTACTACAACATCGCCGCGCACCCCGACCGGGTTCGCATCGAGCTTCGCGGGCAGCACCTCGACGTCGTGGCCACCCAGTTGCACGGCGAGGCACGCGCGCGGGCCTGGGCGAAGATCACCACCGAGGCACCGCAGTTCGCCAAGTACGAGGAGAAGACCGACCGGGAGATCCCGGTCATCCGGCTGGCCCGGCGCTGACCGGGCTCAGCCGAGAATCGGGTTGCGTTGCAGCCAGGCCGCGAAGTTCTCGACGCCGGGAACCAGCCTGGCGGTCCGCGCGAAATCGGCCCGGTAGGCCGGCAGCCGGGTGAACCAGCTGAACATGGTCCTGCCGTCTTCGTCGTCGCCCAGCACGTCCAGCGGCGCGGCCGCATAGTCGGTCGGGATGCCGAGTGCGGTGCCGATCGCGTCGGCCATCTGCTCGCCGGTCAGTTCGTCACCGGCGATCTCGATGGGAGCAGCGGTCGGGTCGGCGGCGTCCAGCAGTGCCGCGGCGGTCCGGCCGATATCGGCCACCGCGACCATCTGCAGCGGAATGCCGGCGGGCAGCGGCAGCGCGAGGCGCACCCGGTCCCCGTCACGGCGCACCAGGTAGCGCAGGTTCTCCATGAAGAACGTCGGCCGCAGCACGTTGAGCGGCACCAGTGGGCGCAGGTACTCCTCGACCTGCCACTTGCTGTCGAAATGCGGGATCCCCGTGCGGCGTTCGGCGCCGCCCACCGAGCTGTAGACCAGCAACGGCAGTCCGGCCGCCCGAGCGGCGTCGCCGATGATCCGACCGTGGCGCACCTCGCCCGCGGTTCCCTCGGCGCCGCCGAAGGTCGTCATCGCGAAGGCCCCGGCGACACCGGCGAAGGCCTGTTCGATCGACGACGGCGCGTCCAGATCGGCGGCCACCACCTCGACGCCGCGGTCGGCGAGCGCGCGAGCCGCGGCGCCGGCGGGGTTGCGGACCAGCGCACGCACGGTCCGGCCGCGCTCCAACAGGGCATCGACGGTCGCCGCGCCCTGCTGGCCGGTGGCGCCGATCACGGCCACCGGGCCCGATTTCGCTGTCGTCGACATGACCGGCCCTCCCCTTCGTCGCCCCGCCGCCCGTCGGCGGTGCTCCCGCCCACTGTGCCGCGTTTCGCACCGCTTGTCTACTTTTGCCCGTCTTATAGGATCAACCGAATTCCGCATCCGCAGGGAGGCATGGTTTGACCAGGGCAGATTCCACCCCCGATGCGGTCGCCGGCACCCCGCCGGCCGAACGCAAGGGCGCCCGGACCCGCCGGAAAATCCTGGAAACCGCCCGCGCCGTGTTCGCCGACGTCGGCTACGAGCGGGCGACCATCCGGGGTATCGCCACCGCCGCCGGCGTCGACAAGTCGTCGATCATCAAGTACTTCGGCACCAAACAACAGTTGTTCACCGAAGCGGTGACCTGGAAGATCCCCACCGCCGAAGTGATCGAGCGCGACCCCGCCCACCTCGCCGAGAACCTGGCGCGCGGCATGTTCGACGCCTGGGCGGCCGACCCCAACGGCCCGATGGCGGTCCTGCTACGAACCAGCATGACCAGCGAGGACGCCGCCGAGATCCTGCGCACCCGCGTCACCACCGAGGCCACCGATGCGCTCAGCAGCGCCGTCGACGGCCCCGACGCCCGCCTGCGGGCGGCCCTGTTCCAGGCGATGCTGATGGGCGTGGCCAGCCAGCGTTACCTGCTCAAGATGCCCGACCTCGCCGACGTCGACACCGACGACATCCTGCGGATCCTCACCCCGGCGCTGGAGACGCTGCTCGGCCGGCGCCGCTGAGGAACTCCCGGGCGAACTCCCGCTGCCCGGCCATGCTCCAGTTGTCGTGGTCCTCCCCGTAGCCGGTGGTCTGGTTCCAGGTCCATTCGGTCAGGCAGTTCCACGTCCAGAGGTTGGGATTGATGGCGAATCCCAGCCGGTTGCGCGTCGACCCGACCGCCTCGATCTCCCGGCCGTGCTCGTCGGTCACGGTGAGCCGGACCTTCGTCGGGGCGCCGCATCCGCTGTCGCGCTCCAACACGTCGCGGCGGCCGTGGGTCACCTTGCCCCAGGTCCCGTCGGCGATGACGTAGCCGTGGATGGCGTGGGCGACACCGTCGCCGAAATCCATGGTGATCGCGTGGAAGGCCTGGCCGTCGGCGGCGTTGGCGTAGCTGTACCCGCCGCGTCTGCTGGGTGTGGCGTGGATGCCCTGACCGTGCTGGGTGCGCGGCCCCCACGACCGGTCGCGGAATCCGAAGGCGTCCACCGGGATCCGTTCACCGCGCAGGACGATCTCACCGCGGTAGCGCCCCGGCTGGTCCAGATGGCTCTCGCCGAGCAGGTGCGGCGGGGCGATCGCGGTGAAGGTCAGGTCGACGTGAATCTCGTCGCCGTCGTCGGGGTCGTCGTAGCCGATCCGGTACACCGATCCCGGTTCGAGCACCTCGTAGCGCGCCCCGTTGCCGAGCCGCAGGTCGGACAGCGGCTGTTCGGGGAGCGGAAGATGCCAGAAGTTCTTCGCGTACAGGCAGTTCCAGATCTGGTCGCCGGTGTCGTCCCAGAAGTAGGCGCCGGCCGAGGCCACTCCCAGCGTCGGTTTGAAGAAGGGGTAGAGCTGGCCGGACAGCCTGCGCTCGGGCACCGTGAAGGTGAACCAGCAGGTCTCGGTCCATTCCGGGTCCGCCGGATCGGTCGGGGGATGGAATTCGTCGTCGGTGTCCGCGTAGGGTCCGACGATCACCGCGATCCGCCGTCCAGGATCGCCGGGATCAGCTCGGTGGCCGGATTGTCGCGCCAGACGGTGTGGTCACTCGGTGCCACACCGGCACTCTCCCAGTTGTTCATCACCACCACGACGGTGACGGCGAACCGGTATGCGGCGAACACCTCATACCAGTGCAGGTCGGCGACCCGGCGCCCGGCGGCGGCCTCGTAGACGGCCACCTGTTCGGCGCGGGTGGGCTCGCCTTCGAGGCGTGCCACCCCCGAACCCTCGTGCATCCAGCGGTCGGCCATCAGCCACCAGCCGACATCGAGTTCGCATTCCCCGATCGAGGCTCCCTCGAAATCGGTGACACACACCGGGGTTCCGGATTCCGCATCCCAGATGACATTGCCCAGCCGGGCGTCGCCCCACAACAGCACCAGGTCCTCGTCGGCGGGCTCCGGCGGCATGTTGGCCTGCAGCCAGGCCCGGGTGGACCGGTAGATCTCGGCGTCGCGGCCGCGCAGGCCCGCGCGCAGATGGGCGTCCCACAGCGCGAACTGCCGTGCCGCGCCCCGCGGACCCGATGTCGCCGCCAGGTCGGTGAGTCCGCGGTCGCGCCACGGCACCGAATGCAGGGCGGCCATCGCGCCGATGCCGGAGCGGATCATGTTGTTACGCAGCGACGGTGCCGCCTCGGCGTAGAAGCCTTCGGCCGTGCACGGTGGCATTTCTTTGGGCACAACGCCGTCCACGAAATCCATCACCACGAACGGTGCACCCAGGACCGCGGGGTCCAGTTCGACGCCCACCAGCGGGGCCACCGGAACACGGTCGGCGATCGCCGCCATCACCCGGGTCTGCAATGCCACGCCGGTGCCCAGCCCGGGCGCCTGCTCGGGATACGGCGGCTCGTTCGACGATTCCACCCGCAGCACGTGGGTGCTGCTGCGCTCCCCGGCGGTCGCGGTGAAGATCAGATTGTCCGCGGAGAAACCACTGCCGGGTTTGCCCTGCACCGCCAGTTCGACCGGTTCGCCCCGGCGCTCGGACAGCCACTGGCGCACTGCATTCATCCGGTCGTCCTGCTCGGGAGTCTGCACAGCCCGGAGTGTACAGATTCCGCAACGTGTCTACTAGGGTTCGGAAGATGACGTCATTGGCCGGTGCGAAGGTCTTGGTGGTCGGCGCGTCCTCGGGCATCGGCCGGCAGATCGGCCTGCAGGCCGGCGCCGCCGGCGCGTCGGTCGCCTTCCTGGCCCGCCGCAGGGCACAGTTGGACGACGCGGTGGCCGCTACGCCGGGCACCGGACACATCGCCGTCGCGTGCGATGTCCGCGATGAGGCGCAGTGCGTCGACGCGGTCGCGGCGGCGGCCGACGCGTTGGGCGGGCTGGATCATCTGGTCTACGCCACCGCCATCGACGTGCTGATCCGGTTGGCCGACGCCGGGCCGGACACCTGGTCGGATACGTTCGCCACCAACGTTTTCGGTGCGGCATCGATCACCCGGGCGGCGCTGCCCCGACTGAAGGCGGCCAAGGGCCGGGCGGTGTATCTGAGCGCCTCATCGGTGCCGCGGCCACTGCCCGGGATGGGCGTCTACGCCGCCAGCAAGGCGGCCCTGGAGACCATGGTGACGTCGTGGCAGCACGAACACCCGGACCTGGCGTTCACCACGGTGCGGATCGGTTCGGTGCTGGGCACCGGCGTCACCGACAGCTGGAGCCACGAGCTCCTCGGCGAGCTGGCCGCCGAGTGGGGCACCGGCGGCTACCTGCACGCCAACGGTCCCGGCGGCGCGCTGACCGTGGAGCAGGCGGCCGCGGCGGTGCTGGCGGTGCTGACCAATCCGGCCTGGCTGCGGGAGGTCACCGCGGTGTCGGACCCGGGCCGGGAGAACTACCGCTTCGAGTGAGGCGGCCGGTCGGCCCGGATCCGGCCCGCGATCCCGTCGGCCAGCAACGCCCGGCCCTCGGCGGCGCCGTCGAGCAGCCGGGTGACGCGCCGGACGATGCGCCACCGCGCCGGAGATTCCGGGTCGCGGCGGAGGTGGAAGTAGTTGGCGCCGGCGCGTGCGACACGAAAACCGTTGTCCTGTCTGACCAGTAACGTCGAATCACACACCGCGACGGCCTCATCGCCGTGCACGGTGGCCACCGCGGGACCCAGGAAGTGGGTGCATCCGCCGCCGATCAGTTCCTGGTGGCCCCGCGAGCGCACCATCGCCGCGATCTCCTCGCGGCCGCTCATCGTCCAGTTCTCGACGTCGTAGACGCCGTCCTCGTGCCAGAGTCCGGCGACGGCTTCGGCGTCACCGGCGTCGACCAGCGGGCCGTAGGAGGCGATCAGTCGCTCGATGGCGCGTTCGTCCTCGATCTGCGCCAGTCGCCGTTCCAGTTCGGCCAGGCGTCGCTCGGTCACGACCGCTCCCGGGAATCGAGGCCGGCCAGTTCGGCCAGGGCGGCCAGCTGTTCGCGGTAGTGCGCTGCGGAGTCCGCGGCGATCACGGCGCTGACGTCGGTGGCGCCGATGTCGGCCAACTGCGCGATCTGTTCGAGTGTGCGCTGCGGGGCCCCGATCGGATCCACCGGAGCGGTCGAGAGCACCACCGCGAAGTCGTCCGGATAGTCCACCGAGCCAAGATGTTTCGCCAGTTCGTCGGTGCGCAGCCCGAACGGGGTCCAGCCGTCGCCCAGTTCCACCGCGCGCCGCAGCGAGCGCCGGGTGCGCCCGCCCACCCACAGCGGCACCCGTTGCTGCACCGCGCACGGTTCCACGACCAGCCCGTCGAACCGGTAGAACTCGCCGTCGAAGGACGGGCGGGTGGTCGACAGCGACGCCCGCAGCGCCCGCATCGCGTCGTCGCCGCGCGCACCGCGGTCGTCCCACGCACAATCGAGCAGGTCGAACTCCTCGCGCAGCGACCCCACCCCGACACCGAGCGTCAACCGGCCGCCGCTGAGCCGGTCGAGGGTGCCGTACCGTTTGGCGATCTCCAGTGGATGGTGATAGCCCAGCACCAGCACCGAGGTCACCAACCGGATCCGTTCGGTGCGCGCCGCCAGAAAAGACAGGGTGGCCAACGGATCCCAGTAGGTTCCACCGCGCACCGCCGCCGCCTCCACCGGCACCGCCACGTGTTCGGAACAGGTGAGGTAGGCGTAGCCGAGCCGGTCGGCATCCGCCGCGATCCGGCCGAGGTCGTCGACGCCGCCCGCGGCCTCCCACTCCGACGCCGTACCGGGAACCCGGATCACCACCGGGGTGGCCAGACCGAGTCGCATCAGCGGATCCCGGCCCGAACAATGTTGTACCGCAATGGCCTTATGCCTTCCGTCGCGCCGCGAGGGTGAGGTAGCGTCGGGTCGATCAGAAACTAAAATGAATTTTAGTTATGGAGGTGGCCGGTGTCCAGCGATGATCCGTCCGCCCTGGCCCGCCACTACGGGCCGTGGGCCGTCGTCGCCGGCGGATCCGAAGGCGTCGGGGCCGAGTTCGCGCTGGCGCTCGCCGAGGCCGGGGTGCACCTGGTGTTGATCGCCCGCAAACCGGAACCGCTGCGGCACACCGCCGATCGCTGCCGTGGCCACCGCGTGCAGGTCCGCGAACTCGCCCTGGATCTGGCCGGCCCGGACAACGTCGCGCGGGTGGTCGAGGCGACCCGGGACCTCGAGGTCGGGCTGCTGATCTACAACGCGGGCGCCAACACCCACAGTGCGGAGTTCCTCGACGGCGACCTGAGCGCCTTTCAACGGGTGATCGATCTGAACGTGACGACACCGTTGGGCCTCATCCATCACTTCGGGGCGGCCATGCGCGCCCGCCGGCGCGGCGGTGTCCTGCTCGTCGGGTCACTGACCGGATATCTGGGATCGGCGCGGCAGAGCGTCTACGGGGGCGTGAAGGCGTTCGGCCGGATCTACGCCGAGGGCCTCTGGCTGGAGCTGCGCGACTACGGCGTGCACGTGCTGGAGTTGGTGCTGGGGGTGACCAGAACCCCGGCGATGGCGCGGGCGGGATTGAACTTCGACGTGCCGGGACTGCGGGTCTCCGAGCCGGCCGAGGTGGCCCGCGAAGGGCTCGAGCGGCTCCCGCACGGCCCGGTGCACGTCGTCGCCGCCCACGCCGACAGCCCGGCGCTGCGCAGCACCGACGATCGGGCGCAGGCGGTACTCGCGTCACACCGGCTGATGCAGAAGTTGCTGGCAGCGGCCCCCCGGAAGCCCGATGCCCCGACCGCCGGCTGACCGCGAACCGGCCGTCCCCAGCACACCCGCCCAGCGCCGGCGCTGCGAGCGGATCCTCGCCACCGCGGCCCGGCTCGGGGCCCGCGACGGCCTCGAAGCCGTTCGGATGCAGGACGTGGCCGACCAGGCCGGGGTGTCGATCAGCACCGTCTACCGCTATTACCCGACCAAGCATCACCTGTTCACCGCGCTGCTGTGGCACTACACCCGCTCCGCCGCCCCGCAGCGGCCCGCCACGGGACGCCCCGCCGCCGACGTCACCGAACTCATGACCGGGATCTGCCGGTCGATGCTGGCGCGCCCGCGGTTGGCCCGCGCGATGATCACCTCGGTCAACGCCCGGCGTGCCGAATCGAGCACCGTCGGCGACTTCGACCTGCGCGCCACGATTCTGGCCGTCGCCGGGATCACCCGGCCGTCGGCCCGGGACCGGCAGCTGGCGCTGCTGGTGGAGCAGTGCGCCTACGGGGTGCTGTCGTGGGCGGTGATGGGTGAGACCACGCCGGCGCAGGCCGAGCGCGACCTGCGCCGCGGCTGCGAATTGTTGCTGGCGCCCTGGGATGAGGACGGCCACGCCGGCTCGGCGGGCGGGTGAGTCACTCGGCACTGCGCGGCATCGCCAGTGCCGTGCCGAGGATCCAGGCGCACAGGAATACCGGCATCACCATGATCGTGGGGCCTTCCAGCGACAGCGGGCCGCTGGGGATCACGAAGGCCAGCAGCAGCAGCGGATGCACCGCGACGGCGGCCAGCGCCAGATGCCCGGCGTAGGCGGGCAGCACCCGCCGGGTGTATACCGCGACCGCGAAGGTGGCCAGCATGACCAGCGCGGGCATCCCCGACATGGCCAGCAGCCCGAAGGTCAGGTCGTAGAGCAGCGCCGAGGTGTCGGCACTGCGGCGTCGGTAGAGCAGCAGATCGAAGGCGGTCAACCCGGCCAGTAGCAGAGTCGCCGACCCGGTGAAGCCGACCACGAAGCAGCTCGGCAGCGTCGAGCGCATCGACAACCGGTCGCGCAGATACACCCACACCGCCGCGCCGAACACCAGGCAGAGCGTGACGCCGAGGATGTTGAGCACCATGGTCATCACCAACCGGTCGTGGTGGGCGGCCGCCCACCGGCCGATGTCGATCGGTGCGGTACGGGTGCCGGGGAAAGACCAGATCGGGTAGCTCAGGATGGAACCGGCCGACACCGTGACGCCGGACACCCCGGACCACCGTGCCACCCGCGCCGCGTCCCAGGATGAACCGATCATGAATGTCCCCTTGTTATCCGCGCCGGGCCTCATGGACCGAAGTCGGGGACCGGGACGTCGTTGACATCGACATGCACGCCGCCGATGACCATACCCGACCACCCGCCCTAGGAGCCGGGGCCCACGGCGTCGGTCCCCGCCGTCGCTACCGCTTCCTGATCACCGATTCGCCGAACTCCCCGATCGCGTCCACCGCCTGGGCGAGGCTGTCCCCGGGGACGGCGACCTGCACCCAGGTCACGCCGAGGTCGGCCAGGCGGCCCAGGCCGTCGAGGTAGGCGCCCGCATCGAAGTCGTCGTACCCGAGGCGGCCGCCGACCAGGTTCGAGAAGCAGATGTCGACCGCGGAGAAGTCGCGCTGCGCGTCATCGCAGCGTCGTTTGAGGTCGGCGATTCCGGCGCCCAGCGCCTCCAGCGAACTCAGTTCGGCGGTGCGGGCGGTGCTGGCCAGGCCCGCCGGGGCCGGGAACGGCGCCCACCCGTCGCCGCGGGTGGCGACCCGCTGGCGCGCCCTTCCGGTGTTGCCGCCGATCCAGATCGGGGGATGCGGTTCGGTGACCGGACGCGGGTGCGCGGTGATGCCCCGGGCCCGGAAGTGCCGGCCTTCGAACGAGACGTCGTCACCGCTCCAGATGGCCCGGATCACGTCCAGGCTCTCCTCGACCAGCGCGGCACGTTCCTCGAAATCGACTCCCAGTGCGGCGAACTCGCCCTTGAGGTAGCCGACACCGACGGCGAGGGTGAATCGGCCCCCCGACAGCAGGTCCAGCGTCGCCCCGGATTTCGCCACCACGAACGGGTTGCGGTACGGCAGTACGACGACGTTGGGGATGAACCGGATCGTTTGGGTCTGCGCCGCGGCGAATCCCATGGCCACGAACGGGTCCAGGCTGTCGTGGCCACCGGCGTCCAGCCAGCGCTGGGTCGGCGCCGGATGGTCGGTGAACCCCATGCCGTCGAATCCGGCGGCCTCGGCGGCCCGGGCGATGGTGGCGACGCCGTGCGGGGAGACCAACTCGGGGTCGCAGGGATGGCTGATGATCGGGTAGGTGAAGGCGAACCGCATGTCGACTCTTTCCGGTGGGTGGTCAGGGGGTGGCCGGCCGCGGCGGCCCGAGCAGGTAGTCGCCGGTGTCGGGGTGGTGATACCAGCCGCCGGCCGCATGGGTGCCGCCGTCGACGTGCAGTGTCTGCCCGGTCACGTAGCTGCTCAGCTCGCCGGCGAGAAAGACCGCCGCCCCGGCCATCTCGTCGACGTGGCCGGTCCGCCCCATCGGGATCATGTAGCCGGCGTGGTCGAGCATCTCGGGCGAGCCGACCCGCTCGATACCTTCGGTGAGGGTGAGATCCGGTGCCAGGCAGTTGACCCGGATGCCGTGCGGCGCCAGTTCCAGCGCTGCGGTCTTGGTGAAGTTGACGACGCCCGCCTTGGCCGCCGCATAGGCCGCGTAGCCGGGTGCCGCTCGGGTGCCCTCGATACTGGCGATGTTGATGACGCTGCCCGGTTCACGCGCGCGCACCAGTTCCCGCGCGACGCGTTGGGTGCACAGCAGCACCTGGGTGAGGTTGGAGCGGATCAGGGTGTCCCAGCCGTTGGGGGTGGTCTCCAGCAGCGGGGACCGGAACACCCCACCGGCGTTGTTGACAAGAATCGTCGGCATGCCCACGGCGGCAATGGTTTCCGCCAGGGCGGCATCGACCTGCTCCGGGTCGCGGACGTCGGTGACGCAGGCATGGCCGCCGACTTTCGCCGCGGTCCGGTGGGCGGTGTCGGCATCGCGCTCCCAGATCACCACCCGGGCGCCGAATTCGGTGAAGGTTTCGGCGATGCCGCGGCCGATGCCCGAGCCGCCGCCGGTGACGACGGCGACCCGGCCATCAAGAGCCGCTGCTGCCGGAGACAGGGCCATGGTCTAGACGCTGATGTAGACCGACTTGGTGTTGAAGTAGGCCTCCAGCCCCTTGCGGCCGCGTTCGCCGCCCCACCCGGACTGCTTGTGCCCGCAGATCGGCATGGCGGGGTCGGCGGCCAGCGCGGAGTTCACCCAGATCTGGCCGCCGCGTAGCTGATTCGCCACCCGGTGAGCGCGGGACAGGTTCTCGGTCCAGATGGCGCCGGCCAGGCCGTACTCGGTGTCGTTGGCGGCGGCGATCGCCTCGTCTTCGTCGTCGAACGGGATCACCGAGCCGACCGGGCCGAAGATCTCCTCCCGGATCAATCGCATGTCCGGCGTGGTGTTGGTGATGATCGTCGCCTCGTAGAAGTAGCCGCGGCGGTCGTAGTTCTTGCCACCGGTGATGATCTCCGCGCCGGCGGCCACCCCGTCGTCGACGATGCCGGCCACCCGCTTGCGCTGCTTCTCACTGATCAGCGGCCCGAGCACCGAATTCGGGTCGTCGCTGCCGCCCATCGGCAGCATCTTGGCGAAGTTGGCCAGGCCTTCGACCACCTGGTCGTAGATGCCGCGCTGGACGTAGATCCGCGAGGTGCAGGAGCAGTTCTGGCCCGAGCCGGCCAGCAGGCCCATGCCGGCCATCATGATGGCCTTGTCGAGGTTGGCGTCGTCGAACATGATCAGCGGCGACTTGCCGCCGAGTTCGAGGGTGAGGCGCTTGAGGTTTCCGGCGGCCGCCTTGACGATCAGCCGGCCCACCTCGGTGGAGCCGGTGAACGAGATCTTGTCCACGTCCGGGTGCGCGGTCAGTGCCGCGCCGGTGGTTTCGCCGTAGCCGGTGACGACGTTGAGCACGCCGTCGGGCAGACCGGCCTCGCGGAAGATCTCCTCGAGCTTCAGTGCGGTCAGCGGGGTCTCCTCGGCGGGCTTGAGCACGGCACTGCAGCCCGCCGCCAACGCCGGCGCCACTTTGAGCATCGCGACGAAGAACGGCCCGTTCCAGGGGATGATCAGCCCGACCACGCCGACCGGCTCGAGCTGGGTGAAGGCGTGGTAGGTCTCGAAATTGCCCAGCAGGCCGTCGGAGACCATGTTGTAGGACTCGCCGTGGGTCTTGCCGACCCAGCCGGCGTAGTAGGTCAGCATCTCCTGGGAGACCTTGATGATCTGGCTGGCGCCCATCGCGGTCATGCCGTTGTCGCGGGATTCGATCTCGGCGAGCTCAGGCGTGCGCTCCTTGATGATCTCCGCGGCGCGGAACATGATCTCGGCGCGCCGGGCTGCGGGCAGGTTGCGCCACACGCCCGATTCGAAGCTCTCCCGCGCCCGGGCCACCGCGGCGTCGACGGCGGCCTGGTCGGAATCGGGGACTTCGGCGATCTGCTCCTCGGTGGAGGGGTTGTAGACCGGAATCATGGTGGTCATCGGTGGGCGTCCTTTCGTGGGTGCGGTTCGTCGGGCAGTCGGTACCCGTCGCGGGTGAGGATTCGGATCGGATCGGCGCCGTCCCAGTCCCGGCAGGTGCGGGCGATCTCGGCGAGGTGGGTTCGGAAGCTGGGTTTGTCCTCGACGACCTCGGTGTAGAAACCGAATTCGGCGAAGGTGTCGATGATCGCGATGCGTTGGCCGGGATGGCCCATCTCGGCGGCGATTTCATGGTTTCGGCCGAGGTAGTGGTCGATGGTGGCGTCGTAGTCGCGGGTCAGGGTGGCGATCTGGTGGAAACCGAAGCGATTGCCGCTTTTTCGGGCAGCCATCTCGGTGAAGACCGAGTGCCCGTCGGTGTGGTCGCAGATCAGTTCGATCTGGACGGGGCCGGCCTGGGCCACCCCGATCTGGAGATCGATATCGGCGACCGCACCGCGGTACCGGCAGGTGCTCTGCGCCCGCGGCATCAGGTGAAACGGCCCGACGCCGAAGTCGGCCACCCAGCCGGCGGCGGCGCGCAGCAGATCGGGCACCACGAACCCCAGCTGGAAGAACTGGAATTCCCCAGCCGGCCAGGCGTGGTCGAACAGTCGGTGACGCACGGTCATGTCGGCCCCGCGATCGGCCGGACCAGGACTTCCTGGGCGGTGCTGGCCACATGCCGGCCGGTGTCATCGACCATGGTGCCGTGCACCAGGGCGCGGTGCCCGGCGGTGGCGACGGTCTGCTGGGTGTAGAGGTGCCACCGCTCGAACCGCACCGGTCGGTGCACCCAGACGGTGTGGTCCAAGGTCAGCCCGACGTGGGTGGCGTAGTCCACAGGCTGCGGGTGGGCGCGAAACGCGGTGTCCACCAGCAGATAGTCGCTGGCGTAGGCCAGCAGGACGGCGTGCAGCTGCGGCGGTCCTTCGATGTCGCGGGGCAGCCTCATCCAGTGCCGCCGCGGGCCGGGGGCCTGCGCCCCGCCGATGAAGATCGGCGCGTCGTCGGTGCGCATCTCCAGCGGGGGCGGCCGGTCGATCCAGGTTCGCGCCCGATCGGCCAGCGCCGGCGGCGCCTGCTGCGCCCAGTGCTGCAGCAACGGCAGGGTGGCCGGCCGGGGGCCCGACGGCGGTGCGTCATCGCCGTCGTCGTCGGGGGCGGCGTCGAACGACACCGTGGCGGCCATCAGGGTGCGGTCGCCCTGGGCGACGACGACCTGCCGCGCCGACATCGACCGGCCGTCGCGGGTTCGGTCGACGGTGATCTCCAGCGGTAGGGCCGAGTCGCCGGGGCGCAGGAACGACGCATGGATGGAGTGCGCGGTCAGCTCCGGCACGGTGGCGGCGGCCGCGGTCATCGCCTGGGCGATGAGCTGCCCGCCGAAGATCCGGCCGAATCGGCCCGCCTCGTTGCCGGCCTGGAAGCGGTCGCCGCCCAGCGGTTGCAGGGTCAGGACCTGCTGCAGGGTGTCGAGAGCCTCGAGCGTGGCGCGTTCGAGTCGGCTGCCGGTCCCGCGCAGCGGTCCCCGATAGTCGGGGCGAGCGGAGACCTCGGACGCCGACGTCTGCACAGGTTCCTCCTCACCCGCCGCGGCCGATGACCGCTAGCCCATTTAAGTCAATCGTTTGACTTAGGTCAATGGGTGCGGGGCGTGCCCGAAAAATCCCGGGCCACGCCGACGACCCCCACCCGGCCCATGCCGAACCGACCGACGGCCGGCATCGACAGGACCGAGCCGGACCCCCGGTAGGTTGTGACGAGCGCGCCGAACGGATCGTCAGCAAGGAGCTCGCCATGTACCTCGTTCCCGACCAGCGCGGAAAACTCGCCGTGGTCACCGGCGCCAACAGCGGAACCGGCAAGGAGACGGCCAAGCGGCTGGCCGGGGCCGGCGCGGACGTCATCCTGGCGGTCCGCACCCCGGCCAAGGGCGAGCAGGCCGCCGCGGAGATCCGCGCCGCGCATCCCGACGCCCGCCTGCAGGTCCGCCGGCTCGATCTCGCCGACCTGTCCACGGTGCGCTCCTTCGCCGCGGACCTCATAGGCGAGGGCCGGCCGCTGGACCTGCTGGTCAACAACGCCGGGGTGATGAACGTGCCGCAGCGGATGGAATCCGCCGACGGTTTCGAACTGCAGCTGGCCAGCAACTTTCTCGGGCCGTTCGCGCTGACCGTCGAACTGCTCGGGGCACTGCGGGCCGCACCGGCACCGCGGGTGGCCACGATGAGCAGCGGCACCGCCAACTACGGCCGCATCGACTTCGACGACCTGCAGTCCACCCGGGACTACAGCCCCTACCGCGCCTACGCCCAGTCCAAGTTGGCCGACCTGCTGATGATGGTGCGGCTCGCCGAGCTCGCCGCCGAGCGGGACTGGCCGCTGCTGTCGGTGGGCGCGCACCCCGGCTACACCCGCACCAACCTGATGACCTCGGGTCCGCAGCTGGGCGGGCACCGGCCCAGCCTGCTGGAATCGGTGGCCTACAAGGCGATTCCGTCGCAAGGACCGGAGCGGGGCGCCGAGCCGCTGCTGTATGCGGCGACCAGCCCGCACGCCGTCGCCGGCGGCTACTACGGGCCGCGGTGGTGGCTGGTGGGTGCCGCCACCCGCGCCGGCCTGCCCCGCACCGGCCGCGACAAGGCGGCCGCGGCGCGGTTGTGGGCCGAGGCCGAGCGCCTCACCGGCGTTTCGGTCTCCGACCGGTAACGGTCCGGCCGGCCCGGCGAGTACAACAGGATTAACACCAGCCACATTGTTAACATCGGGCGATGCAGGACTCCCCTTCCGGCGGCCGCCCGCCGCTGTCCCGCCCGATCTCCCGACGCGATGCGCTGCGCTACGCCTCCGCGGTCTCGGCGCTGGCCGGGCTGGGTGCCGCAGCCGCCACCGCCGGCGCCCCGACCGCCTCGGCAGCGGCCCCGACCCTCATCGACTTCGCGATGCGCCAGATCCCCGCGGAGCACATCCGCGCCGCCGGCCATGCCGGGGTGATCAACTACGTGTCGACGTCGCGTCCGGGGTCGTCGTTCGGCGCCAAGCCGATCACCCGCCCCTACGCCCAGTCGTTGACCGCCGCGGGCCTGGTGATCGTCAGCAACTTCCAGTACGGCAAACCGGGTGGGACGGCACCGTCGGATTTCACCCGCGGATTCCCGGGCGGGGTCGCCGATGCGCGCACCGCCTGGCAACTGCACACCGCCGCGGGCGGCGGGCAGAGCGCACCGGTGTTCTTCAGCGTCGACGACGACATCGACCGCCACACCTGGGACACCCTGGCACTGCCCTGGTTCCGCGGCATCAATTCGGTGCTCGGCGTGCAACGCACCGGGATCTACGGCGGCATCAAGGCCTGCCAGTGGGCCGGCGCCGACGGGGTCATCGGCAACTCGCGCACCCCGGGCAAGCGGTGGGCGTGGCAGACCCGGTCCTGGTCACACGGCCAGATCGATCCCGCCGCGGTGCTCTATCAGCGGATCGTCGCCACCGCATCGACCCCGGGACCGCTGGTCGGCGGGCTGGAAGTCGACGTCAGCGACGCACTGGCCTCCGATGTGGGGCAGTGGAACCTACACCCCTGAGGATGCCGGGACGCTCGGCGCGTACGGGAAGGTCAGGAACCGCTGGCCAGGAAGACCGCCGCGGTCAACATCACGACGCATGCGACACACGTGTAAACGCCCAGGCTGGCTGAGGTCATGGGTGGGCTCCTGTCTGCGAGGACTTCGGGCCGCGGCCGGGATCGGAGCAGCTGCGTAGCTGGTCGGCCGTGCGGCGATCGCCCCTAAGCTAGTCGGCCGCCACAGCCGTCGTCAACAAGAGCCCAACCACGTGGTTTCAAGGGTTCGGGCCGCACCGGCGACCGGGGATGCTGACCCCATGAGCTGGGATGACTTGCACAAAGCCGGGGGATCCGGATGCGCCGAGCTGGTTCCGTCGCGGTACGCCGTCGACGTCGGTGACATCGAGGTGTTGGTGATCAGCGACGGGGTGCTGCCGATCACCGCCTCGACGCTGGCCACCAACGTCGACTCACACGAGCTCGCCGGTTGGCTCGACGACAGATTCCTGCCGCCCGAGGTGATCAACTGGCCGCTGAACGTGGTCCTGGTGCGATCCGGTGACCGGACCGTCCTCGTCGATGCGGGCCTGGGTGCGGAGTTCCCGGATTTCCCCCGGGCCGGGCAGGCGGTGGGTCGATTGGCGGCCGCCGGTGTCGACCTCTCCGCCGTCACCGACGTGGTGCTGACCCACCTGCACATGGACCACGTCGGCGGCCTGCTGGCCGACGGCGTCAAGGCCCGGCTGCGACCGGACCTGCGGATCCACGTCGCCGCGGCCGAGGCGGAGTTCTGGGAATCACCCGACTTCTCCGGCACCACGATGCCGACGCCGGTGCCGGGCGCGCTTCGGTCGATCGCGTCACGGTTCCTGTCGGAGTACCGGGGCGCGCTGGTCCCCTTCGAGAAGGCCTACGAGGTGGCGCCGGGCGTGCTGGCCACACGCACCGGCGGGCACACTCCCGGGCACAGCGTGGTCCGGTTGGAGTCCCGGGGCGAGCGGTTGACGTTCGCCGGGGACGCCGTCTTCGAGGTCGGGTTCGAACACCCGACGTGGCACAACGGGTTCGAACACGACCCCGAGGAATCGGTGTCCGTCCGGGTGGGGCTGCTGCGGGAACTGGCGGCGACCGGCGAGGCGCTGGTGGCGACCCACCTGCCGTTCCCGTCGGTGTGCCACGTGGCCCCCGCCGGCGACGCGTTTCGGTGCGTGCCGGCGGGCTGGGATTACTGAGCGGCGATCAGATGATCGCGCCGAGCAGCGCCAGCGGCAGGATACCCACGTCGAGGGCGAGCGGCAGGCCGATCGCGTCCAGCAGGTTTCCGTCGGCCAACTGCCCGGCGAAGATCTCGTAGTTGATCTGCGGGAGGTTGAACAACAGCGCGGTGCCGACGTCCACGAACGGGATGCCGGTGTGCGGCGGGAAGGTGTTGAACAGGTCGTCCATGGTCGGGAAGGTCGACAGGAATTCCGCCAGCCCGCTGTCGGAGATCGCGTCGATGAACCCTTCCATCTGGGCCAGGAATGCCGGCGGGGTGTCGTCGGGGTCGAAGATGGTGTCGAAGAAGTTCGAAATCCCTTGCTGCGCCGCGTTGCTCAACGCCTGCGGCAGTTCCTTGAGCAGCTCGTCGAGGGTGTCGGAGTCCGGCAGGAAACCCAGCGGCGTGGGCACGTCGGCCGGCCCCTGGCTCCAGCCGTGCTCCAGGTTGCCGTAGCCCAGGTTCACCAGGATGCGGGTGACCGGCTCCAACAGGTCGTAGAGCGCCTGCCCGCCGTTGCCGAAGAACAGCAGCGGGTACAGCAGCGGTAGGCCGGCCGCCGGAATCATGTAGTAGTCGGTCAGGCCGTCGGGGTCCGCGGTCGGCAGCAGGATCGCATCGGCGATCTGGTCTTCGGTCAGCCCCAGGTAGGTGGTGTGCTGGAAGGCGATGCCCAAGATGGCGTTGAGCACCGCCAGGAAGTTGATCGGGTACTGCGGGAAGTCGGCGAAGCCGTCGTATTCGTGGGTGTAGACCGCGGTCGGGTACAGATCCGAGGCGCCGGCACCGCTGAAGGTCAACCCCAGGCTCGGCAGGGTCGGATTCGAGATGTCGGGCAACAGGAAGCGCTCCAGCATGCCGCCGTTGGGGGCGTTGACGTCCCCGACCATCACGAAGTGCACCAGGTCGCTGGGAATGCCCTCGTCGGCGAGCTGGAACTGCAGCATCGTCTCGATGATGGCGCCCTGAGACCAGCCGAACACCACCGCCGGGTTCTCGGCGGTCACGTCACCGTTGTCGTAGGCGGCCATGATCGCCTCGTAGAGGTTCTGCTGGCCCTGCACCACCGACTCGTCCAGCGTGCCGCCGAACGGCCCCAGGAACGGGTAGAGCTGTTCGGGCGTGGTCACCACCTGGGTGGTGCCGGTGAAGCCGAGCGGTTCCAGGTACAGCTTCAGGACCGCGTCGACGTAGGAGGGGCCGGGGGTGGCCAGGCCGCTGCCGCCGATGATGAACGCGGTACCCCCGCCCAGGGATTCGGTTGCGGCCAGCGACACCTCCGGGGCCGCCGCGGCGGGCGTCGGCGCCGCCGGGGCGACCGGTGCGATCAGGACGGAGCCGAGTGCGGCGACCGCCGCAGCCGAGCAGAGGTTGCGCGCGTAGTGCACCGGAGGTTCCCCCTCGAAAATGGCCGACCAGACAGGTTCTGTGGGCGCTGACGGAGCAAAGGTTAGCCAGCAGCCGTGAATTACCCGAAAGTAACATGCGCGCCCGGCCGGCAACAGACCCCAAACTAAATTTTTAGTGACTGGGTTTCGACGCCACCGCGGCCGGTCACAGCACCGGTCACGCCGTGTCACTAATCCTTTAGTGGCGACGCTCCCCGATGCGGATCACCTAGAATCCGGTTATTGCCCCACGCCGGAAACCCAATCCCCAGCAGCGGCGGCGCGAACTGTGCGACGCGGCGATCGAGCTGCTCGGCAGGAACGGGGACCGGGGGCTGAGCCACCCGAAGGTCGACCAGCATGCCGGGGTGCCGCCCGGTACGACGTCGGTGCACTTCCGCACCCGCAAGGCCCTGCTCCACGGCATCGCGGCGCGGATGACCGAACTCGACGTGGCCGACTTGACGGCCGTCGTCGACGCCCTGCGTGACCCGGACGGTCCGCTGGCCGGCACCGCGGGGTTCGCCAAGATCGTGCTGCTCTCGGCGACCGAGCCCTATCTCACCCGCTCCAAAGCCCGCTACGAGCTGGCTCTGCAGGCCGGCCGGGACCCGGAGCTACGCGCAACCATGCAAGCCGCCACCGATCTGATGCGGCAACTGGCCCGCACCATCGTCACGCACTGGTATGCCGGATCCGAGCCCCCCGATCCCGCCGTGGTCGACGAGCAGACGACCGCGCTGCTGACCCTGGTCCACGGCGTGATGATGGGCTTCGTGACGGGCAGCCCGCTGGTCGACGACGAAGCGCGACTGGACCGCCTGTTGCAGGGGCTGCTCGACGCCCTCGCCCCCCGACACCACCGAACCCCGCCGGATTAGGTTGCCGCGCTTGCCGTCTCCCATTCGGTCTCGGCGATCATGGTCCGCCAGTCGACGGGCAGGGCGTCCAGGGCGTCCTCGATGCACAGCCACACCGACTCCAGCGGTTCCGCATCCGGTGCCGCCGCGGCGATACGGCGCTGCACCTCGGGGTTGGGCGGGTTCGGTGCGTCACTGAACGGGGCGAGCCCGTTGATGGCGTCCATCACATAGCGCCGCAATTCGGCGTAGGGCCGGTCGGCGAGTTCGGACGGCAGGATGGGACGGCCGAAGATGTAGTCCTGTGCGGTATGGCCGTAGGGCACTTCGAGCTTGTGCGGCAACGGTTCTTCGGGCAGGCCCCCGGCGAAGTACACCGGAAGGATCGGCATGTCCATCGCGATCGCCATGTCCAGCAGGGTGGAGGTCAGCCGTTCGACCCGCTGGCGCGAACTGACACTGCGGGTCCCGTCGGCGTGCACCATCACCGAGATGCCCGCACAGCTGACCTCACGTTTGAGGTCGTCGACCAGGCGCAGGAACTCCTGCGGCTGCCGCTGGTCGAAATAGCGCAGGTGCCCCAGTTCCTTGCCGGCCGCGGTGTCGATCATCCCCAACAGGTTTCCGACCCAACCGGTTTCATGCTTGGCGTGGCCGATGGTGACGACCTTGGTGCCGGTGAGCCACGATCCGATCGTGGTGCCCAGCAGGGACTCGACCTGCACCTGGTGATTGGCCAGCAGCAGCACCGGGCGGCCGCGGACGGCGGCCAGCGCGGCGGGATCGGTGACCACCACGTGCCGCACGTAGCGCGACAGCACCGCCCCCAGCGCCAGTTCGCCGAACCAGCCGTCGGGCATCCCGGCACCGGCGGTCCACCAGGCGCGGACCGGTTCCCAATCGGTGACGGCAGTCGCGCTGACCCGGCAGACGCCCGGACCCGGGATCTGCACCTCGGTGCTGATCCGCTCCAACGGGAGCGCCGGGCAGCTCACCCGGCCGTCGACGACGTGGACCTGCGACGGGTGCACGACGTTGTGCACGGCGTCGGCAACGGCTTCCTTGGTCGCGATCTCGACCATCAGCGCATCGCCGTGGCCGGTCACGTCGTAGACCGCCTGCAGGGTGCCCTTGAACCAGTCCAGGGTCGCCATCCGGGCGCTGTCGAGCGCCAGCACGCCCCGGTCGAGCCGTTCGCTCAGCGACAGTCCGGGAACCGGGCGCCGCTGGGCCATGAACGCCCGGCGTTCCGGTCCCCCGACCTGCGCCAGCGGTCCCTTGCTCAGCAGGAACTCGGCCATCCGGATGCGCGCCCACGGCGTGCCGCCGACACTGAGCCACAGGTCGAACGTCGGCATCCGGCCCTCGTCGTCGTCGAACCCGACGAAGCGGGCTTCGACGTCGACGGTGCCCTGCGCCGGGGTGTCGGCGTAGAACCGTGCGGACAGGATGCGCCGGGGGAACCCGACGTCGGGATCGAGTGCCTGCGCATACGACGCCGGATCGGCGGCCGCAGAGGTCCATACGCTCATCGCGGTGTGCGGTACCACGTGCAGGGCCCCGTCGAGCAGGCCCGGCTGCAGCGCGCCGGCCGGCACCGCGCAGCGGTCGATCGCCAAACTGCCCGACGACCCGTTGCGGCCGATCCGGGCGCCGTCGGTCAGCGTCGCGAACGCCGGCCCGTGGAACACCGTCCCGTCATAGGGGTCGGCGTAGGGCACCGGATCCGCCAGCGGCGCAGGGGGTTCCGGTTCACCGGAGTAGGCGGCGGCGGTGACGACCACGGCGTGGGCGTGAATCTCCCAGCGGGACAACTCCGCCCGCGGCGCGTCGCGCCACACCTCCAGGCGCCCGGTGAAACGTCCGGCTTCCGGCGCCGGGTCGAGCACCACCCGCAGCCGCTTCGCGGTGTCGACCACGACCCAGCGCACCATCTGCACGTCGGTGATCTCGACGACCTTGGCGCCGCCCGACGCCTGCACCGCGGCCTGCGCGAACAGGTCCATCACCGACATCATCGGCAGGGACGGGATGACATAGGTCGGGCAGTGATCGAGGATCCAGGCATCGACGGCCGGGTCCAGGGCGACGTCCATCACCGCGGGTTCGGCGACCGCGACCGGTGCGGGCGCGGGCGCCGGCGCCGGGGCATGCGTGGCGGTCGATCCGGTGGCGACCGGCGACCGCTGCTCCCCGGCGACGATCCGCATGCCCAGGTTGCTCGCGGTGTAGATCCGTTTGTCGTCCACCCACAGCGATGCCTCGGCGACCGCCAGGATGCCGCCGTGTTCGCGGTCGATCCGGGTGATCTCCACCTGGGCGGTGATCAGTTTGTTGGTCGGGACGATCTGGCCGCGGTACCGCCAGGTCATGGCCTCGTGCAGCGCCGCCGGTTCGAAGCGTGCCGCCGGGCCGGCCTCCTCGCCCAGTCCGAGGTCGAGCATGCCGAACTGCAGCAGTTGCAGCATCATCTCGATGCCGAGCGACCCCGGCTGGACCGGGTCCTGGAAGAAGTGCGCCTTGAAGTACCACTCGCCGGGGTCGACGTCCTTGACGCCGCGCCACTGCCCCAGCCCGGCGGCGCCGCCGGTGCGCCAGCGGCCGGTGACCCGGTCGACCATCAGCAGCATCGGGTCGGCCAATCGTGCACCGGCGCCGAAGAATTCGGCGGGCCGAGTGGACAGGTCCACCTGCGGAGCGGCGCTGGCGACGGTCAGGGAGGCGCGCTGTTCGTCGGAGACCGGCAGGCCCACCTGGTTGCGCAGGGCCTCCCGTTTGAAGTAGCCGAAAACGGTGTCGAAGGTGTACACCGATCCCTGGTCGCAGGTGATCTCACCGTCGAAGCTGACGATGATGGTGCCGGCGGCCTGCGCGACGCTCTTCAGCGACACCCTGATCCGCAGGGTTCCGGTCGCCGGGGTGACTTCGCGGTGCTGGGTTCCGGTGCCGTCGAGGTTGCGGAAGAACAGGTCGGCGTCGCCTTGCAGCGGGCAGCCGACGTAGCTGGCGAGCCAACCGCAGGGCTGCAGGGCGACCTCCATGAGCACCGCGTTGGGCATGGTCTCGTGGCCGCCCGCGGCCCCGTTCTCGGCGAAGTACCAGGCGTCGGCGGGAACGTCGTACTCCACCACCACGTCGGCGCCGGCCTGCATCACGCCGGGCTCGCCGGTCAGGTCGGTGACCCGGGACATGAAGTGATACGGCGGGCCGGGCAGCCGGGCCGCCTTGCGGGGCGAGTCGAACTTCTCGAACTGCGGGCCGAACGCCATCGAGGGTTTGGCGATGGCACTGGCGAGCATGGCCTGGTAGTCGTAGCGGAATCCGTTGACCTCGGCGACCGGCTTGGGCTCGACGTAGCCCTCGAGTTCCTTCACCCCGAGGTCCATCGGCCAGCCCGGGGAGAGCTTCAGGCCCATCCGGGCGCAGTGGAAGGCGGGCAGGCCGTCGACGGTGCAGAGCAGGTCGGCGAAGAGGGTCGGCTCGGGTCCGGCGATCACCTCGCGGACGAACACCTCGTAGACCACCTCGCGGGAGGTCGGGGTGACCTGTCCGCGGCAGCGCAGCTTGTAGGTCTCGAACGGCACCGGTTCGAAACGCCAGCCGTCGCAGTCCAGCGTCATGCCCAGGGCGGTCATGTAGATCGCCATGGTCTGCATGGTCGCCTCGTACATCAGGGTGCCGGGCATGCACGGATCGTTCTTGAAATGCCCGGCGAAGAAGCAGTTCTCGGGTGTCACCGGCGCGACGGCCCGCAGATAGCCGCGGCCCCACGGGCCGCCGGTGAAGTCGAGGTCGGTGACCTCGTCGACGAAGAGCATGTCGCCGCCGTGGATCTTCGGCGTACGGGTGTGGCTGGCGGCCAGTTCGAATCCGGCGCCGAAGGTCCGCCAGATCTCGCCGGCAGCCATCGCCTCCAGGTCGGCGCGCTGCAGCGAGGTGCGGGCGGTCTGGGCGGGGGTGGCCTCCATCGGTCCGGTGACCGTCTCGTCTTCCGGGCGCCACAGCACCCCGCCGGAGGCGGCGAGTTCCTCGTCGGTGAAGAACCCGGCCTGGCCGTTGCGCATGGACATCCGCTCGACGCCGTCGATGGTGCAGTCGTAGTGGAAGAAGAACAGCCTGACGTCGCCCTGGCGGGCGTGTCCGTCGACGTGGATGTCGAAGCGCAGGGTGTCGCCGATTTCGGGCAGACCGCCCAGGTAGGTGACCTCGCAGCCCAGCAGTCGATAGACCCGCTCCCCCTTGTTGAGCAGGTCCGCGCCCATCCAGGAGATGAGCATCAGGTCGGCCTGGCCGCTTTCGATCATGATCCCGGCGGGCATCCGGCCCTGTTGCAGCCACCAGGAGTCGGCGGTGACGTCGGTCTCGGTCCACAGGGTTCCGGTGCCGTGCTGGGCGGGTTCGGCGTCGATGCCCAGCAGCCGGTCCGCCAGCAGCAGCGGCGGTTCGGGCATGCGCACCTGGCGGGCATAGTGGTCCTGCTCGGCGAAGGCCGGTCCGAAGATCTCGGAGATGTTGCCCGAGGCGTGCACGCGCAGGCCGTCCTTGTCGAGCTGCAGTCCGACCGGTTGCCGCTTGACGGTGGGTGCGGGGACCGTCTTGCCGGCCGGCTTGACCGGTTGGATGGCCTTACTGGAGCCGGCTGAAGGCGCTGTCGCAGCTCGTGTTTCGGGCTGCGGCGTGATCGCGGCGGCGCCGAGCGGCGGCCGGGCCAGCGACTCCGCGACCGTTGCCAACGTCGGCGGTATCGGGAGTTGTGTTGCCATGAATCGCTCCAGGTGCTCGGTGGGGGTCGGGCATGGCGCCGCTGTTCGCCGGGGAAGTCGGACGTCGGGCAGGTGTGCGGGGAATTGCAGCCGGATGGCCTTGCCGCCGGTGTCGACGGCACCGGGTGCCAGCAGCGCCGCGGCTTGGGCGGCGGTGGCCGCCGAGCTCAGCACGATGCGCTGGCGCTGGCCGGCCGGCGCGGTGAGGTCGACGGCGACGTGGCGTTGTTCGCCGGTCCAGGCCCGGCCGTCGGGCCGGATGCCGTGGGCGGCGTAGAGCACGCCGGCGGCGACGTGCAACAGCCCGGATGCGGCGTGGGCGTGCCCGAGCAGTTCGGACAGATCGACCGCGCCGGGAGCGGTACCCAGGTGCAGACAGTCGTCGGTCGGCGTCGGGTCGGCGGCCAGGGTCGCGTAGACGGTGTCGCCGTCGCGGCGGGCGTCGTCGGCCCGTTTGAGCACGAGCACCACCGCGGCGTCACCGGCGGTCTGTTCCTCGGCGGCCAGCAGGGTGCGCGCCGCGCTGCGGTGCACCGGTTCGCAGCTGAGATCCACCGCGCCCACGACGGCCGCGTCGATCTCGCCGCGCCGCAGTGCGCGGGCGGCCAGCTCCAGTGCGGTGGTGCCGGACAGTTGCTCGCGCGAGACCGTGAAACTCGGTCCGCGCAGGTCGAATTGGCTGTTGAGGCGGTTCGCCACGATGTTGGGCATGGCGCCCACCACGCCGGCGGCGGTCCAGCCCTGCACGACGCTGTCGCGGGCCCGGGTGAGCCGGTCGGGATCGTCGAAGTCGTCGGCCAGTCGCCAGCGCAGCCCGAAGCGGGCGACCTCGGCGTCGCAGCCCATGCCGACGATGACGGCGGTGGTGTCGGCGGGCAGGTTCTTGAGCTGTTGCCCGACGTCGAGGGCCGCGCCGAGCAGGGCCAGTTGCTGCGGCTGGGTTTGTTTGAGGTCGGCGGGCGGGAAGCGGGTCTGGGTCAGATCGAGGCTGATCGTCGACATCCGGGCACCGAGTTGGCCGTCCTCGGTCCGGGTGGGGATCGGTTGCCGGGTGCTCAGATGCCGGGCGACGGAGGCGGTGTCGTGTCCGTCGCCGAGGAGAACGCTGAGCCCGACGACGGCGATCTCCGGTTCCGGGTGGGGGGTGGCGACCGGCGCGTAGGGCGCGGCGGGGCGGTCGCCGGCCCATTCTTCGAGCAGCAGATGGGCGTTGTTGCCGCCGAAGCCGAAGTTGTTGACGGCGGCCCGGCGCGGTCCGTCGCAGTCCCAGGGTTCGGCGGCGGCGAGCACCCGGAAGGGCGAGTCGGCCAGGAACGGCAGCGGATCCTCGGCGTGCAGCGTCGGGGGCCGGACGCCGGCCCGCATCGCGGCGAGGACTTTGATGGCTCCCGCCGCGCCGGAGGCGGTGATCGAGTGGCCCAGATTGGATTTCAGCGATCCGACCGGGATGTCGTGCAGCCCGGTGAAGATCCGCGCCATGCTCATCAGTTCGGTCAGGTCGCCGCGCGAGGTGCCGGTGGCGTGGCATTCGATCAGGGAGATGTCGGCCGGTGACAGGCCGGCCATCTGGTAGGCCAGCCGCATCGCGCGTTCCTGCCCGTCCTGGGAGGGCACCAGGAAGCCGTGTCCGCGGCCGTCGTTGCTCAGTCCCACCCCGCGGATGACGCCCAGGATGGGATCGCCGTCGGTGACGGCGTCGTCGAGTCGCCGCAGTGCCAGGATGGCCGCGCCCTCGGCGGGGACCAGTCCGTCGGCGCCGTTGTTGAAGGGCCGGGATCGGCCGGTGCGGCTCAACGCCTGCAGGGCGGTGAAGCCGACGTGCAGCAGCAGATCGCCGGCGCCGTTGACGCCGCCGGCGAACATGATGTCGGCGGTGCGGTCGTGCAGGCGGTCGCAGGCCAGTTTGATCGCGTACAGCGACGAGGCGCAGGCGGCGTCGAGTGCGGCGGCGCCGCCGGTCAGGCCCAGGGCCTGCGCGATCAGATGCGCCGGCAGCCCCGACATGAATCGATTGCGCGCATCGGTGGCGGGTTCTTCGCCGCGCCAGACGGTTTCGGCGAAGTCGGTCATGCCCTTCGTGGGATAGCCGAGGTTGCCCAAGACGATGCCGGCGGCACCGGGCAGTTCGCCGATCCGCCAACCGGCGCTGTCGAGGGCCTGCCGGGCCGCTTCCACTCCCCACGTGTAGAGCGGGTCGAGGCCGGCGAGGTCCTCGGCGGCCAGCAGCAGCCCGCGCGGGTCGAAGACGCCGTCGAAGCCGCGGACGTAGCCGCCCCGGTCCGACCAGGTGTGGTCGAACTCGGGTGGGTCGGCCGGGTCGCAGAGCACGCGTGCCGGGGTGACGCCCCAGTGGTCCGGTTCGACCGCCCGCAGTGCGTCGCGTCCGTCGCGGACGGTGGTCCACAGTTCAGCGGGGTTCAGGCCGCCGGGCAGCACACAGCCCTGCCCGACGATCGCGATGGGATCAAACGTCACTTGGAATCAACCGCCGTAAAGTCAGCTGCCGTACGGGTACAGCTCGAGTCGCTTGAGGGCGGCCACCGGCCGGCCGTCGGCGTCGAGCAGATCCAGGTCGCAGACGGCCCGGCTGGTCTTGGCGTCACCGGCCGTGAGCACGCACCGCAGCCCGGTGCCCAGCGCACCGGAACGGTAGCGGATGATCTCGCCGATGCGCAGCGGTAACACGTTGCGCCCCAACAGTTCGTAGCTCCATACCAGGGCCGCCTGCAGGCAGCCGTCGAGCGCGGCGGGGTCGGTCGCCCAGCCCTCTCCCGCCCAGCCGACGGCTAAGAGCCCGGACAGTTCGGCGGTGGCGGTGGTCTGGGCGCAGTCGACGCTGTCGAGCACGGCGAACGCGGGGCCGTGGAACAGCGCCCCGCCGCGGTAGCAGGCGTCGTGGTCGAGAGCGTGTCCCCCGGTGACCGCGTCCGGGGCAGCCGGGATGTCGGTGGTCTCCGAACGCATCTCGAGTCTCGCCGAGTAGTACGTCGTGGACCCGTCGAGGTCGGACAGGGTCAGCGTGAGCTGTTCGGGACGCTCGTCGCAGGGCACGCAGCGCACCAGCAGCGGGTTGCCGTGCTTCTCGAACGCGGGCAGGGTGACGCCGCGCAGCACCTTGAGGTCGACGATCCGTTCGGCGTGGTAGCCGGGCCGGCATGCCTGCGCCATCCGCACGAACCATTCGAGTGCCTGCACCACGGGCAGCACCACATTGCCCTGCACTCGGTGATCGAGCAGGTAGGGCTGGCGCGTCACGTGCGCCAGGACCCGTGCACTGCGGCCCTCCGGCGGAATCGGGTGCGTCGGCAGGCCGGCCAGCACCCCGTCGCCGAGCGTCACCTCGGGATGGGCGGTGTCGCCGTCGAGGATCTCGGCGACGAATGCGCGGGCGCCGTCGGCGAGCGGGATCAGCGAGATGCCGCGGGACTCGAACATCGCCTTGAGTCCGGGAGTGACCATGCCGGAATCCCACGGGCCCCAGCCCAGGGCCCGCACCAGGCAGGACGGTCCACGGCGGGCCTGCTCGGCCAGCGCCACCTTGTTGAGGATCTCGTTGGCCATCGCGTAGTCGCTCTGCCCGACGTTGCCGCTGCGGGCGGCCACCGAGGAGAACAGGCAGATCATCTTGAGGGCATCGCCGGCGGTCGCGTCCAGCAGGGCGCACAGTCCGCCGACCTTGGTTTCGAAGACCCGGTCGAAGCCGTCCAGCGTCTTCTTGTGCAGCGGTGCGTCGGCGAGCACTCCGGCGCCGTGCACCAGTCCGGTGATGGGGCCGAAGTCGTTGCGGACGCCGTCGAGCAGCGCCGTCAACTGCGCCGCGTCGCGGACGTCGGCGGCGGCGTAGCGCACCCGGGAGCCGGCTGCGGTCAGCGCGGCCAGCGTGGCGCGGACCTCACGGTCGGCCAGGATGCGCTGGGCCTGCTGTTCCAGCTGTTTCGGGGTGACTTTCAGGCCTTGCGCGGCGGCGCTGCCGAGCAGCGCGCGTTTGAGTTCGGCGTCGGTGGTCAGCCCGTGGGTCTCGGCCGGCTCCTCGCTGAGTTCGGTACGGCCGATCAGCACGAACGCCGCCCCGGTCTGCTGCGCGAGGGCGATCACCGATCCGGCGGTCACGCCGCGGGCGCCGCCGGAGACCACGATCACGTCCTGCGGGCCGATCCGCCGGGTTCCGGTGGTGACCTGTTGCGCGTTCGCGACGAGGGTGATGCGGCCGTGCGAACTACCCAGGCCCACTTCGAGTTCCGGTCCGCCGGCGAGGATCTCGTCGGCGATCTGCTCGGCGACGGTCGCCGGTGAGCGGTGCCCGCCGGCGAGGTCGATGGCCTTGACCTGCGCGCTGGTCCACTCCTGGGCGGCGGTCTTGGCCAGTGCGCCGATGCCGCCCGACCAGGCGCGTGTGCCCGGGTCGGTGAGCAGGCCGAACGTGCCGCCGGTGTCCTGGACGGTGACGAAGACGCCGCCGCGTTCGGCGAACTGCGCGGCGATGTGCTGGGTGTCGGCGAACAGTTCCCGGTTGAGGGCCAGCGCCTGTTCCCGGTCGGCGGTTCGCCGCAGTCCGCCCAGATGCACGACCGCCTCGGCGGCGGGGCTCGGGGCGGGGACCACCGCGGCGCGGATGCCGTTGCTGCGCAGCACCGCGGCCAGGGCGTCGCCGGTGGCGGCCAAGTCGGCCGGGGCGGCCGGCGCGGTCACGATCTCTACGGTCTTGGCGGTGTAGAGGCCGGGCATGCCCATTCCGCTTACCGGAGCGGCGGTGGCGCTAACCGTGTAGCGCGCCACCTCCGCTCCGGCCAACTCAAAAGGGGCGCGATCACCTGCCGATGATCCGTTGGTCGCCAACAGGTTTGGTGGTGGTGAGCCGATCAGGGACTGTAGATAGTCGACGATCTCGCGCAGCGTCACCAACGCCGCCATCGTCGCGGTATCCACCTCCGGCAACGACGGCACCCGATCCTGCACCGCCGACAAAATCTCCACCCGCTTGATCGAATCAATCCCCAGATCCGCCTCAAGCGCCATCGACAGATCCAGCATCTCCACCGGATAACCCGTCTTGTCGGCCACCACCGCCAACATGTCACCCACCAGATCCACCCCCGCCACAGCAGGAGCAGCAGCCGGAGCAGCAGCGGCAACCGGCGCAGGCGCCACCACAACCGGAGCCGGCGCAGGCGCGGGCGCGGGCGCGGGCGCTGCAGCCGCGACAGGCGCCGCCACCGGCCCCATCAACGACTGCAGATAGTCGACGATCTCGCGCAGCGTCACCAACGCCGCCATCGTCGCGGTATCCACCTCCGGCAACGACGGCACCCGATCCTGCACCGCCGACAAAATCTCCACCCGCTTGATCGAATCAATCCCCAGATCCGCCTCAAGCGCCATCGACAGATCCAGCATCTCCACCGGATAACCCGTCTTGTCGGCCACCACCGCCAACATGTCACCCACCAGATCCACCCCCACCGCAGCAGGAGCGGCAACCGGAGCAGCAGCGGCAACCGGCGCAGGCGCCACCACAACCGGAGCCGGCGCAGGCGCGGGCGCGGGCGCGGGCGCCGCAGCCGCGACAGGCGCCGCCACCGGCCCCATCAACGACTGCAGATAGTCGACGATCTCGCGCAGCGTCACCAACGCCGCCATCGTCGCGGTATCCACCTCCGGCAACGACGGCACCCGATCCTGCACCGCCGACAAAATCTCCACCCGCTTGATCGAATCAATCCCCAGATCCGCCTCAAGCGCCATCGACAGATCCAGCATCTCCACCGGATAACCCGTCTTGTCGGCCACCACCGCCAACATGTCACCCACCAGATCCACCCCCGCCACCGCAGCAGGAGCAACAGCCGGAGCAGCAGCGGCAACCGGCGCAGGCGCCACCACAACCGGAGCCGGCGCAGGCGCCGCAGCCGCGACGGGTGCCGCCACCGGCGGGGCCGGCATGGTCGCGACCGGTGCGGGCGCCGGTGCCGCGGCCGGCGGTGCGGGCATCACCGGCGCACTGGGGGCGGCCGGCGGTGCCGGCGGCGGCGGTGGTGCCGGAATGGACGTCGGGATCGGGGTCGCGCCATAGGGCGTCGGCGGGGCGGGCACCGGCTGTGCCGGCACCACCACCGGGGCGCCGGGGACGGTCATCTGGGTGACCGGCATCGGCATCATGCCGGTGTTGGACACCAGCGTCTGCAGCAGTCCCTGCAGGTGGGCGATGGTCTGCTGCATGCTGCCCAGCGCGCCGACCATGTGCGTCACCATCTCGGCACCCGGTCCCGACATCAACGGGGAGGTGACCATGGGAACCGCGGCGGGCTGAACCGGCATCGGAACGTGCGTGGGGATCGGCGCCGGTAGTCCGTTCGCCGTCGGGACGAGTGGATCGGTTGGTGTCATCGTTGACTCCGTTACAGTCGCGTGGCCGTTGTGGTCACTGCGGGGGGTTGATTTCTCGGCCGACCGGTCCACCGGTTCCCGGTGGATGTCGGGCCGTCCGTAGTTGGTGCCGTTGAGCTTGAGCAGCAGCTTGGGTGCCTGGCGGGTGCGCGGGTCGTCACCGTGGCGGTAGTCGGCCCACAGCGCCTCGAAGTTCATCGGGACGCCGGCGGCGGCCAGTTGCGCCAGCCCCAGCCACAGTGAGCGGATCCCGTTGCGGCCCTTGGCGTCCAGCGCGACCGCGACATGGTCCTGGCCGGCCAGGCACTTGCCGACCAGGTTGGTGAGCACGCTGCCCGGTCCCACCTCGATGAAGGTCCGGGCGCCGGCCGCCCACATCGCCTGGACCTGCTCGACGAAGCGCACCGGCTGGGCGATCTGGTTGGCCAGGGTTGCCTGCATCTGCTCGGCGGAGCCGGTGTAGGGCGCCGCGGTCGCGTTGGCGTAGACCGGCACCTGCGGCACCCCGAACGGGATCCCGGCCAGGTAGGCGCCGAACGGCGTGGCCGCCGCGCTGACGATCTCGGAGTGGAAGGCGGTGGCGACGTCGAGCAGGCGGGCGTTGTGGCCCGCGGCGGTGAACCGTTGCGCGGCGTCGGCGACGGCCGCGCGGTCGCCGGAGAGCACCACCTGGTTGGGGGCGTTGTGGTTGGCGATCACCACCGGCAGGCCCCACTCGCCCAGCAGCCGGGTGACGTCCTCGGCGGAGGCGGTCACCGCGCACATCGCGCCGTCGCTGCTGGCGGCGGCCTGGGCCATCAGGGCACCGCGGGCGCGGGCGATGAGCAGCGCGGCGTCGTCGCCGAAGACGCCCGCGGCACACAGCGCAGTGACCTCGCCGAAGCTGTGTCCACCGACCGCGGCCGGGGTGATGCCCAGGGAGCGGACCACCGACAGCAGGCTCAGGCTGTGCGCGCCGATGCCCGGCTGGGCCCATTCGGTCTTGGTCAGCTCGGCGGACTGCGCCGCCCGGTCCTCTTCGGTGAACGCCGTCTTGGGCCACACCACCTGGTGCAGGTCGCGGTCGGCGTTGAGCAGCCCGGCGCGGGCGGTCTCCCAGGGCGCCAACGCGGGCTCGTGCAACTGCGGGATGTCGGCGCCCATGCCGACGTACTGGCTGCCCTGGCCGGGAAAGAGCAGCGCGACCGGTCCGGCGGCGCGGCTGGAGTAGTAGTAGCCCCTGGGCGAGTTGAAGGACGCCTCGACTCCGGGGGCGGCGAGCTTCTCGGCGGCCTCCCCGAGCAGGGCGCGCAGGTTCTCCACACCGGTGGCGACCACGGCCAGGCGGTGCGGGTGGGCGGCGTCGTAGGCCGACTGGGTGCTGCGGGCGGCGTAGGCGAGCATGTCGGGTGCGTCGACCAGGGAGGCGGCGAGCTCGGCGGCCCGGGCGGAGAGCGCTGTCGCGGAGTCGGCGCCCAGCACGATCAGCTCCGAGTCCCAGGACCGGAAGCGCTGGGCGTGGTTGCCGACGCCCGCGTACTCCTCGAGGGTGATGTGGAAGTTCGTGCCGCCGAAGCCGAACGCGCTGACCGCGGCGCGGCGCGGCACGTTCTGCTCGGCGATCCACGGTTTGGTCGCCGTCGACAGGTAGAACGGCGACGACTCGATCTCGAGGCCGGGGTTGGGCCGGTCGATCTTGATGGTGGGCGGCAGCACCTTGTGGTGCAGGGCCATCACGGTCTTGAACAAGCCGCAGGCCCCGGCCGCACCCTTGGTGTGGCCGACCTGGGACTTGACCGACCCCACCGCACACCATTGCCGGTCGGTGCGGCCGGACTCGTCGAACACCCGGCGCAGCGCGGTGAACTCGGCGACGTCGCCGGCCTTGGTGCCGGTGCCGTGCGCTTCGACCAGGCCGACGGTCTCCGGGCCGTAACCGGCGGCGTCGTAGGCGCGGCGCAGGGCCTTGGCCTGGCCGTCGGGGCTCGGGGCGTAGATGCTCTTGGCCCGGCCGTCCGATGAGGTGCCGATGCCGCGGATCACCGCGTAGATCCGGTCGCCGTCGCGCTCGGCGTCGTCGAGGCGCTTGAGCGCCAGCATCGAGATGCCCTCGCCGAGCATGGTGCCGTCGGACTGGTCGGAGAACGGCCGGCAGTCCCCGGTGCGCGACAGCGCGGTGACCTTGGCGAAGCACATGAACATGAAGATGTCGTTGAAGGCGTCGACGCCGCCGGCGATCACCATGTCGGCTTCCCGCAGGTACAGCTCGTGCAGGGCGATCTCGATGGCGGCCAGCGAACTGGCGCACGCGGCGTCGACGACACAGTTGGTGCCGCCGAGGTCGAAGCGGTTGGCGATCCGGCCGGCGATGACGTTGCCGAGCAGGCCCGGGAAGGTGTTCTCCTGCCAGGGCGTGTAGCCCGATGCGACGCTGTCGCTGAACGCGGTCAGTTCGTCGTCGGTCAGGCCGGCGGCGCGCAGTCCCCGTTCCCAGATCGGCCGGTGCAGGCGGCCGCTCATGTATCCCGACATCTCGGTGCCGCCGGAGGCGCCCAGCACCACGCTGATCCGTTCGCGATCGATACCGGAGATGTCGCCGCCGGCAAAGTCCTCCAGCACCTGCTGGGCGACCCGCAGCGCCAGCAGTTGGGCGGTGTCGGTGGCGGGCACCACGTTCGGGGGGATCCCGAAGTCCATCGGTGCGAAGTCGACGGGCGGCAGGAAGCCGCCACGGGTGGCGTAGACCTTGTCGGGGGTGCGGGGGTCCGCGTCGAAGTAGTCCTCGGGCCGCCAGTGGGTCTCAGGAACGTCGGAGAACAGGTCGGCACCCTCGACGATGTTGCGCCAGAACCGCTCCGCTTCGGGAGACCCGGGAAACAGTGCGCTGACGCCGACGACTGCGACAGGTGGGTGCTTGGCTACCACGGATCTCCTTAGTAACGGCTTAGATAGGCTATATAGGAAGCCTAGGTTTGGCCGTCTAAGGCTTGGGAAGTGAATGGGTTTTCACTCAATAGCCCGAATGGTCAAACTTTCCGGACCTTATCAGAACTGTCGTTATCGTCACATCGGGCGAGAGCAGGTCCGATTCGTCACATCGTTACACGGGCAGCCGTCACTGTAACCCAGGCTTCCCAGCCGTCTGACAGCAAGGGCGACGTCGCCGGGCCCGTCCCCGGAGGAGCGCCGTGGCGTTAGAGCGCCAGCGGCTGGGGGCGGTAGGCAAACGCCTTCGCCGGCACCGGCACCCCGCAGGCGCGAGCGGCGCCGGCCCGGCTCACCCGGGCGGCCCCTTCCAGCAGATTCAGCGCAACCTGCACCGCCCGCCGGTTCTCGCACGGCTCGAGATAGCTGTCGGCGACCCAGCTGTTGAACGACCCCATCGCCGGGCCACACCAGATCTGGTAGTCCAGGACCCGCTCGGGCAGACCTTCGATGGCCCATCGGCTGGACTGGCCGAGGTACCAGCGGAACACCAGCGCCATCTGGAATTTGGGATCCCGGCCGGCCTGCTCGAGCACACCGGGGTCGCGCTGTTGCCAGTAACGCTGGGTGTCCGCCCACACCTCGGCGACGGTGCGGCCCAGGATCTTCTCCAGCTCGGGGCCGTGCTGGGCGACCACGGTCGCCAGGTCGGGGCTGCCGGCGTACCACTCGTAGAGCTTCTTGCCGCGCGGGGCGAACATCGTGCCCCGCTTGAGCACCTGCAGGTTGACGCCCATCTCGAACATGTCCGAGGCCGGCGCCATCATCACGTCGGCGATCCCGGCTTTGGCGAGCATGGCGCGCCCGGGTGCCGACAGGCCCGACTCCACGCAGGCCTGGTTGACCGAGCCGGTCAGCACGTAGGCCGCGCCCATCGCGAACGCACCGGCGACCGCCTGCGGAGTCCCGAGTCCGCCGGCGGCACCCACCCGCACCCGGCGGTCGAGGGCGTGCTGGTCGGCCAGGGTGTCGCGCAGCATGGCGATCTCGGCGAACAGCGCGGGCAGCGGCCGGTTGTCGGTGTGCCCGCCGCTGTCGGATTCGACGGTGATGTCGTCGGCGACCGGGACGTAGCGCGCCAGGTCGGCTTCCCGCTCGGTCAGCTTGCCGGCGGCGACCAGGCCCGCCACCAGTGCGGCCGGGGCCGGCTCCATGAACATCCGGGCGATCTCGGGCCGCGACACCTTGGCCATCACCCGGCGGCGGCGCACGATGTTGCCGGCCGGATCGGTGGTCAGTCCCGCCAACGCGCAGTGCACCACCGCGGGTGTCAGCTTCATGAACGCCGAGGCTTCGATCACCGGGACGCCGCGCGCGATGAACAACTCGGCGACCCGCGTCTCCAGGGAGACCTCGGTGGGTGAGTGGATGAGGTTGGCGCCCCAGGCCAGCCCGGGGCGGTCGGCGAGTGCGGCCTGGATCTCGTCGAGCCCGCGCTGCACCGCCTCGAAGGACAGCCCGCCGGCGCCGAAGAAGCCCAGCATCCCGGCTTCGGCCATCGCGATCACCAGGGCCGGGGTGGCGATTCCGTTCGCCATCGCGCCGGTGACATAGGGGAAGCGCACACCGTGTGCCTCGCAGAACTCGCGGTCGCCGAGCCATTCGGGGTAGATCGGCGGCAGGGTGCCGACCAGCGACATCCCCGAGTCGCCGGCGTCGACGAATTCGCCGCCGGTGGCCAGGCCCAGCATTCCGGTGGCGGTCTCGCGCACCACGTGGACGGGCCGGCGGATGTCGGCCAGAACGTCGGCGATGTCGTGCGGCGAGAACGCGGTGGTGGCGCGCCATCCCGGGCCCGCGCCAGTCCGCTGGTCCAGTACGACGCCACGTGGCTCGTTCACTGTCGGTTCCTCTCGACGCATCAACCGGGTAAAACCCCGAGAGTTTCTCATGGGGGGATCCGACGCACCGCCCGGGCGTGACGGAACAGCGGCGTTTTGGCGCCGCGGTTCAGCGGCCGACCAGTGTGTCGATCTGGTTCAACGCCGAACTGGCGCCTTCCACCACGCCCATCTCCAACACCTTCTGAAGGTCCGCGGCGGACGCGAACGTGCTCACGTACGTCGCGCGGGTTCCGCCGTCGTGCTCGGTGAAGGTATAGACGTTTCTAGAGGTCGGCATCCCCGGATCCGGGTTGAAGTCCAGATCGGCGAACCCATCGTCGAAAGTGAAGCTCCGCGGCTCGTCGACGGCGATGGTCTGCCAGTATCCGGCGTACCTCTCACCGGCCGGGCCGGTCATGAAGTAATTGGTGCGACCACCGGACGTGAAATCGTGGTCGACCACGGTTGCGGGGAAAGTCGGTGGTCCCCATATCTTTTCCAGCTGACGAGGATCGGCATAGATCTGCCAGATCCGCTGGACCGGCGCGGCGAAGTCGGCGGTGATAGTCAAGGTCAAGGCGTCGATGTCGTGTTGTACATCGATGACGGGCATGGGTCAGTCCTCCTTGGTCTCCTCAGACGAGATGAGTTGGTCTATCCGGGCGATGCGACCGCGCCAAACCTGTTCCAGCTCAGCGAGCATGGACGCCACCGAACGTACGGCCGCGACGTCACCGCTGGCCAATTGCTCACGGCCGCGGCGACGTTTGGTGACCAGGCCGGATTTCTCCAACACCGCGACGTGCTTCTGCACCGCTGCGAAGCTCATCTCGTAGTTGACCGCGAGCTCCGTTACCGAGTGCTCGCCGGTCAGCACCCGACGCATGATGTCGCGCCGGGTGCGGTCGGCCAGCGCGTGGAACAGGGCGTCCACCGCGTCGTCATCGAGCTTGATCACCGAGCAATCGTACAACCACTTGGTTGTAGATTGTCAAGGTCGGTCGGCTCGGTTCAGCTCAGACCGCCGGGAACCAGACGTCGAGGGTGTCTTCGACCCCGCCCCAGTCGATGCCCATCCAGTCGGTGAAGAACTCCTCGATCTTGTCGAAGCCGCTGTAGATGACCTCGACGATGGAGTTGAACAGGCCCACCCAGACGCCGCTGTCGATCAAGCCGCCGCTGGTGATCGCGGTGAACCAGGTGGTGAACGGATCGATGTCGTCGGAGATGTCGATGTTGGTGATCATGCCGTCGGTGCTGAACGTCTGATTGGCGACCTCTTCGGGGGTCAGCCCCAGATACATGACGTGTTCCCAGAACAGGCCCAGATCCGATTCCGACCGGTAGTCGGCGACGGGGTCGCCGGGGAAGGCGTAGACGGTGGTGGTGAACGCGTCGTTCGGGGTCTGGAAACCGTTGAGCATCCCGTAGAGGTCGGCGGTGGTCGAGGCGCCCGCCGGGTCCGACCAGACGCCGTATTCACCGTTGGGATTGCCGATGAACACGAAGTGCAGGGATTGCGGGTCGATGCCCTCGTGGGCGAGCTGGGCCATCGCGATCGAACCGGCGGTAGCGCCCTGGGAGTAGCCGAAGATCCACAGCGGGTTGTCCGCGTCGTAGGTGTCGGGGTTGGCCTCGAGTTCGGCGTGCACCGCGCGCACGATCTCGGCCGCGCCGGCGAAGGCGCTGTGCCCCTGCATGAACAGTTCCGGCGTGGTCAGCACCTGCAGCGCGGAATCGCAACCGGCACTGCCGATCACGCACACGGTGGCGTCGTCGCCCTCGTCGAAGCCCAACGGCTTGAGGTACAGGTCGGCGGCGGTGTGGGCGAAGGTCGCCGACGGCGTGGTCAGCATGGTTCCGCCCACGAAGATCGCGGTGTCGGCGAGCAGCGTCAGATCGGCGTGCGTCTTCGCGACGACCGGAGTTCCGGCGATACCGGCGGCGACGACGCCCACCGCGGCGATCGGCGCGAAAGCCTTTGTTACGTCCATCCGAACACCCCTGATAGTTATGTAAGAACTCAACGAGAGAACGTGAAGTGCTCATAGTGGCAGTCGCGTTACCAGCAGGTCAACGCCCACGCCACCGGGTCAGTCCAGTGGGAACCAGACGTCCAGGGTCTCTTCGACCCCGCCCCAGTCGATGCCCATCCAGTCGGTGAAGAACTCCTCGATCCTGCCGAAGGCGGCATAGATCATCTCCACGACGGAATTGAACAGGCCCTCCAGCACGCCGCTTTCGATCAGTCCGCCGCTGGTCAACGCGGTGAACCAGGCACGGAACGGATCGATGTCACCGGAGATGTCGATGTTGGTGATCAGGCCGTCGGTGCTGACCGTGTGGTCGGCGACCTGCTCGTCGGTCAGCCCCAGATACATGACGTGCTCCCAGAACCGACCGAACACGGAGGGCGAGTCGTGCTCGGCGACCGGGTCCCCGGGGAAGGTGTAGACGGTGGTGGTGAAGGCGTCGTTGGGCGTCTGATTGCCGTAGAGCATCGAGTCGTCGTTGGTCGGCGAATACTCACCTTCGGTGTGCGGCCAGCGACCGTCGGCCCCGGACGGGTTTCCGATGAACACGAAATGCAGCAGGTCCGCGTCGATGCCGTCGTGGGCGAGTTGGGCCATCGCGATCGAACCGGCGGTGGCGCCCTGGGAGTAGCCGAAGATCCACAGTGGGTTGTCCGCGTCGTAGGTGTCGGGGTTGGCGTCGAGCTCGGCGTGCACCGCGCGCACGATCTCGGCCGCCCCCGCGAAACTGCTGTGCCCCTGCAGGATGAGCTGCGGCGCGGTCAGCACCCGCAGCGCGTCGTCGCAGCCACCGGTGCCGACCCCGCACACGCCCGGGTCATCGCCGGCGTCGAAGCCCAGCGGCTCCAGAAAGAGGTCCGCCACGGTGTGCGCGAACGCCGCCGAGGGGGTGGTCAACATGGTCCCGCCGACGATGATCGCGGTGTCGGCGAGCAGCGCGACATCCGCGTGCACCGGATGAACCAGCGGAGTTCCCACGATGCCGGTGGCGATCACGCCGGCGGCGGCGAACGGCGCGAGCACTCGTCGTAGGTTCATTCGGACTACTCCCCGGTCCTATATATATGAACAAGCCAAGAGCACGTCGCCGCCCATGCTGGCAGCATCGCCGCGGCAGGTCAATGGATTCACCTGCGAAAAGAGCACTCGCGGTCCCGGATCGCCCCCTTTCGACCGGCGCTGGGGACGATCGCCGTCGTCGTCGCGGTAAGCGCTGATCCGTGCTTTACTCGGGGGATTCTTAGCTACCTGCTGAGCTGGAGGAGCGTCCCATGCAGCTGACCAAGGCCCTCGCACCGATCGCGATCGCCGGCACCGTCGCCGGCGGCCTCCTGGCCACACCGGCGGCGCACGCCACGCACATCGACGTCGAGCTGCTCTCCGGCACCGCGTTCTTCGTCGGCCCGACGATCCTGTCGACCCCGTCGGCGACCTTCGCCCAGAGCGCGGTCGACCTGTATCTGGAGCGCCTCGGTTTCGACACCGGCGACGGGGACCTGGACGCCTGCCGGGTCAGCCTGGGCGACTGCGATGCACCGCTGCGGCTGCTGACCACCCCCGCCCTGGTCCAGCAGGGCCACAGCAGCTTCGTCGGGGCCGCCGAGATCGTCCGCGCGGTGCACGCCGAACTCGACGCCAACCCCGACACCTACAACGAGGACAACCCACTGTGGATCTTCGGCTGGTCGCAGGGCGCCACCGCCGGGTCCCTGGCGATGGTGCAGCTGGCACACGACGGCGTCCCCCTGGACTCGTTGCACTTCGTGTTCATCGGTAACCCGTTCGATGCCGACGGCGAATACCCCAACGCGCCGGGCGAACCCGACCCGTCGGCGCCCGGCGACTCCTGGATGCTGCACGGCAACCAGACCCCCACCGACCTGTTCGCGGTCACCAACTACTCGCTTCCCGGTGACCCCGTCTCCAACCACGAGTCGACGTCGACGTTCGGCCTGTTCTACGAGCACATGATGTATCTGGGGCTGACCCCGGAGCAGGTCGCCGACAACCACACCACCGTCGTCGGGAACCTGACCGATGTCGACATCTCCGGTGCCGCCGAACAGTTCGACACCTGGCTCAACGCCTGGGGCCACGGGCTGATCGACAGCGGCTGGTGGGAGGGCCTGTTCTACTCGCTGGTCGCCTCCATCTACGACGCCTTCGGTCACCTCGAGGACTTCTTCGGGGACTGGATGGGCATCGAGTGGTCCGGTGTCGAGGAGACCATGGACGCCTGGTTCCCGTTGGACGTCTGAGTCGGTTCGACTCAGCCGGGTCCGGCCATAATGGCCGGATGGTCGACCGCAACGCGCCCGCCATTCCCGTCATCGCCCTGACCGGTTATCTCGGGGCGGGCAAGACCACCCTGCTCAACCACGTGCTGCGTGCACCCGGGGCGCGAATCGGCGTCATCATCAACGACTTCGGCGAACTCAACGTCGACGCCGGCCTGGTCACCGGTCAGGTCGACGAGCCGCTGTCCATCGCCGGCGGCTGCATCTGCCACCTGCCCGACGACGGCGGACTGGACGACGCGCTGGAGAAGCTCGCCGACCCCAAGCTGGCCCTGGACGCGATCATCATCGAGGCCAGTGGGATGGCCGAGCCGCCGGCGGTGTCGCGGATGATCCGGTTCAGCGGGGTGGAGCGGATCCGCCATGGCGGGCTCGTCGACGTCGTCGACGCGGTGGAGCACTTCGCCACCGTCGACACCGGATCCATCCCTCCCCCGCGCTACGGTGCGGCCTCGCTGGTGGTGGTCAACAAGATGGACCGGATCGCCGAGGATGAGCGCGCCGAGACGCTGGCCCGGATCGAGGCTCGCGTCCGTGAGCTCAATCCCGATGCGCATGTGGTGGGTGTCATTGGCGGGCGGGTGGATCCGCGGCTGCTCTACGACGTCGACGACGGTGGCGAGACCGGCCAGATGTCGTTTCGGGAACTGCTGCTCGACGAGGCCGCCGGCGATGAGCACGGGGGCCATGGCGACCATCTGCACGCGTCGTCGGTGACCGTCGTCGGCGAGGGTGCGGTGGACCCGGGGCCGCTGATCGACCTGCTGGAGGGGCCGCCGGCCGGCGTCTACCGGATGAAGGGCACCGTGGCGATCGGCAAGCGTCACTACCTGGTCAACGTCGTCGGCACCTCGGTGCACGTGGTGACCGCACCCGCCGGTTCCACGGGCAGTCACCTGGTGGCGATCGGCACGGGGCTGGACGTCGACGACGTCCGCGCACGGCTGGAGCAGGCACTGGCCCCGTGTACGGGGAAGGTGGCCGCCGCCGGGATGCGGCGGTTACAGCGGTTGCGGCAGTACAGCATTTAGTTCGCTACTCGATCGGGCGATCTACTCGTACCCCGATGTGGATCGCCTTGTCGGCCTGTATCCAGGCACAGCCAAACGATGGCTGGAGGGCTACACCCGCGGTGGGAAGTTCTACGATCCCGTACTCCGAGAAGAACCGACCGGCTCTGACTCGGTCACCTGGGGCGAGATGGTGGAGTCTCGGCTGCTCGCCGAGTACCGCAGCCGCGACGTCCCCGTGCAGCGGCTCCGCCCGGCGATCGTGGCGCTGCGCAGTGAATTCGGCCGCTACCCACTAGCGCATGCGCGCCCGTTTCTCGACGTTGAAGGACGCGAACTAGTCCGAGTCGTACAAGAACGGGTCGGACTTGAGCGCCCACTGCAACTCGTTGTGGTTCGCAATGGGCAACTGGTACTGGCTGTCCCGGCCGAACAATTCCAATCGGCGGTCGGCTACACCGATGACGTGGTGGCGCACATGCTGCCGGACCTCCGAACCCCGGACGTCGTGATGGATCCGCGAAAGGCCTTCGGCCAACCCGCGATCCGTGGCGTGAGAACTGAATCTCTCGCCGAGGACTACCGGGCCGGCACCGGCCGCGATGAACTAGCCGATCTGTATGACTTGGCCCCCGGAGAAGTGGACGAAGCAATCCGCTTCGAGCTGATCGCAGGCAGCGAGCGCACTGCCTGATGCCCCAGGGGGTCGCGCCGGTGTACTTCACCGACGAGAACACCCTCGGATTGGGCAAACTCCTATGTCGCATGAGCCCGTCGGGCGTGCGGCCCTTACGACTGGCGCCTCACCCCGGATACCCGGGCGACCGGAGTCGGCCCTGACGCAGACTCCGTCTGCGACACCTTCACCGAGAACTTCTTGCGGGCCTGCGGCAGCCGGTGACGGGCTGCGGTCAGGTGCGGTCACCCAGCAGCGGGATGCGCCGGCGCACCCGGTTGATGGTGGCGGGAATCTTGGAGGCGGAGAACAGGGTGCGCAGCGCCCAACTGTCGTCGCGGGGCAGCACGCCGCCGCGCTGCAGGCCGTCCAGGATGTCGTAGAGGGTTTCGCCCTCCTCCATCAGGCCGTCGGCGTTGAAGTGGTAGCGGTCGACGGCCGGCGCCTGGATGAATCGGCCGTCGCCGTAGACCACCGGTGCCGTCTCGTCGTAGGGGTGCAGCCGCAGCCCGCCGGTCCAGTGGCCGCTGCCGATGTAGCGGATCATGGTGCGGACCTTGCCCTCCGGCGTGACGTCGAGATAGACCTGGTCCGGCAGCGGGTCATAGCGCCAGTCCGGGATGGCCTCGAAGAACGCGAAGTTGTAGGTGACGAAGTCGTCGATGCCGACGATGGTCCGGCCGAACGTGGTGACGTCGGTGTAGGTGATGTCGGGGGCGTACAACTCGTCGTTGATGTCCATGTCGCGGACCAGGAAGCTCCACCAGTACTTCTTCGCCCAGGTCATGACCCAGGACAGATCGGTACCGAAGCTGGTGCTGTAGTGCTCCAGTTTGCGTTCGAAGTCGACGAACCACTGCTTGGTCATCGCCTGAAGTTCGGGTTCCTGAATGACGCGGATGGGCACGGCCCGGTTGGAGTGCAGGTACTCGGGCACATGGCCCCGCAAGCGGGGTTGCGCGAGCGCCTCCTGAAACTTCGCTTCATCGAACATGGCCGTCTCCTTCGATCACGGTGTCTGGGGGTCACGTTGCAGCACAAAGAAACACGGCTCGGTCATGCCGGGATAGTCCATCAGGCCCAGCACGGTGTGCTCGTCGAGCAGCCGGAAGACGTCGAGGACCGGCCTGTCACGGTAGGCCATCGCCGCGGTGTCGACCCCGCGGAACGTCGTCGCGGTCAGATCGGCCCCGTAATCGCGTGCCCGCAGAATCGGTTTGAGCAGCGTCATCGCGCGCGGCGCCACTCTCGGAACCCAGCGGGGCGCCCGGATCGGGTGTGAGATCATCCGCATCGGCACCGCGGCCGGGTTCAACGCGAAGGGGCGCCCGTGGATGTCGCGGACCATCAGCGGGTGCACCGCGTTCACGCCGTCGAACTGCTTGCCGTACCAGGACACGTTGGCCAACGCGCCGTCGAGGGCGCCGCCGCTGAACACCTCGCGGCCGGCCCAGCGGCCGCGCAGTGTCTCGACGGGGCAGGGCGGCAGCGAGTCGAACAGCGCCATCGCGTCGGCCGCGGGCATGACGATCGGACCGGTGCCCTCGGGCAACGGGCTGACTCCGGTCATGCCACCGCCTCGAATGCGACGTCCGGTCGGGCGCCGAGGCTGCGCCGCGCCCGGGTGAGCGTCGCGGTGTCTGCGGCACCCAGATACCAGCGCAGCGCCAGCGACCGCACTCCCGGCAGGCTGACCACCGCGAACACCGGGAGCCACGCCGCATACAGCACGGCCAGCAGCGGATCGGCAAGGGCGGGAAGGGCGTTGAGCCGACGCGACGGGCGTGGCAGCGCCGCGGCGGCGACGGCGGCCGAGGCGATCAGCAGCACGTCCCGCACGGTCTTCGGCACATCACGCCATCCGCTGGGAACGATCAGTGCCGCGGCGGCTTTGACCTGCGCGCCACGGAAGCCCCGGCGGCGGGTGAATTTGTCGGCGATCGAGCGGTAGTAGGCGTCGACCTGGGCCGCGGTCATCGGGACGTCGGCGGCCGGTACTCCCATCAGCGTTGCCAGGACCGACATCTCGGCGAAGTAGCGGTCGCGGTCGGCGGCATCGAGCCGCCGCGGCAGCCGGCCCTGCCGGAAGGCGAACCGTTCGTAGGCGATCAGCGCGGAGTGAGCGATGGTGACCGCCCCGAACAGCATGGTCTCCGGGTCGATCGCCGAGTAGGCGGGCGCGCCCGCGGCGGCCGGGCCGTTCATCGGCCGGTGGTATTGCATCAGTCGGTCGGCGCATGCGGTCGCGGATTTCTTGTCCCCGAACAGAATCGGCAGCGGAACGCTCAGCGTGCGCCGGAGCCGGTCGTGGAAGTAGCCGTCTTTGCGGGCGCCACCGCGCCCCCGCTGCCGTTTGCGGTTGGTGGGGAACAGCGGGTCGTGGTCGACGAGGACGGACTGGAAGTCGATGTGCGGGACCTCCATCAGGTTGGTGACCTGCGCGATCATCAGCGCGGTGGCCGGGGCGGTGAAGACCCGCCACGCCACCGAACCCGGACCGAAGAAGCCGCTATCGCCCCGCTCCCCCGACAGGCAGTCCGGTACGCCACTCGTCGCCATAGGACACGAGTGTGTTCTATGACTTGACGGCTGTCAACTACCGCGCTTGTCGCGGTCGATGAACAACACCGCCATCATGGCGTCGGTGCAGTAGTCGACCAGCTCGGTCCTGGTGAACTCGGCGGTACCGGAGAGCCATTCGATGAAAATCGCCGCCAGACCCCCGGAGATCAGGGCGGTCTCCAGCGGACGAATCCTCTTGTCGCGGCCCGGCTCGGCCAGCTCCCGCACCGTGAGCAGAAAGGTCGGAAGGGCTGGGGCGGCATGCTGCCGCAACGCCTCGTGGGCCAACGCCTCCTGAAAGATCAAGCGGCCGTATACCGGGTTGTCTTCCAGGAACGCGGTGGCGGCGCCGAAGGCGGCGTGCAGTTGTCCGCGGATCTGCGACCCGCCGCCGGCCAGGGCCGAGCCGACCGCGGCGAGCAGTTCGTGCACCGCCTGCTGGTAGGCGGCCAGCAGCAGGGCGTCGGTGTCGGGAAACAACTCGTAGAAGTAGCGGTGGCTGACGTTGGCCGCTCGGCACACGGCCCGCACGCCCAACCCGGCCGAGCCGTCGCTGCCCACGATCTCCAGGCAGGCGCTCACCAGTCGCTGCCGGCGCTCGTCGGCCCGCTCGGCCGGCGAGGTGCCGCGCCATTGATTGGCGGGGTCGGGGGTCATGTCGGGCACGCTACCGGCTGGGGATCGACTGCCCGCCACCAACCATCCTGCTTTTTACAACCGAATATTCTTCACCGCGGCGCGGGTCCGATGAACTCCACGCCCGCTTGAATCGCGGGGCGGTGCCGCAGGATTCGGAAATGCGCCAGCCGGCCGAGGCCCTTCGTCGTCATCAACCGCGCGCCCGGCCAGGACGCGACGACCTTCTCGCTCGTCACATAGGGCGTCTCGGGGTCATCGGGATCGTGGATGACCAGCAACGGCGGGTAGTCGGTGCGTGGCGCGATCCGGACCATGTTGGTGTCTTCCAGCGGCATGCCGATACGGCGTTCCAGTCGGCGGTGCAGTCCGGCACGGATCCGTCGGCCGAAGTTGTGGCGGGCGGCGAACAGGTCCAGGTAGATCGGGAATTCACCCATCGGCGCCAGGAACACCAGCCGTCCGACCGTCGCCCCGCCGGCCGCCGCCAATGCGGTCGCGTTGGAGCCGAGGGAGTGGGCGATCACCGCGTGAGCCGGGCCGTGTGTGCCGATCATGGCCTCCACCGCCTTGGCGCACTCGATGGCGGTGGTGCGACCGGGTGCCAATGCGCCCGGATCGGACTCGTTGTGGCTGGGCAGGTCGAAGGCGATGACGCGGTACCCGGCTGCGACGAGCGGTTTGATGAACATGCCGAGGTGCGGGCGGCGCCCACCCCAGCCGTGCACGAGGTAGACGAGCGGGCCGTCCCCCCAGGATTCACCGACGATCCGGTGCCCGTCCCAGTGCGCCTCCAGCGGCTCGCCGGGCGCGACGCCGGGCGGCATCCGCAGACTGGACTCGATGACCGGCGGGGTGCACCACAGCTCCACCGCCCAGCGCGACCCGATTGCGGGCGCGATGCGCTCCAGCAGCCAGAACAGTCGGCGCACCCGCGGGGCGACCGGCGGTTGGACGCCGGAGCCCTCCACGTCGAGCACGATCGGGCTCGGGGAATCGCCGTCGGAAGCGACTGCTCCTTGGCGAGGGCCCTGTCCCGGGGATGAGGGGTTCAGTGATTCCGGCACACATCGAGATTAGCGACCGAGTGCGGGCCACAGCCACCATCGCGTTCGATACCTGTAGCCGGGCCCCAGGGCGAGAAACCGGAGCGAACGCCGAGGTCGACACTGGTTCCTAACGCTTATATACTCTCGTTAGTTCTCGTTAGAGAGGATACGGTGCCATGCAGGCGAACCCTGAGCTGGAGCAATTGCTCCGCGACCGCTACGCGATCACCACCACCGATTTCGTCGCCGCCCTGAAAGCCCTGCCCTCCTTACAGCCCTGGGCCGCTGCCCTCACCGAGAACGAAGCCCGCCTGTTGGATGCGGCGCACTTCCCCGAGGAGCGAGATGCCGACCTCGCCGCGGCCACGGAGATCGCCGGCCACGCCGCCCACCTGGCCGTCACGGCATTCACCGCCGACGAGGTAGCCGCCGGCCTGGGCGTCACCACGTCCCGGATACGGCAGAAGCGGTTAGCCGGCGAGCTGTGGGCCATCCCCGACGGCCAGCGCTGGGTGTTCCCGATTCTCCAATTCGAGGTCACTGCCGATGGTGGCCCCGGCCGACAAATCCGCGGCCTCGACCAGGTCTTCAAAGCGCTGCCCGGCGGCCTTCATCCCATCGCCATCACCGGGTTTCTGCGCACCCCCCAGCCCGACCTGTTCCACAACCGGCCGATGGCCCCGCTCGAGTGGCTGCGCGACGGCGGTGACATCGCCACGGCCGTCACCGCTGCCGCCAACACCGACTGGTACACCGCGTGACCGCACGCCTTCCCGGCCCACCGCCCATCGACCGCCTGCGCGAAATCGGCATCCGCGATACCGAGTACCGCGTCGTCTCGACGGACGAGTTGTGGTGGCGGGTACACCGCACCACCGGCCAGCATGTGCTGGCCTGGAACGCATTCCGCGAGCACGGCCCCCACCTGCGCTTCGATCCGCACCCGATCCCGGCGCGCGAGCACCCGGGGATCGGCGTCTGGTACGGCGCCTCCGAACCCGCTCCCGCCCTGGCCGAGGCCTTCCAAGTCGCGCGCACCATCGACCGCTTCCGCGGCGACCCCTATCTGACCGCGGTGCAATTCACCCGCGAAGTCAGGCTGCTGGATCTGACCGCCGACAGCACGGGTGCGTGGCCGACTCGAGCCGGCGGCACGTCCGCCCTCTCGACCGGCCCGCACTCGATCGCCCAACGCTGGGCCCGACGCATCACTGAGGCATTCCCCCACCTCGACGGCCTGCACTACAACAGCCGGTTCGCCGGTCAGCCGTGCCTCGCGCTATTCGCCCCCGCCGCGACGGCGATGCCGAACCGCCCCGCGCTCTCCCTGCCACTTACCCACCCCGGCCTCGCGCGGCGAATCAGCGGCGCGGCGCAACGGCTGGGCTATCTGGTGATCTGACCCTGGCCGGTTCACCTCATTGAGATGGGACAGCCTGAAAAAGGGTGCTATTCCGTTGCTCGGAAATAGGGCTCGACCGTGCCGGTGCGCTTGACGACCATGGGGTTTCCGCGGCGGTCCTTGGCGGTAGGGACCTCGACGCGCACCCAGCCCTCGTCCACGTCGTACTCGTGAACATTGATCGTCTCGACACCGTTGAGGCGAATACCCACATCCCGGAGGAGCGCCTCTTCGTTGTAGAAGGCGCTGCGCGGGTCGATGGAGAGGTGATTCGGCGGAACGTCGGTGTTCTGGTCCTCGGACATGATGGCCTTCGTTGAGTGCGGGGGTTGGGTCTTTGGGCCTGAGCCTTCAAAGAATCTACGCGACTCGGCTCCACACAGCCCAGGGTGATTCACTCAGGCTCGCCGAGTATCCGAGAAAGCGAGGCGCCCTGGGTTCGGTGCCCCGTCGGCAACCTAACCAGCGCGACCGAGATCAATTGCGCCGACGCCGCGGTCTGCCTTGTTCTGACACATGACGACGACGCTGCCCCACCGCCGAGAACATGGCGCCCGACGGCGACCCGCCAGTGGCCTGTCGAGTCTCACGCCCAGATCGATAAAGCGTTGTTCTGAGCTGCGGCGGTGCCGGTCGTCTCACCTGGATTCGGTTCGGTCGTTCCTGAAGTTTCGGTGATTTCTTCAGCTCCTCCCCGGGCCTAGGCGCGTGACCTGACACAAGCCCGACGCTGAAGTCGCCGACCACTCCACCGCTACCCCGCCTCAAGCCGTGCATTCAATACCGCCCGAAGTTCCTCCACGCTAGCTTTCGCTCGGGAAAATTCCAGCGCATCGCCGCCCATATTTTCACCTTCATAAGTCATAGACGCCGACCCCCCGTCATAATATGCGTACCGGCCTCCATCCTCCGCGACGATAGATACTCGCACAGAATCACCGTCAGCGCGATACTCTCCTTGGGATGACGCACCGGATCGTTCAATTAATACGCCCTGCTCCGAAATAACATCGTCCGCCCCATCTTCAATCGACATATCACACCTTACAGTTTACCCGGCTATCAACGCTATCTAAATTTCGGCACACTAAATTGAGATTCCACGCGATCAACTTTGCCGGTACGCCGTACCGCATACCGACCCATGCGAGCAACCAGCATCACCGACAGACAGGCCAAGTTCGTACCGGTTGAAAGCATAAGCAGTGGCCAGATGATGTCCCCGATCACAAAACCGTGCAGGACATCGAGAGGCCATCCGGCCGGAAACGTAAAGGCCCACGGTTCCTTCTGTGACATAAGAGCAAGCGCACCGAGGGTGGTCGCCAAGGTATTAAGGACAGTCCACACAACGGCTATCAGCGAGAACACCGATGCTCGCTCTACCCGCTCACCGGTAAATTTAGATAGCACCCACGCCGACATAACAGCGGGGATACCGAAGAGAATCGCCGAAGCTGATTCAGACGGGGGATCAAATACATGCCTCAATGCACCAACCGCCCATACAAGCGATGTCACATAAATCCCTAGGAAAACGGCAGGTAATAGTATTCCGGGGGGGCGTTCCCGTAACTCCCAACGAATGTGCGGAACGACTGGGACGCCTTCCATGTTGCCTGAATTTGACACCAAAAGGTTGCCGATCGCACGAGTATAGACGTGGGCTGAAGACAGACCTCTTTCGTTAGTGCGATAGCTGGGTGAAATATCGGTTCTCAGCGTTTGAAGGCTAACAGAATCTTGCTCGAAGCGCTCTGATCTAAGTCGTTGAATCGCAGATCGTATATCTGAATCACCTTTGTTGTTGATCAATACATGTCGCCAAACATGCACTATGTAGACCACGCGGCGCCACTGATATTTGCGCCAAGAAACGAGTCGTGAGCAGATGGCCTGCGCCGCCTGCCAAAAAGTCGGCCATACGCCGGATGCTCGCCGAGTAGTTGCCCCCACAGAGGGATTTTCCGAAAGATGCGGTTTCAAATCATAAAAATACATACCGTCCGGGGCAATCACCTCAAGATGGTAGCTATGAGACTCGCTCGCGAGCGGTAATTCCATCCCGACTTTCTTAGGCATCATGCCCAACTTCATCCGAACGGATTCACTGGTAGCCCCCCACGCCGTCCTCTGCAGTGCAGCATATCGCACAAGTACCCGCGCCCAACGGTCGGAATACATTTCACGACTGGACCGTCCTACTTTTTTGTTCTGCAAAAATCCACTGGCCGGCAGCTCGGTCCAGATTACCTGGTTGGTCCCAAGTTCCTTCACCAGCGAGGTAAATACTCGTATATCGCGGTCTGAAACACTACCGGCTCTGTAAGGCGGGCTTCCCTCGATCCTAATTCGCAGTTCTGCCAAACTATCTTCGAAAGTTGAGGCGCCACGCAGCGTGGCATCGAACTTCCGTCGTGCCACCACTTTTGAAGTGGTTGGAAACTCCGACAAAACCCCCGTCAGAATCGTGTACCAAAGATCGTCTTCCGGAAATTTTTTGGGGCGGCCCCGCAGTTCGAAGTACTTATAAGTTAACGCTACAGCTGTTAGGGCTCTGCTTTCTGGAAGCGAAAGCGAACTCGCTGCTCGGCCATCAATTTCTATTGAAAATCCGTCGAGGATTACCCCCTTCTTGGCGCGGTGAACGACCGAAAAGACTCGATCGACCGTCGAGTGCTCCAGTCCGCGCCGCACCTTTCGGACGACGTTGTGGACGTAAAATCCCTTGTTGATATGAAATGTATGTCCGATCCTACTGTTCAATTGCGCCGGGTTCGCAAGGCTGACGTAGGCGTTTACGATCTCTTCGTCATGATAAATCTCCAACCCTCTATAGAGGGCGTGCTTTGCTCGCGAGTAGGCATCACCGTTGATTGCCAACGTTGAATTTAGCATGGAACGCTCTCCATAGTTGAGTCGCGCGTCTCGAAGGCCAATCTTGGCCCAACTGCTCAACGCAACTCGCAAGGCCAGGGTAGCCAATCCGATGCCGATAAGCGCGTACGCTCGTTGATGTTGGTGCTGAATGTCATCTGGTTGAAGTACGGGAGTGCCATCAGCCGTGTCTATTCGATATAACAGCAGCAGTCCGAGGGACATCGCGCCGGACGCTGCCAAAACAAGCAACGAACATACTGCCCTGCTGAATGCCCCCTGACCGGCGCCACGATACGCACGGTGCGTCATAGGCCGACGCAGGTCGCCATACATATCCGTCGAATCAAATGATAGGGGCTCCTTCCAGTTGCCGCCCATCAGCCGCGGCAACCCTGAAGGCTAGATCTCATTGATACGACTCCCGTCGCTGCAGACCACGCGGCGGCACGTCTCCGATACGCGATCTATTGGGCGGGCGTCCTACGAAATTATGCATTAGCTGCCTCTCCGCCGGTCCGGCATTCCTTTCAAATGAAACAATTCTCCATAAGATGGTAATGCCGTTCACTATACCGAATAACGTGACTGAAGGACCTAGTAGACGGCATGCGTGTCTATGGTGCTCAGATCAACCTGTCGGCCCCGGACCCTGACGGTAGGTACGGTGGCAGAACCCCACCAACTGGTTGCGTTCGGCAGAGTGGTGCACGAGTCGGACCTGATCAGCGGTACCGGCATGTACTCGCGCCGCGTTCACAAGCGAAGTCGGGCAGGGGAGTACGCCAGCAGAGACGGGCTACGACCACTCCCAATTCGGCGGCAGCCCCAGTCAGCACTGGCTCCCGTAGGGGTCGGCCTGCAACTTGCCATAGGCGTATATCCCCATGACACGTTCGTGAGACACATGACAAGGACATGCCAACAACGCTGGGAATATGACACGGAGAATGGGACCCTACACTGCTGTAGGGTCCCACGTTCCGTGTCATGTGACGACATTCAGACCTGCGGCGATGCAGGTTGTCTCACGTGATGTCACCCCGTTTTGTCTCAGGCTAGTGTCACTTCTGCGGCGGTGCCCCGTCGCCAACCTAACCAGCGCGACCGAGATCAATTGCGCCGACGCCGCGGTCTGACTTGTTCTGACACCTGACGGTGCTGAGCTCCCACCATGTCGGAGCTATCCGAGCCTCTGGTCGCATCTGCTGCCCGCGGTCAAGTCTTGAGGAGTCGCGGAATTGGAGCCGGCGCTTCGCCTGAGGATGCGTGAAATTCGGCGGGGTCTAGCGTAGGTGGAATGGGTCTGTTCAGTCATGAGGAGTTCCGAGATCCGGCCGACGGCGTTGGTGGCGGCGATCGCGGTGGGGTTGTCGAGCGGGCTCGGCGTGCTGAGTTGGGCCAGTACGGGGTTGATGAACCTGTAGTGGTGGGTCCGGGGTTGCCGCCCGAGGATGGTTCGTGCGGTCAGTTCGCTGTTCAGTTTCATGTGTCGACGTCGATGCTGCTCGGCCTGAAACGTATTGCGGATATGCGTGGGGTCAGCGTGCCGGAAGTATGCCGGCAGGTAATCGGTGTGTTTGTCGCCCAGCAGGAGGGTGAGCTGGGTGCGCTGCTTGCTGCCGAGTCCGAGGCGGCTGATTACCGGCCGAGTTTGGGTCAGGCGTAATCGGGATCTTCCGGGCCCGGAGTCAGGCGGTAAGGGATCCGTGCAGCGGGCAAGACCACTACCGAGGGCTGAAGAAACGACATCAGCGGTGCCGCGTTTAGAAGGGTGTGGTCGCCGTGATGCCGGGCGCAATCTCCAGCACCAGGAGTGCGGCGGCGACGTGTGTGGGGTTCTCTTCCACTTTGACCACGGAGAGTTCGTTGGCGCGCGAGACTCGGCGCTCGACGGTGTTTCGGTGTGCGTAGAGGTTGGCCGCCGCCCGAGTGGTGTTGAAGCCGCACTGCACGTAGGTCAGCAACGCCTGCCGTAGCGCTTCGTCAGCTGCGGCCAATGGGCCGAGAGTCTTGGTGACGAACCGCTTTGCGCTGGCCGGGTCCTTTGTGATGCTGTCGATGAGCTCGACGTCCGCGTACGCCGTGAAGCGCCGGTCGGATCCGAGCCGAACGATCAGCGCCTGGGCCGCGAGGGCGTCTTGGTGGCTGGACCTGAACCCGTCGAGTCCCTTTCCCGGCCGTCCGACGGCCGCTCGAACATCCTCTGCCTTCGCCACGATCTTCTCGACGTGGCGGAGGTCGGGTGTCGCGGGCCCGGATAGCCAGATCCAACGCGACGTGGCACTTGCGCGGGCTATCAGGGCGCTTCCCCCCGTCGAAGCGGAACGCACGGCCGCGACCACGTCGTCCAGCGCGTTGGCCCGCTGAGGATCGTCGGTCCATACGACGAGACCCATGTGCGAGCGGGCCAACCGGTACCTCAGCCGTCCTTCCGCCAGGTCCTCGGTCATGGGGGCACCACTGGCGATCAGTTGTATCAGCGCAATCGCGTCGGCATTTGCATCACTCATCGCGGACGCAAGGCTGGCCTCACGCAGGGCGGAGACCGAGTCGAGGGCGTACTGCACCAACGACTTCGCCGACACGTCGAGGACCTCCACGAGGAGGTCAGGGTCTGTGCAGTGCGCCACGCATTCTTCGAGCCATCGGCGCCATCCGACGCCGAGTGCCTCCCGCCATCCTCCAGCGAAATCCGGTGCGATGCCGCGGGAAACGAGGTCGCGGATGTACTCGGCTATCCTCGGGCCGATGTAGGGCTCGACCCTTCGCCCCGGTCGCTGGATGTTCGACGTCAGCCACTGGACAAGATCGGAGCGGTTGAGGTGGCGGTCCTCCTCGACCAGCGACGCATCCGGAAGCAGGGCAGGTTCGTACTGCGCCATGAGTGCGGCTCCTGCGATGACCTCGGTCATCGCATCCGTCTCCATCAAGAGCCGCTGACACAGTGTTCGGATTGCGTCGGCGGCCTCGACGGTGGGCAGGGGCCACAGATCCTCCATGCCGACAAGTCTCCCCTAACTGTGCGGGACGAGGCGGCTACACCGACGCTATTTCCTCGACGCTGACCAGCCCGGCGGCCCGTTCTGCGGCCCGCAGGCCGGTGAGAACAGCACCGCGATATCGACAGTTGTGGCGCCGGAACTGTTTTCACGAGATCTCGAGATGGCGCCCTCCCTGGTTCACGCGGTCTGCATGTTGTGAGATGTATCGGGTGATGGGGTCGACCAGGGCCTGCGGAATGTGATGGCCCATGCCGGGAATGACGACGTGCTGCGCCGAGCGAATTGCTTTGGCCGTTGCGACGCCGCCACCGGGATGCACCATCAAGTCCCGGTCACCGTTGATGACCAGCGTTGGAGCGGTGATTCTGCGCAACTTGGCAGTGCGGTCTCCGGAGCACTGGATCGCTTGGATCTGGCGTGCCACGCCGGCTGCGGGGTCACCGGCGGCGCGATCCCATCCCCGCGCTGCGATGGCCGCTTCCGCTGCGTCGTCGATGGGGTATGCGGTTCCGGCAATGTGTCTGGTGATCTGCAGGTGATTGCGCACGGCTGCTGTCCGATTCTTCGCCGCAGGAGCGACGAGCAGTCGCATCGTCGACAGCGCCGGCCGACCGAGATTGCGCGCTCCGGTCGTCGAGTAGATGGAGGTCAGCGACAGCACTCGCTTGGGTTCTGTCGCGGCGAGCGTTTGCGCGATCATTCCGCCCATGGACCGCCCAACGAGATGGGCCTGTGCGATTCCCAGATGGTCGAGCAGGCCGACACAGTCGTTGGCCATATCCGTAAGTGAGTAGGCGTCGCTTCGGGGACACCCCATCACCTGACGCCAGAGTGCAGGTGCTGGAGTAGCCGCGAACGTCGACTGGCCGACGTCCCGGTTGTCCATGGCTATGACCCGAAATCCCCGGGCGACAATCGATCTGACGAACGAATCGCTCCAGAAGGTGAGGTCCTCGCCCAGCCCGGCGGTGAGCAGCATAGCGGGGTCGGCCACGTCGCCGAAGACGCGGAAGCAGATGGTTGTCCCGGACGTGAGGGTTGCGAACCGGTCGACGCCGTTGTCAGGCATGCGCCTGTTGTCTCTCGGCGGATTGCTGTGAAGTCGACTGACTGGCGCCGAATGCGAGGTTCTCGTCGGCCACGGGACCGCGCAGCGCTCTGGCGTCCTCCTGGTAGGACATCGCCATCCGCCATGGGGCGACCGGGCCCTGCTTGGGCAGGATCTTCGCCCCGCGCTTGGCGTAGCCGGATTGGAGGTCCATCACTGGCCTGCGATCCATTCCCGGGAACGGGACCGGGACCGCCCGGTCGTAGCCATGAGCATCCATGTACTTGACCAGGTCGATGAAGTAGCGGCACATCAGGCTCACCTTGAGAGTCCAGGATGACGTCGTATAGCCAATGGCCATGGCCCAATTGGGGATTCCGCTCAGGAGCATTCCGCGATAGGCGAAGGAGTCGGCGATGTCCACCGTCTGCCCGTCGACCACGATCGGCATTCCGTCGAAGAGCCGCATGTTCAGTCCGGTCGCGGTCACGATGATGTCGGCTTGGAGCTCCTCGCCCGACTGCAGCACAATTCCGCGCTTGCTGAATCTCACGATCGAATCAGTGACGACGGAAGCGTTTCCGGAGCAGATCGCGTCGAAGAAGTCTCCGTCGGGCGCCGCACACAGCCGCTGGTCCCACGGGTTGTAGGGCGGGTTGAAGTGCTTGTCGACGTCGAATCCCTTGGGGAGCCGCTTGATGTTCTCGCGCCGGATCAGCCGGCGTCCCGTCCGAGGGAACATCCGAAGGCCCTTGACGATCCCGCGTTCGATCCAGATGTTCTTGAACCGCGTGACGGCGTAGCCGCGTTTGGCGCCGAGGAGCTTCGTGAGTGCAACGGCGAGACGGTCGACCCGGGGAATCGGCATGATGTAGGTCGGCGTGCGCTGCAGCATCGTCACGTGACCAGCGGCGCCAGGGCCGGTCAACATCGCCGGCACCATCGTGACGGCGGTCGCGCCGCTGCCGATGATGACGACCTTTTTGTCGCGGTAGTCGAGGTGCTCGGGCCAGTGCTGGGGGTGCACCACCAGGCCTTCGAAGTCGTCGCGGCCTGCAAATTCCGGAGCGAACCCCTCGTCGTACCGGTAGTAGCCGGTGGCCGCGAAAACCCACCCGGTACGGATAGTCTTCGTGGCAGTCTCGCCGGTGACGGGGTCAGTCGCTTCAACGGTGAGCGTCCACTTCGAGTCCGACGAGGACCATTCGGACTGCACGACGCGGTGCCGGAACTTGATGAGACGCGCCAGATTGTTCTCGTCGACCGTTTCCTGGAGGTACTCGCGGATCAAGTGTGCGTCGGCGATCGCCGACTCGTGGCGCCACGGCTTGAACTCGTACCCGAAGGTGTGCAGGTCGGAGTCGGAGCGAATACCCGGGTAGCGGAAGAGATCCCACGTGCCGCCGATGTTGTCACGGCCCTCCAACACGATGAGGGACTTGTGTGGGAGCTCACGGCTGAAATACGTTGCCGCGCCAATCCCCGAGATTCCCGCTCCGATGACGACGACGTCGAAATCCTCGACCTCACTCGACACGTCAGCTGTCATGGCTGCCAACTCCTCGCTGTTCCGGTGGCTTCGTGACGTCCACAGTGGCTGAGGCATGACTTCGCTCACTACGACAGCGCGCACCTCCTTTCGTACGAGCGAGTGCACGGTGCACTTGGTGCGCCCCGAACGAGTGCACAGTGTCGTTGCGACCGCAGTCTCCGGCTGGCGACAGTAACCACACCTGAATCTCGAAAGGACCCTGGCAATGAAGGACATCGTGTTCCTCCTGGCCGATGTGTGGTTGATCATCGTCGCCTACTCGTGCGGCTGGAAGTTCCTCCGCAACTACGGCAACTGGCTGCTCGGCCTTGAATGTTTGGTCGTCGGTGTATCGGCGACAAACTTCCTTGTCGGCTCGCTGCTCGGCCCCGAGGCCGGCGCCGTCCCGTTTTCCGTCGCCTTCTTCCTCGACGCGTTCTCGCGGTCATTCGGCTTCACGCTCGTCCTGGTGTTGGGCCTGATGGTGGTGACCCACCGGTACAAGCCGACCCTGGGGGTTGAGGTCGGCGCGTTCGGACTCGCCATTGCCGGCGGGTTCGTCCTGGGCGGGTTCGACCGTTCGACGCTGCACATCGGCCCCGCCACCTTCTACGTCGTGATGAACCTGCTCACCACGCTTTTCCTCGCGTACTTCGTGGCGCGGCTGTGGGCGATCGGGGCCAAGCGTCTTGCCGGCTGGGCGGCGTTGGTCACGGCTGCGGGGACCGTGATCGCGGTCACCTACGACTTCTTTCCGCTCCCCTTCGACGACGAACTTCGCACGATCTTCTACACCGCCGCGCTGACGACGTGGGGCGCCCAGGGCTTGGTCTACTACCTCGCCTACCGCGCCATGCAAGCCCACAACATGTCCGCCGGTGCGAAGCCGGACCAGAAAGTGACCGCACCGTCATGAGCATCCACAACATCGGATACAGCACCTTTGCCGGCTGGATCGACGCCACCGCGCGACCCCTTGCTTGTTCTTCTGCAGGCTTCCGGCGGGCGGACGAAATGTTCGTCAGTACTTGATCACTGACCGAATTCCGACGCCGCGCTTCATCTCGTCGAACCCCTCGTTGATGTCTTCCAGGTCGATGACCCGAGTTATGAGTGAGTCGAGATCGATCCGGTTGTTCATGTAGTGCTCGACGAGCATCGGGAAATCGACGTCGGCCTTGCTCGATCCATAGTTCGAGCCGATGAGCGAAAGCTCCTGTTCGGACATGACAAACGGATCGATCGTGACCTTCACGCCGTCCGCCACTTGCCCGGCGACCACGGCGGTGCCGCCGCGGGCCAACACCGCGTAAGCGGCCTCGATGGTCTGCGGCAGTCCGATGGCCTCGATCGCGACCTCCACCCCCCGACCGTCGGTGAACTTCGCGACCTTCGCCGCCAGATCTTCGCGGGCGCTGTTGATGACGTCAGTGGCTCCTAAAGCGCTTGCGTGGTTGAGTCTTTCGTCGGAGATATCGGCAGCGATGACCTTCTGCGCGCCGACGAGACGAGCACCCTGAATCGCACTCAGCCCGACACCGCCGCAGCCGATGACCAGCACCGTGTCGCTCGGACGCACCTTTGCGGTGTTGACCGCTGCCCCGACCCCGGTAGTGACTGCGCAGCCGATGAGCGACGACGGTTCGAAGGGCGCGTCGTTCCGGATGGCGATCGCACCCGATTCGGGCACCATCACATACTGACCGAACGTACCGAGGCCGGCGAAGCTGAGCACGTCCCCGTCCGCATCCGTGACACGCGACCGACCGTCGAAGGAGAGGTGGTTGGCCGAAAGCCGGCTCACCATGTCGCACAGGACGGGCCGGCCGCTGACGCAGTAGCGGCACCGATGGCACGCGGGCGTCCAGGAGAGAACCACGTGATCGCCGGGCGCCAGCGTCGTGACTCCCTCCCCGACGCTCTCGACGATCCCGGCGCCCTCGTGGCCGAGGATCATGGGGATGGGCACGTCCCATTCACCGACGATCACATGCAGGTCGCTGTGGCACAACCCACTCGCCTGCATCCGCACGAGTACGTCGCCGGGCGGCGGAGTCGCTGGGATCGAGACTTTTTCGATGGTCAGTGCCGCATTCGCGGTACGGAAGACGGCGGCGTCGAATTCGATGGTCATGACATCTCCTGAAAGCTGTTGGATTCCGGCCGCAACGCGGAGCGGCTCCGCCCGTCTGGATCGCACTCGTCGGTCAGAGGTCGAGGTAGTCCGCTAGCTCGCTGTAGTCGACCTGCCAAAGTCCCGGAGAGCCGGTCGGGTACTGCGAGCGGAATCCGATGAGGCTCTGAACTCGGGGCGGGAGCGATCGTGCAAGTTCGCGGTCGACGAGGAACGGGTAGGCCTCCTCGCCTACCAAGAAGCCCGGGTTGAGCGCGAAGCTGACCGCACGGCGGTACTCGTCGGAAGTGCGGTTCGCGCCGCCGCCGTGGGCGGTCTTCCCGCTGAAGAACAGCGCGTCGCCAGCGCTCATCTCGGCTGGAATGGTCTGCTCAGGCGTGCCGCGGTCCTCGAAGTCATCCCACTTGTGGCTACCCGGGATCACTCGGGTGGCGCCGTTCCCCTCGGTGAAGTCGGTCAGGGCGATCAGGAAGTTGACGGTCACCTCGGGCCCTGCGGGGCCCATGCCGACGAACGGAAGCCAGTTCTCCAGGTCGCGGTGAAGTATCTGGGCGGCGTTGCCCGGACCGATCTCGATCACCTGAGCCGTCGTCATCCAGTAGGTTCCCGATTCTTCGAGAAAGACCGCGTCGGCCAGCGCATGAACGAGGTCGTGATCGATCACTTCGCGACGGAACGTTTCGCTTCGGCTGACTAGGTTGGTGAGGCGCTTGGTGTTCCGGCCGTGGAATTCAGCGACGATTTCGTTGTCGTGCTTGGAACCGGGATTCAGCTCCTGCAGGGCCGGGTCGATCTCGGCATTGAAGCGTGCGACCTGATCCGGTGTGAGAAACCCTTTGATGATGACGCCGCCATCCTCGCGGACGATCGACAGAATCTCGTCGATAGGTGCTGTACCGGCGATCGTGCGTAGTTTCGCGGTGGCAGTTGCAGGCATGGCGGCGACACTTCCTTGCTGTGGTCGTTGAGATCTGGGTCCCCAGAATGGGCGGACCTCAGCCCGTGCGACTACAGCATCCGGTCGCAGATTTCGGTGGTAGTGGTGCAGACTGCACTGCCCCGGGTGACGGCATACCCGCCCCTAGTGAAGGTGCCGAAGCGAGAACGTCAGGTAACCACGACCCGAAACACGTTCAGCGCGTAAGCAGCCCATCACGAACGATCGCGACAGGTGAGACACCTGACAAGAACATGGCACCGCCGCGGAGAATATGACCCGCGGCGTGAGCTCCTACAACACCTGTAGGGTCTCCGGCTCCGTGTCATATGGCGTTGTTCTGACCAGCGGCGACGCCGGATGTCTCACGCGATGTCATCGGGGTTTGTCTCAAGTTCGTGTCATTTCTTCGGGCCGGTGCCCGCAGGTCCACGAGCCCGAAGCTGCATGGTTGTCGTTGGGCAATCTCGCGGGCCCGGCGTGGGATGGGCGCACACGACACTGCCCTTGCCGTTATATCAGTGATCACTGTACTGTTCTGGCTATGCTGACCTGTGAGATGCGCGAATCGGCGCTCGCACGACTGGGCCGGGCGCTAGCCGACCCGACGCGCTGCCGGATTCTTGTGGCTCTGCTGGACGGGGTTTCCTACCCGGGACAGCTGGCATCGCATCTGGGGTTGACGCGGTCGAATGTGTCCAATCATCTGTCGTGCCTGCGCGGTTGTGGCCTGGTGATCGCGACCTATGAGGGCCGGCAGGTTCGGTACGCATTGGCCGACGCTCACTTGGCACGGGCGTTGGGCGAGTTGGTGCAGGTGGTCTTAGCGGTGGACACCGACCAGCCCTGCGTTGCCGAGCACGCTCCGACGAGCTGAATCATGTTTCTGGACAACGGCGAAGGGAGACTGTGATGGTTCCGGTTGGGTTCTGGGTCAAGGCGACCCAGACGGTCGCTACCGGGTTGGTCGGGGTGACCGCGTATGAGGCGCTGCGCAAAGCCGCGGGTGCGGCCCCGGTCCACCGGGCGGCGGTAAAGGCGACGGAGTGGGGGCTACGCGGGACCCGACGCGCAGAGATCGCGGCCGAGTCGGCCCGGCTCAAAGTTGCCGACGTGGTCGCCGAGGCTCGCGACCGCATCGGTGCCGAAGCACCGCCGCCGGCCGGCGCCTGCACCGACGACGACTGCTGCTGACATTCGCGAGTGAGGCCTGACGATGCTGACCACGGACGCCTCCCCCGACAGCGCGGTCGAGTTGACCGTGGTGTCGTCTACAACCGGGCGAATGCGTCTACGCGCCCAAGGATTTCAATTCGACGCGGCGAGAGCCGCGGCGATTGAGGACACGGTCACCCGAGTACCCGGGGTGCAGAACGTGCAGGCCTATCCTCGTACCGCGTCGGTAGTGATCTGGTTCTCTCCGCGGGAGTGCGACAACGCCGCCATCTTCTCGGCGATCGCCGATGCCGGGTACGGCACCACGGACGCGATAGCCGCTCGGTCGACACAGGACCGCTGGGCAGGCCCTGCTCAGCGGGTCATCGACTGGAGCGAACGAATCCGGTCGGGTACGCCCGGCGTTGCACCCAGACCCCGGCCCGCGGACGATGGCTGCTGCGAGCACGACGAGAACGCGCCCGAACCGCAGCGACCCTGGGACGTCGTCAGGCTGCGGCGCGCCGCCATGTCCGGGACGATGCTGGCCGCATCGGCGCTCACCGCCTGGGTCACCCCCTTTGGACCCGTCGCAATGGGATTGAAGGTCCTTGCGTTGGCGGTGGGTGCCTCCACATTCGTGCCTGCCAGCCTCAGGCGACTGGCCCAGGGTCGCGTCGGGGTCGGCACCTTGATGACGATCGCCGCAGCAGGTGCTGTCGGGCTCGGCCAGGTCGGGGAAGCCGCCGCGCTGGCGTTTCTGTTCTCCATCAGCGAGGGCTTGGAAGAGTACGCGGTGGCGCGCACCCGCCGCGGCCTGCGTGCCCTGCTCTCGCTGGTGCCCGATCAGGCCACTGTCATACGCGACGGCACCGAGACCGTGGTGGCCACCGACGATCTGCGCATCGGCGATCAGATGATCGTCAAACCCGGCGAGCGTCTGGCGACTGACGGCGTCATCCGCGCAGGGCACACCGCGCTTGACCTCTCCGCGATCACCGGAGAATCGGTGCCGGTCGAGGCCGGTCCCGGCGAGGAGGTGTTCGCCGGGGCGATCAATGGCACCGGGGTGCTGCAGGTGGAGGTCACCGCTACCGCCGCGAACAACTCGCTGGCGCGCATCGTGCACATCGTGGAAGCCGAACAGGCCCGCAAAGGCGCCAGCCAGCGCCTGGCCGACCGAATCGCGGCCCCGCTGGTGCCCAACATCATGATCGCCGCGGCAGCCATCGCCGGGCTCGGCAGCATTTTCGGCAGCCCAGCGATCTGGATCGAGCGCGCACTGGTGGTGCTGGTCGCGGCATCGCCGTGCGCACTGGCTATCGCCGTGCCGGTCACGGTGGTAGCCGCCATCGGTGCCGCCTCGAAAATCGGCGTGCTGATCAAGGGCGGCGCCGCACTGGAGAGCCTGGGCACCATCGGCGGCATCGCCCTGGACAAAACCGGAACGCTCACCGCCAACCGGCCCACGGTCGTCGACGTCGCCACCACCGATGCCGCCACCCGCGAGGAGGTGCTCGCGCTGGCGGCCGCCCTAGAGGCCCGCAGCGAACACCCGCTGGCCGCCGCCATCCTCGCCGAAGTCCCTGCCCGGATCCCCGCCACCGACGTGCAAGCAGTCCCCGGGGCGGGGCTCACGGGCACCGTCGCCGGACACGCGATCCGCCTAGGGCGTCCCGGCTGGCTCGGCCCCGGTGACCTCGCAGATCAAGTGGCGCACATGCAACAAGACGGGGCCACCGCGGTTCTCCTCGAGCGCGACGGCCAGCTGCTGGGTGCGATCGCCGTACGTGACGAACTACGTCCCGAAGCCGTCGAGGTCATCGCTACGCTGCGCCATGACGGCTACCAGGTGGTGATGCTCACCGGCGACAACCACGCCACCGCCGTCGCCCTGGCCGCCCAGGCCGGAATCCCGGACGTCCACGCCGAGCTGCGCCCCGAAGACAAGGCCCGCCTCATTGGGCAACTGCGCGCGCAGCGGCCCACCGCCATGGTCGGCGACGGCGTCAACGACGCCCCGGCTCTGGCAGCCGCCGATCTGGGAATCGCGATGGGCGCCATGGGAACCGACGTCGCGATCGAAACCGCCGACATCGCCCTGATGGGCCAAGACCTGCGGCACCTGCCCCAAGCACTGGCACACGCTCGCCGCGCCCGCCAGATCATGCTGCAGAACGTCGGACTGTCCCTGGGCATCATCACCGTGCTGATGCCACTGTCGGTGTTCGGAACCCTCGGGCTGACCGCAGTCGTGTTGGTCCACGAACTCGCCGAAGTCGTCATCATCGCCAACGGGATACGCGCCGGCCGGGTCAAACCCCTGACGTGATCGACACACGCCACACACGTCCCTGAACCCGGCCGAACGCCCGACCATTGGTCGCTGCGATCAGGGCTTCGTGGTGGAGTTATGCGTCAACGAATGCAGTGCGTATCAGGCCCAAACAGCAGACTTGACGTCAACCTACGGCTGCGGTGGTGGGTAAGTCCCCTGGGGTGGTGGGGTTTCGGTCCTGCGGTTGACCGGGGCGGACTGGCTCTGGTGTGTCGTTGGGGGCTTTGGGGTGGGTCATCGCGTAGTGGTCAGTGAGTTACCGACCAAAGTGACTCAAGCAAAGGACACACGACGCGATGACCCAGGATCATTCTGCCTTGCTCGCCCAGCTCGACGCGCTTACCGCCGCTGATTCCGGTGCGGTGTTCGCGGAGCTGATTCGTGCCGGGCTGCAGGCGCTGATTGAGGCCGAAGCCACCGAGAAGATCGGCGCCGGCCGCTACCAGCGCAGCAGTGACCGCCAAACCCACCGCAACGGGCACCGGCCCAAGGCACTGTCGACGACCTCCGGTGACATCGAAGTGCAGATCCCCAAGCTGCGGGCCGGATCGTTTTTCCCGTCTCTGCTGGAGCGTCGGCGTCGCATCGACAAGGCCCTGCACGCGGTGATCATGGAGGCCTACGTGCACGGGGTTTCGACCCGCAACGTCGATGACCTCGTCGGTGCTCTCGGGGTCGACTCGGGCATCTCCAAATCGGAAGTTTCGCGCATCTGCGCAGGTCTGGATCGCGAGATCGAGGCGTTTCGCACCCGCAGCCTGACCCACACGACGTTCCCGTACGTGTTCTGCGATGCCACGTTCTGCAAAGTCCGTGTCGGTGCCCACGTGGTCTCCCAAGCCCTGGTGGTGGCCACCGGGGTCTCTATCGATGGCACCCGCGAAGTCCTCGGGACCGCCGTCGGTGACAGTGAATCGTTCGAGTTCTGGCGTGAGTTTTTGGCCTCGCTCAAAGCCCGCGGTCTCGCCGGGGTGCACTTGGTGATCTCCGATGCCCACGCCGGCCTCAAGGCGGCGGTCGCCCAGCAGTTCAGCGGATCAGCCTGGCAACGCTGCCGGGTGCACTTCATGCGTAACCTGCACGGCGCCGTGGCCGCCAAGCATGCCCCGGCGGTGACCGCGGCGGTCAAGACGATCTTCGCCCACACCGACCCCGCCGATGTTGCCGCGCAATGGGATCAGGTCGCCGCCTCGCTTAAGTCGGCGTTTCCCAAGGTCACTGTCATGATGGATGGCGCCAAGACCGATGTGCTGGCCTTCACGGCGTTTCCGAAAGCGCACTGGCAGAAGATCTGGTCGAACAACCCGATTGAGCGGCTCAACAAGGAGATCAAACGCCGCGCCGATGTCGTGGAGATCTTCCCCAACCCGGCCGCGTTCCTGCGCCTGGCCACTGCCGTGGTCATCGAAGCCCACGACGAATGGCAGGTCACCCGCCGCTACCTATCCGAGGTCTCCATGGCCGAGTTGCGCAAAGTCATCGCCGCCAAACAGCTAGCGGCCGAACCACTAGCCGACCAACGCCAAATCGCCTAGCATTCACCGCGACTCGTTGATCACCACGCGTGACTCACGCCGATCCGAAGTCCACCATCCCAAGGGGCACTATCGCGGTGGTCGCATGCCAGGTCTGATGATCGCCCTGCCTGTCGACGGACACGTTCGTCGTGACGACAAGCGGACCATCGGCTGCGGCAGCCGTGGTGTGGCGTCCGCTGCGTTGCACGCAAGACCTATTGAATGGTGTGTCCCGCTGTCGCATTCGGCTAGACGCGAGATCTGCGGTAGTTCAGCAGGGTTCGGTTGCCCAAGAATGGCGAACGCAGTTGCCGGGCGACCATGGCCGCTATTGGGTTGGAGTTTCCCGAGATATAAGGCGAGGAATGACGCGGACGTAGACGACCATGCCAAGCAACTCGACGAGGGTTTGGGTTACGACGATGACCGGTGTGAGGGCGTAGTTTTCGGGCAGGGCGAGGGCCAGCGGTAGCACGACCAGTGAGTTTCGGGTGGCTCCGGAGAAGGTCAGGGCACGGGATCGGCCGGTGTCGAGCCGGAGAAGCCGGGCGGTCCCCACGCCGATAGCCGCCATGATGGCCAGGAAACTGGCGTAGATCGGTATCACGTGCAGCACCTGGTCGAGGTCGTGACTGATCTTCGGAAATTGACTGGCCACCACAACGAACAGGGTGCCAGTCATCAGTGGGACCATCGCCGCGTTCATCGCTGTCGCGACGGCGTGGCCGCTACGGTGTCGTCCCGACCAGGCTTCTGTGGCCCACGCCGCGGTCAGGGGCACCACGATCAAGATGAGGAATGCCTCGATGAAGGGCCCCGCGTCGACGATGTTGGCCAGCTGCGGGCCGACGAACAGCCACAGGAACGCCGGAAGTAGCAGCATTTGGGCCAGCATTAGCAGCGGAGCGGCGGCAAGCAGACGCTGACCGTCTCCTCCGGCCAGACCACAGAACACGATGACGTAGTCGATGCAGGGTGTCAGCAGGGTGAGTAGCACGCCGAGCAGGACGGCCTGCGGCAGCGAGATCACGCTGACGAGCGCGGCTACCACCAGCGGCACCACCGCGAAGTTCACCACCAGCAGTGCAGCCAGGAACCGCACATCACGGAACGCTGCACTTAGTTTGGTGAACGGAACCTGCAGGAACGTGGCATACAGCAACGCGCCCAACACCGGATAGATCGCAGCCTCCCACGCGTGGCCGGCCGACGGTGCCGCCGCACCGGCAGCCGCGCCAGCCACTAGCCCACCGAGATAGATGGCGATCTGATGGCGTTCCAACCACGAAACGATATGCATGGGAGAACCAATATCCTTTCGGTACAGGATTTATCGGTGACCAATGTGGTGTTCTCCGCTTCGGAGAACCCGGCGGGCGAAGCGCCACCGTTGGTCGTTTGCGGTTGAGTGGGGTAGGGCGCTGATCCGGGGCTGGTCGAAGGGCGGCGGGCCGGTCTTGGCAGCACCGCCAGGTGAGCCCAGCTCGGAAAAGAATTCCGCGTTGATCGCGGCGAAACCCGCCCATCGCTGGGGCAGATCGTCTTCGTAGAAGATGGCTTCCACCGAGCACACCGGTTCGCAGACCCTGTAATCCACACATTCGTCGAGCTGGACGTAGGGCATCCGGGCGCCCTCGTATATCCAGTCCACTGGGCATTCCTCGACGCAGGACCGGTCCTTGACGTCCACGCACGGCTTCGCGGTCACGTAGGTCACCGCACGGCCACCGTCGGCTGGCTCTGCCGCGAGCGCAGGAAGCTGCACTGGGCATTACACGGCTCGGGCCGATCAGGCAGGGCGTCGAGATGATCGAGGGCGTCCTGGAGAACCTCGGCGAACCGGCGCAATTCAGTGATCCGTGCGGCCACGTCATCGAGACGGGCAGCCATCATCGGTCGCATCCGCGCCCGTACATCCCTACAGGCACCCTCATCCCAAACCACCAGCAGTTCACGGATCTCGTCCAACGGCAACCCGACCCGTTTGGCTGCCCGGATGAAGCTCAGTCGCTGCACCGCATCCTCGCCGTAAACCCGATACCCCGACTTGGTGCGCGCTGCCGGCAGCAACCCCACCGACTCGTAAAACCGCAACGTGCTTGCCGGCACCTCACTACGCTGTGCCAGCTGGGAAATCCGCATTCGAGTCACACCGCGCACACTAAACCTTCAATCTAGCTAGAAGGTCAATGGCGCTGCAGTTCGCTAAGGCCCACAAATGGCTGGGCGCCTGATCGGGCGCCCCGATACCCCCACCCGCATGACATGAGTTGAGATAGGTGACACCGAGGTGACACCACCGCTGAGAAAGTGACATCAGCGGTGAGACCCTACACTACAGCCGTGTAGGTTCTCACTTTTCGCTGCATGCGCTTGACGCTCTGAACTGCGGCTATCCAGATCGTCTCACTGTCGACGCCTTGCCGTTTGTCTCACGAACCGCTTCATTACCTACAACGCGGTCCAAGTGGCACGGCGCATCGTTCGATTGGTGCTGTCTCTTTTCTAGAAATTCGAGTCGAATCATTACTTGTCTCAGATCTCGTGGTTTGACGCGTCGTCGTGAGCTTCCGCCGGCGATGTCACCCTGGGTCCGTTCAAACGACTTCGCGTACGTCTGCGGGGGTGGCGGCTCTGCGGTGGGTTGCGAGGAAGTTGTCGATGAGGGTTGTGCAGTCGTCGCGCGTGATGGTGCGCAGGCCGGTCATGCGTGCGAATGCGAGGGGTCCGACGAGTTGGCAAATTGCGAGGTCGCGGTCGATGTTGCCGAGTTCGGTGTGGGCTTTCGAGCTGGTGAGGATGGCGTCGAACGGTTGGCGGTACTGGTCGACGACGCGGGCCCGCAGTGCCCCGGATGCGTGACTGTTGTCGGTCTCTTCTTTGGCGCCGGTGGGGCCGAGTGAGAGCCATGCCAGGGTGGTGACGTGCAGCGGGGCGTCGTTGAACAGGGCGGCTTGGCGGCTGAGCAGCTCGATCAGTTGTTCGCGTAAGGAACCGCTGGTCGGTGCTGGTGTGCTTACCTGCGGTAGTAGCCGCTCGAAGGTGGCGGCAAGCAGATGCGACGAGCTCTGAAAATGCCGATAAAGGGTGGTGCGGGCCACCTTGGATGCTTTGGTGACGGCATCGATAGTGACGGCCTCGACGCCTCCGGTGCTCAACAGTGTTGCCGCAGCATCCAATAGTCGATTCCGTGACCGGATCCGCCGCGGATCGATGTCGTCATCATCGGGCAGGGAGGGCTGATTGCTGTCGCTCACGGGTCACCTCGGCGGTCGATTTCGGCGATGTCGCACCGGGAAGTCTAGCAGTTGTGGTACTACCAGTAGCGCAGCGAAACTTGAAGTAGCGGGAGCGTTTCTGTGTCAGATCGTGCGGTGCCGTCGGAACGGCTGCCTTCTCATACCCCGACCTGTATGGGGTGTGGTCCGGACAATCCGCACGGCCTGCATGTGGAGGTCTACCGCAGTGCGGATTCGGTGTATGCCGATGTCACATTCGACGAGCGCCACATCGGAGCCCCCGGCCTGGCGCACGGTGGGGCCGTCGCCGCGGCCTGCGATGACGTGCTGGGCTTCACGCTGTGGATCGCCGGCACGCCTGCGGTGACGCGCAGTCTGACGGTGGAGTATCTGCAACCAGTACCGCTGCACCGGCCCCACCGGATCACCGCGCACATCAGCGCCCGCGAGGGTCGGGCGTTGCACGTCGCGGCGACCGGCACCTGCGAAGGGGCCACCCGGTTCACCGCGACGGCCGTATTCATCGTGGTTGATACCGCACATTTCGCCGCCCACGGCGATATCAGCGGTTTTGGGGAGATCCTCGAGCAGTTCTCGCGCCGCGGCGGCGATCACACACCATGACCGTCGCCAGCGCCCGAGCGAGCGACACGCCCACCGGGCTCGACGAGGAGTATTCGGTTGCCGATCAGGTTCACGCAGCCGGGGTGCCGCGTTCGCGCGTCTCGGCCCGTCGTCGCGAGGCCATCATGGATGCCGCCCTGGCTATAGCTACCACCGGCGGTTACGACGCGGTGCACATGCGGACGGTCGCCGAGCACGTCGGCATGGCCGTGGGCACGCTGTACCGCTATTTCCCGGCCAAAACCCATCTGCTGGTCGCGGCGCTGAGTCGAGAATTTCAGCGTCTCGACGTCGCCGGGACCTGGACAACCGGTGCCGGCACACCGCGGCAGCGATTGGAGCGACTGACCAGCCACCTGCACGGCCGGTGGCAGCGCGAGCCGCTGCTGACCGACGCCATGACCCGGGCTTTCGCCGCGGCCGACACCCGCGCCGCCGCGGAACTTGATTCTGCCGCCGCAACGATCCACACGCTGCTGGCCCGCACCCTCAGCGCGGGCGAGCCGACACCGACACATCTGGTTGTCGCCGGCCTCATCTCCGACATCTGGCTGGCCAACCTGCTCGCCTTCATCAGCGGGCGGGTGTCCGCCGAGGAGACCCGTGACCGCATCGACCGGGCCGTTCATCGGCTACTCGACAGCGCCGCCGCGCACTCCGAGGAACCGTAACGATACTCCTAGTATCGCAGCGATACCTGCCGTACCCTTAGGGGTGCGACTCGATGATGCGTCGAAGGAGAACGCCATGTACACCCAGTGGATCGAAGATTGTGTCGTGCAACGGGTTTCGGTGCGCGACGGCTTGGTACTCGACCTGGACGACTACAACGAAGTCGTCATCTCGCGCCCCCTGCTGCTCACTCTGCCCGCAGCAGATCGCTTTCCCGCCGAGGCAGTCCTCATCAATCCCTTGCAGATCTCGGTCTACGAGCGCCCGCTGCTGAACCTGGCCGGCGCAGTGTGCACCCAGGCCTGGTCCGGTGACGACGGGGGGTTGCACCTGGGCTTCTCCCGTGGTCACCGCATCGACGTCGACCCCGACGAGCAGTTCACCGCGTGGGAGCTGTACGGCAAGCGGCACGGCTACATGGCCTGTCTGCCGCACGGGCGTGTCCGCGTGGTCCGACACGACATCCCCGAAAGCGACGACGCCAACATCGTGAACCGATAAGCCACCGCTGGCTGCAGACCCCATCGACTATCCGATATTCGCTACATAATGTAGCGTAGCGATACCAATAGTATCGTTGATCGTTTAGGGGGTTCGGTGGCCGACCGCACGGCAGGCTCTTCGGTAACACCGGCCCGCGCTGCCCGGCGCGAGACTCCCGTCGATCCCGCGTCCAGCCGTGAATACAGCGCTCGGCTCGCAGCGTTGGGACGATTCACTGTGCGGCACAAAGCCTTGACCATCGGGGTGTGGATCGGCGCCGCGATCGTCTTGGCGCTGCTGTTCCCGCAGCTGGAAACGGTGGTGCGCCAGCAGTCGGTGGATTTGATTCCGCGCGACGCCCCGTCGCTGCAAACGGTGGAGCGGCTGAGTACCGCCTTCAACGAGCAGGGGTCGAAAACCATGCTGTTCGTGGCCATGGAAGACCCCGCCGGTCTGACCCCGGCGACCCAACAGCGCTACGACCGCCTTCTGGAACGACTGCGCGCAGACAGCGAGCACGTGTTACTGGTGCAGGATCTGCTGGCCGATCCGGTCACCCGAGCCCAGGCTGTCAGCGCCGACGGCACATCGTGGTATCTGCCGGTGGGAGTGAGCGGCACGCTGGGTGACCCGACCGCTGCGGAGTCCGTCCAGGCGGTGCGGGACATCACCGCAGAAGTGTTCGCCGGTTCGTCCACCACCGCGCAGGTGACCGGGCCGCCGGCGACGTTCAGTGACATGATCGCCGCCGCCGAGCATGATCTGCTGTTGATCTCGATCGCCACCGCCGCCATGATCGCGCTGATCCTGCTGATCGTCTACCGGTCGGTGTTCACCGCGCTGCTGCCGCTGCTGGTGATCGGGCTGAGCTTGGCCGTCGGGCGCGGCGTCCTGTCCGCGCTGGGCGAGATGGGCATGCCGGTCTCACAATTCACCGTCGCGTTCATGACCGCGATCCTGCTCGGCGCCGGCACCGACTACACCGTGTTCCTGATCAGCCGCTACCACGAGCAGCGCCGCGCCCAGGTACCGGCCGAGCAGGCCATCATCCACGCCACCGCCAGCATCGGCCGCGTCATCCTGGCCTCCGCCGCCACCGTGGCCCTGGCCTTCCTGGCCATGGTGTTCGCCCGCTTGAGCGTGTTCGCCGCCCTAGGCCCCGCATGCGCCATCGCGGTCCTGTTCGGTTTCCTGGCCACCGTCACCCTGCTACCGCCCGTGCTGGCACTGGCAGCTAAACGGGGCATCGGTGAACCCAAATCCGATCGCACCCGCCGCTATTGGAACAGTGTCGCCGTCGCGGTGGTGCGCCGTCCGGTGCCACTGCTGATCGTCAGCCTCGTCATCCTGCTCGCGCTGTCAGCGGTAGCCGCGACCATCAAAATCAGCTACGACGACCGCAAAGGCCAACCCGCCACCACCGCCAGCAACCAGGGCTACCAACTGTTGGACCGCCACTTCCGCAAAGACGTCGTCATCACCGAATTCCTCGTCGTCGAGAACCCCACCGACATGCGCACCGGCAAAGGACTGGCCGACCTCGACGAAATGGCCTCCCGCGTCTCCCAGGTTCCCGGTGTCACCAAAGTCTCCGGCGTCACCCGCCCCACCGGGGAACGCCTCGATCAAGCGCAACTGGCCTGGCAAAACGGTCAAATAGGAGACAAGATGGCCGGCGCGGTCGCCGACGGTAACGCTCGCCGCGACGACCTCACCAAACTCACCGACGGCGCCGATCAACTCGCCGGCGGACTGGCCCAACTCGACACCACCGTGCGCACCGCACTGACCCCCCTGGCGGGCATCCTCACGCAAGCCCAATCCGCCGGCGCTCAGGTCAACCAGTTCCGACCACTACTGCAACAACTCTCAGCGACCGCCCCTGCGGTCGATCAGGCCATCCAAGCCGGCCCCGGCCTACGCCCCCTGGCCGACCAAGCACAACACGCCATCACCACCTTGGACCCGCTCGTCGGTGCCCTCAACACCTCGCCGTGGTGTGCCACCACACCCCAATGCGCCCAGATCCGCGACCAAGTACAGATCCTGACCACCCTGCGCAACAACGGATTCTTCACCCAAATCGCCGACCTCGGCGACCGCTACAACCCCGCCAGCAATGCCACCGTCGCCGGCACCCTCACCACCGTCCAAAACGCCGTCACCTCGCTGGACAACGCTTTCGGGGCGCTGGGAAACCCCGCTGACCTGGCCAGCAACCTGCGCCGCCTCCAAGACGGGATCGGCCAACTCGCCTCCGGAGCCCAAGCGTTGGCCACCGGTGTGCGCACCCTAGCCGACAGCAACATCGAAATGCTCTCCGGGATGAGCCAGATCGCCACCCAACTCCAGAACTCTGCACGCGCCGCCCAGGACTCCGACTCAGCAAGCGGTTTCTATCTGCCGGCCAACGCCTTCGAGAACCGCCAATTCACCGACGTCGCGAAACAATTCCTCTCACCAGACGGCAAAACAGCACGGTTCATGATCGAAACCAGCTACGACCCCTACAGCGTCGAGGCCATGAACCTCGCCCACCAGATCACCGACGTCGCCAACGCCGCGCGCCCCAACACCTCCCTGGCTGAGGCCACCGTCTCGGTCGCCGGCTTCCCCGCCGTCAACTCCGACATCCAACGATTCCTCTGGGCAGACTTCTTCCAACTTGCGCTGGCCACCACCGTCATTGTCGGCCTCATCCTGGTGCTGCTGCTACGCGCACTACTGGCACCGATCTACCTGCTCGGCACCGTCCTGCTCAACTACCTCGCCTCGATCGGATTCGGCGTCCTGGTATTTCAGTGGATCCTCGGTCACGAAATCGCTTGGCCGGTACCTCTATTGGCGTTCATCATCCTCGTCGCCGTCGGCGCCGACTACAACATGCTGCTGGTCTCCCGACTACGCGAAGAATCCGGAAGCAACATCCGCGTCGGAGTGCTGCGCACCGTCGCCAACACCGGCGCCGTCATCACCTCCGCCGGCCTGATCTTCGCCGTCAGCATGTTCGGCCTCATGGTCGGCTCGGTAGCCATCATGATCCAAGCCGGCCTCATCATCGGCTTCGGACTACTGCTCGACACCTTCCTCGTACGCACCCTCACCGTGCCCGCCATCGCCACACTCCTCCGCGAAGCAAGCTGGTGGCCACAACGTGCGCCAACAAACCAACCCCCAACGGCAGTCACCTCCCCCAGATAAACAGACCTGCCAAACCCCGCCATGCTCGCCTCGCCGCCGCCCGTCTCAAATCTAGAGAAACGAGACGATGCCAGGAACCGCCTACCGGTCCGGCATCGCTCCAGGTTGCGCTGTCTCGTTTCTTGTCTCACGAACCTGGCGGATCCGCCATCATTCCGCCAACAACGGTGAGATTCCGCCACGTTCCGTGAGAACCTACATCAGGTGTAGGTTCTCACTTTTCACTTCAACGCCTGACACTTCGACCTGCGACTATCCAGTCTGTCTCACTGTCGGTGCATTGCCGTTGGTCTCACGAACCGCCTCATTCCTACGACTACGTACTAGCTGTAGATGGCGTGGCCGTCGTCGAGTCGCATGACAACGAGCCGACTCGCGTTTTAGTTCGCTTCACCCGTTCGCACCTTCAATTCGGGCTTCGCGCGGCGCATTGGTCTCGTGGGACCACTCAAGCACTCCCTTGTGGCTGCCCCGCTCGAACCGCGCCCGCTATGCCCCAAGGCGGCCGTAACCCCGCTTCTGTTCGTAGATCGGGTGGACTGGAGTCCCACCTACCGCATCCTCAGAGGCCGTAGTTGAGCAACGCCTTGCAGCTGGTGGGCTCACCGCTGGTAACGATCCGGTTCGGCTCGATCCGGATCGATTTACCTGCCGCAACGAGTTTCGGATATTCCGAGCCACCGCCAATGATCGAGCCCGTCGCGTCGTAGCAGACTACCCCGATGCGAAGGTCAACAAGATCCTCGGCGGTGGAGTTGGTAAATGTGAAAACCGGGGTCCACTTCCCCGTGGCGTTCTTGGTGATCGACTCCGCATTGAGCATAGGTAGCTCAGGACGTGCTTTACGTCGGTCGGAGTAGTCGCTGATCGAGATCGAGGACTCGATGGAGGCGACCGTCGTCTCAGGGTCTTCTAGGAAAACGGCAGTTGGCAAGACGAGCTGTTGTCCCGGCCAGGAAAACCGCTCGACTTGTTCCTTGGTATCGATGATGTTGCCGGCATGGTCCAGAAAGTTTATTGAGGTTGTGGCGAACTGACCGACAGCGCCCAAGTTATCCGTGGTGGCAATCACGATCCCTATTACGCTCTTGCCATCCTGCCCGAACCCGGATCCCACGGTCCCGATCGCCGGGTTTTCGGGCTTGCTCACCCTCTGGGGCGCAGCGGCAGGAGCCGAACCGGTGCCGCCACTTAAGAAGGCCGTCTCGTACTCCTTGGCTTCCGAGGGCTTCATGTCACCGGCAACCCGCAACAACAGTGGGCCTCTGATTGTGTTCCACTCCCGACCCAGGATCCCCCCTTGTCTGACTGCCTGGAGGTAAGCGGAACGACGTTGGGCCGCAGCCTGATCTGGCCATTGCTCAATCGTGGCCCCGCATTCCATGCCAAGCTCAGAGCACGCCAACCGCGAGTCATAGACCACACTCGCAGCGACGTAGCCGTTCGGCCGGCCCATCATTCCTTCGTTCGGGTCGTTGTCCTCGTCGACGTCGACGATTTTGGTGATCTCGGGGATCGACGCCTTCAGCGCCTCCGCGGCGCTTCGAGCAGTCGCCTGCGTCCCTTCGAGCTGCCCTTGGTTGGCTGGCTGGTTTAGGCTTCCGGGCCGTTCACCGGGAACCGGTGTGTGTGAACTGTCCCGTGTCATCGTGTAACCGACAACCCCGGCCGCGACCACTGCGACCACTGCAACCGCAGCGATGGCACTCGTCTTGCCAACTAGGCGATTTCGGCCACCTTCAGAGACGCCACCCCGGCTGGCTGTCGGCATTGCCTGCTGCGTCTTGGCAGCGCCGAATTCGCCTTCGGCGCTGGCATGCCCGGTCAGTGCCGCGGCAAATTCGCGACATGACCCGAACCGCTGGGCGGGGTCTTTAGCTAGGGCGGTCGAAAACACCTCATCGAGGCGGGCCAACTCCGGGCGCAGGCGACTGATCTGCGGCGGCGGCGCATTCAGATGCGCACTGATCACAGCGACCGGGTTGGACTTGTCAAACGGCGGCACCCCGGCCAGCAGGTGAAAAATACTGGCCGCCAGCGCGTACTGATCAGCCCGTGCATCGAGTTCCTCACCCGCCAGCTGCTCCGGCGCGGCGTAAGACACGGTGCCCACTGTCAGATTCGTCCCCGTCAGCCCGCTCGGATCAGCCAGTGGGCGTGCGATACCGAAATCGGCCAGAAAGATGCGCTGCTGCCCCCCGCTATCGGTCTGGCCCAACAAGATGTTGGCCGGCTTGACATCCCGGTGCAGCAAGCCCCGCTCGTGAGCGTGATCAAGTGCATCAGCGACCGCGATGGCGACCGCGATGGCCTCGTCGAGGGGCAGGCCGGCCGGATACCGCTCCCGCACCAGCTTCGCGGTGTCGGGTCCGTCGACGTAGTCCATCGACATCCAGAGCTGCCCGTCACACTCGCCGCGATCATGCATCCCGACGATATTGGGATGAAACAGCGTGGCCACCAGCTCCGCCTCGCGGACGAAGCGCTGACGGAACTCCTCGTTGGTGGTCAAAGACGACGGCAGCACTTTCAACGCATCCCGGCGAGGCAACCGGGGGTGCTGAACGAGGTACACCTCGCCCATCCCGCCGGACCCCAACAACCGCAAGATCCTATATCCGGCGAACGTCTCGCCAATCCGCAACGGCATGGGCGAATGCTAGCCGCTACCTCATACGGGTTCAGATCAGCCCGCGATAGCGATCAGCTGAGCTGAGGTCTAGCTGTATTGACCACGGACGTTGGTGACGGCGTGGTGAGGTGACAAGACGAGACCTCCGAGTGGAGTGCGAGCTGTCTAGGAACGCTCACCAATCTCGGAGGTCTTCGTGGTTCAACCGTAATTCCCCTTTGTCCGAAACCGGTCGTCGGCGGTTGGCTCGATGCGTCGTTGATGACGGCTGGACGCTTCGACGTGCAGCTGAGCGGTTTCAAGTGTCGGGACCGCCGTCTACATTGGCGGCCATGAAGAAGCTGGACGTCGCCCTCACCAACTGTCACGGCATCCGGGAGCTCAACGTGACGTTCGACTTCAAGCCTGGCAATGCGGTTGCGGTCTACGCGCCCAACGGCACGATGAAGACCTCCCTGGCGCAGACGTTCAAGGACTTCGCGAAAGGAGGTGAAACTATCGACCGCATGTTCCGCGACCGGGAGTCGCAACGAAGCATCACCGATGAGGCCGGCGCAGAGATCGACCCGGCGGACGTGGTAGTCGTGCTCTCCTACGACGAGGATCTCGGCCCGAGCGAGTCAGCATCGACCCTCCTCGTCAACGCCGAGCTGCGTAAGGAATACGAGGCCCTGCAAGCCGATCTGCTCGCTGCCCGCGCGGTGCTGGTCGCTGCCCTGAAGGCGCAGTCTGGGACGAAGCAGGACGTGAGCCGGACTGTCTCGCAGGCATTCATGCCCGAAGATGACAAGTTCTTCGAGGCGCTCATGCGCACCAAGTACGAAGTTGACACCCTCGACGAGCCCCGGTTTTCCGATCTGCCATATGACGTCCTGTTTAACGACAAGCTCGACGCGATCCTTCAGTCGAAGGACCTGCAATCTGTGTTGACTCAGTACGTGACACGCTGGAACGAGCTATTGGACGAGTCCACGTTCTTCAGCCGTGAGACCTTCAGCTACTACAACGCGGAGAACGTCACGAAGAGCCTGGGAGCCAACGGCTTCTTCGCGGCTAATCACTCATTGGTCCTCCGGGGCTCGGGCCAGTCCCGCACCGTGACGAGCCCTGAAGAGTTCGAGGAGTTGGTAGCCGAGGAGAAGCGGCGGATCACCGATGATGAGGTGTTGCGCAAGAAACTGAATCTCCTTGAGAAGGCTTTGCAGCGGAACGAGAGCACTCGGCAGTTCTTCACCTACGTCTCCGAGCACGTTGAACTACTCCCGGAGTTCGCGAACATCAACCTCTTCCGGCAGAAGGTGTGGCAGTCGTACCTGAAATCGCATGAGGAGCTGTTCACACGTGTAGTCACCTGCTTCGCGGATAGCGAGGTGCGCCGGAAGGAGATCGAGAAGGCGGCGGCGGACGAGCGGACCCAATGGGAGAGGGTCATCGAGATCTTCAACGACCGGTTCTTTGTGCCGTTCAGGCTCCGCGCCGAGAACAAGCACAGGGTCACGTTAGGTCAGGAGGACGTTCTCAAACTCGTGTTCAAGTTCGAGGAGGGCGATGAGTCGACGGACGTTGCGCGCGAGGAGCTCCTCTCGGTACTCAGCAACGGCGAGAAGAAGGCGCTTTATATCCTCAACGTGCTGTTCGAGATGGAAGCCCGCAAGGCCTCCGGGCGCGAAACTCTGTTCGTGATCGACGACCTCGCGGACTCGTTCGACTACAAGAACAAGTACGCGATCATTCAGTACCTCAAGGAAATGGCCGAACACGCAAACTTCAAGCTCATTCTCCTAACTCACAATTTCGATTTCTTTCGGACCCTCCTGAGTCGTGGCGTCGTCACGTACAAGCAGTGCTTTATGGCGCAGAGGGGTGACGCGAAGGTCGTTCTCAGTCAGGCCGAGCACGTGAACAACCCGTTCATCCGGGCGTTCAAGCTGAACTTCTTCAGCGACGGAATGCAGCGGGTGGCGTCTATCCCGTTCGTCCGGAACATCCTCGAGTACACGAAGGGCACCGACGACCCGGACTACATGAAGCTCACGTCGCTACTGCACTGGAAGCAGGACTCGCTCAGCATCACGAACGGAGACCTCGACCGCATCTTCCAGGAGACGTTCCCCGGCTACGAATCTCAGGCGTGGGACGCAGCGAACGATCCTGTGATCGACCTCATTCACGCGCAGGCCGACCTCGCGCTGCAAGCCGACGAAGGCGTGAACTTCGAGAACAAGATCGTGCTTTCGATCGCGACGCGGCTGCAGGCGGAGAAGTTCATGGTCGGGGAGCTGAACGACCCGACCTTCACGGATGCAATCGCCGGGAATCAGACTGCAGTCCTCTTCAACACGTTCAAGAACCGCAGTTGCGGGACGTCGCAATCGACAGCGACACTCGACAGCGTGGTCCTGATGACCCCCGAGAACATTCATGTGAATTCATTCATGTACGAGCCGATCATAGATATGTCGGACGTCGCCCTCCGAAGTCTGTATGCCCAGATCAAGACCCTCTAACGTCTACACGCGTGCACTCCGCCAGGAGGTCCTCCCGATTTCAAGCCGCCACAGCGTCAACGCCTCCCGGGTCACGACACGTAGTTCCTGGCGGGACGCTACCTGTTGCCCTTGGCGCGGTTATGCATCACGCACAGCATCGTCAGGTTAGACAGGTCCGTCACGCCGCCCTTAGACCAGGCGGTCACGTGGTCGGCGTCCATCTCGTTCTGCTTGTAGATCCGGGCTTTGTTGTTGTCCCCGCCGAGCGCGCACAGTGGGCAGTTCGACACGCCATCGGCTTTACCCTTCGCCGTCTGTTTCTCGTAGGCGACTCGCTTGTCCTTCGCGTCGAAGAGGCGGATGTCGAGCAGCTGCGGCTTCTCCTCACCGCCGAGCAGGTACTCGTAGATCCCCTTCGCGCTGTGCACCGCAGGGTCGGCACGCAGCTCGTTGACGCGGGCTTCAATCTTCGTCGCGCTGTAGGAGGTCCCGTGGTGCTCTTCGTAGAGCCGGCCCCATTCGAGACCGCGCATCTCCCGGTCCGGAGGTCGGATGAAGACGCTCCCGACCCAGTCGATGACCGAGTTGAAATAGGTCTTCAGCTGGGCGATGTCTGGGTCCAGGCGGTGCTGAGCGAGGTAGGCGTCGATGCTCAGTCCTTGCGAGGACGCAACCCAGTCCAGCGCCTCCTCGAGGATCTGCTGGCGCTTTGGGTCCCCGTTGACGTAGGACTGCCACTTCTGCATGTTCGCGTTGTTGGAGTTGCTGTACTCGGCCTTGGCCTTCGTGATGAACGGCCCGGAGTAGATCGCGTTAAGCAGCTCCTGCTTATTGAGCGGGACGCCAGCGATGTTGATGGTCTGAAACCAGGCCTTGATCTCGTCCTCTGTCCCGTCGCACTCGTAGATGTCGAGCTTCGTGTCGAGGATCATGCGCTGGCGGTTGATCGGCAGCGACGAGAACGTCTGCTCCTTGCCGTCCACCTTGATGGCGAACTTGCCGGTGACGAAGCGGCCGACGCTGGTAATGCGCTGCTGGCCGTCGAGGACTTCGAGCGTGAAGCCTTCCACGTTGAAGTAGATGAGCCCCAGCGGATACCCCTTGAGCAACGAGTCGATGACGGCGACGTCGCGCTTGCCGTCGTTGTAGATGTAGTTGCGTTGGTACTCCGGCTGGATGACGAGCTTCCCGTCGAGCCCGAACAGGCCCTTGCCCTCCAGTTCGTTGTAAACGAAGCCCTCCAGGACCTCCTCGACCGTGTAGTGCTTCAGCTCGGTCTTCACCTCTACATCCTCCTGTGGCGGATAAGAATGCGGTCATACGTCACGACGGGTCGGCCGTGAAAGTCGTAGTAGCAGAGGTCGGGGTGGCCTTCGCTGATCTGCCCCTTCTGACCTGATGCATAGTAGTCGTCGACGAACTTCTGTGACATTCCGTGCGGCGTCGTGTACCTGTTCGTGCCGATGATTTCGAACTGGTCGGGGTTGTACTTGTCGAGCCAGGTGATCGGTACGCCCATCACTCCGTCGTAGTCGGACGGGATAGCATCCGAAAATGGCACTTCTATTGCGTCGTAGTTGTCGTAGCGCACGTAGTCGGTTCCGCCGTCCAGCTTGTTTATCAGTTTCTTGTTGAATTTGAGGTTGTCGGCCATCGTCATGAGTTGCATTGGCTCGTGACGACGACCGTGCTCGATGTTCGTGAACCAGCATGAGTTGCCGAGCCTGGTATAGGCGTACTGTTCGTCGGAGGGATACCCCATCCGCTCTGCTTTGGCCTGGTCAGCCGGCTTCACCTTCGTTCCCTTAGGGACGCCAAACACCATGTCCGTGGTGTTTGCGGTCGCGCCCTTCCATACTCGGTTCCCCTTGATTAGAGGGAAGACCTGGGTGTAGGTGATGGCGTTTTGATTGCCGATGATTGAGAATTTCTTGTCGGCCTTGATCAGCCATGCCATGAACTCGCGGAATAGCGAGAACGGGGGATTCGTGATCACGATATCCGCTTCGTCGCGTAGTGCGGTCACCTCAGCACTACGGAAGTCTCCGTCGCCTTCCAGGTACTCCCACTGCAAGTCGTCGATATTGATGACGCCGTCGTCGTTCAAGTCATGCGGCTCGAGGATGAACTTCTTGCCGTTAGTGCGGGTCTTCGCCGCGTCGAACTTCGGGTCGTCCAGCTCGAAGAGCGTGGGCTCATATGAGAAGTTCGCCGGGTTACTGTCGGGGGCATAAGAGGTGGAGATGAGTTTCTTGAGACCGAAATCCATGAAGTGGAGGGCAAAGAACTTCGCAAAATTGCTCCACTCCGGGTCATCGCAGGGCAGCAAGATCACCTTCCCCCGGAACACGTCGGGGTCGAACTCAAGGTATGCATTCACCTCACGCTCGATGTCCGCCCACTGCGTATAGAACTCGTCGTTCTTTGCCGCCTTAGCCGCCTTGAAGCTTGAGGTGCGATGCGCGGCCGTCGTCATACTCTCTCCTGGGCAGGCTGGACTCCTCCGCTGGTAGCGGGGCGTATCTGTGGGATGAATCCTATCGACGGGGTCCGACCGCGTCCGATGCGCCGCGCTGCGGGTCGCCAATACCTCGCGAGGATCCTCCGCACTCAGACGTCCTGGTCTACCCGCCGCAGGATGTTCGCCAGCATAATCACCACATCCGCCGTGATACCCGCCTCCCGCCGAGTGGGTGTCGTGGAGTGCTTCACTCTGTGGGCGAGCTCGATCACCTTGTTGGCAACACCGCGGATCGCCTCGTTGTCCTTGCCTGCCAAGGATTCCTCGATGTATCGGCCGAGCCGCTGCTTTGTCTTGTCGGCCGGCGGCTCGACCTCGCCGTCGCGGAGGTGCACTGCGGGGTCGTAGATGATGCGGCTCAGGGCCTCCAGCACGCCGACTGCGCGATTACCCACGTCCCGGTAGTCCTGCGTAGTGCTGGCGGTGCGGAAGCGCCGACGCAGCTCGGTCAGCTCCTCGTCAACCATCGGCCAGCCCGTCTGGCTGTGTGGCGACACCGCCTCTGCGTTGGCGGCCCGGAACTGGGCCTCCTCCTGGCGATCTAGCTCCGCTTGCACCGGGGCGAACAGATCGTTCAAGAGATCGCGGCGGGCTTGCCATGAGCCCGAGCAGCCGTTGCGCAGCCAGTGTGACTTAAACGTGTTGAAGTCCCGCCACGGGATGCTCAACGTGACGCCGATACGCGACAGGGTTGCGATAAGTGCCCGCTGTGCGAGGGCAATCTCCTTGTCGTCGAGGGCGTTGCCTCCGCCCGTCCCAAACGCGATCAATTCGTCCCACACGAGGTGGGTTAACGCCATCGCGGCGTCAAGGTCATCCGTGCCGAGCACCGGGCCAGCACGCAGCCCGTTGAGGAAGTCCTTCCGCAGGTTCGTGGTGATGGTGGGTTCGCTGGACCAAGGACTATGAGTTTCGGTCTCTTCGAAGAAATCCTCCGGCCCCATGGCGACCGACGCTACCTCCGGGATGTAGTCAGCTTCCGCTGCGGGCGCGGGCGGCAACCGGTCCCAGTGCCGCAGGAGCAGCATCCTGTGAGTCAGTTGCGCTACCACTCTGCTGATGATTGCGAACCGCTTGGAGCACGCGCGCACCCTCTTCGGTTAGTCGCATCGGGCGTTCATGCCAGGCGCGGACTAGCAATGTCACACCGAGTTCGCGTTCTATCTGGTTGATCTGGTTGTTCAGTGTGCAGGTGGCGACGCCGAGGTCGGCCGCGGCGATGCTGAGGTTCGCATAGTCACTCGCTGCCGCGAACCGTTGCAGCCGTTCCCATCCTCGGATTCCCGTTAGCGCCGGCCTGATCAGCGCCGGCGCAGTGGCCGCGAACCTCTGGGCGGCGATCGCGGCACTCTGGCTTCGGGCTCCCCGCCCACGCATTGGAATCGCATGAATCTTGGCCCACCGCGCAACGTTGGCAGCACTCATGCCAATGTCGCGGCCGATATCCGAGAGCGCACGGCCGCGGACGACGTACTGGTCGTACAGCCAGTCGCGGCCGATGGGCGGCAGGCATCGCGCCCGAAGCACGATTTGGTAATCATGAGCAAGTCGGGACGCTATCTGGCGACTGACTCCAAATGCCCGCGCGATAGCCCCTAACGACATCCCCTCGTGTTCATAGAGCTCGATGAAACGGTCCCGCGGGACCGCTGCCTTGAGCCTCGCGTACGCCCGATTGTGGTTTGCAGCCAGGCGAACGCCGTCGGGCGGGGCCTGGCGGGGCGCGGGGGAAGTGGCGAGGAGATGGCGCACCACGTCGAGGCTTGTTCCCAATTCGGTCGCGGCGGTACCCAATTTCCTCTTGCCCGCGGCGGCGACTGCGCCGTGCAGGGCGTCAATGCTCAATACGCTCGGATCCGCACCTGGAAGATCCAGCCCATCAAGGAAGCTTGTCGGCGGATGCCAGGTCAGTGGTTCGATTTCTATTCCGCAGCCGACCAGATACTCGCGGGCATTCGTGTCGAGCGCGGTTGCCAATTCTGGAGTCAGATACTGAGGGAAATCTGCGACTTGAGTCCGGAAACCTTCCTCGTCCACGGCCCATGGCGCAATGCTTGCGGGAAGTCCACTGATCCGTTCGAACATGTAACAGCGTGCGATTCTGGCGCGCGCCGGCCTTGCTCCCGGAGTAGCAGTGCTTCGACAGATGCGAGCCCAAGCGTCGTCCGGCAGTAGCGCTGCGTAATCCAGTCGCCGACGCCGCGCGTAGTCGATCGGGATGTCATGGTCGCGCACGTAGGACGCCATTCGCAGTAGAGCAGCGCGAATGTCGGTCCATTGCGGGTGTTTTTCGAGTAGCTGCAACACCCGCGATACCGCCGAACTGTTGACCCGACTGCCGATCAGTCGGGCTGCGGCGCTGAGATTCAGCTTGCTACCGACAAGCAACAACGCAACCGACAACGCAGGGGCTAAGTAGCGCTGGTGGCAAGTGGGATGCGCTAAGCGTAGGGACCACTCCGCCCAAAGAACGCCCGGCAGTCGGCAAGTCGGCGCGCTTTCGCACTCTGGGACGGCGGGCATCGGCGCGCCGACACGGTAGCGAAGTTGATCGCTGACCTTGAGCATCGGCCCGAGGGCGGCAAGCTGCACTCCCGCCAGCACTGCTGAGGTACGTCGTCCCCAACCCAGTCTTGTTCCGGTCACGACAAATCCGCGGTCGCGGGATGAGGCGACGAGCCAGCGCAGTCGGTCACCTGCGGTCGCCACGTCGGGCGCTTCCAACACCTGCAACGCGACAACCACTCCTGCTGCCGTCATCGCAGACCATGCCGGTGCCGCGAGCGCTGGGCGCACAGTGGGCTGCGCGCGACGACGAGTTGGTAGCTGCGCGCGCGCACTGGCCTCTCGATGCGCTGCGGCCAAGTCTGCCGGCAGAACGGTACTCAGTTCTCTTGGTGTCGCATAGGCCAACGCCCGCCCGGCGATAGCTCGAATATCAGCCAGCACAGCAAGCCGGGCCTGCGGCACCGCCTGATAGACGCCGAAATCACCAGTCTCGGAGTCAATCACCGCGTTCACCAGTAACTGTGCTCGAACGACTGGGTGGTCGTCGGCGTCGAATTCGGTAGCGGGAACGGTCGTCAGGTCCGCGTGGCACCTGTCCGCGCCGCGTCCCACAGCCTCGCCGGAGGGCTGGCCGCAGTGTCCCGGTTGAGGAATTACGTCATTGATGTGCGTGCGGCGGCGCTGAGCAGTGCCGCATCGTGGACAGGCGTCGGCAAGCAAGCAGCGGTGTTTCGTGCAGGCGAACGTCCAGCCCAGCCGCCATGCCAATTGCCATCTTCCACCGGTCTGTGCCAAACACATTGGACAGAACCGTGATGAGTACCCCGCGCTCCACGGAAATGCTCGATTCAACGTCCCGGCGTCAGTATTGATGCGCAACGCCGCGCCTGAGTACCGGGACAGCGTCATAAGGTCCAGCTGCTCTCGGCTGATGCCAGTTGCCTCGGTGATCCTTGCCCCTGCGGCAGCAGAGAGCTGGACTATCCAGGGGCCGCGACGCTCGCAGCGCGATGCGTCCAATCCGACGGCGGAAAGCAAGTCGCCAAACGCGGATTGAGTGCGGTGCGAGACCGCTTCAAGCCACGAGTCCAACGCTTCCCCGTGGATTGGGGCGAGGCGGACCGGGAGCGTTCGCACCGCGCTCATCCGGCTTTGCCGATCCTGGTTGTCAGCCGTTGCGCGTTGAAGGCTGCCTCCAGTTCCTGCCGAGCCTTCTCCGAGGCGGCATCGTTTTTGACTTGATCCATCAATTCGCGCGACAGGTACTCAGCACCGGTGCGGACCGCCCGCTGACAGCCGCGGTTGATCAGTGTCATCAAGGATCCGATGTGCCCGGTGCTGCGGGCGAACAGGTAGTCCGACAATTCGTCTGCCAGCATTCCGGGGCGTTTCTCGGCCAGGACGACACGCTGCTCGATCGCGAGCAGCATCTGGCGCCACTCCCGACGCCGGTCATCGGTGTCGATCTCGAACAACCGCATGTCCAGTTTGGTGGTGCGCCGCCCCGTCTGGGCGATCACCGCGTCCTCGTATGAATGCCCCTCAGAGAACAGACCCCTCTTCGTCAGCCCGACTCCGACGAACACCAGCGTGACCGGGAACTCGTTGGCGATGTACTTGAAGTGGTTGCTGATCTCCACGCCGACGGTGTTGCGCCATCGCAGGAAGTGCAGATCATCGACGATCAACAGCTTCGTTTCGCACGACAGCACGCAGTCCAGCGCGCGGTGGGCGAAATGGGCGGCATTGCCGCGAGTCGTACCTGGGTGGGCGAAGAACGCCAGCATCGCCCGGTTGAACTCGACCATGCCGGTGTTGCCGGTCAGGCCCACTCGGCACACCGGCCAGCGTTCGGCGCCCGCGTCGGTTACGGTGCCCTGCTCGTTCACCTCCCGGCGGTGGAATTTCTTGGCGAAGTCCAGCACCGAGGTGGTCTTGCCCAAACCCGGGAACGCCTCGATCGCGACGGCCCCCTTGGCTTTGTCCCCGTCTTGGGCATTGCTGTCGACGATGTCCCACAGGTCCTCATGCAGAGCAGCCAATTGCGGTGTTCTGATCGGGCCGAGGTTGGCGTGCCACTTGCGGCGTTGACGGTTGTAATCGTCGAATGCTTCCTCGCTCAGCGACCTGAGTTGGCCGCGGCTCAGGGGCTCCGGTGGTATGCGGGCAGCGGTGTTCACGAAGCGCTGCCACCCCTCCTTGCGCGCCAAGGTCAGGTTGTCCAGGCGGGCGTTGTTCTCGTGGGGCGCGAGATCGTACTTCGCCATCACGCGTCCCTCAATGCGTCGGCGTAGAACTCGTCAGTCTCGATGAGGTCGTCCTCGGTGTCGTCGTCGCCCGTCTCGGGGTCCGGCTCATCAGCGATATGGTTTGCGTCCTCCGCGGGGGGAGGCTCGGCTGTGGCGAGCACGCGTGCGACTGAGGGCAGGGTGGTGACCGGGTCTTGGGGCTCGGCCTGGTCCAACATCGTTTCTTCGCGCGAAAGTCGCAACGCCATTCGGCGCTCCGCCGGTGTTGTGCCCAACCCGAGATTCCATCGCTCCAACAGGTCCGCGACCGCGATTCGGTCATCGGGATAGGTGTACTTCGATGCGGCGAGCTTGCGCGCGAACTGTAATGCGTCCTCGCTGAGCGGCATCTGCAACGACGGTGCGTGCTCCCACATCAACGTGTGCCACTCGCGGGTGTCCGGATCACGGAAATAGGCGCGGGTGACGTCATCCGGGTCGTAGTGGATTGGCCAGCGGCCCTTGACTTTCCCTGTGTACGGGCTGCTCATGTTGCGGTAGGGATCCAGACCTGTTCCGTTGTAGCGGCGGCCAAGGTCCACCCCGTAATGTTGGATCTTCCGAAACTCCACCTTCAAGAACTCATAGGCTAAATCGGGATCACGCGGCACCTCGATATAGCCGGCGCGCGCGACCCCATGCTCGAACATCTGCGCCGGGGACATCTGGAAGCCGGGAACGCGCGGATCGATCAGACTGTGGTGTGGGCGGTGGTGATACACCACCGCAACCCACTCGCGGATGATTGCCTCCAGCTCGTCGAGGTAGAAGAAGGCCTCCGATTCCGGGTCCAAGCCACGGGAGTGCACGTCCGGGCCTTTGTAGCCTGGCAAGATCTGCAACAGGCCCTCTCGGATGGTGCGGAAGAAACGCTCTACCGGACCCTTGTCCCGGCCGGTCCGCAACCGTGCGGGCTGGATCGAGATTCCCATCCGCTGGCACACGCTCGTCAGATGATCTGAGACATAGATTTTGCCGTGGTCAATCACAATGGTTTCCGGCACGATCGCCGGTCCCGCGGCACCCGGGCGTTCGACGGCGCCGACGTCGAGGAGCACTGATCTTGGCACACCGTGCTCGGGCCACACCGCGTGCGGTGGCCAGTCCTTGCCGGCCGGTCGTGGCCGATACGCCTGGTACAGGACTGCGGCTGCGTCCACTGACTTCGTAGACACCGGCGTCACGCGAATTCCGGTGATGCAACGGGTGTACCAGTCCATTCCGACCGTCAGCTCCGCCTGCACCCACCGCAAGGTGATCGGGTCTAGCGCGAACACATCCAATCGAGTGGTATCCATCAGCAAGTACTCACCCGGGCGGGTCGGGCGCAGCTTCCCATACACACCGCTGGGACGGTCGGCGATGTCGCGGTTTCGTTTCGTGCTCAGCCGAAACGTCGGGTACCGGTTCTCTAGCTCAGCCAGGACACGGAATGCGGTCGCCCGAGACGGCAACGCCACCGCGTCTTCGCCGAATCGTGCGACGACCCTGGCGTTGACACGTTTTATCACCGCCGTCTGCGATGGCCGCGACTGGTCCGTGTGCTCCACCATCACTTCGACCGCGATCTCGGCCCAGCGTGGATCGACCTTGCTTCGCATGCCGACAACCTGTTTGGTGGGCCTCGGCACCAGTCCTACCTCACCATGCTTCCGATAGTCCGCGACCCACTGGCTGACCGTGCGTGAAGTGACGCCGGCCTCGGCAGCCTTCGCGGCGTACCGCTCCATCAAAGGGAGATGAGGATCGAACTCAGTTCGCGGTTCGTCGTGGGCCGCGAGTTCTGGGTGACCGGAGCGATAGCCAGTCAAGACCTCCCGAACGTGGGCGGCCCGCGTGCGCGCAGTGTCCAGCTCAAGGTCAGTGAGTTCTGCAAGGATGACTGCGGCCGCATCCGGTTGACCGTCAACGTCGATGCGGTCATCCACGATTCGAGCACGGCCACCATCGAGAAGCTCACGTAATGAGATACGCGACAATCGCTTTCCGGGGCCGACGCGCAATGTGAGGCTCACCCCGGTGTCGCCGGGGTGCAGCTCGACTACCTCGGCTGCATCGCCCTCGAAAACAACCCGCGTCCCAACACCGATCCGAACAGCCGAATCAGATCGTCTCATCAGTTCTCCTGGCTCAGTGTCGAACTCGATGTCAAGGGTTGACGCAGGTCAACGCGGAGTTCCTGCAACCACAACAGGTGGAACAAGGCCGCTCTCCTCAAAGGTCGGGGCCATTCCGACGACAGGTCAAGCACGCTGTCGATTGAAAGGCCGTCGATTGAGCAATTCCGCAGCCCTGCCAGGAGCTCCCCCGTGAACCACGCCTCCCGACGAAAACCTGCAAGGAATCGAATGTTGGCCAACAGCACTGGCTCAGGCTCGGTCCACACTTCGTAGACCCACCCACGGTCTTCAATTGCCGATCGAGTCCAGGCGAAGGTGTCCACGACCTCCGGTTGCGACAGCCGCCGGCGCGGCTTGACGTCGATAACTTTCGGCCCACTATCGGTGATCAGCAAGTAGTCGGGGATGTGCCTGGTCGTGCGGCCCCTGGAGTCGCAACTCAGCATGAACGGTTGCGCGCAGATACGTCGGACGGTCCGATCGAAATCGGCAAACAGCAACTGAGTCAGCTCCAACCGGGACTCGTAGATGATGTGCCGGCGCTCGGTTGCCGACCAATACGTGCCCGAGTAGTGCTTTTGGCCTGCGTACCAACGAAACTCACGCCACGGATGAGCGTCCACAAGGACATCCGGATCGGCGTCAACTAGTGGGGTTGAAGACTCTCCAGCATTCGGGGCGGTTCGAAACCGTACCGTGGTGGTCGCAGCGGTCGTAGCCGCCGTAACCATGTTCCGTCTGCTACCGCTCTGTCAGACGTGCGTCCAGAGTCATGCCCACAGCGTGGCACCTGTTCGCCTGGGTCCTCCGCAAGCACATCGGCGTGTCTCATCCAAACTTCAAACTTGAAAACCGTTTGAAGTCAGTCATGAGATTTTGAAGTCGCCCGTGAGAACCTACAGCCGCCCCCGCTAATGCGCCATGTTCGTAAACCGCGACAAATGCAGTTGGTGCGCAACGGTAATCGTCTTCGTCGGGCCGTTTCGGTGCTTGGCCAGAATCAGGTCGGCCTCTCCCCCGCGCGGGTCATCCCGCTCGAACGCGTCCGGCCGGTGCAGCAGGATCACCATGTCCGCATCTTGTTCTAGCGAGTTGTGCACTGAAATCCCCTGCGCCACAAAGTTGTGTGTTCCCGGAACGGTCCCGTCGAACACGTCGTGCTCGCCGATACTGGTGATCTCCACGATGGTGTCCCAGTACACCGCGCTGGTCGCCAACGCGTGCACACCCTCGTCCTCGAGCACCATCGCAGCACGGTGCAGCCGGTCCCGGCTGGGCGCGTGCTTCCACATCGTCGACCCGCAGAACTGGGTGCCCATCGCCGCGGCGAACTCACGGTGGCTCATCTGCTGATCGGCCAGCGCCCCACGCACCCGGCCCCACACTTCCTTAGGCACGGTGTCCAGGTTGGGATTGCGCGTCACGCCCGCCAAATGAGCCAAGACCTGCCTGGCGCCTTCGGCTTTGGCGCCCTGCGCCCCGACATTGTGCAGGAACCGGACCTGGTTCTCCGCGCCGTAGACGTGTAGGTGCCAGCCATCGCGGTAGCCGGCTTTGGTCGCCCGCTTGATCCGGCCGAACACCCCGACTCGCGCCAGCAGTTGCGCGACGTCGTCGATGAGCCGGCGACTGGTCGAGGCGTAGTAGATCTGCGACTGCCCTTGCTTCTCGTCCCACCGCACCGACCCGTCGGTGGCCCACAGGTGCCGCAGGAACAGCGCCACCTGATCATTCGGCAGGGCGAAAACCTGGTGCGGCACGAACTTCTCGTGGCTGCGCTTACCGAACAGCCCCAGCTCGTCCAGCCACGCCGCGATCGGATTGCGCTTGCCGTGCGTCAAGTGGAACGGCGCCGGCAGCCGCAGCGTGGTCACCCGCGCCGCCGGGTACTCGTCGCGCACCGCGGTCACCCCGAAGTGCATAGCCGCCACCGTGACCGCGGTCAGGTTCGCCTCGTCGATCGAGGCATACCGGATCGGTTGGCCCTTCACACAGGACCCGTCGCCGATCATGTGCGCCAGCAACATGACCTCGCAGTCATGCATCCGCTGGGTGTCAGCCGGCTCCGGCACCCGCCGCGGCACCGCCAGCCGGTCCCCGACATTGAGGTCGCCCAGCGAAACCCAGCCGTCCAGGGTGAGGAACGGGTGGTTCGCGGTGGCCTCCACCTCACGCCCGGAAGCCATCCGCAGCTTGAAGACTTCGCGGTGTCCGCTGGGGAACACGTTGGTCATCGGCCGCGCCACCATCCGCAGCCGGTCATCGAGCGACCACACCAGCGGACGCTCCCCGGTGCGCAGGAGCTCACCCAGGGTGACCTCGGAGCCGTTGTCGGCCCGCAGGATGCGGGTCGAAGCGGTCAGGCAGCCGGATTCACGCAGGTCCGCCAGCATCGGCTTCTTGTCGGTGCGCTGCTCGGGGCCACGGTTGAGCTGGCTGAGCGCGATGACCGGCACCTCGAGTTCCTTGGCCAGCAGCTTGAGGTTCCGGGAGAACTCCGACACCTCCTGCTGGCGCGACTCGACCTTCTTGCCCGACGTCATCAGCTGCATGTAGTCGACCGCTACCAGGCGCAGGTCGGCCTTCTGCTTGAGCCGACGGGCCTTGGCGCGAATCTCCATCATGGTCAGGTTCGGCGAGTCGTCGATGTACAGCGGCGCCTCGCTGATCTCACTCATCCGCCGCGCCAGGCGGGTCCAGTCGTCGTCGGTCATCCGGCCCGAGCGCATGTCGCCGAGCTTGATCTTGGCTTCGGCGGACAGCAACCGCATGACGATCTCGGACTTGCTCATTTCCAGCGAGAAAATCACGCTGGCCATCCGGTTCTTGATCGAGCACGACCGCATGAAGTCCAGGGCCAGCGTGGAGTTGTGGGTGGGGACCATGCCACGGCCGGCCAGGTAGAGGTGCTCGGGATTGTCGACCTGCACGCAGCGCACCGCGACGCTGGGAACCCGGCGCACCGACTGGATCTGCAGCACCGACGCGAGCAGCCCCACGCCGCCGCCAGGGCTCGGGGTGCCCGCGGGGGCGATGGTGTCCGCGCCACTGCGCAGCTGAGCCGTCGTCCGTACTCCGGAGCCGGTCGGCCAGAGGTGCTGAGCGTCGGCGACGATCACCGTGCCGTCGGAGAACTCCACCTCGTAGCAGGGCCGTCCGAGCATGATCTCGGTGGCCGCGACCACCCGGGTGGGCCGTCCGGCGGCGTCCAGCAACTCGTCACCGACGGCGACGTCGCCCATCGTGGTCCAGCCGGTCGGCGTCGGCAACGGGGTGTTGAGCGCCAGCGCCTTCCCCATACCCGGCCGCGCCGCGATGATGATCATCTGCCCCGGGTGCAGGCCGTTGGTCACCTCATCGAGATCGGTGAACCCGGTCGGCACACCGCGGGCGATACCGCCGTGCGAGGCGATCGCGTCGATCTCGTCCATGGTGGGCTGCAGCAGGTCTTCGAGGGGAACGAAGTCCTCCGACGTACGCCGCTCGGCGACCTCGTAGATCTCGGCCTGGGCGCGGTCCACGATCTCGGCGACGTCGGCACCCTCGGCGCCGGCGTAGCCGTACTGCACCACCCGGGTGCCGGCCTCCACCAGCCGGCGCAGCAACGCCTTCTCCCCCACGATCCCGGCGTAGTAGCCGGCGTTGGCCGCGGTGGGCACCGTGGAGATCAGCGTGTGCAGATACGGCGCCCCGCCCACCCGCCGCAGCAGACCGCGGCGGTCCAGCTCGGCGGCCACCGTCACCGCGTCGGCGGGCTCCCCGCGGCCGTAGAGGTCCAAGATCGCGTCGTAGATGTTCTGGTGCACCGGGCGGTAGAAGTCACCGGGCCGCAACCGCTCCAGCACGTCGGCGATGGCGTCCTTGCTCAGCAGCATGCCGCCGAGCACGGACTGCTCCGCAACGAGATCCTGGGGCGGCTGGCGGCCGACATCCTCGCGCGGTGGCTCCTCAAGCTCAGAATGACCGCGGTCGTCGACCACCGCCATGCGCCCCACCTCTTCCACTACCGTGATCGAACGCCCGTTCGACGCTGTTGGCCCGGACCTTAGCCTCGGCCACCGACACCCCCCGTTGCGTCGTGCCGGGGTCGACCGTAGGCGTTGCTGGCGGCCCGACCAAACGGCCCTGTTGATAGAGCTGTGGATCAAGTGTGCACACCGCACCCGCAATTGTTTGGGATGGTGGGGATGACTTGTGGATTGTTCGCCGAAAACCGGAGATACCTGCAGGTAAACGCTGTTATGTGACATGTTTTGACTGTGGAAGCAATCTCTTCGGCGTGTCGCCGAAAGTTACCGTCTCGGGCGTGTTGCCTTTCCGGGAGGTGGCAATCTGTCCACGATGGGATGACCTGCACCGCGTTTATGCACCGCAGAAAAAGTTAGCCAGCGTTAACAGTCGTTCCGCACCTGCCGACACAGCAAAGCCCCGGCCGCGCCAGGAGCGCTGCCGGGGCTGCTGAGGTAAGGGCTTAGCCCGCGGTGACGTCGAGCGTCACGTCGACGTTGACGTCGTGGTGCAGGTGCACCGACACCGGGTGGCTGCCGACCGACTTGATGTGCGCCTTGGGCAGGCGGACGATGCGACGGTCCAGGTTGGGCCCACCGGCCTTCTTGATGGCGGCGACCACGTCGCCGGCGGTCACCGAGCCGAACAGCTTGCCCGAGTCGCCGGAGGTCTTCACCGGCAGCGTGACCGTGCCCAGCGCCTGCAGCGCTTCCTTGATCTCTTTGGCGTGGTCGAGGTCGCGGACCTGCTTGGTCTCGCGGGCCCGGCGGATGTCGTCGGCCTGCTTCTGCGCGCCGCGGGTGGCGACGATCGCCAGGCCGCGCGGGAGCAGGTAGTTACGGCCGTATCCGTCCTTGACCTCAACGGTGTCTCCGGCCGCCCCGAGGTGGTCCACCTCAGCGGTCAAAATCAGCTTCATCGTTTCGTTCTTTCTCGGATTGAGTGGCCGGCTTATCGCGCCGACGAAGTGAAGGGCAGCAACGCGACCTCGCGAGCGTTCTTCACCGCGAGCGCGATGTCGCGCTGGTGCTGAACGCAGTTACCGGTCACACGACGGGCGCGGATCTTGCCCCGCTCACTGATGTAGGTGCGCAGCAGCGAGGTGTCCTTGTAGTCGATCACCTGCTTCTTGTTGGAGCAGAATGCGCACTTGCGGGTCTTGATCGGCTTCTCGGGAGCCGGACGCCGCTTGTTGGATTTGGCCATCTACCTATCTCTTTTCGTGCAGTGGTTCGTTTGTCAGAAGGGCGGCTCGTCGTCGGCGCCACCGAAGGAGCCGGACGCCGGAGCACTGCCCCACGGGTCTTCCGCGGGCGGTCCGGAGGGAGCCGCCGGGGCCGACATACCGCCGCCCCCGCCGAAACCGCCTCCGCCGCCGCCACGGCTGACCTTGTTGATCTTGGCGGTGGCGTACCGCAACGAGGGGCCGACCTCATCGACCTCGACCTCGTAGACGGTGCGCTTCTCGCCCTCGCGGGTCTCGAAAGACCGCTGCTTCAGCCGCCCGGTGACGATCACCCGCGAACCGCGGGTGAGGCTCTCGGCCACGTTCTCGGCGGCCTCACGCCAGATGTTGCACCGCAGGAACAGCGCGTCGCCGTCCTTCCACTCACCGCTCTGCCGGTCGAAGACCCGCGGGGTGGACGCCACCGTGAAGTTGGCGACCGCCGCCCCCGAGGGGGTAAACCGCAGATCAGGGTCCGCGGTCAGGTTTCCAACGACGGTGATCGTGGTGTCACCTACAGCCACGGGGCCCTCCTAGGATCGGTGTTGGCGCTGCTTGTGGAGCTGAGCCTACGCAACGGCTCCGACTGCCGCCTACGACTTGTCGGTGCGCATCACCTTGGTGCGAAGCACCGACTCGTTCAGGCCCAGCTGACGGTCGAGCTCGGACACGGTGGCCGGGGCGGCCTTGACGTCGATGACCGCGTAGATGCCCTCGGCATGCTTGGCGATCTCGTAGGCCAGGCGGCGCTTGCCCCAGATGTCGACCTTGTCGACCGTTCCACCGTCTTTGCGGATCACGTTCAGGAACGTCTCCAGGGACGGGGCGACGGTGCGCTCGTCGAGAGTGGGGTCAAGGATGACCATGATTTCGTATGGACGCATGGGAACCTCATCACCTCCTATGGTCGTAGTGCGGCCGTGGGGGATTCCACGGCAGGAGGGTCGCCTGCGTCGGCAACCGGGCTAGGCTACCGGACCGGCCCGACCCCGACGAAATCGTGGCCGCGCGTCATCCACTTTTGCCTGCGAAGCAGGACTGTCGGACCGCGAAGGTAGCCTCCTGCCCATGTCTGAAGCCTCTCTGCTGTCCCTGTTGCGTGAGCGGGCCATGCTGGCCCCCGAAGACCCCGCCTACACCTACACCGACTACGACCAGGACTGGAACGGTGTCGCCGAGACGCTGTCGTGGGCACAGACCTACCGGCGGGTGCTCAACGTCGCCCGGGAACTGCAGCAGCACGGTGCCGCCGGGGACCGCGCGGTGATCCTGGCGCCGCAGGGTCTCGCCTACGTCGCCGCCTTCCTGGGCGCCATGCAGGCGGGCTTCATCGCGGTGCCACTGCCGGTGCCGCTGCCCGGCGCCCACGACGAGCGGGTCGCCGCGGTCCTCACCGACACCGCCCCGTCGGTGGTGCTGACCACGGCCTCCTCCGCCGAACTCGTCGGCGAATACGTCCGCCAGGCCGGGGTCGCGGCGACCGTCGTCGAGATCGACGCGCTGGACCTGGACGCCGCCACCGGTTCCGGTAGCCGTCCCGTCGACTCCGGCGGGGTCGCCTACCTGCAGTACACCTCGGGTTCGACGCGACTGCCGGCCGGCGTCATGGTCTCGCACCGCAACCTCGCGGTGAACTTCCGCCAGTTCATGGCCGGCTACTTCCCCGAGTTCAACGGTGTGGCCCCCGCCGACACCACCATCGTGTCGTGGCTGCCCTTCTACCACGACCTGGGCCTGATCCTGGGCATCATCGCGCCGGTGCTCGGCGGCTACCGGTGCGAACTCACCAGCCCGGTGGCGTTTCTGCAGCGGCCGGCCCGGTGGATCCAGGCGATGGCCGGCCACCGGCGGGCGTTCTCGGCCGCCCCGAACTTCGCCTTCGAGTTGGCGGTGCGCAAGACCTCCGACGAGGACATGGCCGGACTCGACCTGGGTGACGTGCTGGGCATCGTCAGCGGCAGCGAGCGGGTCCACCCCGCGACCCTGGACCGGTTCCTCAACCGGTTCGCCCCGTACAACTTCCGGGCGCGGGCACTGCACCCCGCCTACGGCTTGGCCGAGGCGACGCTCTACGTGGCCACGCTCGACGTGGAGTGTGCACCGCAGACGGTGTATTTCGAGTCGGAGAAGTTGACCCGGGGCAGCGCGCAGCGCTGCGAGGCGCCCGAAGGCACCCCGCTGCTCAGCTACGGGGTGCCCAAATCCCCGGCGGTGCGCATCGTCGACCCCGAGACCTGCACCGAATGCGCCGGCGGGACGGTCGGCGAGATCTGGACCGCCGGGGAGAACGTGGCCGGCGGCTACTGGCAGCGGCCCGAGGAGACCCGGAAGGTGTTCGCCGCGACGCTGGCGGACCCCTCCCCCGACACCCCGGCGGGCCCGTGGCTGCGGACCGGGGACCTCGGATTCATCTCCGAGGGCGAGCTGTTCATCGTCGGCCGGATGAAGGATCTGCTGATCATCTACGGGCGCAACCACTACCCCGAGGACATCGAGGCGACCCTGCAGGAGATCAGCGGCGGTCGGGTCGCGGCGATCTCGGTTCCGGTCGACCAGATCGAGCAGCTGGTCACCATCATCGAAGTCCGGGACCGCGGCGAATCCGCCGAGGAGGCGGCGCAGCGGCTGCGCAGCATCAGAAACGATGTGCAGGCGGCTGTTTCGCAGGTGCACGGGGTGACCGTGTCCGATGTGGTGCTGGTTCCGCAGGGCTCGATCCCGATCACCACCAGCGGCAAGGTTCGCCGGGCCGCCTGCGTGGATCAGTATCAGCGCCAGCAGTTCACCCGGATGGACGGCTGAGCGATCCGGACACCGAGTTACGCAGGGCCGCATGTGGATAGCGCTGTTGGTGATGGCGGTCGCAACCAGCGTCGAGCCGGTCCGGATCAGCTTGACGCTGCTGATGCTCAACCGGCCGCGGCCGGTGCTGCAGCTGATGGCGTTCCTGTGCGGTGGGTTCGCGATGGGAACGGCCGGCGGTCTGGTGGTGCTGTTCGCGTTGCAGCCCACCGTGATCGAAGCGTCCGGGCTGACGCTGCCCCGGGTGCAGATCCTCATCGGGGCGCTGGCGCTGCTGACGGCGGCGGTGCTGGCCGTACGCGCCTACGCCCCCGGATCACCACGGCCGCGCCGCGGCGCCGCCGGCTCGGGTGGGCCCGCGGCCCGGGCCCGACGGCTGCTGCAGGGCCGGTCGCTGTGGGTCGCCGCGACCGCCGGCCTGGGGATCGCGCTGCCGTCGGTGGACTATCTGGCCGCGTTGGCGCTGATCGTGGCGTCCGGGGCGCCGCCGGGTACCCGGGTGGCCGCGCTGCTGACGTTCAACGTGTTGGCCTTTGCGCTGGTAGAGATTCCGCTGCTGGCGTGCCTGGTGGCGCCCGACGCCACGCGTCGGTTCATGACGGGCCTGAACGCGTGGGTGCGGCAACGGCGTCCGGGCCAGGTCGCGGTGCTGCTGGCCGCCGTCGGCGGGGTCTTGTGCACGGCGGGAGTGCTGGGTCTGTGAGATTGTGAAAGCTGCGGTTTCGTGCAGAATCCGTAGACGGCCAAAGGAGTTAGCGATGAAACGTCTGGTCGCCGGAGCCCTCGCGGTGTGGCTGGCAGGTTCGGCCGGTGGGATCGGTGCCGGTCTCGCCGCCGCTGCGCCCACCCCGCCGATGGACACCCCGGGGATCGCCCCGACCCCGTCACCGGTGGGTGAGGAGGCGACGGCGGACGTCGTCTACGCGGTCGGCGGTGCCCGTCCCCCGGGCATCCCGTGGGCGGATTACACCCGCCGTGCCGGTTCGGGATACTTCCCGAACACCAAACGCGAGATCATCGACTATCCGGCCGGTGCGCTGTTCCGGTGGGTTCCCACGATGTTCGCGCCGGAGAACCCGCGGGACGACCTGACCATGGGCGAGGCCGTCGACGCGGCCACCCGCGGCCTCGACACCGCGATCCGCCGCGGGACCGAGCCGGCGGCCGTCGTCGGCCTGTCGCAGGGCACCATGGCCCTGGACAAGGAGCAGGTCCGGCTCGCCGACGACCCGAATGCGCCGGCCCCGCACATGCTGCAGTTCTCCACGTTCGGTTCCCCGATGGGCAAGCACGCCTTCGGTTCGAGTTTCGCCTCCGGGCTGTTCCCGCCGGGCAGCCACATGCCGGTGGTGGAATACACCATGCCGCCGATGGTGGACAGCCAGTACGACACCAACCGGATCGTGGCCGCCTACGACGGCATGGCCGACTTCCCCGACCGGCCCGACAACCTGTGGTCGGTCGCCAACGCCATCGTCGGGGCGGCCATCGTGCACACCCCGGCGGCGTTCACCACGCCGGCCGACGTGCCGCCGCAGAACATCCGCTCGACGGTCAACTCCCGTGGCGCCACCACCACGTCGTATCTGATTCCGATCAACCACCTGCCGCTGACCATGCCGCTGCGGTTCCTCGGCGTCCCCGACGACGTGGTCGACCAGCTCGACGGGTTCCTGCAGCCGCAGGTCGACGCCGGCTACGTCCGCAACGACGACCCGGCCACCAAGCCGGTCTCGGTGCATCCGGCGGGCATGAACATCGTCGAGGTGCTGGGACCCGAAACCGACAGCGCCATCGAGGACACCGTCGGCAAGATCCGCAACCTGTTCGGCGGGTTCGGCGGCTGACGGCCGCTCAGGCGTCGGTCACCGCGTCGAAGACGCTGTCCCCGGCGGTGGCCGGCGCCGGCTGCTGCGGCCCGCGCCGCAGCCAGGGACGCGTCGGCCACCAATTGGCCCGGCCCAGCAGCGCCGCGGCGGCCGGCACCGTGATGCTGCGCACCACGAAGGTGTCCACCAGGATCCCGGCGCCGATGATGAAGCCGCCCTGCACCACGGCTCCGACACTGGCGAACACCAGGCCGAACATCGCCGAGGCGAAGATCAGGCCCGCCGCGGTGATCACCGCGCCGGTGGAGCCCACGGTGCGCACCACACTGGTGCGGACGCCCACCGGTGCTTCGTCGCGCAACCGGGACGCCAACAGCATGTTGTAGTCGGCCCCCACCGCGACCAGCACCACGAACGCCAAACCGGGCACACTCCAATGCAATTGCTGACCCAGGATGACCTGGAACACCAGTGCGCCCAGTCCGATCGCCGACAGGTAGGACACGATCACCGACCCCACCAGATACACCGGGGCGACCGCGGAGCGCAGCAGCGCGGCGAGGATCAACAGCACCACCACGGTGGTCAGCACGACGATGAGCCGGATGTCCCGGTCGTAGTAGTCGCGGATGTCGCGCAGGGTCACCGGATAGCCGGAGATCGAGATCGACGCATTCGACAGCGCGGTATTCGGCAGTGCCGCTTGAGCGGTCGCGAGAATGGTGTTGACCTGGTCCATCGCCCGCGGACTGAACGGGTCCTCGTCGATCTGGATGAAGTACCGCACCGCATGGCCGTCCGGTGAGACGAAGGTCTGGGCGAGCCGGCGGAAGTCCGCGGTGCCCAACACCTCCGGTGGCACGTTGAATCCCGCCATCGACGGCTGCGACGCGTCCTGGCCCATCGCCATCAGGAACGCCGACGCGCTGGTCAGGCCCAATCCCAGCTCTTTGGTCTGATCGACCAGGAGTTGCACCCCGTCGGCGACCTGGCGGCCGGCGCCGGCCATCTCCTTGGTGCTGTTCTGCAACTCGATGATGCGTTTCTGCGCCGTGCGCGGATTGTCGAATCCCAGGGACCGCAGCGATTGCGCGGCGGTCTGCAGGGAGCGGCTCAGGCCGTCGACGGTCCCGGACAGGGTCTGGTCGGACCGGGTCGACTGCAACTGTCGCGCCACGGCGGATATCTCGTTGAGAGTTCCGGCGGCATGGGCGTTTTGGACCTTGTGGAATTCGATGCGCGCAGTCCCGCAGACCGGGTTGGCGTCGCAGATCGGGCTCGCGTCGAGGGCCTCCACCACCGGGTCCACCCAGTCGAAGCTGGTCGCCAGTCCGGCGAAACTGACCTGCATCGCGTCGCCGAGTGCACGGATGCTGTTGACCAGGCGGTTGGCCTGGTCGAACTCGGCCAGTGCCCGGCCGCCGCCGAACTGGTTCTGCAGGAACACCAGGGCGTCGACCAGGCTGCGCACCGTGCCGACGGACTGGCCGACCTGGTTGCGCAGTTCGGTGAGACCGTCGGACAACTGCCGGGCACCCGAGGACAGCCGGTCGAGATCGGCGGTGCGCCGGTCGATCAGGCCCGCCGCGTCGCCCAACTGGTCGCCGACCTCGCCGGCCTGCCGCGTCGCCCGCGCCTCTTCGAGGGACTCGCCCCGCGGGCGGGTGACGCCGCGGACGGCGGCCACGCCCGGAATCTGGCTGATCCGGTGCGCCATCTGCTCCATGTCGGCCAGCGCCCACGGGGTGCGCAGGTCATCGGGTGACTCGATCAGCAGGTACTCGGGGATGGTCTGGTTCACCGAGAAATGCCGGTCCAGTGCCGCATAGCCCACCGAACTGTCCACCGACGCCGGTAGCTGTTTGCGGTCGTCATAGTTGAACCGGATCACACCCGCGCAGCCGGCCAGGGCCAGCAGCACCGCCAGACTGCCCACCAGATATGCCGTCGGCCGCCGCACGATCCGCACTCCGGTCCGACGCCAGAACCGTGCCGCCCGTTCCGGCCGGGGCGCCACCCAGCCGCGGGGTCCGGCCAGGGTCAGGATCGCCGGGAGCAGGGTCACCGCGGCCAGGAACGCGATCGCGATCCCGATCGCCAGCACCGGGCCCACCGTGGCGAAGACGCCGAGTTTGGCGAAACCCATCCCCAGCAGGGTGACGGCGACGGTGGCCGCGGACGCGGCGATCACCTTGCCGATCGAGGCCAGCGCCCGCCGCACCGCCCGCCGATCGTCGTCGGCGCTGCCCGTGCCCAACCGCACGTAATCGTGGTAGCGGCTGACCAGGAAGACCACGTAATCGGTTCCCACACCGGCGATCAGGGCGCTCAACAGCACGATCGCCTGGTTGGAGACGGCCATGCCGGTGGCACTCGAGACGGCCGCGACCACCGCCTGCGCGGTCACCAGTGCGACGCCGATGGTGATCAGCGGCAGCAGCATGGTGACCGGGCTGCGGTAGATGACCGCCAGGATCACCAGCAGCAGGACGCCGATCGCCAACTCGATCGCCAGCCGGTCCCGGGTCCCGGCATCGGTCAGGTCGGCGACGGTGGCCGCCGGTCCGGTCACGTCGGCGGTCAGCGTCGATCCCGCGACGGTGTCCCGGACGATCTCGGCGACGCGGGTGAAGGCGGCGTAGGACTCCGGTGTGCCCAGGTCCCCGGCGAGCCCCACCGGCAGGATCCAGGCCTGACCGTCATCGCTGGCGAGCACTTCCCGCAGTGCCGGCGTGGTGTGGAAGTCCTGCAGCATCACCACGTCGTCGGTGTCGTGCCGCAACCGGTCCACCAGGGTGCGGTACACCTGCTCGTCGGCGCGGTCCAGACCCGCCTCGTCGGTGAGCAGCACCGTCAGCACGTTCTCCGAGCCGTCCTCGTCGAAGGCGGCGGCCACCCGGGCGGCGGCCTGCACCGACGGGGCGTCGGCGGGCAGTACCGCCACCGGATGACGTTCGGCCATCTCGGTCAGCGAGGGCGCGAAGACCGGCAGCAGCACCACCAGCAGCGCCCACAGGCCGATCACCGGCCAGGGGCGCCGGACGACGAATTCGCCTAGGCGTCGGAAGATGAGGTCACCTCCGCAGCGGCCGACGGTGCCCGATCAAGACGGCGGGCGGTGCCCGCCTCAGGCGACATTTTCCCAGTGGCCGGCGTTGGCGACCCGCTCGAAGACCGACTTCAGCACCGCCAGGTAGCGGGCCACCGAATCGTGGGCCTGCGGATTGTCCGGGTACACCGCGGTCACCGCGGTCTCCTCCTCGACCCGGATCACATACAGCGACATCTGGTAGGAATACCGGCCGTCGCTGTAGACCCCGATGTTGAGGTCGTCGAGGCCCGCGGTGATCAACGCCGACAGCGGCGCGGCCCCGGCGTCGAGGAAGTTGACGACGGGGAAGTTCGGCGGCGGCTTGCGCAGATCCGGCGCCAGTTCCATCACCCGCTGGTAGGGGACTTCCGCCAGTCCGCGCCCGGCGTCGAAGGACAGCTGCGCGGCACTGGCCGCCTCGGCGAAGGACGCGCCACCGATCGGCACGGTGACCGGGACCAGGCCGGTGAACCAGCCCAGGGTCAGGTCATCGGTGGGCGACACCCGGGTGTCGCGCGGCGTCAGACCGTAATACTCTCCGGCCCCGGTCAATTCGTGATGGGCGAGCCCACAGCAGGCCAGCACGCCGCCGACGAACCGGGCCTGTGCATCGGTGCAGGAGGATTCGAAGTCGATGGTCTGCTGGGCGTCGAGCATCGGGACGGTGACCATGGCCGCGTCGCACGGCTGTGCCGGATCCCCCAGCGGCAGCGGGAAACCGGGCAGGCTCCCGCCGTTGCTGTCGGCGAAGCCGCGCCACGCCTGGATCTGCGGTGACTCGGCGGTGAGCGCCGAGGTGAATCGGTGCTGGCGCAGACAGAAGTCGTTGTAGCTGCCCGCCGGCGGCAGCTCCAGCGGGGCGCCGCCGGCCACCAGCGCGTTGTACATCAGGTACAGCTCCATCAGGGTGACCCCGGCGACCGCGGCGTCCACGTGGACGTGGTCGATGCTGGCGAAGAACGTGAAGTGGTTCTTGGCCTGGATGATCCCGAACCGGAAGCAGTCCCACTGCAACGGATCCGGCGTCTCCTTCAACAGGTCGCGGACCTGCGGCAGCGTCAACTCGCCGTGATCGACCGGAACGAATTGGATGTCGGCGGGATCGGCGATGACGTGCCGGGTCAGGCGTCCGTCCTCGCCGTGCGCGAACCAGCTGCGGTAGGTCTCATGCCGCCGCAGGTGGGCGTTGATGATGTAGTCGATGGCCCGCCGGTCACAGCGGCCCGGCATATCGCAGCTGAGCACCATCAGTCGCGAGTAGTCGAGTCCGGCGGCGGTCTGGTCGATGTAGCCGCGGATGTGCTGTTCCTGCATGTAGCTGGCCGGCACCTCGCTCACCGGCGCGCGCTGTGCCGCTGCCAGCGCAGCGGCCGACGGTCCCCACACCACGGTCGGACCCGCCTCGGGCCCCCAATCCCCCAACGTCCCCAGCCCCAATGGACCTACCCGCAACACTTCCTCCTCTTCTCGGGCGAACAACACTTCGGTCGGTAACTCATGGCCGCGGCGAGGCCGGCAGCGCTCACCTGCCGGCGCGGGACTCCGCACCCTCGGTCCGGCTCACCAGTTCGTCGCAGACGTGCCGGGCCAGACCCCGCACCGTGGTCAGCTGGGCCGGCCCGACCCGCACCCCGGTCTCGGTCTCGATGCGGGTGCGGAACTCCAAGCTGGCCAACGAATCCAGGCCGTATTCGGGCAACGACCGATCCGGGTCGACGGTGCGGCGCAGCAGCACGCTGATCTGGTCGGAGACCAACTGCGAGATCGCGCCGAACCATTCGTCGCGGGGCAGTTCCCGCAACTCCGCCAGGAACCGCTCGGCGTCGGGGCCGGACCGGCGGGTCGCCCGGAATTGCTCGGCGAACCGGCTGCGGTGCGCCAACGCGGTCAGTCCCGGCGCCCGGGTGATCGGGGCGTACCCGGAGTAGGCGCGGTCGTAGCTCAGCATCGCCTGAAACACCCGGGCGCCCTCGGTGGAGGTGATGGCGGCGTGAGCGTCACCGTCCGCCGGCGCGGCGGCGGTACCGGTGTCGGCCCACGGACCCCAGCCGATCACCGTGGCGGGTAGGCCGCGGGAGCGGCGCCAGCGACCGAACGCATCCAGCCAGCTGTCGGCGGCCGCGGCCGCACCCTGCCCCGGGGAGCCGATCAGCGCCGACGTCGAGGAGAACGCGCAGAACCAGTCCAGCGGAACGTCGGCCGTCTCCTCCCGCAACGCCTGGTGAATGTTCCACGCGCCGTGGACCTTCGGTGTCCAGCAGCGGTCGATGACGGCGTCGGTGAGGTCGGCCAGGGCGGCGTCCCCGGCCGCGGTGACCGCGTGCAGCACACCGCGCACCGGTAGGCCCGTCTCGGTCGCCAGCGCCACCAGTCGCTGCGCGGTCGCGGGCTCGGCGATGTCGCCGCACTCCACCCGGACGTCGGCGCCGGCGGCGCGCATCCGCTCGATGGCCTGTTGCGCCGGACCGTCGGGTGCCGATGTCCCGTTCAGCACGAGGCGACCGCAGCCCGCGGCCGCCATCTCGGTGGCCAGGAACAGCCCGGCCCCGCCGGTGCCGCCGGTGACGATGTAGGCGCCGTCGGCACGGAAAGGCCTGGCCTGCTCCGGCGGTATGACGGCCACGCTCTCCCCGGTCTGGGGCGCGACCAGCAACGCGGTGCCGGCCCGATCGCCGTCGCCGTCGTGACGCAGCGCGTCGGCGGCGTCCAGCAACGGGTAGTGCGTGGTCTGCGGCCGCGGCAGGGTGCCGTCGGCGGCACGCTGATACACCGTGGCCAGCAGGCGGTGGACGACCTCCGGGTGGCTCTGGGCCAACAACGCCAGGTCGACGACGTGCAGTGACAGGTTGCGGCGGAACGGGGACAGCCCCAGCCAGGTCTGCCGGGAGCCGTCCGGTCTGCCCAGTTCGATGAACCGGCCGCCGAAACTCAGCAGGTCCAGGCCGGCCCGCTGGGCGATACCGGACAGCGAATTGAGCACGACGTCCACCCCGTATCCGCCGGTGTCGTGGCGGATCCGGTCGGCGAACTCCGGTGTCGCGGAATCATAGACACCGTCGATACCCATGTCGCGCAACCGTTGTCGCTGCTGCGGACTGTCGGCGGTGGCGAAGACTTCACAACCGGCCGCCTGCGCGACGGCGATCGCGGCCCGGCCGATACCGCCGGCCGCCTGGATCAACACCTTGTCCCCGGCGGTGATCCGGGCCAGGTCGTGCAGCGCGTACCAGGCGGTGACGTAGGCGGTCGACAACGCGGCGGCCTCGGCCGGTGACAACGCGGCCGGCAGCGTGACCGCGGACCTGGCGTCGCAGGTGATGAACGTGCTCCAGCCGCCGTCGGGCGCGATGCCGCCGACGTGGTCACCCACCCGGTGCCCGGTGACGTCGGGTCCCACGGCGCTGACCACGCCGGCGAAATCGGTGCCCAATTGCCGCGAATACTCCTCGGCGGCAGGCCGTTCGGTGGCCGGCGCCTGCGCATAGTTCACCCCCGAGACCGCGACGGCGACCTCGATCTGGCCGGGGCCGGGGGTGATCCGCGGCTGGGCGATCGATTCCAGGGACTCGATCTCGTCGGGCTCGCCGAATGCAAGCCGGATCCCGTCCGATCCGTGCTCGACGACGGTGGTCCGCCGTTCGGCCAGGCCCAGCGGCGCCGACCGCAGTCGCGCGGTGTACCAGGCGCCGTCCCGCCATGCGGTCTCGTCTTCCTCCGAACCGCTGCACAGTTGCGCCGCGATCCCGGCGGCGCGGGCCGTATCCGGTTGGGTGCCATCGTCGACGACGTCGATCTGGGTCGCCTTCAGATGCGGGTGCTCGGAATCGATCACCCGGACCAGACCGCGCAGGCCGGCCTGTTCCAGGTTCGCCCGGTCACCGGGGCGGACCGTCGCCGCGGCCCGGGTGACCAGGTAGAGCCGCGGGGCCTGGCCGGAAAGGCCGGCCAACCGGTGGACGACGCTCAGCAGATAGGTCACGAAGTCGCGACCGCGGCGCTGCGGGTCCGCATCCTCGATCGCCGGCGGGGTGACCACGACGACACCGGTGCGGCCGTTGAGGGCAGCCTCCGGCAGGGCATCGGCGGGCCCGGCTCCGTCGATCGGTACGGCGACCGTGTCGGCTTGCGCACCGGCGTCTTTCAGCGCGCCCTGGAGCGCTGCGGTCAGCGGATCCGCGGCGGCGGCCATGCTCAGCAGCAACCAGTTGCCCGACTGCCCCGGTGCGGGGTCGGGCCGTTCGCGGCGCTGCCACTCGATGGTCAGCAACCGCTCGTCGAGGGTGCGCTCGGCGGCGTCGTGGGCGGAACCGGTATCGAGCCGAAGGCCTTCGACGGTGAGCAACGCCGTGCCGGTGGCATCCAGCAGTTCCAGGTCGATCTCGCAGCCCTGCTCTGCTACCGCGGTGAAGGTGCTCAGGCAGTACCGCACGGCGCGGGTCGGGTGATACCGGCGCAGTCGGCGCACCCCGACCGGTCGCGGCAGTGCGCCGTCGGCCGCACGGGGCAGGCCCGGGTGGATCATCGCCGACTGGAAGCAGGCGTCCAGCACGGCGGGGTGCACCTCGTAGGGAGCCTGCTGCGCGCGCAGCGACCCCGGCAGGGCGACCTCGGCGAACAGCGTCGCGCCGTCGCGGTGCGGCCCGTCGCCCAGGTGCACGGCGGCCAGCCCGGAGAAGGCCGGGCCGTGCTGAATACCGGCCTCTTCGAATGTCTTTCGCAGGTCATCGCGGTCGATCGAGACGGGGTGCGCCGCTGACAGTGCGGCGATGTCGCGGACCGGGGGGCGGCGGTCGTTGTCCGGCGATTCCAGCACCGCGGTCGCCCGGTCCACACGAATCCGGTCGTGGTGGGTGTGCACGCCGAAGGTCAGCACACCGGGTGCGGTCACGACCGCCCCCGAGGACAGTGCCGTCTGCTCCTCGAGCGGCAAGACCTGCTCGAAGCGGAGATCGCGGACCTGCGCGCCTTCGCCGAGGCCGGCACGCGCCGCGGCCAGGGCCATCTCGCAGTAGGCCGCGCCGGGCAGGGTGGGCACCCGGTACAGCAGGTGGTCCGCCAGCCAGGGGTGCGCGACCAGACCGACATCGCCGGCCCAGACGTGCCGCTCGGGCTCCTCCCACAGGTGTACGTGCGATCCCAGCAGCGGGTGAACGGCCCGGACGGCCGCACCCTGCGGTGCGGTGTCGCCGCTGTCGCGGCGCAGCAGCAGCGACCGGTGGTCCCAGCGCGGCAGCGGCGCGTCCACCAGTCGGCCCACCGGGTAGTGCGCGGCGAAGTCCACCGCGGCCCCGGCGCCGTACAGGTCGGCGACGAAGCCGAGCAGACCGCACCCGCCGGCCGTGCCGTCCCCGGCGAGCATCGGCGCCAGGACGGTGACGGGCGCGTCGAGTCCGGCGGCATTGCGTTCGATGACGTCGGTGAGCTGCGGGTCCGCTGCCGGCGCGGCGAAGACCCGGTGGCCGTCTTTGATCGCGGCCTGTACGGCGGCGGCGAATCTCGCGGTGTACCGCAGGTTCTCCACCCAGTAGTCGGCGTCGAACGCCGGCCGGTCGCGTGGTGCCCACAGGGTCGCCGAGTAGTACGGCACCTGCGGCTCGGTGGGCCGCAGGTCGGCCAGCGCGGCAGTCAGCTCGTCGAGGATTGGTTCGACCTGCGGCGAGTGCGCGGCGACGTCGACGGCCAGCTCGCGGGCCGGCACACCCTGCTGTTGCCAGGCGGCCACCAGGTCCCGCACGGTGTCGGCGCTGCCGCCGATGGTGGTGCATGCCGGCGCTTCGACGACCGCGAGCACCACGTCGGTGACGTCGCGGATGGAGAACTCCGACAACACCTGCTGCGCAGGCAGTTCCACCGCGGCCATCGCACCGCTGCCGGCGATACCGGCGAGCAGCTGCGCCCGGCGGCAGACGACGCGGACGCCGTCTTCCGGGGCCAGGCCGCCGGCGACGACGGCCGCCGCGGTCTCCCCCAGCGAGTGGCCGATGACCGCGCCCGGCCGGACTCCGTGCGCCGTCATGGCCCGGGCCAGTCCGACCTGGGTGGCGAAGACGGTCACCTGGCGTTGCACGATGTCGGTCGGCGGTTGCGGCGCCGAGATCGCCGCGGCGAGGGAGAATCCGGCTTCGGCGGCGACCAGCGGCTCAAGCTCGGCGATCGCCGCAGCGAACATCGGATCCGCTGCGAGCAGTCCGATCGCCGTCCAGTTGAGTCCCTGCCCGGTGAACACCCACACCGGTCCGCGGTCGCCGGGGCCCGGGACGCGCCGATACTCCTTGTCGTCGCCGGCGAGGTCACGCAGGGCGTCACCGAGTTCCCCGATTCCCTCGGCGGCGATCGCGGTCCGCACCGGCCGGTGGGCGCGGCGGCGCGCGAGGGTGTACCCCAGATCCACCGAGCCCGCGCCGGTCAGCTCGGCGCCGTGCCGGTCGAGCCACTCCGCGAGCCGGGCCGCGGTCGCCCGGAGTTGCTCCGGGGAGTTCGCCGAAATCGGGAACAGCTGCGGCGTCCCGGCAACGGGTGCGGCATCCGGGGGCGAGCCGGCCGGCTCCGGCGCCTGCTCCACGATGACGTGCACGTTGGTGCCCGAGCAGCCGTGCGACGACACCGCGGCCCGGCGCGGCCGGTCCTCCTCGGTGGCGGGCCACGGCATATTCTCCTGCGGCACAGTGAGGTTGGATGCCATCGCGGCCAGCTGGTCGGGCAGGGCACTGAAGTGCAGGTTCCGGGGAACGATGCCGTGCTGCACTGCGAGGATCGCTTTGGCCAGCCCCAACGGGCCCGCCGCCGACTGGCAGTGGCCGAAGTTGGTCGTGGCCGAACCGAGGAAACAGCGTCCCGCGGTGCCGTACACCTCGGCCAGGCCGGTGTATTCGAGCCGGTCCGCAGCCGCGGTACCGGCACCGTCTGCCTCGACCAGGCCGACGGTGGCCGCCTCGAGGTTCGCGGCCGCCAGGGCGTCCCGGTACACCGCGACCTGCGCGGACGGCTCGTCCGACGGCGAGCCGCCGTCGTGCCTGGCCGCGGACCCGCGCAGCACCGCCAGCACGCGATCGTCGTCGCGCAACGCGTCCGGCAGCCGCTTGAGCAGCAGCACCACACAGCCCTCACCGGAGACGGATCCGTCGGCCGCCGCGTCGAAGGCCCGGCATCGCCCGGTCGGCGACCACACGTCCCGGGCGGACCCGGCAACCGAGCGGCGGGGCTCGAGCAGGACCGACACCCCGCCCGCCAGCACCAGGTCGCTCTCCCCGGTCTGCAGACTGCGGCAGGCCTGATGTACGGCCATCAGGCCCGACGAACCCGCGGTGTCCACCGTGACCGCCGGGCCGTGCAACCCCAGTGCCCGCGCCACCCGCCCGGAGGCGAATCCGCCGCCGGTACCGGGCTGCTCGTAGTCGCTGTGATCGAGTCCCACGAACACGCCGGTCCGCGAACCGGCCAGGCTCGCCGGGTCCAGGCCGGCGTGTTCGGCGGCCTCCCACGAGGTCTCCAACAACAGGCGGTGCTGGGGGTCGATCGCGGTGGCGTCGGCGTCGGTCATGCCGAAGAACTCGGCGTCGAACGCGCCGACGTCCGCCAGGAAGGCTCCCCAGCGCGACACCGATCCGCCGGGTGTAGCGGATTCGGTGCTGCAGTAACTGTCGGCATCCCACCGGTCGGCGGGGATCTCGCCGACGAGATCGGTGCCGCGCAGCAGCGCGTCCCAGAGCCGTTGCGGCGAATCGATCTCGCCGGGTAGGCGGCATGCGAGTCCGATCACGGCGACCGGTGAGGTGGGCAGGCCATCGAGGGGGATGCGGGGGGTAGTCATTGCGCCCGCGAGGCTACCCCAATCGGACGACAAAAATTCCCTCAGGTAAACGTCCGTTCTCCACTTCGGCGGAGACGCCACCATTGCAGCACTTCAACGAAGTAACACTTTCGAGTCACCTGAGTGAGAAAGAAAGTGTTATTAAGATGTCCCTTAAAGAGGCTGTTGGGCGGTGCTCACCCCGACGCCTGCCAGGCCCGATCCGGGCGGCCGCAGCCGGGCCGGCAGCCAGGACGGCGGCGCATCGGGTGCCCGGTCGAACACACCCCCGGCCGGATCGTCGGCCCAATCGTGTGCCCGCACCAGATCTTCCCCGGGGCGGTAGATCTGCCGGATCACCAGGGCGCACAGCACCACGACCGCCAGATCGCGCAGCAGCACGGTGACGGTGAACCACTGTTCGGGCAGCCCCCGATCGGCAACGCTGTACAGGTAGTACATCCGCGGCACCCAGACCAGGGCGTCGACGGTCATCCAGGCCAGCAACAGCCGGCGGTGCGGCAGCGCGAGCACCGCCAGCGGTACCAGCCACAGTGAGAACTGCGGACTCCACACCTTGTTGGTCAGCAGGAACGCCGCGACCACCAAGAACGCCAACTGCGCCACCCGCGGTCGTCGGGGCGCGGTCAGCGCGAGGTAGCCGATCCCGGCGCAGCACAGTGCGAACAGGCCCGCGGCCACGCTATTGAGCACAGTCGGTGGCTGCCACATGCCCAGATCCCCGTCGAAACCGCGCCAGCCGGTCAACGACTTGACCACGTTGTACAGCGAATCCATGTCGTCGCCGCGACGGGAGTTCAGCCGGAAGAACTCCGTCCAGCCCCGCGGCGCGTACAGCAGCACCGGCAGATTCACCACCAGCCAACTCACCGCCGTGGCCGCCGCGGTGCGTTTGACCTCCCGCAGCCGGCCGGTGCGCAGTCCGAGCACCAGCAGGGGGAACAGCAGCAAAACCGGATAGAGCTTGGCGGCGGTGCCCAGGCCGAGCAGCACCCCGGCGGCCACCGGCCGGCGTCGCGCCCACGCCAGCAACCCGCAACCGGCGAACGCGGTGGCCAGCGCATCGAAGTTGGTGAAGATCTGGAAGACGACCAGCGGGGAAGCCGCCACCAGTGCGGCGTCCCAGATCCGGCGGCCGGCCAGCCCCGCGGTCGACCACACCGTCGCCAGCCAGGCCAACGCCAGGCCCAGGGCGACGATGTCGAAGAACACCACCACTTCGGCGACACCGGTCAACGCCGGTATCGGTAGCACCTTCGTGATCGCCGTGTAGGTCTTGGCCAACGTCATCGCGGCGTACTGATAGAGCCCGGTCAGCACCGGATACTCCATGTAGCGCACCGCCGGCTGACCGTCGTACCGGATCTGCTCCTGCCCGGAGCCGTCCTTCTCCACCCAACTGGATTTGTAGGGGAACTTGCCCTGGTCGAGCAGTTCGGCGGTGTAGAGCGGTACGACATCGGAGTAGCACAACTGGAAGTAGGCCCGCTCGTTGTCCCAGTTGGCCGTCCGCTGATCGGGGCTGCCGCTCCCGACGCTCTGCAGGCACGGCGATTTGGTCGCCCAACCCAGCGCCATGACCAGCACGGCGATCAGGAACATCACCCGCAGCGGCGTCATGAACCTGCCGCGCCCGATCAACGCATGGCGCCCCACCGGCCCACCGACGGTGTTGGACAACGCATGTCCGATCACATCGTTGCGGCTGGGCAGATCTCGGCGCTCGGCACTGCGCAGGTCGGCGGCCAACGGCCGCGGCGAGCACACCGCGCGTTCGGTCACCTCCTCCGTCACGGCACCACCTCGGGCGGCGGTGGTGGAGGTGGCGGAGGCGGCGGCGGTGGAGGCGGGGGCGGTGGTGGAGGTGGCGGAGGCGGTGGCGGCGGTGGTGGGAACGGCGGCGGGAACGGCCCGGGCACCTCGAACCCCGGCGGCGGCGGGGGCGGGTTCGCGTTCTGCGGGGGCGGGTACCACTCCGTGGGTGGTGGCGCGACCGGCACCCCGGCGAAACCACCGATCTCGGTCGGTTTGGGGAACGCGACGATCGGGTCGCCCCACAGGGCGCCGTCCATGCTGGCCTTCCAGATGTCGGCGGGCAGGCCGGCGCCGTAGATCGGGCCGCCCCACTTGTTGACCAGGGGCTCGTCTCCGGTGTCGGTGCCGACCCAGACCGCTGTCGCCAGGGTCGGGGTGTAGCCGACCATCCAGGCGTCCCGGTTGGCGCCGGTGTGGCCGAGCTGGGTGGTGCCGGTCTTCGCGGCGGCCGGGCGGCCGCCGGCCAGATCATGTCCGCCCGACCAGCTCGGAATCGCCTTCATGGCGTCGGTCACGTTGTCGGCCACCGCTTTCGGAATCCGCTGCTGGCCGGTGTCGCCGGCCGCTGCGATGTCGAACAGTACCCGGTTGTCGGACCCGACGACCTTCTGGATGAAGTGCGGCCGGTGGTACATCCCGGAGTTCGCCAGGGTGCCGTAGGCGGAGGCCATGTCGATCACCCGGGTCTGGTACTGGCCCAGCACCACGCCGTTCTCGGGCGGGCCACCGCGGCCGTCCTGGGACAGCGTGAACGCGACGCCGGGGAAACTCTTGGCCACCCCCGCCCGGTGCGCGGCCGCGGCGACGTCTTCCGGGCCGTTCTTGAGCTTGAGCATCAACCGGTAATAGGAGGTGTTCAGCGATCGTTTGAGTGCCTCGGCGATGTTGCAGACCCCGCAGCTGGCGCCCCCGATGTTGCTGATCTTGGTGCGGCCGACCGTGAGTGGCGCACTGTCGACCTCGTAGCCCAGACCGATGCCCTGTTCGAGGGCGGCGACCAGGGCGAACACCTTGAACGACGACCCGGTCTGCAGTCCGGCCTGGGCGAAGTCGAAACCGCCGGCCTCGGCGCCGCCGTAGTAGGCGCGCACCGCACCGCTGCGCGGATCGATGGCCACCACCGCGGTGCGCACCGCGGGTTTCTGTCCGGCCATGGCGGCGCCGACGGCCTTCTCCACCGCCCGCTGGGCCCTCATGTCGATGGTGGTGGTGACCTGCAGGCCCTGCATGTTCAGCATCTGCTCGTCCATGTGGAACATCTCGAGCAGTTCCTCGGTGACCTGGCGCTGGATCAGCCCGTTGGGGCCGGTGGTCTGGTCGGCGTTGCGCGCCTGATCGGGTGGGACCGTCGTGGGGAACATCTGCTTGGCCCGCTCGCCGAAGCTGAGCGCTCCGGTGGCCACCATGCCGTCGAGCACCCAGTTCCACCGGTCGACCGCGCGCTCGCGGTCGATCGCCGGATCCAGCGCGGACGGCCGCTGGATGACCGCCGCCAGCAGCGCGCCCTCGGAGACGGTGAGTTCCTCGACGGGCTTGTCGAAGTAGGCCCGCGCCGCCGAGGCGATCCCATAGGTGGTGCGGCCGAAGTAGATGATGTTGAGGTAGGCCTCCAGCACCTCGTCTTTGGGCCACGCCGCGGACATCTTGGTCGCGACCACCAGTTCCTTGCCTTTGCGGACGATGCCCGCCATACCGGCCCGCTCGGATCCGACCAGTGCGTTCTTGACGTACTGCTGGGTGATGGTGGAGGCGCCCTGGGTGTCCCCGCCGAGCAGGTTGTTCTTGACCGCCCGCATCATCCCCGAGGGGGAGAAGCCGGAGTTGGTGTAGAAGTCGCGGTCTTCGGCGGCCAGCACCGCGTCGCGCACGTGGACCGGTATCTGGTCGATCGTGACGTCGATGCGATTGCCGTCCGGCGGAATGATTTTCGCCAGTTCCGTGCCGTCTGCGGCGAGGATCGTCGATATCTGGCTGGTGTGGATGTCACCGGGTTCGGGAAGGTCGACCGTCCGGTAGGCCATCCCGAAGACCACCACCGGGGTCACCAGCATCGCCGCGGTCGCGGCGTAGAGGCCGCGCCGGACGTGGACCCAGTTCCGTCGGCGCGTCGGTTCGGGTTCGTCGGCGTCGGCCGGCCTGTCGGTCGCGGGTCGCGGCGTGTCGGTGTCGGGCCGGGGCCGCTCCATGGCGGCCTTGACCGCTTCGGCCGACTCTCCGGGCTCCGCTTCGTCGGCCGCTGCGGTCGGCTCGGCGTCCGTCGTCGTCAAGAAGTGGTCTTCGGCAGCGCTGTCGGCACCCGGCGCTGTCGGGTTTCGCGTCGTCACCGCCGGCCGTGGTATCCCCATTGGCGTGGGTTCGGCCGGGCCGGTGCCACCGGCAGGATTCTCAGCAGCCCGTCATCCCCCACGCGTCGCTGCGCTCGCATGCCACACAGCGTACGTCCGCCCCGACACCGTCGGATTGAAACCGGATCACGAGTTAGCTACGGAGCCGCGGGAGGCACTTCTACCTGGGGGGATCCCGCCTGATCGGGTGGCTGCGGAGCCGGGGCCTGACCCGCGGGCGGCATCTCGGACGGGGCCGGCGGCGCCGCCGTGATCGTGGTGGGCGGACCGATCGGAATGGTGATGCCCGGTGCGATCTCGATGGTCGGCTGGATGACGGTCTCCTCCGGGGCGGGCGGCGGACCGTCCTCCATCGGCGGCGGGGGCGGCGGTGCCGCCGGCACGCCTGCGTAGCCGCCGATCTCGGTGGGGGTGGGGAAGGTCTCGTTGGGCGTGCCCTGCAGGGCCCCGTCCATGGTGGCCTTCCAGATGTCGGCCGGGATGCTGGCGCCGTAAACCGGTGCGCCCCACTGATTCACCAGCGGCTCGTCGCCGCCGGTGGTGCCGACCCAGACCGCGGTCGCCAGTGACGGTGTGTAACCGACCATCCAGCCGTCCCGGTTGGCGCCGGTCTCGCCGAGCTGCGTGGTTCCGGTCTTGGCTGCCGACGGCCGGCCCCCGGCCAGGTTGTGTCCGCGTGACCACCCGGCGATGGGCGCCATCGCGGCGGTGACGTTGTCGGCGACCGCCTTGGGGATGCGTTGCTCACCGGTGTCTTCGGCGGTGTGCGCGTCGAAGAGCACCTGGCCGTCGGCCCGAACCACCTTCGCCACGAAGTGCGGCGGGTGGTAGACCCCGGAGTCGGCCAGCGTCGCGTACGCCGAGGCCATGTCGATCACCCGGGTCTGGTACTGGCCCAGCACCACCCCGCCCTCGGGCGGCCCGCCGTCCTGCGACAGGGTGTGCGGGACACCGGGGAAGCTCTCGGCCACCCCGGCCCGGTGCGCCGCGTCGGCGACGTCCTGCGCCCCGTTCTTGAGCTTGAGCATCAACCGGTAGTAGGCGGTGTTCAAGGAGCGCTTGAGCGCCTCGGCGATATTGCAGACCCCGCAGCTCTCGCCTTCGGAGTTGGTGATCTTGACGTGCCCGTTCTCCAGCGTCAGCGGTGAACTGTCCACCTGATAGCCCAGGCCGATGCCCTGCTCCAGCGCGGCCACCAGTGCGAACACCTTGAACGACGACCCGGTCTGCAGACCCGCCTGGGCGAAGTCGAAGCCCGCCGCATCCGAACCGCCGTAGTACGCGCGCACCCCGCCATCGCGCGGGTCGATGGACACCACCGCCGAGCGCATGTTGGGGATCTGGTCTTTGAGGTAGGTGGACACCGCTTCCTCGGCGGCAGCCTGGGCCTGCGGATCGATGGTGGTGGTGATCTGCAGGCCCTGGGTGTTCAGCGTCTGCTCGTCGATGTCGAACAGTTCGAGCAGTTCGCTGGTGACCTGACGCTGGATCAGCCCGTTGGGGCCGGTGGTGATGTTCTGGGTGCGCGCCAACTCCGGGGAGACCGTCACCGGGAACTCCTGCGCGGCGCGCTGCTCGGTGCTCAACGCCCCGGTCTCCACCATGCCGTCGAGCACCCAGCTCCACCGGTCCAGCGCGCCCTCGGGGTCGACCGCGGGATCCAGCGTGGACGGCCGCTGGATCAGCGCGGCCAGCAGTGCTCCCTCGGCGATGTCGAGTTGCTCGACGGGCTTGTCGAAGTAGGCCTTGGACGCCGCGGCGATCCCGTACGCGCCGCGGCCGAAGTAGATGATGTTCAGGTAGGCCTGCAGTACGTCGTCCTTGCGCCAGGCGCTGGACATCTTCGTGGCGATCACGAGTTCCTTGGCCTTGCGGACCAATCCGCCCATGCCGGCCCGCTCGGACCCGACGAGTGCGTTCTTCACGTACTGCTGGGTGATCGTCGAACCGCCCTGGGTGTCCCCGCCGAAGAGGTTGTTCTTGATCGCCCGGGCGAATCCCGACACCGAGAAGCCCGGGTTGGAGTAGAAGTCCCGGTCTTCGGCGGCCAACACCGCGTTGCGCACGTACACCGGGACCTGACTGATATCGATGTCGACGCGGTTGCCCTCCGGCGGAATGATCTTGGCCAGCTCCGAGCCGTCGCTGGCCAGGATCGTCGACACCTGGTTGGTCCGGATGTCCCCGGGCGAGGGCACGTCGGTGATGGAGTAGGCCATCGCGAAAGTGATCACCGGCAGCAGCAGCATCACCACCGCGGCGATGTAGCAGCAGCGCCGGATCAACCGCCAGTTCGGCCGGTGCCGCCGCAGCCACGCCAGCGGATCGGGCATCGCGGGCCGGTCGGCGTGATCGGAGGACGCCGGCTGCCGCGGCGCCCGCTCGACCGGTTTGTCCGGCGGGGGTTCGCGGCGCGGAAGCCTGCCGCTGAGTGCCTCGTCGCGCTGCCGGGGCGCCCCGTCGAGGGCCGCCCGCACCGCATCGATGGGATCGCGCAGGTCTGCGGTGACGGCGTCGTCGACCGGCGAGATGATCGTGGTCGGCCGGTCATCGGGCCGCGGTGCGGGCCGTCGGCCCCCGCCCTCGGAGCGCCGCGCCGGGTCCGCAGCGGACCCGTCGTCGTCGTGGCTACTCACTGGCGGTACGGGCTCCACTGCGCGCCGGCCGTCGACCGCGGGATCCCTTGGGCGGGCGTGCGATACCCAATACGTAGGACTTCACCAGATGATTCCAGCTGCAGGTCCGGCACACCTCGACCACGTGCACCGAGAACTCGGGGTAGCGGGTGGCCAGCAACACCAGTTCCTCGGCCGAACGCGCCGACCCCGACACCGCACCCAGGTGATCGCCGTACACCCACGACACCAGCGTCAGCTGTTCTTTGCGGCAGATGGGGCAGACCACCGCACTCTGCTTGCCGTGGAACTTCGCGGCCCGCAGCAGATACGGATTGGCGTCGCACACTTCGGAGACCCCGGTACGCCCGGAATAGACCTCGGCCAGCAGGGAACGGCGCCGGAGCGCGTAGTCCACCACCTGTCGCTGCAATCGCACGAGGACCAGAGTACGTCGGGTCCCCATGGGCCGTGGCGATCAACGCCCCTATCCCGGTCCACCGGTGGATTCCGGGCGCCACCGGGGGCCGATCTTCTACGATCGTCGCCGTGGCACTACGGCAGTCCCCGGGTACCCGGGCGAAAGACAGCGACCGCGACGACGTCTGCCGCGCCCTGGACAACGCCCTGGTGGAAGGCCAGCTGTCCAGTACCGAGCACCGCGAACGGATCGGTGCGGCGACCAGCGCCGTCACCCTGGGTGACCTGCGTGCACTCATCGGCGACCTGCAGGTCGAACGCACCCCGGGCCCGCTGCCGACGTTGGGCGAACCGGCGAGGCTCACCCTTCGTCACCGCATCCTCGCCGCCCTGGGCGTCCTGGGCGCCGCGGTCCTGGTGGGGATACTGCTCGGCTGGGGCCTGTACGGGAACACCACGTCCCCGCTGAGCCTGACCTCTGACCCCGGGGCCAAACCCGACGGTGTCGCCCCGCTGGTGCTGACCCCGCCGCGCCGGCTGCACTCGCTGGGCGGATTGTCCGGCCTGCTCGAACAGGCCCGGCAGAAGTTCGGCGACACGATGGGCTACCGGCTGCTGGTCTACCCCGACTACGCCTCGATGGACCGGGCCGATCCCACCGAGGAACGCCGCAAACTCGACTACTACTACCGGGGCGGCTGGGACGACCCGTCCACCTCGGCCCGACGCAGCGACGACGTGCTGGTGGACCTCGGCGCGTTCGACCTGAAGGCCGCGGTCGGGATCCTGCGCGGGGCGCCCGAGACGCTGGGGATCAAACCGTCCGAGGTGAAGAGCACCTATCTGATCGTCGATCCGGCCAAGGACCCGACCGCACCCGGCGGGCTGTCCCTGTCGGTGTACGTCTCCGGCGACTACGGCAGCGGCTATATCAACTTCGCCGGCGACGGCAGCGTCAAACGCATCAATTACCCGTCCTGAACTGCGCGTTTCCCTGCGCTGAACATCGGGCGAACACCCGGCACTTGGGTCCGGTTATATCGGCGCGATACTATGTCGCGAGCCGTCGACCGGTAGTAGCCGAATTCATCACAGGAGGTGACTCGAGTGCTTGAGCTTGCCATCTTGGGCTTGCTGCTCGAATCACCGATGCACGGTTACGAACTCCGGAAGCGGCTGACCGGTCTGCTGGGTGCGTTCCGGGCATTCTCCTACGGCTCGCTGTATCCGGCGCTGCGGCGCATGCAGGCGGCCGGAGTGATCGCCGAGGACGCGACCCCGACGGGAGCCCCGGTGCGCCGGGCCCGGCGGGTCTATCGGCTGACCGACGCCGGCCGCCAGCGCTTCAACGAACTGGTGGCCGACACCGGTCCACAGAACTACACCGACGACGGCTTCGGGGTGCACCTGGCCTTCTTCAACCGCACCCCCGCCGAAGCACGGATGCGGATTCTGGAGGGTCGCCGCCGGCAGGTGGAGGAACGCCGGGAGGGCCTCCGCAATGCGGTGGCACGGGCCAGCAGCTCGCTGGATCGCTACACCCGCCAGCTGCATCAGCTCGGGCTGGAATCCAGTGAGCGCGAAGTCAACTGGCTCAACGAACTGATCGCGGCCGAGCGCGCCTCGAACCCGGCCGCATCAAACCGGGCCGAACAACCCTGATCCGGCCCGCCGCATCGGGACACCACAACACAGCACGTCAGCAGTGCAAGCAGAAAAAGGAGAACGTCGGAAATGACTGAGCAAACGACGGAAGTGCGGGTCGCCATTGTCGGCGTCGGTAACTGCGCCTCCTCGCTGGTCCAAGGCGTGCAGTACTACCAGAACGCCGACGACAACTCGACGGTCCCCGGTCTGATGCACGTGCGGTTCGGCCCGTACCACGTCCGCGACGTGAAGTTCGTCGCCGCGTTCGACGTGGACGCCAAGAAGGTCGGCTTCGACCTGTCCGAGGCCATCTTCGCCTCGGAGAACAACACCATCAAGATCGCCGACGTGCCGCCGACCAACATCATCGTGCAGCGCGGCCCGACCCTGGACGGCATCGGCAAGTACTACGCCGAGACCATCGAGGTCTCCGACGCCGAGGCCGTGGACGTGGTCGCCGCCCTGCGCGAGGCCAAGGTCGACGTGCTGGTCTCCTACCTGCCGGTGGGCTCGGACGAGGCGGACAAGTTCTACGCCCAGTGCGCCATCGACGCGGGCGTGGCGTTCGTCAACGCGCTGCCGGTGTTCATCGCCTCCGACCCGGTGTGGGCCAAGAAGTTCGCCGACGCCGGCGTCCCGATCGTCGGCGACGACATCAAGAGCCAGGTCGGCGCCACCATCACCCACCGCGTGATGGCCAAGCTGTTCGAGGACCGCGGGGTCACCCTGGACCGCACCTACCAGCTCAACGTCGGCGGCAACATGGACTTCAAGAACATGCTCGAGCGGGAGCGGCTGGAGTCCAAGAAGGTCTCCAAGACCCAGGCCGTCACCTCCAACCTGACCGGCTCGCTGGCCGGCAAGGTCGAGGACAAGAACGTCCACATCGGCCCGAGCGACCACGTGGCCTGGCTCGATGACCGCAAGTGGGCCTACGTGCGCCTGGAGGGCCGCGCCTTCGGTGACGCCCCGCTGAACCTGGAGTACAAGCTCGAGGTGTGGGACTCGCCGAACTCCGCCGGCATCATCATCGACGCGGTACGTGCCGCCAAGATCGCCAAGGACCGCGGCATCGGCGGCCCGATCCTGCCGGCCTCGGCCTACCTGATGAAGAGCCCGCCCAAGCAGCTTCCGGACGACGTCGCGCGCGCCGAACTCGAAGCGTTCATCGTCGGTTAGGGCGCTGACCCAGGACATGACTGACGACGAGCTGGCCGGCCTCTCGGAGTTCGCGCTGCTGAGCGAGAACGCCGAGCAGGCCGGCTTCGACGGCCCGCTGCCCGGCGTGGAGCGCATCGACACCGACGGTGTCAGTGCGCTGCGCTGGGGTTCCGAAGCGCCGCGGGTGGTGTTCCTGCACGGTGGCGCGCAGAACGCGCACACCTGGGACACCGTCGTCCTGGGCCTGGGCGAGCCCGCCCTCGCGGTGGACCTGCCCGGGCACGGCCGGTCCGCCTGGCGCGACGACGGCGACTACTCCCCCCAGCGCAACGCCGACGCCATCACCCCGGTGCTGCGCGAACTGGCGCCGGACGCCGAACTGGTGGTCGGCATGTCGCTGGGCGGGCTGACCGCCATCCGGTTGGGGGCCAGGGCCCCGGAGTTGGTGCGCCGGCTGGCGCTGGTCGACGTCACGCCGTCGGCCCTGCAGCGGCACGCCGAGATGAGCGAAGCCGCCCGCGGCACGGTGGCGCTGGCCCAGGGCGAGCGCACCTTCGACGATTTCGAGTCGTTGCTGGCGGTCACCACCGCGATGGCCCCGCATCGGGATCCGGAGTCGTTGCGGCGCGGGCTGTTCCACAACACCCGGCGGTTGCCCGACGGCCGTTGGACGTGGCGCTACGACACCATCCGCTCGGTCGGTGATTTCACCGAACTGTGGTCCGACGTCTCGGCGATCACCGCGCCGACCACATTGATCCGCGGCGGCGACTCGGCGTTCGTCAACGCCGAGGACATCGCCGCCTACGCGCAGCGTTCGCCGGGACTGACCACCCACGTGGTCAACGGTGCCGGGCATTCGGTGCAAAGCGACCGGCCGCGGGTGCTGGTCGAACTGCTGCGGATGACGCTCGCCTGATATCGGCACCGCGTTTCCGGGGTTAAAGTGGCCGGATGGGCCACCGGATCCGGATCGCCGTTCAACTGCAGCCCCAGCACGCAACGCACTACGGCGCGATCCGCGACGCGGTCCGGCGCTGTGAGGACATCGGCGTCGACATCGCCTTCAACTGGGACCACTTCTTCCCGCTCTACGGTGACCGCGACGGCACCCACTTCGAGTGCTGGACCATGCTGGCCGCCTGGGCCGAGCAGACCTCGCGGATCGAGATCGGCGCGCTGGTGTCGTGCAACTCCTACCGCAACCCCGAACTGCTCGCCGACATGGCACGCACCGTCGACCACATCGGCGACGGCCGGCTGATCCTGGGCATCGGTTCGGGCTGGAAGCACCGGGACTACCGCGAATACGGCTACGAGTTCGGCACCGCCGGCAGCCGGCTCGACGACCTGGCGGGTGCCCTGCCGCGTATCAAAAGCCGCCTGGCCCAACTCAACCCACCACCCACCCGGGACATGCCCCTGCTCATCGGGGGCGCCGGGGAACGCAAGACGCTGCGACTGGTCGCCGAGCACGCCGACATGTGGCACAGCTTCGCCGACGCCGACAGCTACCCGCACAAGGCCGCGGTGCTCGCCGAGCACTGCGCCGCGGTGGGCCGCGACCCGGGCGGCATCGAGCACTCCGCGGCCCTGGGCGGCGACCAGACCCGCGGCACCGTCGCCGAACTGCTGGCCGAAGCCGACACGCTGACCGACCTCGGGGTACGCCTGCTGACCATCGGCGCCAGCGGCCCCGATTACGACCTGACCGCCGCCGAGGCACTGTGCCGATGGCGCGACCAGCGGTAAGGCTGGCGGCGTTCTTCGCCACCTGGTGGATGGTGGGCGCCCTGGCGGCGCTCCCGTCCGCCGGCGCGGCTCCCGATCTGTGTGCGCCGCCCGGGCAGGAGGCCGCGGTCGCATTGCCGGGGAAGCTGGCCAACGCCAAGCGGCCCCGGGAGGACAAATACACCACTGCCGGGGTGGTGCCGCTGACTTCGATCGACGTGACCCGGCTCGGCCTGGCCACGCCCGGGGTACTGACCGTCGGCACCCTCACCGAGAGTCCCCCGACGAACTGCATCACCGCGCGGGGCCGCTACAGCGGCTTCGACAACGAACTGCTGCGCGCGATCGCCGCGAAGCTGGGCCTGCGCGTGCAGTTCATCGGCACCGACTTCTTCGGCCTGCTGGCCCAGGTGGAGTCGGGGCGCTTCGACGTCGGCTCGGCGTCGATCAACGCCACCGACGAGCGCCGCCGCACCGTCGGCTTCACCAACGGCTACGACTTCGGCTACATGGCCCTGGTGGTCCCGGCCGGTTCGGGGATCACCGGGTTCGACGGCCTGGCGGCGGGTAGCCGTGTCGCGGTGGTGCAGGGCACCGTCGAAGACGCCTACGCCGTCGACAACCTGGGGCTGGAACCGGTGCGTTTCCCGGATTCGATCACGCTGTACGCCAGCTTGAAGAGCCGTCAGGTGGACGCCTGGGTGGCGCCGTCGCTGACCGCGCTGAAACTGCTGAAACCCGATGACCCCGCACAGATCGTCGGCTACACGTTCAGTCCGGCCGGCTTCGAGGCCTACGCCGTGGCCAAGGGCAATCAGGCGCTGATCTCGGCGCTGAACGCCGGGCTGGACGCCGTCATCGCCGACGGCACCTGGCCGAAGCTGTTCACCGACTGGGTGCCGCGACCGCTGCCGCCGGACTGGCAACCGGGCTCCAAATCGGCGGCCACCCCGCACCTGCCGGACTTCGCCGCGATCGCCGCCCGGCATCACCGCGCCGAATCGGACGCGTATGCGCCCAAATCCACTCTGGCGCAACTGCGCGACTCCTTCTTCGACTGGCAGCTGTACCGTGAGGCCCTGCCGGACCTGCTGAGGACCGGCCTGCCCAATACCGTGTTGCTGACGTTGAGCGGCGGCGCGATCGGCTTGGTGGCCGGCCTGGGGCTGGCGGTGGCGGGGCTCTCCCGCAGTCGCTGGCTGCGCTGGCCGGCCCGGGTCTACACCGACGTCTTCCGGGGCCTGCCCGAGGTGCTGATCATCTTGCTGATCGGGCTGGCGGTGGGGCCGCTGGTGGGGGGCCTGACCCACAACAATCCCTACCCACTGGGGATCGCCGCGCTGGGCCTGACCGCGGCGGCCTACATCGGGGAGATCCTGCGCTCGGGTATCCAGAGCGTGGAGGCCGGCCAGCTGGAGGCGTCACGGGCGCTGGGTTTCGGCTACCCGGCCGCGATGCGGCTGGTGGTGATCCCGCAGGGCATCCGGCGGGTGCTGCCGGCGTTGGTCAATCAGTTCATCGCGTTGCTGAAGGCGTCGGCGCTGCTGTACTTCCTGGGACTGGTCGCCGGGCAGCGGGAGCTGTTCCAGGTGGGCCGTGACTTCAACGCCCAGACCGGCAGCCTGTCCCCACTGGTCGCGGCGGGCCTGCTCTATCTGTCTTTGACCATTCCCCTGACGCATCTGGTGAACGTCGTCGATCACCGCCTGCGCCGTGGCCGGCCGGCCGACCCCGATGATCCGATCGAACTGAATCCGGCGATCTCGAGCCAGGAGATGACGTGACGGCCCCCGCATCCCGTGACCCGGTCTCGTTGGCGGCCAAGGGAATCGAATTGTCCTTCGGCAAGCATCGGGTGTTGCGCGGGGTCGATCTCGATGTTCCGGCGGGCACCACCGCCGCGGTGATCGGTCCGTCGGGCTCGGGAAAGTCGACCATGCTGCGCACGCTGAACCGGCTGCACGAACCCGACGCCGGTGACGTCCTGCTGGGCGGCCGGTCGGTGCTGGCCGACGACCCCGACGAGCTGCGCCAGCGGATCGGCATGGTGTTCCAGCATTTCAACCTCTTCCCGCACCGCAGTGTCCTGGACAACGTCACGCTGGCCCCGCGCAAGCTGCGGGGGATGTCACCGGACGCCGCCCGCGAACTCGCGCTGGGCCTGCTGGACCGGGTCGGCCTGCGCAACAAGGCGTCGGCGCGGCCGTCGGCGCTCTCCGGCGGCCAGCAGCAGCGGGTCGCGATCGCCCGGGCGTTGGCGATGCAGCCGCAGGTGATGCTCTTCGACGAGGCGACGTCGGCACTGGACCCGGAGTTGGTGAAGGGGATTCTGGCGTTGATCGCCGAGCTCGGCGCCGACGGCATGACGATGGTGGTGGTCACCCATGAGATGGGCTTCGCCCGGTCGGCGTCGGACACCGTGGTGTTCATGGATCGCGGCCGGGTGGTGGAGTCCGGACCACCCGATCGGATCTTCGCCGGCGCGGAGACCGAGCGGCTGCAGAAGTTCCTGTCCCAGGTGTTGTGATAGCCGGTTTGCCGACCCATCACCCCTAGTCGGGACCACCGGTTAGACTGGCGAACTATGACGGAGGGCACAGACGATACGCCGCAGGTGACGGCGATCGCGGAAGGCTTGCACCGTTCGCTGTCCAAACTCTTCTCGATCTTGCGACGCGGTGACATCAATCAGGGCACACCCACCGGCGAGCTGACGCTGGCGCAGTTGTCGATCCTGATCACGCTGCTGGACCGGGGCCCCATCCGGATGACGGAATTGGCCGCCCACGAGCGGGTCCGCACGCCCACCACCACCGTGGCGATCCGGCGCCTGGAGAAGATCGGTCTGGTCAAGCGCAGCCGCGATCCGTCGGATCTGCGGGCCGTCCTGGTCGACATCACCCCGGAGGGGTTGGCCAGCCATCGCGAATCACTGGCCAACCGGCATTCGGCGCTGGCGGCCATGCTGAGCAAACTCAGCCCGGAGGATCTGGACACCCTGACCCGGGCGCTGGAACCGCTGGAGCGGCTGGCCACCTGCGACGCGGTCGAGACCCGCTCGGCCGAAGACACCGACTGCGCCGCGGATTGCCCCTGATGCCGACCGCGTTGATCACCGGCGCCGGCGGCGGGATCGGTTCGGCGATAGCGGCGGCGCTGGCGCCCACCCACACCCTGCTGTTGGCCGGTCGGCCGACCGCACGCCTGGATGCGGTGGCCGAGGAGTTGGGCGCCACCACCTGGCCGATGGATCTGTCCGACACCGACGGGATCGAGGCGGCCACCGAGATCGTCGACGAACTCGACGTGCTGGTGCACAACGCCGGGGTGATGCTGCCCGGCGCCACCGGGGAGTCCTACCTCGAGGAGTGGCGGGCCACCTTCGAAGTGAACGTTTTCGGCGCGGTCGCACTGACGCTGGCACTGCTGCCCGCGTTGCGGGCCGCCCGCGGACAGGTGGTCTTCATCAACTCCGGTGCCGGGCAGAAGGTTTCACCCGGCATGGCGTCGTATTCGGCCAGTAAGTTCGCGCTGCGGGCGTTTGCGGACTCGCTGCGTGCCGACGAGCCGACACTGCGCGTCACCACGGTCTATCCCGGCCGGGTCGACACCGAGATGCAACGGGACCTGGTCGCCTACGAGGGCGGCGAGTACGACCCGGCCCGCTTCCTGCGTGCCGAGACCGTCGCCGAAGCGGTGGCCCACGCCGTCCGCACACCGGCCGACGCGCACCTGCACGAACTGGTGCTCCGGCCGCGCTAGATCACCAGGTTCACCAGCCGGCCGGGAACCACGATCACCTTCTTCGGCTCGGCACCGGCCAGGAACGCCTGCACCTTCTCGTCGGCCAGCGCCGCCGCCTTGATGGCATCGGAGTCGGCGTCGGCGGCCACCGTCACCAGTCCCCGCTTCTTGCCGTTGACCTGGACCGGGTACTCCACGGTGTCGGTGACCAGGTAGGCCGGGTCGGCCACCGGGAAGGGTCCGTGCGCCAGTGAGGTCTGGTGGCCCAGCCGCCGCCACAGTTCCTCCGCGAGGTGCGGTGCCAGCGGTGCGATCATCAGGGCCAATGGTTCGACGGCCGCCCGCGGAGCCCCGTCGCGGTGCTGCTTGGTCAGGTGGTTGGTGTACTCGATCAACTTGGCGGCGGCGGTGTTGTTGCGCAGTGCAGCATAGTCTTCCGATACCCCGACGATGGTGCGGTGCAGGAGGCGCAGCGTCTCGGTGTCCGGTTCGTCGTCGAGGACCCGGGTGTCGCCGGTCTCCTCGTCGACGACCAGTCGCCAGACCCGCTGCAGGAAGCGGTGGGCGCCGACGACGTCCTTGGTGGCCCATGGCCGCGACATCTCCAGCGGGCCCATCGACATCTCGTAGACCCGCAGGGTGTCCGCGCCGTAGGTTTCGCAGATCTCGTCCGGTGACACCGAATTCTTCAGGCTCTTACCCATTTTGCCGTATTCGGCGAAGACCTCGATCTCGCCGTCGGAGCCCGGGAGGTAGAACTTCCCGTCCCGTTCCACGACGTCTGCCGCGGGCACATACGAGCCGCGGGCGTCGGTGTAGGCGGCGGCCTGGATGTAGCCCTGGTTGACCAGGCGGCGGTACGGCTCGCGGGAACTGACGTGCCCGAGGTCGTAGAGCACCTTGTGCCAGAACCGGGAGTACAGCAGGTGCAGCACCGCGTGTTCGACGCCGCCGACGTAGAGATCCACCCCGCCGGGATCGTCGGGCCCGTGCTCGGCAGGCCGCGGGCCCATCCAGTACGCCTCGTTCTCCGGGGCGCAGAACCGTTCGCTGTTGTGCGGGTCGGTGTAACGCAGTTCGTACCAGGAACTTCCGGCCCATTGCGGCATGACGTTGGTGTCGCGGGTGTAGGACTTCAGGCCGTCGCCGAGATCCAGTTCGACGTGCACCCAGTCGGTGGCCTTGGCCAGCGGCGGCGACGGCTCACTGTCCGCGTCGTCGGGATCGAACAGCACCGGCGAGTAGTCCTGCACCTCGGGCAGTTCGACCGGCAGCGCGGCCGAGTCCAGCGCGTGCGCGCGCCCGTCGGCGTCGTAGACGATCGGGAAGGGTTCGCCCCAGTACCGTTGCCGGGCGAAAAGCCAGTCCCGCAACTTGTATTCGATGCGCGCCCAGCCGCGGCCCTCGGCCTCCAGCCGACGTGTCATGGCCTCCTTGGCATCGCCGACGCTCATGCCGTCCAGCGGGCCGGAGTTGACCAGGGTGCCGTCGCCGGCATAGGCGGACTCCGAAATGTCGCCACCGGCGATGACTTCCACGACGGGAAGCCCGAATTCCGCGGCGAACTCCCAGTCCCGCTGGTCGTGGCCGGGCACCGCCATGATCGCGCCGGTGCCGTAGCCGGCCAGCACGTAGTCGGCGATGAAGATCGGCACCTGCTGCCCGTTCGCCGGGTTGGTGGCGTAACTGCCCAGGAACACACCGGTTTTGGCTTTGTTCTCCTGGCGTTCCAGGTCGGATTTCGCCGCGATCGCCTTGCGGTAGTCGGCGACCGCCGCGGCGGGACTGGCCGCGCCGAACGTCCAACGGGGGTCGACTCCGGCCGGCCACGCGTCGACGGTCAGCCGGTCGACCAGCTCGTGCTCGGGTGCCAGCACCAGGTAGCTGGCGCCGAACAGCGTGTCGGGGCGGGTGGTGAACACCTCGATGTCGGCGTCGGCACCGTCGGTGGTGGTCGCGGCGAACAGCGCCGCCGCACCGGTGGAACGCCCGATCCAGTTGCGCTGCATGGTCTTGACCTTCTCCGGCCAGTCCAGCACGTCGAGGTCGTCGAGCAGGCGATCCGAGTAGGCGGTGATGCGCATCATCCACTGCCGCAACCGCTTCCGGAACACCGGGAAGTTGCCGCGGTCGCTGCGGCCGTCGGCGGTGACCTCCTCGTTGGCGAGCACGGTGCCCAGCCCGGGGCACCAGTTGACCATCGAATCGGAGCGGTAGACCAGTCGGTAGCCGTCGATGACGTCGGCGCGTTCACCGGCCGACAGCGCCGACCAGTCCCGGCCGTCCTCGAGGGTGCGGGTTCCGGCGTCGAGTTCGGCGATCAGGTCCGCGATCGGGCGCGCCCGCTGCGCGGTGGTGTCGAACCAGGCGTTGTAGATCTGCAGGAAGATCCACTGGGTCCAGGTGTAGAAGTCGACGTCGGTGGTGGAGAAGCTCCGGCGGCGGTCGTGTCCGAGACCGAGCCGACGCAGTTGCCGGCGGAAGTTCTCGATATTGGCCTCGGTGCGGATCCGCGGGTGGGTGCCGGTCTGCACCGCGTACTGCTCGGCGGGCAGACCGAACGCGTCGAAACCCAACGCGTGCAGCACATTGTGGCCGGTCATCCGGAAGTAGCGCGCGTAGACGTCGGTGGCGATATAGCCCAGCGGGTGCCCGACATGCAGGCCGTCGCCGGACGGGTAGGGGAACATGTCCTGGACGAACACCTTGTCCGCGGGCACCGTCGAGCCGTCCGTGGGTGCCAACGAGCCGACCGGGTTGGCGACGTCGAACGTGCCCGCCTGCTCCCAGTGGTCCTGCCAAGCGCCTTCGATGCGCCCGGCGAGCGTCGCGGTGTAGCGATGCCGGGGTGCGGTGTCGCCGGATGCCTGGGTGGTCGGGGCTTCGTTCACCTCAACAGGGTAAAGGGCGCGCTGAGCGGGTCCGCTCGCCACAGCTTGGTATCGGTTGGATTGCGGCTCGATGAGGGCTTCGTTCCAGGTCGGTTGCAGCGCTAGCGGGGCGCCTCACCTGCTGGATACCGTCAATCCACGGCCGCTCAGCGCCGCTCGGCCAGTCCTGGAAGGACCTCTGGAGATGACGAACACCGTGCGTCGATGGCAGCTCGTGGCGAGCTGCGCCGCCATCGCGGCAGCGGGCCTGGGCGCGATACCCACCGCGGCCGCCGACCCGTCGGTCCCCGGACCGACGAACCCGTACGGGCCGGCCGCCCAGGCCGCGGCGGTGCCGGTCACCGCGCCGCTGCCCGCGGCGCCGCGCCCCATGGCACCACTGCCCGCTCCCCTCCCGCGGGCCGCCGACGCCCCGGCTCCCCCGAGCGCGGCGCTGCCGGCGACGTCGGGCACCCTGCGGGACTACTTCGCGGCCAAGAAGGTGCAGTTGGAACCGCAGCAGGCGGCGGGCTTCACCGCGTTCAACATCACCCTGCCGATGCCCAGGGGCTGGACCCACGTGCCCGACCCCAACGTCCCCGACGCGTTCGCGGTGATCGCCGATCGCCGCAGCGGGTCGCTGTACACCCCCAACGCGCAGGTCGTGGTCTACCGCCTGGTCGGACAGTTCGATCCCCGCGAGGCCATCACCCACGGATTCGTCGACAGTCAGAACGAGATGGCCTGGCAGACCACCAACGCGTCGCTCAACGATTTCAACGGGTTCCCGTCGGCGGTGATCGAAGGGACCTACCGCGATGCCGACATGACGCTGAACACCTCCCGCCGGCATGTGATCGTCCCGACCTCCGACTCCGCCTACCTGGTCTCGTTGACCGTCACCACCGGGGCCGGTCGGGCGATCGGCAACGCGCCGGCCACCGACGGCATCATCAACGGCTTCCGGGTCGAAGTACCCGGGGTGGGCCCGCAGCCGCCGACCCCGCCGGCCCCGCCCGCGCCGCCGTTGCCGCCGGCCTCGGCGCGAATCCAGCACCAGGTGGGTACCACCGACTGACCGCGCGCTCGTATTGTGAAGCCCATGCAGATCATGGGTGTCTTGTGCCTGGTTGCAGCGGTGGTGTCGTTGGGGTTCGGCGTGCGCACCCTGGTGCGGCCGCTCACCGGTGACCCGGAACAACTGGTGTTGCGCGCGGTGGCCCCGGCCCAGATCGCCGTCGGCGTGATCCTGGCGGCCGGCGGTGTGCTGGTCTTGACCCAGCCCGGCTCGGTGGCACTGCTGGCGCTGATCATCTCGATCACCGGGGCGCTGGGCACCCTGGCGGCCGGTGCCTGGCAGGGTGCCCGTTACGCCGCCCGGCTCTCCGCTCAAGCGGCGGCGGCCCCGGCCGGCGGCTGCTGCGGGCAGGCCTGCGGTTGCGGGGACGCCGCGCCGGTGGCCGAGGCGGGCTGCGGGGCGGGTTGCGGTTGCGGGGACACCGCGCCGCCGCCGGAGCCTGCCTCCGGGTGCGGCAGCGGTTGCGGCTGCGGCTAAGACACCGGGGGCCGTCGCGGCGTCAGTTGCGGCTGATGTCGATCGGGTGGGTGGCCAGCAGCGACGTCGGCCAGGGCTGACGGCGCAGCGCCCGGCCCCACAGGTCGACCCGCGGCGGCACCATCACATCCGAGGGCAGCGCCGACAGCACGATCCAGTCGTCGCGCTCGATCTCCCCTTCGAGCTGGCCGATGGTCCAGCCGGCGTAACCGGCGAAGATCCGGACGGCTTCCACGTGCGGTGAGATGGCGTCGGGTTCGGCGTCCAGATCGACCATCACCATGCGCCCGTCGATGTGCCGCAGTCCGGGCACGCCGTGGGCTTCCGTGCCGACCCGGAGCAAGCCCACGCAGAGCGCGGCATCGCGTTTCACCGGGCCCCCGATGAACATCGTCTTGGGTTTGGCGGCCAGATCGGCCCACTGCGGCAGCACGTTGTAGACGGCGGTCTCGCTGGGACGGTTGAGCACCACACCCAACGTGCCGCCGTCGTTGTGTTCGACGACATAGATCACCGTGCGCCGGAACGTGGGTTCGAGCAGATCGGTGTTGGCCAACAACAGCGTGCCGGCCCGTACCCGGTGCGCGGCCGGCGCGACGAACTGTTCGGCGTCCTCGGGTTCTTCGGGTTGGGCCACGTTCCCATCATGGCACCCACCGAACCCATCCGTCCCGGCCTGTGCCGAACGTCGGGGCAATCCCGGAAGATTTGTACCCTGGTCTGGGGCCGGTGCCGCACCGCCGCCCGAGGCTGGAAGAGGTTCAGTGGTGGACGCTCGCGTACCTGCATCGCTGTGGCGGGCTGTGCGCGCGATGACCGAGTTCCGCCGCCTGCTGGAGTTGCGGGCCGCCAGCCAATTCGGCGACGGACTGTTCCAGGCCGGGCTGGCCGGCGCGCTGTTGTTCAACCCCGACCGGGCCGCGTCGCCGTGGGCGATCGCGGGGGCGTTCACCGTGTTGTTTCTGCCGTATTCGGTGCTGGGCCCGTTCGCCGGGGCCCTGCTGGACCGCTGGGACCGCCGCATGGTGCTGGTGGTGGCCAACCTCGCCCGACTGCTGCTGGTGCTGGGGATCGCGGCCCTGCTGGCCTACGGCGCCGGCGATCTCCCGGTGTTGTGTGCGGCGCTGATCGCCAACGGGTTCACCCGGTTCATCGCCTCGGGGCTGTCGGCGGCGCTGCCGCACGTGGTCCCGCGCGCTCAGGTGGTGACGATGAACGCGGTGGCCAGTGCGACCGGGGCGGTGGCGGCCTTCCTGGGCGCCAACTTCATGCTGGTGCCGCGCTGGGTGGTGGGCGCCGACGATCGGGGCGCGGCCTCGATCATCGCGGCGGTCGCCCTGCCGGTGGCGTTGGCCCTGGTGCTCTCGCTGCGCTTCCCCGCCCATGTCCTGGGGCCCGACGACACCAAACGCGCCATCCACGGCTCGGTGCTCTACGCGGTGACGACCGGCTGGCTGCACGGCATCCGGACGGTGCGTACCCGGCCCACGGTGGCCGCCACGCTGTCCGGGCTGGCCGCACACCGGATGGCCTTCGGGATCAACACCCTGCTGGTGCTGGTGCTGGTGCGGCACGTCGGTGAGCATTCGGTGGCCGGCCTGGGAACCACCGCGTTGTTCGTCGCCGCGGCCGGGGCGGGATCGTTTCTGGCCACCGTGCTGACACCGCCGGCGGTACAGCGGTGGGGGCGCTACGCCACCGCCAACGGTGCACTGGCGGCGGGCGCACTGATCCAGCTGGCCACCATCGGCCTGTATCTGCCGGTGCTGCTGGCCTGCGGATTCCTGCTGGGCGTGGCCGGGCAGGTGGTCAAACTCTGCGCCGACACCGCCATGCAGGTCGACGTCGACGACGCGCTGCGCGGCCACGTGTTCGCGGTTCAGGACTCGGTGTTCTGGGTGTCGTTCATCGTCGCGGTCGGTGCCGCGGCGGCGACGGTGCCCGCCGACGGGCAGGCTCCGGGCCTGATCGTGGCGGCGGCGGTGCTGTACCTGGCCGGATTGGCCGGCCACGCGCTGGCCGGGCGGCAAGGCGAGCCGGCGGGCATAAGGTAGCGGACATGGCCGATATCGGATCGATCGTCGCCGACCTGAGTGCCGAGAGCGACGAACTCGACGCACTGGTGGCGCCCCTGACCGACAGCCAGTGGGGGGCGCCCACTCCGGCGCCGGGCTGGTCGATCGCCCACCAGATCGGTCATCTGCTGTGGACGGACCGGATGTCGCTGACCGCGATCGTCGATGAGGCCGGCTTCGACGACGCGCAGGCCGCGGCGATGCAGAATCCGACGGGTTTCGTCGACGAGGCCGCCGCCGAGCTCGCCGGCCTGCCGCCCGCGGAACTGTTGGCCGATTGGCGGTCCACCCGGGCCGGACTGCACGAGGCCCTGCTCGGCGTCGCCGACGGCCGCAAGCTGCCGTGGTTCGGTCCGCCGATGGGCGCGGCCTCGATGGCCACCGCCCGATTAATGGAGACCTGGGCGCACGGTCTTGATGTGGCCGACGCACTGGGGGTGCGCCGGCGTGCCGGCGCGCGGTTGCGTTCGATCGCACACCTGGGGGTGCGGACCCGGGATTTCGCATTCACCGTGCATGACCTGACGCCGCCGGCGGAACCGTTTCACGTGGAACTGCACGCCCCCGGCGGCGGGGTCTGGGCGTGGGGTCCGGTGACCGCCGCGCAGCGGGTGACCGGTAGCGCCGAAGACTTCTGTTTCCTGGTCACCCAGCGGCGGGCACTGGCGGATCTGGATGTCACGGCCCACGGCGAGGACGCCCAGCGCTGGCTGGAGATCGCCCAAGCCTTCGCGGGGCCACCCGGCGCCGGGCGCTAACGGCTCACCACTGGGTGAAGTCGACCGCCATCACGAACGAATTCCACAGCGCCTCAAATGCATTCACCGAATCGCTGTCGATCATGTGGTAGACGGTGTCGTACGTGCCGACGGCGTCGGGATTCACGACCTCTGCCCCATCGATGTCTTCCTGCGACAGGCCCAGGTACCAGAGGTGGTCGTTGAACATGCCGCCCAGGCCCTTGCCGCCGTCCCAGTTGGCCCAGCCGTCCCCGGACAGTGACCAGACGTCGGTGGCGTACAGGCCGTCGGGGGTGGTCGCCCCCAGCACCGGCGGGGCGATCCCCCAGCTGACCAGGTTCTGCCGGACCATGGTCACCACCCACTCCGGCAACCAGCTCTCCAGCGACGTCAGGAAGGAGTTCAGCCAGCCGCCCTGCGACGACGCGCTGTCGCCGATCATCACCAGATGCAGTGCTTCGGGGGGGATGCCGGCCTTTACGAACTCCTGCTCGGCCAGGGAGACCACGACCGCGCCCTGGGAGTAGCCCAGGAGATACAGCGGGTCGTCGCCGTTGAAGCCGTTTCCGTCGTCCCACAGTTCGACGACCTGCTCGACCAACTGCTTCACACCGATGTCGACGGTGTTGGCCAGGGTGCTGAACGGGATGTACTCGGGGATGTTGACGATCCCGATCGGCTCGTCGTCAGGGTTTTGGAACCCCGCCGCGGTCAGGTACATCCCGGCCAGGTCGGCGTAGTTCTGGTTCTGCGTCGGGATGATGACCAGGGACTGGTCGGTCAGCATGTACTCGATATGCTGGGTGGCCGCCGCCTGGGCGGGAAAGTCGGCCGATCCGAGCGCCATCGGCGCAACAAGAAGCGGCGCCAACAACATCGCGCCCACGTTCGTCTTCTTCACGGGTACCTCCCAGCCCCTTGCACGTCACGCCGATGACAAGCCGCCTTATCGGCACTGAATCTTTACATATTTATGGGCCGGTACATAACCAAATCCGTCTGAGCGTTCACTTTCGGTTTCCGTGGCAACACCGTTCACCAAAGCAGTCGACGCTCGATGTTCACAGACCACCCTCCCACCAAAGCGTCGACAAGTCCGGTCGAAATCGAACGATTGTGCGTCTCCGGACGTGGACTTCGGCCCTATTCGACACCCGGAGCAGGGCGAATAATCCCCCGACACGGCATTTATCGGCGACCGGATTCTCACAGCACCGTGGCGCCGTCGGCGGCACCGTCACCGTCGGAGTCGGTGAGCTTGACGTCCCACCGCCCGTCACCGTCGGTATCGACGTAGGCGGTGCGGTAGCCACCCGCACCGTCGCCGATCAACACCCGGTCGGCCCGCCCGTCACCGTCGGCGTCGAGCAATCGGTCCGCGATGCGCCCGGTGCCGGCGAAATCGACCAACGGCCCGCCGGTGTGCTCCACCCCGTCGAGGCCGGCCCAGCGCAGCCCGCCGGAACGGTCCGCCGTGCTCGCCGCGATCCCGTGTCCCCAGGTGCCGGTGCCGTCGTCGGTGTAGTAGGCCGCCGGATTGCGGTCGGCATCGAAGTCCAGCAGCAGGTGGTCGGCCACGCCGTCGCCGTCGAGATCCAACAGCGCGTCGTCGCGCAGCCCGTCGCCGTCGAAGTCCAGACTCAACGCATCGGCCAGACCGTCGCCGTCCAGATCCACATCGAACGGATCGGTCCACATCGTCGCCGAGCCGTCACCGTCGCCCAAGCAGTAGTCCATACCCCGCTCAGACGCGGGGCCGGCGCTATCGGTTCCCCTGGGTCTCCCACCACGACAGCAATGCCGCGGTCGCCTCTTCACGGGACAACGGGCCCCGCTCCAGGCGCAGCTCCTTGAGATAACTCCAGGCGCGGCCGACCTGCGGACCCGCGGAGATGCCGAGCAGCGCCATGATCTCGTTGCCGTCGAGATCCGGCCGCACCCGCTGCAGGTCTTCCTGCTCGGCCAACACCGCGATCCGCTCCTCGAGCTGGTCGTAGCTGGCCTGCAGCCGTGCGGCACGCCGCTTGTTGCGGGTGGTGCAGTCGGCCCGGACCAGCTTGTGCAGCCGGTTCAGCAACGGGCCCGCGTCGGTGACGTAGCGCCGCACCGCGGAGTCCGTCCACTTTCCGTCGCCGTATCCGTGGAACCGCAGATGCAGATAGACCAGTTGGGAGACGTCGTCGACCATCTGCTTGGAGTAGCGCAGCTCGCGCATCCGCTTGCGGGCCATCTTCGCGCCCACGACCTCGTGGTGATGGAAGCTGACCCCGCCCTGGGCCTCGTGCCGGCGGGTGGCCGGCTTGCCGATGTCGTGCAGCAGCGCCGCCCAGCGCAACACCAGGTCGGCGTCGCCGTCCTCCAGGTCGATGGCCTGGCGCAGCACGGTCAGCGAATGCTGGTAGACGTCCTTGTGCTGGTGATGCTCGTCGATCGCCATCCGCATACCGCCGACCTCGGGCAGCACCACATCGCCCATCCCGGTTGCGACCATCAGGTCCAGGCCGGCGACCGGGTCGGCGCCCAGCAGCAGTTTGTCCAGTTCGGCCGCCACGCGTTCGGCGGTGATCCGGGCCAGTTCCGGCGCCATGTCCTCGATGGCGGCGCGCACCCGGGGGGCCACGGTGAAGCCGAGTTGGGAGACGAACCGGGCGGCCCGCAGCATCCGCAGCGGGTCATCGCCGAACGAGTCCTGCGGCGCGGTGGGAGTGTCGAGAACCCGGGTCCGCAACGCCGCCAGGCCGCCGAGCGGGTCGATGAACTCCCCCGGCCCGGCCGGCGTGATCCGGACCGCCATGGCGTTGGCGGTGAAATCGCGGCGCACCAGGTCGTCTTCGAGCGAATCGCCGAACCGCACTTCGGGGTTGCGGGTGACCCGGTCGTACTGGTCGGCCCGGAAGGTGGTGATCTCCACCCGCTGGCCGGCCAGCGCCGCACCCACGGTGCCGAACTCGATGCCGGTGTCCCACATGGCCTCGGCTCGTCCCCGCAGAATGCGCTGGACCTGATCGGGCCGGGCGTCGGTGGTGAAGTCCAGATCCGGGCTCGACCGGCCCAGCAGGGCGTCGCGGACCGAGCCGCCGACCAGATAGAGCTGCTGTCCGGCATCGGCGAAGATCTCGCCCAGGCCACGCAGCACGTCGGCGTGCCGGTTGAGTGCGACGGCTGCCGCCGTCAGCAGGTCGGCGTCGTCGTGGTGGGCATCTGGCACGTTCGATGAGCTTAGCGGTGGTCGCAAGCGCGGCGAAGCCGGGCGAAGCGGGCCGTGGCGATGTGCGGAGTCCGGCGAGGGAGGCCGGTCAACCCGCGTGTGCCAGCTACTATCGCATGGGTGTCGGCCGACGGCGGAGAAGCCAATTCGGGACGGCGCCGCAGGCGGCGTCGTGGTCGACGCACGTCCGGTCCGAAAACCGGGCACACCGAAACCACCCCGACCGACGCCACGCCCGGCACTGCCGCAACGCCGGCCCGCTCGGCCCAGCGTCGGCCCCGCGGCGTCCGGCACGGCCCGGATCGGCTGCGCACGGTGCACGAGACCTCGGCCGGCGGATTGGTCGTCGACGGCATCGACGGGCCGCGGGAAGAGCAGGTCGCGGCGCTGATCGGCCGGGTGGACCGGCGCGGCCGGATGCTGTGGTCGCTGCCGAAGGGACACATCGAGGTCGGTGAGACCGCCGAACAGACCGCCATCCGGGAGGTCGCCGAGGAGACCGGCGTCCAGGGTGACGTGCTGGCCGCTCTGGGCAGCATCGACTACTGGTTCGTCACCGAGGGCCGCCGGGTGCACAAGACCGTGCACCACTACCTGATGCGGTTCTCCAGCGGAGAGCTGTGCGACGACGATGTAGAGGTCACTGAGGTGGCGTGGGTACCGATCCGCGAGCTGCCGTCCCGGTTGGCTTATGCCGACGAGCGCCGGCTGGCCCTGGTCGCCGACGAGTTGATCGATCGGCTGCAGGCCGACGGCCCGGCCGCACTGCCGCCCCTGCCGGTGACCGCGCCCTGGCGCCGACCCCAGACCCATTCGCGGACCCGCCGGACTCGGACCGGCGGGCAGTCACCGGACCGGAAGAACGGTCGCGGGCTGGACCCGTGACCCGCGCGCGACGAACCGGCGGACGTCGCCTGCCGAGGCGCTTCACGGCCCCTCTGGCGCTGATGGCCGCCCTGCTGATGATTCTGGGCACCGCCGTCGGTGGTGCCGCACCACGTCCCGGGACGGGCGAACCCGACGCGGCGCCGTTCGTCCAGATCCGTATCGACCGGGTGACCCCGGACATCGTCACGACATCCAGTGTCCCGGTCGTCACGGTCGCCGGGACGGTCAGCAACGTCGGCGACCGCCCGGTCCGCGATGTGATGGTGCGCCTGGAGTCCGCCGGTGCGGTCGCGTCGTCGGCGGGGTTGCGGACCAACCTCAGCGGCACCAACGACCAGTTCCGCCCGGTGGGCACCTTCGAGACGGTGGCGACCGAACTCCAGCGCGGTCAGGAAGCCCGTTTCACCGTGTCGGCGCCGCTGCGGTCGGCCCGGGAGCCGGCTCTCAACATCGACCGGCCCGGGATCTACCCGGTGCTGGTCAACGTCAACGGCACCCCGGACTACGGTGAGCCGACCCGCCTGGACGACGCCCGGTTCCTGCTTCCGGTGACCGGTCTGCCCCGCACCGATCCTGCCGCCGAGCCCGTCGCCGGGGTCGTGTCACCCGACACCTCGCAGCCGGTTCGGCTCACCATGCTGTGGCCGCTGGCCGATCGGCCCCGGCTGACCCCCGGGGCTCCCGGCGGCACCCTGCCGGTGCGGCTGATCGACGACGACCTGGCGAGTTCCCTGGCGCCGGGTGGCCGCCTGGAGGCCCTGCTGTCGGCGGCCGAATTCGCCACCAGTCCGGCGGTGGACGACACCGGCGCGTTGAACCGGTCGCTGTGCCTGGCGGTGGACCCGGATCTGTTGGTGACGGTGAACGCGATGACCGGTGACTACGTGGTCGCCGAGTCCCCCGACGACGCCGCCGCGCACCCCGGCACCGGCCGGCAGGCGGCCACCGGCTGGCTGGAGCGATTGCGCCGGCTGGCGCAGCACACCTGTGTGACCGCCACGCCCTACGCGCAGGTGGATCTGGACGCCCTGGCGCGGGTCGGCGACCCGCGGCTCAACGAGATGGCGCTGACCAAGCCCGCCGATATCGTCGACCGCATCCTCGGGGTGAGCTCGGTCCGCGGCGCGGTCCTGCTGGGGGAAGGCCGGCTGACCGCGGGTGCCGCCGACCTGATCGGCGCCCAGGGCGACGCCGTGGTGGTCACCGCCGGTGATTGTTCGGCCCAGGATTCGATGACCGGCGCCTCGGCCACCGCGGACCCGACGCCGCGGCGGCTGTCCCCGCGGCTGGTGGTCGCCCCCTACGACCCGGCGGTCGGCGCGGCATTGGCGGCGTTGGGCACCGACCCGACGGCACCCGGTTATCTCGACGGTTCGCTGGCGGTGCGCCTGAACCACGATTCCGCACTCGCCCGCCGCCAGGATGCGCTCGGCTCCATGTTGTGGCGGAGCCTGGAATCGCCGGAGAGCCCCGGTGCGGTGCGCGACGAGATCCTGCTGCCGCCGGCGTACTGGAAGCCCCGGGCCGACGACGCCCAGGCGATACTGACCACCCTGGGCACCGCCCTGCGGTCCGGGCTGGCGGTGCCCCGCCCGCTGACCGCGGTGATCGCCGAATCCCGCGCCGTCACCGCCGCACCGCCGCATCCCCTGCCGATTCAACAGCCGGCGGCCGGATTCGGCCCGGAGGTCATCGACGCGGTGGCCGGTGACGCCGGGCGGCTGTGGGCGTTGACGTCCGCCCTGACCACCGATACGCGCACCCGGTTGACCGGCGGTCAGTACACCGCGCCGATCGCCGAGAGCATGCTGCGGGCGCTGACCCAGTCCGAGCCGCTCGACGTCCGCAACGGGCTGGCGGCGCAACGCCTGGCCGTCATCGGCGCGACGGTCGCGGATCTGATCGGGGCGGTGACCATCGTGCACCCGGCCGACTCCTACACGCTGGCCACCGAGCACAGTCCGCTGCCGCTGGCCCTGCGCAACGATCTGGCGGTGCCGATCCGGGTGCGACTGACCATCGACGCCCCGCCCGGGATGACCGTCACCGATGTCGGGGAGCTGGAACTGCCCCCGGGCTATCTGCCGCTGCGCGTCCCGGTCGAGGTCCGGGTCAACCAGCACTTCGTCGTCGATGCGGCGCTGCAGACCCCCGGCGGCCTTCCGCTGGGTGAGTCGGTGCGCCTGTCGGTGCATTCGAACGCTTACGGCATGGTGCTGTTCCTGATCACGATGACCGCCGCCGCCGCACTCACCGTGCTGACCGGCCGCCGGCTCTGGCACCGCTTCCGCGGTCAGCCCGACCGCGCCGATCTGGACGCCCCGCGCCCGGTCGGGGACGCGCTCCCACCCGCCGACGAAGGCGCCGACCGGTGAGCACGCCGTCCACCCAGCCCGCCCAGCCCGCCCAGCCCGCCCGGCCCGAGCTGACCGATGCCGCCGTGGTGTCGCGCTCCTGGGGGATGGCGCTGGCGACGCTGGTCAGCCGGATCACCGGGTTCGTCCGGGTGGTGCTGCTGGCCGCGATCCTGGGTGCGGCCCTGTCCAGCGCATTCTCGGTGGCCAACCAGCTGCCGAACCAGATCGCCGCCCTGGTGCTGGAGGCGACGTTCACCGCGATCTTCGTGCCGGTGCTGGCCCGCGCCGAACGCGACGACCCGGACGGCGGTGCGGCCTTCGTCCGGCGGCTGATCACGCTGGCCACCGCGCTGCTGCTGGCCACCACGGTGCTCTCGGTGGCCGCGGCCCCGTTGCTGGTCCGATTGATGCTGGGCGGGGATCCGCAGGTCAACGAACCGCTGACCATCGCGTTCGCCTATCTGCTGCTGCCACAGGTGATCTGCTACGGGCTGTCCTCGGTGTTCATGGCGATCCTGAACACCCGCAACATCTTCGGGGCACCGGCCTGGGCGCCGGTGGTCAACAACGTGGTCGCGATCGCCACCCTGGTGCTGTATCTGCTGATGCCGGGCGAACTGTCGGTGGACCCGGTACGGATGGGCAACGCCAAGCTGCTGGTGCTGGGCCTGGGCACCACGGCGGGCGTGGTCGCCCAGACGGCGGTCCTGCTGGTGGCGATCCGGCGGGAGCGGATCAGCCTGCGTCCGCTGTGGGGAATTGACGACCGGCTCAAGCGTTTCGGCGCAATGGCCGCCGCGATGGTGCTCTACGTGCTGATCAGCCAGATCGGGCTGGTCGTGACCAATCAGATCGCCGCCACCTCGGCGGCCTCCGGGCCGGCGATCTACTACTACGCCTGGCTGTTGCTGCAACTCCCGTTCGGGATGATCGGCGTGACCGTGCTGACGGTGGTGATGCCGCGGTTGAGCCGCAATGCCGCCGCCGGCGACGATCCCGCGGTGCTGGCCGATCTGTCGCTGGCCACCCGGCTGATGATGATCACGCTGATCCCGATCGTGGCGCTGATGACGGTCGGGGGCCCGGCCATCGGCAGTGCGTTGTTCGCCTACGGCAACTTCGGCAACGTCGATGCCGGATATCTGGGTGCGGCGGTCACCCTGTCGGCGTTCACGCTGATCCCCTACGCGATGGTGCTGCTGCAGCTCCGGGTGTTCTATGCGCGCGAGCAACCCTGGATCCCGATCGCCATCATCGTGGTGATCACCGTGGTGAAGATCGGCGCTTCGCTGCTGGCGCCGCACCTCACCGAGAATCCCGACCTGGTGGCCGCCTACCTGGGCCTGGCCAACGGTGTGGGTTTCCTCGCCGGCGCGATCGTCGGTCACGTGCTGCTGCAGCGCACCCTGCTGCCGACCGGTGGGCCGGCGACCGTGCCGGGCCGCACCCGGTTGCTCGGCCGCGACGTGGTGCGCACCGTGCTGGTCACCCTGACGGCTTCGCTGCTGGCCGGGCTGATCGCCGAGATCCTCGACCGGGTGCTGGGGCTGCGTGGCCTGACCGATCACGGTGCCGCCGGTTCGATGCTGCGGCTGCTGGTGTTGACGCTGGTGATGTTGCCGATCATCGCGGCGGTGATGGTGCGCGCACAGGTCCCCGAGGCCGTCGCCGCCGTCGCCGCGGTCCGGCGTCGCCTCGGCGCGTCGCGCCCGGAAACAACCCTGGGCAACCCGCCTTCTCCGGATCCGGTCGTCCCGTACGCTGAGCAGAACCGTTTGCCCACACCGGCCGGGGAGGTGTCGAACGACCCCGCCCGGCAGACGTCACCGGGACCCGATACCGGTGGCGGAACACCGAAAGGCGCTGAGGTGGCTCACATTCCTTCCGATGGCGCCGAGACCCGCGAGTCCGAGGCGGCCTCCGACGAAGGCCTGCTGACGCCGGGACTGACCATTGCGGGCGGCCGTTACCGGTTGTTGGTGCGCCACGGCCGCACCGCCGTGCTGCAGTTCTGGCAGGCGCAGGACACCGCGCTGAGTCGGCAGGTGGCGTTGACGTTCGTCGACCCCGAGCAGACGATGTCCGACGACCAGTTGACCGGCGTCTTGTCGCGTACGCAGCGACTCAGCCAGATCGACCTCCCCGGGATCGCCCGGGTGCTCGACGTGGTGCGGATCGGGGCCGGTGGCCTGGTGGTCTCCGAATGGGTCCGCGGTGCGTCCCTGCCGGAGGTGGCCGGTACCGAGCCGTCGCCGATCGGCGCCGCCCGGGCGATCCGGTCCCTGGCCGCGGCCGCCGAGACGGCGCACCACAACGGTGTGGCGCTGTCGATCGACCATCCGGCCCGGGTGCGGGTCAGTATCGACGGCGACGTCACCCTGGCCTTCCCCGCCACCATGCCCGACGCCCGGCCCGAAGACGACATCCGCGGCATCGGCGCCACCCTGTACGCGCTGCTGGTCAACCGGTGGCCGCTGCCCGGCGACGGGGACAGCGGGCTGGCACCGGCGGACCTCGACTCGACCGGGAATCCGGTCAAGCCCGATGCCGTCAAACCCGACATCCCGTTCCAGATCGCCGCCGCCGCCAGCCACGCGATTCAGCCCGACGGCGGTATCCGCGGTGCGTCGACGCTGTCCAATCTGCTTCAGCAGGCCACCGCACTGCATGAACAGACCGAACTGATCGGGACGCTGGAGGACTCGCCTCCGGCGGCACGGCGGGAGCCGACGGTTCCCGACGAAGAGACTCGTGCGGAGCGACGGCGCCGGGTGCTGATCGGTTTGGGCATCGGTGGCGCGGTGATCCTGATCGCGCTGCTGGTGCTGGCCTCGGTGCTGAACCGAATCTTCGGTGACGTCAACGGATTCGACAAGACCGAGCTGGGCCTGAGCAATCCGACGACGTCGTCGCTGCCGGGCGCGACCGGTCCCGGCGGCACGGTCAAGCCGGTACAGGCGACGGTCTTCTCCCCCGGCGGCGAGGCGGACCGGCCGCAGGACGCCGGCCTGGCGATCGACGGGGACCCGAGCACCTTCTGGGGAACCGACACCTACTCCGATCCGGTGCCCTTCCCGAACTTCAAGAACGGTGTCGGGCTGATGCTGCAACTGCCCAAGCCGACGGTGATCGGTACCGTCTCAATCAACGTGTCCAGCACCGGAACCCGGGTCGAGCTGCGCTCGGCGTCCACGCCGAAGCCGACCCGGCTGGAGGACACCACGCTGCTGGCTCCGGCAAAGGCGCTGCAGCCCGGTCCGAACAAGATCACCGCCGACTCGTCGGCGCCGACGTCGAACCTGCTGGTGTGGATCTCCACGATGGGCAACACCGGCGGCGAGAGCCGCACCCAGATCTCCGAGATCACCATCACCGGCGCGTCCTGACCAAAGCTGTACACAGGTGGCCCGTCGGGTGAAGTGCCGGCGAGAACCGTTGTGGTTACTGTCCGCCCATGGGACAGCGGGAACGCAGCGACGCCGAACTGTTGGCCGCACATGTCGCCGGTGACCGCGATGCCTTCGGCGAGTTGTTCGGTCGTCACCACCGCAGGCTGTTGCTACTGGCCCGGCGCACCACCCGGTGTCGGGAGGACGCCGAGGACGCCCTGCAGGAGGCGATGCTGTCGGCCCACCGGACCGCCGGGTCGTTCCGCTACAACGCGGCCGTCGGCAGCTGGCTGCACCGGATCGTGGTGAACGCCTGCCTGGATCGGTTGCGCCGCAACAGGATTGTCGACACCGAACTGCTGCCCACCCACACCGCGGTGGCTGATCGCACCGCCGAGGTGGAGACCGCGCTGGTGGTGCGCGCGGCGCTGCGGCGGCTCTCGGCCGGTCAGCGCGCCGCGGTGGTGGCCGTCGACATGCACGGATATTCGGTCGCCGACGCCGCCCTGGCACTCGGGATCGCACCGGGCACCGTCAAGAGTCGCTGTGCGCGCGGTCGTGCCCGGCTGGCCGTCCTGCTCGGCCGTCCGCACCCCGGCCGGATAGCCTTGACGGCGCAGCCCGCACACCGGGTTCACCACTGCGCCTGACGACGAGGGGGCGGAATGCCAACGGATGGCGGCGGGCGAAACCCCCGGCCGCGGAGCGGTCCGCCGGCCCATTCCAGTCGGCCGCTGCCCCGGTTCAACCGGATCGCGGCCTACACCGGCGGTGGCGCCGCCCTGATCGCGGTGGCGGTCGGCGCCTTCGGCCTGTCCCGCTTGCCCGGCGACACCGCGAGCGGTCCGCGATCCTTCGATGCGATCACGGTGGAGTCGGAGCCGCCGACGGTCCTGCCGCTCTCCGACCCGGAGATTCTGGAGCTGCTGGACCGCGAGCCCGAATACGGCCCGCTCACCGAGCCCGGGCGACGGATCGGTTGCCTGACCGGTCTGGGGTATCCGGCGGCGACGCCCATCCTGGGTGCCCGCGAAGTCACGATCAACGGCCGCAGCGGGGTCGTGCTGGTCCTCCCGGACACCTCGACCGACCTGCTGACGGTGTTGGCGGTGGCCGCCAACTGCAGTTCCGCGAACACCGGGTTGCTGGCGACCACGGCGATCCGGCGTCCGTGACGGCCCCGTGGGGACCGTCGGGGTCGGCCCGGGGAACATCTCCGCCTACGCTGACGTTGCTAGCCCCTGTAACAGATCCCAGCGGAAAGGCTCTCGATGTCTGAGGCACCGACCATCCACGACGTGATCATCATCGGTTCCGGTCCCGCCGGGTACACCGCGGCGGTCTACACCGCGCGGGCCCAGCTCGCCCCGCTGGTCTTCGAGGGCACCGCGTTCGGGGGCGCCCTGATGACCACCACCGAGGTGGAGAACTTCCCCGGGTTCCGCAACGGCATCATGGGCCCGGAACTGATGGACGAGATGCGGGAGCAGGCGCTGCGCTTCGGCGCGGACCTGCGCATGGAGGACATCGAATCCGTGGACCTGCGGGGTCCGGTCAAGTCCGTGGTGACCGCGGACGGCGAGACGCACCACGCCCGGGCGGTCATCTTGGCGATGGGGGCCGCCGCCCGCTACCTGAACATCCCCGGCGAACAGGAACTGCTCGGCCGGGGTGTGAGTTCGTGTGCCACCTGCGACGGCTTCTTCTTCCGCGACCAAGACATCGCGGTGATCGGCGGCGGGGACTCCGCGATGGAGGAGGCCACCTTCTTGACCCGCTTCGCGCGCAGCGTGACGCTGATACACCGCCGCGAGGAGTTCCGCGCCTCGAAGATCATGCTCGCGCGGGCACGGGAGAACGACAAGATCCGGTTCCTCACCAACACCGTCCCGGTGGCCGTCGAGGGTTCGGAGACCGTGACCGGCCTGCGGGTGCGCGACACCGCCACCGGCGCCGAGAGCACGCTGCCGGTGACCGGCGTGTTCGTGGCGATCGGCCACGATCCCCGGTCGGCGCTGGTGCGCGACCAGGTGGACCTGGACTCCGACGGCTATGTGCTGGTCCAGCAGCCGGGATCGCGGACCTCCCTGGAAGGGGTGTTCGCCGCCGGCGACCTGGTGGACCGCACCTACCGACAGGCCATCACCGCCGCCGGCACCGGCTGTGCGGCCGCGATCGACGCCGAACGCTGGCTGGCAGAATCAGCCGAAGCGACCCACGACAACAGCACCGAAACCCTGATGGGAGCACCCCAGTGACCGACAACCACAGCACGGTGACCGTCTCCGACGCGACCTTCGCCGCCGACGTACTGGCCAGCAGCAAGCCGGTGCTGGTGGATTTCTGGGCGACCTGGTGCGGACCGTGCAAGATGGTCGCCCCGGTCCTCGAGGAGATCGCCGCCGAACGGGGTGAGACGCTCACCGTCGCCAAGCTCGACGTGGACGCCAACCCCGACACCGCACGTGACTTCAATGTGGTTTCGATTCCCACACTCATCCTGTTCAAGGACGGGCAGCCGGTGAAGCGCATCGTGGGGGCCAAGGGCAAGGCGGCGCTGCTGCGGGAGATCGCCGACACCGACTAGGTGTCCCCGGGGGCCTGCGCCCGGCGTCGTCGACGGCGATGACGCGGGCCGGTTTCGGCCTTCACGGTTTCAGCAATTCACCGGGTATCTGCGACAATGCTGGCTAATCTGCCGTGCAACCGCCGGCGACGGCTGCACGGCCAACAGTGACTATCCGGAGGGCTCAGTAATGTCGGGTCGGCATCGCGGCGCCGAGACGGGCCTGCGGCGCGGTGACCGCAACGGCGCTGTCGTCGAGGTCCGTGCGGCGCTGGCAGCGCTGGGTCTGGTCGACAGCCCCGACGCCGACCTCAGCACCGGTAAACATGTGGCGCTGGATTACTTCGACGACGAACTCGACCGGGCGGTGCGGGCCTTCCAGCAGCAGCGTGGGCTGCTGGTCGACGGCGTGATCGGCGAGGCCACCTACCGGGCCCTCAAGGAGGCCTCGTACCGATTGGGTGCGCGGATCCTCAACCACCAGTTCGGTGCGCCGATGTACGGCGACGACGTGGCGACCCTGCAGGCCCGCCTGCAGGACCTCGGGTTCTACACCGGCATGGTCGACGGCTACTTCGGTATCCAGACGCACAACGCCCTGATGTCCTACCAGCGCGAGTACGGCCTGTACGCCGACGGGATCTGTGGGCCGGAAACCTTGCGGTCCTTGAACTTTCTGGCTTCGCGGGTCAGCGGCGGGTCACCGCACGCCATCCGTGAGGAGGAGCTGGTACGGCGGTCCGGACCGCAGTTGTCCGGTAAGCGCATCGTGATCGACCCGGGCCGCGGGGGACGCGATCACGGGCTGATCACCCAGACCCCCTCCGGTCCGATCAGTGAAGCAGACATCTTGTGGGACTTGGCAAGTCGTCTCGAGGGCCGGATGACGGCCATCGGGATGGACACCTTCCTGTCCCGCCCGAGCGGCCGCAGCCCCTCGGATGCCGAGCGTGCCGCCACGGCGAACGCGGTCGGGGCCGATCTGATGATCAGCCTGCGGTGCGCCACCCATACCAGTCCGACGGCCAACGGGGTGGCGTCGTTCCACTTCGGGAACTCGCACGGTTCGGTGTCGACCATCGGCCGCAACCTCGCCGATTTCATTCAGCGAGAAATAGTGGCCCGCACGGGATTACAGGACTGTCGGGCTCATGGCCGCACCTGGGATCTGCTGCGCCTGACCCGGATGCCCACCGTCGAGGTCGACGTCGGTTACATCACCAGCCCGCGGGATCGCGGAATGCTGGCCGCCCCGGCGGTGCGCGACGCGATCGCCGAGGGCATGCTCGCCGCCGTCAAACGGCTGTACCTGCTCGGCAAGAACGACCGTCCCACCGGAACGTTCACGTTCGCCGAACTGCTCGCCCACGAATTGTCCGTCGAGCAGACCGGTCGACTCGGCCAGTCCTGACCGCCGGCATGGCACCGGTGGCACCGGCGCCGATCGACGGTTCCAGCCGCGCGGTCTCCAGTAGCCGCTCCAAGGCGGCCTCCACCTCCGCCTTCCAGCCGAGGCCCTTGTCGAGTTCCAATCGCAGCCGCGGGAAATACCGGTGCGGCGCCACCACGGTGAACCCCACCCCGGTCAAGAAGTCGGCTTCGATGATGCAGTGCTCCACCGTGCAGTCCCCCAGGGCTGCCAACACCGGTGCGACGTCATCCGGGATGGCGTCGGGTCCGGTCGCGGGCGCATCCAGTAGTTCGGTGACCGCCGGTGTCCGGCCGAAGGCTTCCAGTGCGCGCACGCCGCGTCGCATCAACTCGTCGACCACCCGGGAGACCAGTTCCTGGGGTAGGCCGTCCGCCATCGGCGTCGAATCCACGCCGAGCGAGGTCAGCAGTACCGCGTCGGCGGAGACCGGAGCGGTCGGGAACCGGTTCGCCCGCGGTACCGCGCGCGGCGGCGCGTAGAGCACATAGCCCAGGCAGTCTGACTCCCCTACCCCACCGCCCGGAGCCGACGGGGCGGCGACCTGCCCGCAGCAGCCCCACTCCAGCATCACCATCGACAGCCAGGCCTCTTTTTCGAATTCCGGATCCGAGAGGTGATCGTCGGGGCCGAGGGTGGCCGGATCCACTTCCCAGAACACGCAACGACGCGCGTGCTTGGGAAGCTGATCGAATCCCTCGAGCTTCAGAGGTGTGATGCGGACGGACACTGAACTCCCAGCCTCAACCCGTGCTGTCGACGGCGATAGCCCTTCAAGAATAGGAGGGTGCCGTCATCGGATGCCACCGCCGGCACCGGATGCGCGCTGATTTCGGCCGAAATTCGAAATCCGTTGCCGATCAACACTATTCACCTCCTCCGGCAGACCGGGACGGCAATACCGTCACAGTGACGTAACGGCCCGGTATATCCGGACCCGGACGAACATCGGCCTCAAGTCGATTTTGTCTCCATCATCGCCACGATGCGTTGCAGGTCGTCGACGGACCCGAATTCGACCACGATCTTGCCCTTGCGCTTACCGACACTGACCGTCACACGGGTATCGAAGGTCGTCGACAGCCGCTCTGCGACGTCCTGCAGACCCGGCATCTGGATGGGCTTCCGCCGCGGCGCAACGGGCGTCGAGCCACCGCCGCGGTTGGCCAGGGTGACGGCTTCCTCGGTGGCGCGCACCGACAACCCCTCGGCGACGATACGGGCCGCCAGCTCCTCCTGCGCCTCCGAACCGGCCTCCAGCGACAGCAGTGCCCGAGCATGACCCGCCGACAGGACACCGGCGGCCACCCGCCGCTGTACCGCGATCGGCAACCGGAGCAACCGGATCATGTTGGTCACCAGCGGGCGGGACCGCCCGATCCGGGTGGCCAGCTCGTCGTGTGTCACGCCGAACTCGTCCAACAACTGTTGATAGGCGGCGGCCTCTTCCAACGGGTTCAGCTGCACGCGGTGGATGTTCTCCAGCAGCGCGTCACGGAGCAGGTTGTCGTCCTCGGTCTCGCGGACGATCGCCGGGATGGTCTCCAGGCCGGCCTGCTGGGAGGCACGCCAGCGCCGCTCCCCCATCACCAACTGGTAGCGCGGGGCTCCGGCAGCGGCACCGGGGACGGTCCGCACGACGATCGGTTGCATCAACCCGAATTCCCGGATCGAATGCACCAACTCGGCCAGCGCCTCGTCGTCGAACACCTGACGGGGCTGCCGGGGGTTGGGCTCGATGTCACCGGGCCGGATCTCCCGATACACCGCGCCGACGTCGGGCGCGGACGGGGCCGGCGCAGCGCTGCGCGGTCCGCCCAGCACTACGTCGGCCGCGGCATCCCCCATCCGCGGTCCCATGCCCGCACCGCGATCGGCGGGGCCGGTCTCGCCATCGGCGGGCCCGGTCGGGATCAGCGACGCCAGGCCGCGGCCCAGGCCGCCCTTCTTACGCGACGGACCGGTCATCTGCGGTGCTCCTCCTCATCACTGGAAACCCCGGGCGCTCCCCAGTGGGTCCTACTACAGCTCGTGCCGTGTCGACGCGGATCACGGCGCCTCCTCCGCACCGGCACCCGGATCCCGTTCGGTGAGTTCGCGGCTGGCGTCCAGATAGCTCATGGCGCCACGTGAACCCGGGTCGTAATCGATGATCGTCATGCTGTACCCCGGCGCCTCGGAGACCTTCACGCTGCGGGGGATCACGGTGCGCAGCACCCGGTCGCCGAAATACCGGCGGACTTCATCGGCGACCTGATCGGCGAGTTTGGTCCGGCCGTCGTACATGGTGAGCAAGACGGTGGTGACCTCGAGCAGCGGGTTGAGGTGGGAGCGGACCATCTCGATGTTGCGCATCAACTGCGAGACACCCTCGAGGGCGTAGTACTCGCACTGGATGGGGATCAGCACCTCGGGGGCCGCCACCAACGCGTTGACGGTCAGCAGGCCCAGCGACGGGGGGCAGTCGATGAAGACGTAGTCGAAGTCGTATCCGTCCAACTCGTTCAGCGCGTTCCGCAGCCGGTTCTCCCGCGCCACCATGCTGACCAATTCGATCTCGGCGCCGGCGAGGTCGATGGTGGCCGGGATGCAGAACAGGCGCTCGTTGTGCGGACTCTGCTGCAGCGCCGAAGCCACCGGAATGGCGCCGATCAAGACCTCATAGGACGACGGGGTCCCGGACTGCCGCTCGGAGATGCCCAGGGCCGTGCTCGCGTTGCCCTGCGGGTCCAGGTCGATCACCAAGGTCTTGAGCCCCTGAACCGCCAGCGCGGCGGCGAGGTTGACCGCCGTGGTGGTCTTTCCGACGCCACCCTTCTGGTTGGCGACCGTGAAGACACGGCGGCGCCTCGGCCGGGGCAGCCGCTTGTTGGTGTGCAGGACCTGCATCGCGCGTTCGGCGGCAGCCCCGATCGGGGTGTCGAAATCCGGCGATGTTTCACGTGAAACCGGTGCCGGCGATGTTTCACGTGAAACCGCACCCGCGGCGCGGTCGGCGTGGGTCGCCTTGGGCCGCGGCGCCGAGTCCGGGCGGGCGGGTCTGCTCATCTGGGCCTCCTGGTCGACCGTCGCTCCGGGCTTCCTGACTTCCGCCGTCGCCCGCGCGCCGGCTCGCTCTCTCCCCGCAGTGCCAGCACCACGGTTGTGGGCGGGTTTAAATAGCTCTCGCCACATCTCACCACCCTCACCTCGTTCGCGCCTAGTCCGATCATCACACGTCGGTGTTCATCGATCTCGGCCGCCGCCTTCTCCCCCTTCATGGCGACCATCCGGCCGCCGACACGCAACAGTGGGAAGCTCCAGCGGCTGATCTTGTCGAGGCTGGCGACCGCCCGCGACACCACGGCATCGCAGTCCCCCGCTTCGTCCCGCACCGCGGGTTCCTCGGCGCGGCCGCGGACGACGGCGACATGGTCGAGTCCGAGTTCGGCGACCACCTCGTGGAGGAACTCACTGCGGCGCAGCAGCGGCTCGATCAGCGTGATGGACAGGTCCGGTCGCGCGATGGCCAACGGTATGCCCGGCAAGCCGGCACCGCTGCCGATGTCGGCGACAAGTTCGTCCGGTTCGAACAACTCACTGATCGCCGCGCAGTTGAGGATGTGGCGGTCCCATAATCGCGGGACCTCCCGCGGACCGATCAGTCCACGCTCCACGCCCGCACCGGCCAGCGACTCGGCATAGCGCCGCGCCAAGGGAAGGCGTTCACCGAACGCCACGCCGGCCTCCGGGGGCGGTTCGGGTATCGACTCTTGTTCGAGATGTTTCACGTGAAACATTCCTCCGGCTTCCCGTGAATCAACCGCCGGCCAAGAATCACACTGCTGTAATTCTTCGCCCCGAGCCCGATCAGTCCCGCCGAACCACTACCCGGCGCGACGGCTCCACACCCTGACTCTCGCTGTGTACTCCGTCGACGGCGGCCACTGCATCGTGGACGATCTTACGTTCGAACGGGCTCATCGGAGCCAGTTCCTCGTCCACACCGCTCTCCAGAACCCGGCGGGCCACCTCGTCGCCCAAAGCGGTCAGGTCGTCCCGACGACGACGACGCCAGCCGGCGATGTCGAGCATCAAGCGGCTGCGCTCACCGGTCTTCTGGTGCACCGCCAACCGGGTCAGCTCCTGCAACGCATCGAGGACCTCGCCCTTGCGGCCCACCAGCTTCGTCAGGTCGTTCCCACCGTCGATACTGACCACCGCGCGCCGGCCCTCGACGTCCAAGTCGATGTCCCCGTCGAAGTCCAGCAGATCCAGCAACTCTTCGAGGTAGTCGCCGGCGATCTCGCCCTCGGCGACCAGTCGGTCTTCCATATCCACCGCGGGCGCGCTGTCCTGCGGCGACTGCTCGCCGGTCACCGTGGTCTCGGTGGTCTCCGCGTCGGTCATGTCGGTCATGTCGTCTCCCTCCGTGCCCGGCGGCTCACGCGCCGGTTGGCTTCGTGCGGTCGGTTACCGCTTGCGTTTCTTCGGCTTGTTTCCAGCGCCCGGGCGACTGCCGCCCGCAGCGGGCCGGTTCTGCTTGGGCTTGGCCACATCGCGCTCGGTCGTCTTGTCGGCATCCGCGTTCACCTCACCGGAGTCGGCGGCGGTGTCGGTGTCGGTAGCCGGTTCGGCCGTCGCGGTGCGACCCCCGCGCTTGGGCTTGGCACCCGGTGCCGGGGCATTGGCGGACCGCCGGCGCAGTTGCTCTTCCTTCTTCGCCTCTTCTTCTTTGGCGATCATGCCGAACACGTAGTGCTGCTGAGCGAAGGTCCAGATGTTGTTGGAGAACCAGTACAAGATGATCGCCAGCGGCAGGAAGGGTCCACCGACCACCACGCCCAGCGGGAAGACATACAGCGCGAGCTTGTTCATCATCGCGGTCTGCGGTTGCTCGGCGGCTTCCGGACTCTGCCGGGAGATCGACGCCCGACTGTTGAAGTAGGTGGCGATGCCCGCCGCGATCATGATCGGCACGCCGATCGCCGCGACCGCCATCCTGTTCTCGTGGGACTGGATGATGCTGGCGCCCAACGTGACACCGAAGAGCTTCGCGTCCAGGAAGTTCCCCACGTCCTGAGCACTGAAGAAGTAGTTGCCGAGTTGGCGGTTCAGTTCCGGGCTCAGACCCAGCTGCCCCACCCCGTGGGTGGTGCGGTCGAACGAGCGCAGCACGTGGAACAGGCCAAGGAACACCGGCAACTGCGCGAACATCGGCAAGCAACCCAGAATCGGGTTGAAGCCGTGTTCGCGCTGCAGCTTCTGCATCTCCAGGGCCATCTTCTGACGGTCCTTGCCGTACTTCTTCTGCAGCGCCTTGATCTGTGGCTGCAGCTCCTGCATCTGCCGGGTAGTCCGGATCTGCGAGACGAACGGCTTATAGAGCAGTGCCCGCAGCGTGAAGACCAGGAACACCACCGACAGCGCCCAGGTGAAGAAGTTACGGGGGCCCAGTACCAGGCCAAAAGCCTTGTACCACAACCACATAATGCCCGATACCGGGTAATAGAAGTAGTCCAGGCTGCCGAGATCAAAAGACACGGTCGTCACCCTCCGCTCGCTTGTCCGGGGCGTTCCCGGACGGGCAGCCGCACACGGCCGTACCCGGGGATCGTTCTGGTATGGGGTCCCAGCCGCCTTGATGCCACGGCCCGCACTTGGCCAACCGCACCGCGGCCAGCCAACCACCCCGGATCAGCCCGTACTCCCCCAGGGCGTCCACCGCGTAGCGACTGCACGTCGGCATGAATCGGCAACTGGGCAACCGCAACGGGGAGATCATCGTTCGATAGAGCTGAATGACGAAGATCAACGCGCGCGCCGGCCTCGAAGCGACCATGGTCATCGGCACACCGCACTCGGCACACGGTGTACTCCCCGCAAGCCGGCACGCACCTGCGTGGTCAACTCCGCAAAGCTGACACCACTGCTGCCGGGCAACGCCCGAATCACCAGCTGCTCACCGGGATCGAGCTCTTCGAGGACATCCCGCAGCACGTGGCGGAGTCGCCTGGCCACCCGGTGCCGATCAACGGCCGATCCCACCGACTTCGCGATGATCAACCCCACCCGGGGTGACGCCATCGCGGCGGCGTCCGATGCCGACCGCCCGGATACGTCTGATCGACGGCTGTACAGGACGAGGTCGGGCTGTACCGCCCGCCGGCCCTGCCTAACCGTCGCACCGAAGTCGGCCGATCGTCTCATCCGGTACTGAGCCGGGAGCACCGCCGAGCTGCCTGTGCTCAGGCAGTCAGCGAACGCCGGCCCTTGTTGCGCCGAGCGGTGACGATGGCACGGCCGGCACGAGTCCGCATCCGCAGCCGGAACCCGTGCACGCGGGCCCGACGACGGTTGTTGGGCTGGAAGGTCCGCTTGCCCTTGGCCACGGCACACTCTCCTTATTGCATCTTGTGTCGCATATGTCCGACACACCGGAAAACCGATGTGCCAGCCGCACGCGACGCACTCGGTAAGCTCGGTGAACTTCTGCGTCTTGCTCGTAACCGGCGCGGTCTCCGGCCGAGGGCCGGTCGCTGCCGTATCGCCGACGTTCGGGCGACTGTTCGAGGGTACTGATGCGCGTTCGCCGGGTCAAACCCCGGCCCCGTACCCCTCCCGCAGCCGCGGCAGACCCCCATCGAACCGAACTCATCATTCACAGTGGTCACACACGTCTCGGACGTATCGGCTCGGCCCGTTTTGGTTCACTTCATCTGTCCGAAACAAGTAGTCGGCCGCCGCGAAACCTGTTAGCTTGCTTGCCAGCGCCGTTCTGGAATCGGAGCGGTTTTGGATGACGAACCGAACATGACGAAGCGGCTGGCGCTTCAGATACAGCGTCTCTGTCTGGAGTATCCGTTGCCGAGCACCCGGCCCAGGGGGCCTCACCGCGGAATGCGCACCTCATCCACATCTGTGGATAAGTGTGTGGATAACATGTTGCCGTACCACATCCG